>JAPKBN010000096.1 GCA_026421215.1 Dehalococcoidia bacterium
GAAGTTCGTATCCGAGTATGTCGAGACCTGCAACGCAACCTACTGCCGTCCTGCCAGCATTGATCTCCCTCAAGAGACTCTGGGCTAACGGTGCCTCGGGTACGGGATAAGAAATCCGCTTCCATCCCGGTACTCGCCAACGATCAGCTTGTACATGAAGTACACCGTGTGGATAAGGTCCAGCAGAAGCAGGAGTATTCCTGACGCCATCAGAGCAGAAAAGCCATTTGCACTGGTAATGGCGATGACTCCAAGAACCGTCATCGACAGATCGAACAGACCGTGGCCCCAGCGCCCCACGTAAAAATGGTGGATGCCGATCACGCCGAAGATGCCAGCCAACACTGCCGCGGTGACATAAGACTTGTCGGAGTATTCGCGTTTGTCGGTCATGCCCGTAGCTAGCGATTCAAAAAATCATTAACTCGATTTGACTGGCAGGCCGTCTCCGTCGTTAAAGCTGCCGACGGCGATCCTGATCAAATCTATGAGTGCCCAAATTCCGAAACCACCGAAGGTCAGGATCATAAAGATGCCGGAGATCGGCTTACCAAGGTAGAAACGGTGTACGCCGAGTCCCCCGAGGAGAATGCAAAGGACGAGCGCCGGAACGAAGCCTTTTGGACTCACCTGGGCTGATGGTGTCGTTCCCGGTTGTGGCGCACCACAGGCCGGACAGGCCCCGGCATTCACGCTCATGTTCCCACCACATTCAGGGCAGAACTTGGTGTTACCCGTGGGCTGTGCATCTACCGTCAAATTAAACCTCCGTGTCCATATCACGACCGGTCCGAGTCGTCACGTTCGTGATAGCCAAATCGGAGGCCGCCGAGCGCAATATACATTGCTCACCTCCCTTTGTGTAACGATTTCACTCCTATATCTCACTCATGTATTCTGATTTCGTCGGACGCGTCGATAATTTGCGCTGATCGCGCACACTTACCGGAAGTAACGTGAGTCACTCACTTTCGGTCGCGAGAAGTTCGTCTCCGAGTACGTCGAGACCGGCAACGCAACCAGTCGAGATTCTCCTAGGGTTATTCGTGCAGATCGGTCAGTACGGCTGGTGCGTGTGGCGATAAGTACGCACCGATGTTAGCTTGCGCCGACGGTCCCGGGACATACTTTGGGCACGTGAGGCTCCGAGAATCATGAAAAGCCAGGTGACGCCTTGACCATCGATGTAGCGACCGGAATCGCCCGCATTCTGAAGCAGGAGGGCGTGGAACAGGTCTCCGTCTTCCCGTCCTGCCGCGTGAACAACGCACTCGGTCGCGAAGGGATCCCGATGGTGATGATGCGTGATGACCGTTACGCTGTAGCCGTAGCGGACGCCTATTCCCGCATCACGGCCGGCGAGCGAATCGGCGTCTGTACCGTCTACGGCGGCGTCAATGCAGCTGGCCTACAGTACGCCTACCCTGGACTCGCGCAGGCGTACGAGGACAACTCGCCGGTGCTCTGCATCACAGATGGAGCTCCAATCGGTAGCTCTGAAAACAGCCATTTCGACATCATTAGTAGCCTAAAGTCTGTCTCGAAATGGTACGGCTACGTCGATAGTCCCGAACGCATCCCTGAGTTCATGCGGCGCGCTTTCAGCATGCTGCGGAACGGTCGGCCCGGTCCGGTGATTCTCGCCATCCCGGACCCGACCGGACAGTATGACGAGACGGTCGATCCTTACACTCCGGTCAAGGCCTATAAAAGCGTTCCAGACCCGGCCGACGTGACCACCGCCATTGATCTTCTTCTCAAAGCAGAACGACCCCTCGTCTACGCCGGCGAGGGAGCTATTTACGCCGGAGCCTCCGCAGAACTTAAGGCGTTTGCAGAACTCGCCAATACCCCGGTTATTACTACCCTGAAAGCGAAAGGTGTGATGCCTGAAGATCACCCTTTGTTCGTCGGAGTTCGTGGTGACCATCCGGCCGAGTATCTTTTTAAGAGCGACCTGATCCTATCGGTCGGCTCAAGCCTTTCGCCCGGGCGGTTCAGCCACGCGATTCCTAACGCCGTGGAAAAGACCATCATCCAGTGCAATATCAGTGAACTGGATATCAACAAGGTCTACGAGACGAATCACGCCCTGATCGGTGACGCCCGTTTCACACTGCAGGCCCTGATCGATGAGCTATCCGCGCAGACCTCCGGCGGTGGCCGCTCTGCACCAAATATCCACGGGGAGATAGCGGCGTCCCGAGAGGCCGGTCTGGCGAAGTACCAGGAACTGATGACATCCAATGACACGCCGATAAATCCGTATCGCGTTTACGCCGGGATGATGGAAGTGTTGGACCCCCAGAATTCATTTGTTACGCACGAGTCCGGGACCACTCGCGACCAATTGAGCACGGTGTACGACACGCTCATCCCGCGCGGCTTTCTGGGCTGGGGCAACGTCTCGACGCTGGGATTCAGCCTGGCGGCCGCAGTGGCGGCGAGACTGGCGTTCCCGGAACGGCACGCGGTCGCTGTGACTGGTGAGGCTGGTCTCGCCTACATGCTTGGCAACCTTGAGGCGCCGGTTCGTCACGAGATCGGAATAACCGTGGTGCACATCAGCAACGGCGGTTTCGCCGGATACGGACCGGGATTCTGGGGCGATGGCCACAACCCGTACACGCACGTGGTGCTCGGCCCCGATGAGGTAGACATGCCAAAGGCGATCGCCGAGTTTGGCCTGCACACGGAGCGCGTTACCGAACCGGTTGACATTGTCAGTGCGCTGGAACGGGCGCTTGCAGCGAACGACAAAGGTCAACCGTCATACATCGAGTTTGTCTGCCAGCAGTACCCGGTGTTTGGCCAGTGGGTGACGGGTGACGAGTTAGTAC
>JAPKBN010000097.1 GCA_026421215.1 Dehalococcoidia bacterium
TGGGTGGTGGCACTGCTCGCAGTCGTAGGCGGGGAACGCCTCTGGACGCGATGGCAGTCGAGCTCCGGTGAACCGGGTCTACCGGTTTGATCGGGCTCCCTGTCAGCGACGATGGGACTCGTTGTTCTATCTGTGGGGAATTGGCACGTCCTGGACGGTCGATCCGACGCCCGATTCGATTTGCAGGTCAGGTTCGCCGCTACGTGCGGTGCCGCGAGTGTGGCTCGCTGTCGCTGGATCCAATGCCTTCCGGTCCCGAACTAGCGCAGCTCTATGGAGTCGAGTACAACTCCGGAGACAACGAAGGACTGAGCCTTGAGAGTGACCCCCGCGCCGTCGACTGGATCATTGGCATCGTCCAGTCCCTGAACCCAGACCGATTCGTTGACTACGGGTGCGGCAGTGGGGAACTGCTTAGAAGGGTTGCCACGACGGGCGTTGAAGCGGTCGGGTTCGACCTTGATGCTGATGGAGTAGAGGAGGCATCCCTGCCTGCGGGTTGCACTGCATACACCTACGCCGAAGTAGGTGACCACCTTTCAACAGCTGACGTGCTCCATATCGGTGACGTACTCGAACACGTGCCCAATCCGTTGGCCGTGTTGGATGAGGCGTGCTCGCTTCTACGTCCGGGCGGCACCCTCCTGATTGAAGGTCCGCTTGAGGCCAACCTTTCAGTATTCAATGGCGCTCTCGCCGTCGCAGCAGCGGTCAAGTTAGGCCGCCCTGTAGACATGCCGCCATACCATGTGCACCTCATCACTACTCGAGGCCAGCAGAGGCTTTTCGACAGAGTCGGATTGACCAGCGAGGAGTTCAAGGCCGGCGATACAGCTTGGCCAGCTCCGGAGCGGTGGGGCTCGGTTCTAGTCCGGCACCCCCGACAATTAGGCCTCTTCCTGCTTCGTAAACTGTCGAGTGCTGCATTTCGATTTGCTTCGAGAAAGCAGTCCGATCGGATGGCAAACAGGTTCCGGTATCGGGGTACGACACCCGGCTGATCTGTCCACCTTCAGATGAATCGGGCTCATATCTGAATGCCAGTAGAGTCGCCTGCCAATGCGACTCGTAACCGTTTCTCGATCGATCTATAGGGTTCTCCTCCCGGAGGAACGCCGAAAGCTCAGGCTTCTCTTTCTGATGAGCCTGGCCTCTGCATTGTTGGAGGCCGCAGGTGCAGTCTTGGTGTTATCCCTGCTTACCCAGTTCACATCAGGTGAACATCCAACCGCCGTGGACAGGCTGCTCCCGGACTATGCACCTGATGACGTCACGCTCGTCCTGGGCATCTTGACGCTTGTTTACGCAATGCTCCGTATGACGTTCTCGCTAGCCGAGAGTCATTTACAGCTACGACGTGTCCAACAATTCGCAGGCTCACTTAGTGCCAGGGTCCTCGAGCATTACGGCAAGAGCCCACTCCTCGTGCACCAGACTCAGCGGTCCGGTGATTTTCTTCGAAACACTTGGTACGCCTCCGAGATGCTCATCCGACAGTCGCTGCTAGGGATTCTGGCTATCGGTACGGAGACCGCGGTCATGATTGGTCTCTTGACCGTGCTGGCTATCATCTCACCGGCTACTGCTCTGGGCGTTGTAGCGGGTGGCGCGGTGTTGATTTATAGCGGCTATCGGGTATTTGGGCGGTACATCACAGGATGGGGTGCCAGCGCTGAGGAATACGCATCTGAATGTTTGCAGCAGATCCAAGAGTTCTTCGGCGGATTTCGGGAAATCAAGCTTGCCAATGCAGAGGGCTTCTTCGTCAGTCGTTATAGAAACGATCGCGGTTTGCTGGCCCAGGCATACTGGCGTTATCAAACGATGTCACAAGCACCACGTCTGTTGACGGAGGGGCTTCTTGCGGCTGCCGTTGCAGTACTCGTCGTGACCTACACCCTAAGAGGCTCCGAGCAAGCAGGGCTCACCACAATGGCCCTGTTCGGCTACGCGGGATTTCGGGTTCTGCCTTCAGCGAATCGGTTACTAGCAGCAATCGGCAACGTGTCCTACGGCATCCCGGCATTAGATCTAGTTAATCCGGTATTACACGGGCCTACTGAAAATCTCGGTGTATCCAGAGAACCCTTCAAGGTCAGAGACCTGATCGGCATCCGGGATGTATCTGTCACATACCCGGGAGCGATCCAGCCAGCGGTAACTGGGATCAGTTTCCAGGTGAAAAGAGGCGAATCCATTGGCCTGATCGGGGCATCAGGTGAAGGTAAGACCACTATTTTGAATGTAGTAGCTGGGCTGATCAGTCCCGACTCAGGAGAAGTGCTTGTTGATGGCCGGGATATCCGCGACTCCCTAGTCGCGTGGAGGGCGCAGGTAGGCCTAGTGGCCCAGACGGCGTTCATGGCGGATTCCACTATTCGGGCCAACGTCGCTTTTGGTAACTCTCCGGAGTCGATTGATGATGAACGAGTTTGGTGGGCGCTTGAACGCGCCAAAGTCTCCGACCAGGTGTTAGCGCTTCCTGACGGGCTATCGACCTACATGGGGGACCGTGGCGTTCGCATGTCGGGTGGTCAGAGTCAGAGGATCTCGATCGCTCGAGCGTTGTACAAGGAGGCGGAGGTTCTCATCCTGGATGAGCCCACAGCCTCTTTAGATCGTGCGACGGAGATTGATCTGGCAGAGTCACTCACCGAAATCGCTGAGAGTTATACGACGCTTGTCGTGTCCCACCGGTTGCCTATCTTGCGGAACTGCACCCGAATACATCTGGTCGATAAGGGCG
>JAPKBN010000047.1 GCA_026421215.1 Dehalococcoidia bacterium
ATATTGATCACCGACAGATCGGTGGTCGCCGCGTAAAACCGCCCGAGGTCCTCGCCGAAAAGCTTGGTCACTCCGTACAGATGTATTGGCTTCGGTTCCGATGCCTCGCTGACCATCTCCCATGATTCGGGCAATGGGACATCTTCTTTGGATACTAACGATTTGTAAGGCTCTTCCCATTCGTAACCATTGGCCGTTGCACCTGAGCTTGCCAGAATCACCCGGGACACGCCGGCCTGTTTAGCGACCTCAAGAACGTTGTAGCAACCGACGATGTTGTACTTGAGCATCGTCTCCCAGCTGCCGTTCATCCCATCTGGGTCGCCCTGACCACCGGAAGCGGCGAGGTTGACCACGATGTCGACCCCCTCAAAGGCAGGACGGAGGGATTCCATATCGGAGACGTTCCCTATGAAGTTGCGATCTTTAGCAATGTCATCCACGCCGTTCCGTGACATGGAGCTGATTTCGTAACGCTCTTCAAGCGCCGGGCGCATAGCTTTTCCGACGACTCCGCTCAGTCCAGTGACAAGAACCTTTTTCCTGTTAGTCAATCTAGAAATTCCTGATTTTTAAGAGTTCTCGGTATCAAGGGTCACGTTATCGCCCCGAAGCGTGCGGTTCCGGATATCAAATCGTCCCGGGTAGCGCACTGGTAGATGACCGTCTGCGATCATCACGCCAAGTGGATGCACCATCGTTTTGACCGGCAACTGGACCTGTGTGTGAGTTCGGGCCGATTCGTAAATGGCGTGCACCATCTCGAGCGCCTTGTACCCGCTCTCCCCGTCAGATCGATACTTTTCGGTAGCATCACCGTTCACCCAGTCCGCAAACGCGTGGGCTTGCTCGATACTGCCCTCGATCACCTCAAAATTGGCATCACCGGGTGTAGCGTGATTTCCGCGCGGCACCCGGTGGACCCAACCGTTGGTACTGCCGTTCATGACCCTTAGATCTTGAAGGGTGAGTTTGATCATGCCTTCGGTGCCAAAGATCTCTGCGCCCCAGCCGTGTTTTGGCGTTAACCCGGAAAGAATCATAGCCTCGGTGCCTGTATCGAAGCCAAACACCGCCAAGGCTTTGTCCTCGATGGGTATTGCACGTGCCCAGCGGTCCGTTTCACGCTCCACGTTGCCCATCGCCCAGGTGCACTCCGCATTGCTAAGTAGATACCGGAACAGGTCTGCCTGGTGCGAGGAGTAGTTTGGGAGTCCGTCCCGGGCGTATACCTTGATGAAGCTGACCTCACCGATCTCGCCGTCTGCTATCAGGTCCTTTGCCAACGTATAAGCAGGCAGCCACCTGCGCTGGTGTCCGACCGCAAGTTTCACGCCGTTACGTCTGCAAACCAGCATCATGTCGTTCGCTGCACCGAGAGTGTCTGCCATCGGCTTTTCGCACAAGACCGCCTTGATTCCAGAAGACGCTGCCGCCCGGGTCATTGCGCTGTGCCCGGTGTCCCACACGCCGACGGAGACGACGTCGAGGTTCGACTTCTCAAGCATATCCAGGGCGTTGCTGAAGTGCTCCGCCTTGTAGTCATCCCATTCAGCGAAATGTTCGTCGTAATCCTTCATCGCCTGATCGCTCAGGTCCGATATCGCAACGATCTCGTACTTGCTCGAGTTCATGTAGCCGATACCGTGGTTGACGGTCATCTCACCACAACCGATAACCCCGACGCGCAGTTTGTCTGCCAATCTGCTTCTCTCCACGATTCTTGGAAGGTGCTGTTAGTGTCCGTGACACGTTTGTTTTTCAGACGATTCACGACACCCATGCCGCGTAGTTAAAAACGAATCTGACAGGCCTACTTACTAAAAATAAGCCGGGATGCAGGGCCTTATTCGACCAGGTGTGACTTCAAGACATCCTCGTCGAACTCGATCCCTAATCCGGGTCCGGTCGGCGGGGTGATGAACCCGTTATCCAACACAAGCGGCTCCTTGAAGATCGTCTTGTGCAGCGGCCCCTGGTTCGCCTCCTGGATCAAGAAGTTCGGTGAACAAGTGTCTATCTGAATCGCCGCAGATGATGCGATCGGCCCGCAATACATGTGGGGAGCGATCATTGCGTAATGTGCCTCCGCGATGGCGGCGATCTTCTTGGACTCGGTGATCCCGCCGCATTGCCCGACATCCAGTTGGATGATCGATGCGGCGCCCTTTTCGAGCAGGTTGGAAAACTCGTACTTCGTCACCAGACGCTCGCCGGTCGCAATCGGGATGCTTGTGTGAGCGGCGACCCTTGCCATCTCGTCGATGTTTTCCGGCGGGACAGGCTCTTCGAACCAGTACGGGTGGTATGGCTCAAGAATGTCCGCCACACGGATAGCGCTGAACGTAGATAGCTGCCCGTGCGTGCCTATTCCTACCTCAAGATCATCTCCGACGGCAGCCCGGATAGCCTGGAAAATCTTCTCGGCGTTCTTGATCTCCTTGAGCGTGATGTCCCGGGGGATCGGGTACATGGGCATGAAGGGGTCCAATTTGCAGGCCGAGTTGCCTTCTTCGAGCAGCTTTATCGCGGCCGGTCCGGCTAACGATGGGTCTGCCTGTATCTCTCGCATTCCCGGCATGTATGCGTATGCGCGTAGTTGCTCGTGGTACTTGCCGCCGAGGAGGTTGTAGACCGGCTGATTCGTCGCCTTGCCGCGGATGTCCCACAGCGCCATGTCGATCCCGCTGATGACCGGGGTCGCGTACAGGCTCGGGTGTCGGAAGTCGTGGCGGGAGGCGTACATCCGATCCCAGATCCGCTCACCGTTGAATGGGTCCTCGCCAATGACGTACTGCTCGACCAGCTCCTTGATCAGGTGAACCTGCGTCTGCATATCGTCGATACTGTTTGAGTAAGCTCCACCGGTGATGCGCTCACCCAGGCCGGTGATCCCTTCGTCGGTATACAGCTCGATGAACAGCCACCAACGGCCACCGATGAACGGCTCGACGTTCCTGACGACCTTGGTATCGAATCCGGTTACCTTCAACGTATTCTCCTGATCTTGTTCAACTGGCGACGCTGAATGGGTGCTTCGCGTCTGGCTGAGGGGCAATGCGGCGGATCATACGCCTATCTTTCACCCGCAACGGATGAGATCTGGGCCACGGGCTGTTGACCGGGCAGCCATGGTGATTAATGAGACACATAGTAGGGGCGGACTGGTATCCGCCCTCGCCCGTACTACTCATGCGCGCACTGCAACGGCAACAGGGACAGAGATAACAGCAAGGACCGAGCGGTCATCGAGGTAAACCGCCAATGCGCAGGCACTTTTTGAAGTAAAGTCTCCAAGCGCCAGAGTTTTCCAATCCGTTTCAGATACCAAAGGAACTTCCATTGAAAATCACCGACATAACCGTCACGCAGTTGAAGACTGGCAAAGGATTGCTCCGGGTACAGACGGATGCCGGGGTTGAAGGATGGGCAGAATCGCCGGGCACGAATCCCGGTGTTCCAGGAAAGAACGGCGCCATCTTTGAGGCGTACCTGGAGAGCGTTATCAAGCCGGTACTGATCGGCGAAGACCCACTTCAGATCGACCGTCACTGGGAGACTCTGGCGCTCGGCAAGGACGATCGGCTCTTCAAACTCCCGGCGAACGTCGTCGGCGTGATCGATGTGGCTTTATGGGACCTGATGGGCAAAGAAGCCGGGTTGCCGGTATACACACTCATGGGTGGAGCAGCTCGAACCGACATCGAGTTGTACTGGTCGACTGGATCAGGTTGGCAGATGCAGCCGGACGAAATGCTGGCTCTCGTGCAAAAAGGCTGGGACATGAACTTCCGGGCTTTCAAGATTCGGATGGATTGGAAGGGTTGGAGACAGGACGCCGATCCGGAGAAGGATTACCAGATGTTCAAGCTGGTCCGAGAGTTCCTGTCGGACGGCAACTACCTGGGCTTTGACGCCAACAACGGCTATTCGGTCTCCACCGCAATCCAACAGGGCCGGCGATTCGAAGAACTGGGGATCGACCATTTCGAGGAGCCGATTCCCAACTGGAACCTGACAGGTCTGAAACAGATCGCAGACACTCTGGACGTCGCCATTTCGGCTGGCGAACAGGACGCCTTTCGCTGGTGGTTCCAGAGTCTGATCCTGCTCGGCGACCCTGACATACTCCAACCGGACATCCTCAGTGCAGGTGGCCCGTCCGAGGTGAAACGAATCTTTGACATGGCGACCACGCTGGACAAGCCGGTGATGCCGCATAGCCCGCAGGCGGGCATCAACAGCATGGCTTCGTTACATGTGTTCTCAACGGTCCAGAACGGTACCCGCCCGCACGAGTTCTCCACCGAATTCTCTGGCCCTCTGGACGATGTCGCGGCCCTCTATGGTGACGGCGTCATCCCGAAGAACGGCCACATGATCCTGAGTGACAGGCCGGGATTGGGAATTGAACTAAATGAGAAGGTGGTGGCGGACCTTACGTTGAAATAGGAAACGCGGATTGACCACAATTATTTTCGCCGAATATCCAGAGGCATCCCCGCATATGAAGATTACCGACATAAAACCGTACGCCGTGTGGATCGGGCGCCGGAACCAGATGCTCGTCAAAGTTGAGACTGACGAAGGTATATACGGGTGGGGAGAGTCCGGATTTTCGGGTCGGGAGCTCGGTGTCAGAGGGATCGTGGAGCACTATCGGGAGTGGCTGGTTGGCCGTAACCCGATGCGTAGAGGGGCGCTCTGGCAGGAGATGTATCGAAGTCAGTATTTCGAGGGTGGCCGCACGATGACCGCCGCCATCTCGGCGATCGATATCGCCCTGCACGACATCGTCGGCAAGAAGCTTGGCGTGCCCGTATATGAGCTTCTCGGCGGCAAGAACCGGGAGCAGATTCCGGTGTTTGCAACGACGTCGGTTCCGTATGGCCAGGAGATGATTGAACAAGCAAAAGAGTTCATGGCACAGGGAATCAACGCTTTCCGAATGTCGTACGACAAGATGGAAATCGAGGGCAGCGGTCTGTTCGAGCCACGGGAATCGATGGCGAACTCGGCCGAATGGTTGATCAAGACGCGTGAACAGCTCGGCAATCGTCCCGTCATCGGAATCGACTATCACCACAGGTTAAATGTCGCCGAAACTGCATCGTTCTGCCAGATGATGCCGACCCATACCTTGGACTTCATCGAAGAGCCGATTCGTGATGAGACGCCTGAGGCATATGAACAGCTTCGGACCCTGACCGATATCCCTTTTGCGATCGGCGAAGAGTTCGCCTCCAAGTGGCAGTTCCTGCCATACATCGAGCGAGGGATTACCAACTTTGCCCGGGTCGACATATGCAACGTTGGCGGGTTCACGGAGTCGATGAAGGTGGCCGGTTGGGCAGAGGCACACTACATCGACCTGATGCCGCACAATCCGCTCGGTCCGATTTGCACAGCGGCTTCCGTGCATCTCGGTGCAGCCGTACCGAACTTCTCATGGCTGGAGGTCAACATGGATCGTGCCACCAGTCCAGATTTTGATATCTTCCCGGAGCAGATCGTTTTTGAGGGCAACGGCTACACAGTCCCGGACAAACCAGGACTCGGCATTGAGGTAGACGAAAGCAAGCTGGACGAGCCACTCAAATTCTGGGAGCCGCCGCACCTGCACCGGGAGGACGGATCCCACACCAACTGGTGACTGAACCGCCACGGGTTTCATGAAGACTCGTGTAGTTGGGTCCCAGACATATCGGGGACGCGGGATCAGCGGTTGTTGAACTATTCGACTCCAGATCGTTGAGGCCGCTCCATGGGCCTCTCAGTAGGGTGAGGGTCGCTTGATTGTCTGATCGGTCGTCAAATTTGCCTCACACTCAGGTCCCATGAATTGTTAATCTGCGGGCATGAACATTCCTGATTCAACCGAGTACATCGATATCGCCAGCGGTCTTGCAGAAAAAGTCGCCGGGCGCGTAGAAGAAATTGACGAGGGGCGGCGGATTCCAGCTGATCTTGCGGCCGAGATGGCAGACGCTGGCCTTTTCAGGCTACTGGTGCCGAAATCGCTTGGTGGAGGGGAGGTACCGCATCCGGAACTACTGGAGATAGTCCGGATATTTGCTCGTGTTGATGCCAGCACCGCATGGTGCGTCAATCAGAACAACATCACCGCCACGGATTCAGTAAGAATGCCAGTCGAGACGGCCCGTGAGATCTGGGGCGATCAACGCGCCGCCATTACGAATGGCCCGCCGTCGAGAGACACGATCGCCGTGCCGACGGAAAATGGTTACCGGGTGACCGGACACTGGGACTTCAGCAGCGGCAGCAGCCACGGCACATGGCTTGTTGCGCGAGGCCCGGTAGAGGGACGTCCCGGAGAGATACGCACATCCCTTGTGCCGAAGGTCGATGTGCCGATGGTTGATACATGGGACGTGAGCGGACTACGCGGCACAGCAAGCTTGAGTTTTGACCTAGACGATCATTTTGTGCCTGAGAATCACACATACGTGGACTCGATGGCCACATATGAAGACGGCCCACTCTACGTGACCCCAAAGGTTCCGATGTACTCGATAGGGTTTGCCGCACTCGCTGTAGAGCTGGCGAGGGCGTGCCTTGACGATGCGATCGGGGTCGCCACAAAAAAGTCACAACATGGTGTGTCGAGTCCGATGATCGATAGGCCAACCGTGCATCGTCAGATCGGTGAAAACGAGGTGACCCTCAGGGCGGCGGACTCTTATCTGCGCTCAACGGCGTCCAAGATGTGGGATGCGGCAGTCAACAGTGGCGAGGTAGAGCTGGCGATCAGGGCGGAGATCCGTATGGCCTCTACGTATGCGATCAGGCAGGCGGTTCAGGTGGTAGACGCTGCCTATGAGATTTGCGGCGCCAGTGCGATTTTCAAACGCAACCCGGTGCAACGGCGATACCAGGACATCCACGTAATCGTGCAACAGTTCCAGGGCCGGCCGACAAATTTTGAAACGGCCGGCCGCTATTACCTTGGCCTGGACACGACCGGATCCCTTTAGACAGGCGGCGGCGAATATGTCCTAGTGTCACCTGATGATGATCTCAGGCAGGCAGGCTCTTATCGCGTCTAATTCGTTCGCGAGCCGCAACGGCTGGCGTTTCTAATCGGAACTACTTTTTGTTCTCTGGCTCGTCTTCCGTCGCAAGGTCGGCAACACCCGGGGTGAGACGAGCCCCACTCCGAAGAATCATCCGGCCTCTGTCTTCGTCTACCTGGGCGGCGGCGAGAGCACGCTCGTTGTCTCTAATCTTACTTGCGACAGCTTCACCGGCCCGCAGCCACGTGCCCCGGTTCTCGATAACAAACTTGTTCGACTCGCGATAGCTGTCAAGCATGTTGTTGACTTCAGGAATCACGTAGCGGGCCACGAGGTCCCAACTCCGGTGCATGTTTTCGCGGTTCGCCCAGTCGTGTACGAAGCCTACAACCGTACCGAACCCGCCGGTCAGCTCCAGCATCTGGCGAATTCTCGCCACCAGGTCGTCCGGCGTTCCGATGACCGCCGTGCTCTCGTCCGAGAAGCCGACGGCGTCCACCGCTTCATCACCGGTTTTGAAGGTCACGCCCTCGCCGCCCGCGAGCGTGCCCACGGTGTACTCGTTGTTGTGCTTCAACAACCCATCGCGTGCCTGTTCCCGGGCGAGTTCCCGCGTCTCCGCTATGTGCCAACTGAGCACGATTCGCCAGTTCTTCCGATCAACCGTCTTGCCGTGCTTGAGCGCCGATTCTTCTGCGAAGCTCCATTGCATAGGTAGCGCCCGGATGCCCTCTTTGGTCATCGAGCCGATCGACAGAATTCCGGCTTCGTGCTTGCCCGCGAGCGTCATACCGGACGGGCTGACGATTGAAGCGACGGCGAACTCCATGTTTTTCTGAAGCGGTTTCAACTGTAACTTGGCGTCGTTGAGAGTGAACCATTCAGACTTGTAGCTGAACCGCTCCTCGTCCTCAAATAGACGGCGGATCACACCCATCGCCTCGTCCTGCCGGTCCCGCAGGAGCATTGGGTCGATGCCCATCGTGTGTGCGTCGGATGGTAGGGCGCCTGGACCGGATCCAAAGATCGCCCTGCCTCTTGACATGTAGTCAAGCTGCACCATGCGCTGGGCGACCATGAACGGGTGGTGGTAGGGCAGTGAAACAACGCCGGTGCCGAGCATGATGCGATTTGTGCGCTCGGCAGCGGCGGCCAGGAACATCTCTGGCGACGCGATGACCTCCCAACCGGTGGAGTGGTGCTCTCCGCACCAGAACTCGTCATAGCCCAGCTTTTCGAGATGCTCGACGAACTCCAGGTCGCTCTGCATCTGTAGTACAGGGTGCTCAGCGATCGGGTGATGTGGCGCGAGGAACGCACCGAAACGTAGGTCTGCCATTTTTGCTCTTAATTCCGTTCCAATTGATGAAGTCGCCTCAAACCGGGGCACCCCTGATCGAGTCCGGCCAGCATCATAACGTTTGTATTCAAGAAGGGAACATATCTGCCTCTTAACCCGATTGCGCGGCGGTTTGCAAAACAACCGGGGGCGAGGTCGCACTAGCAAGATCTGCCGGGCTGTTTAACAACCTGGTTCGTGCACCCGGATGACCGACCTTACTGGTGCACACCGAGAAAGTATTCGCCGATTTTCGGATCCTCTAGGATATCGGCGGCGCTACCAGTGTGGACCACTTTGCCGCCGGAAAAGATGTACCCGCGGTCGGACCGAGCGAGTGATAGGCGGGCGTTCTGCTCAACGAGGAGAACCGTCATTCCTTCTTCCCGGAGCGAATCTATACATCCCATGATCTGCTGTTGATATTTAGGTGAGAGCGCAGCAGTCGGCTCATCCAGCAGCAGGAATGATGGGTTCGAGATCAACGCTCGTGATATCGCCAGCATCTGTCGCTCGCCGCCGGAGAGGGTGGCGGCGAGATCACTGATCCGCGGCGCCAAGTCCGGGAAGGTCCAGCAGACGCGGTCGATGCCTAGCGTCAACTTCCCCGACGATAGCCGAATACCGCCCATCTGCATGTTCTCGCGGACCGTGAGCGACGGGAATATGTTGTCGACCTGCGGCACGTATGCGATTCCACGTGCCACAAGCCTGTCGGTGCGCCACCCTGAGATGTCCGTATCGTCATGCAGGACCTTGCCGTCGTACTGGGTCGCAAGGCCAAATAACGCCTTCAGAAACGTCGATTTTCCGCAGCCATTGGGCCCGATGATCGTGACGAACTCACCCTGTTCAACGTAGAGATCGATGCCGTGCACAATCTGAACGGACCCGTAACCGGCCTCAAGTCCAGTTACATCGAGGACAGTGCCACCGGTTGTGTCTGCGTTCATGTTTGTCATGAGCTGCCCAGGTAGGCTTCGATAACGTCCTGGTTTTGCCTGACTTCGTCCGGGGTGCCCTCCATCAGGACTTGTCCTGAATCTACGACAACTATTCTATCGACCCCGGTTCTCAGGATGAAATCCATGTTGTGTTCGATGACCAGCATTCCGACATTACTCTCAGTTGTCAGGGTGCGGAGATATTGAAAGATTCTCTCGGCAAGTGGACCTGCGACACCAGCTACCGGCTCATCCAGCAGCATGATGCGCGGAGAGCCCATCAAGGTCCGGCCGATATCGACCAGTTTGCTCTGACCACCCGACAGCTCGTTCGCAAGGTTGTGCGCCATGTGGGCAATCTCAAGCGTGTCTAATACCGAATAGGCATCATCCAAACGTTTTTTCTCGGCGCTGCGCGAGCCGGGGCGCAGCAATGACAACAAATAGTTGGGCGCGAACTGATGGCGAGGCGGCACTAAAAGGTTCTCGATCACTGTCATTTCTCGCCAGAGCCGGGTGTGTTGGAAAGTCCTTGTCAACCCGAGGCTCTGGATCTGCTCCGGCTGCATACCGGTAGCGTCCTGGCCGAGAACTTCGACCGAGCCGGACGTCGCTTCCAGCATTCCTGAGACGCAGTTGAACGTGGTCGTCTTGCCGCACCCATTGGGTCCGATCAGGCCAACGAACTCGCCTTCATCGACGTGGAAAGAGACGCCATCTACGGCCCTTAGTCCGCCGAAATCTTTCGTCAGATCCGATACACGCAGCGCAGGTATGGTCATCGCACTTCATCGCTATCGTACTCATCCGGTGTACGATCGGTTTCCGGAGCAGGGGACGGGCGTTTTGGCCTGCTTGGGACCTCGGGCAGCAGCCCCTTTGGCGACAGCAACAGTACTGTCACGATCACGGCACCGATTAGAGCCAGTTTCAGGTGGGATAACGCAAGCGTGATATCGCCTTTCGGGAACACCTCTGAGATCGATCGAGCTGACCAGATCAACCCACCGAAATCGACCACCAGCCATGAGAAGACGCTGTCCATGTATGTGGTCATACCGTGGAATATTAGATCAGGATTGCCCCTGGCGACGATCATTACATTGAAAACGAACTCAACGATGACGATCAAAAACGCTCCAACGATCATTCCGCGGTTATTGCCGCGTCCGCCGACGATGAATGCGGCCCACACAAGGAACGTAGATCGGACGGGGTTCATAAAGTCCGGGAAGATGCTCGCGTTCAACCAGGCCCATAGCGCGCCCGCAAGTCCGGCCATCGCCGCCCCCACAGCGAGGCTCGCCGCCTTATGGGTCAGGATGTTGTGGCCGTGATGCTGGCTGACCTCCTCATCCTCTCTGATGGACCGGAGAATCCGGCCCCAGGGCGACGCAAGTAGCGTATTTAGAAGGAACCACACCGCGAGGAGCGCAGTGGTAGCCAGGATGGCGAGAAGCACCACATACGGCGCTCCATTCTCCAACCCGAGGACGCTCCCCACTACGTCAGCGGCACCTGATTCCCACCAGTCTTCCAGTGGCCTTGAGTATTGCGAAATACCGATAGCCGAAGTGACTGTGCCGGCGCGCAGTAATGGTTCGGCCTGAAGTGAGATACGCAGTATCTCGCCGAGCGAGATCGTGACGATAGCAAAATAGTCCATCCGCAGCCTCGCCGTAGGATAGGCAAGCAGCCAGCCCGCCACCGCAGATATCGTTACCGCGACTACCGTCGCCGCCAAAGGTGACCAGCCATATCCGTTCGTTTCTACCGGTGCTGCCAGTAATCCGACCGTGACGGCGCCGATGCCGACGAAGAAAATGACGCCGAAATTGGTCATCCCGGTTATTCCGGTGTGCAGGTTCAGCGAGAATGTCATCAAGGCGAATATGCCAACCAGAGTGATGATGCGCGCGACCTGAAGAGTCTTGGTCAGACTGCTGACGCTGGGCAGGAGCCACACAACGCCGACCAGGATCAGGAAAAAGATCGCGAAAGCGATCCACGATCCACGGTTTGATTCCCGGTCTACCCGTACCCACCTCGCTGTTTGTATCGGCAAGCCGGCAATCAACAGCGAGCCCGCAGTCCATGCCATCCCAACCGGAGCCAGTGTCCGGCCCGCGATGTAGGCAGGAAAGGCCCAGGCGATTGAGATCACGGATTCTGCGGTCTGAAACACCTGATCTTTCCATTCAGCAATTCGTTCCCCGAGTGGTGGGTCGTCCGGATCCATGTCGGGCATTCCCAGGAGCGAGGCGGAAATATCATGATTCACAGGGACGTCATTTCCCATGTTCGCCAGCCGCTTCTTCCTGACCCGATCGATATTCCAGTTTTGCATCGCATGGCCAATGCCACGCGGTGCCAGCATCAACAATCCCACAAGGAAGATGAATGGCATCACCTCCGCGAATCCCGCAGAGGTGGGTCGATCAAGCGCGTTTCCGGCCCCGATCAGTATTGGCTCTGAGACGGACCGCAGCAGCCCCACAATGATCGCCCCAATGATTACGCCCGGCACGGACCCAATGGTGCCCAAGACCACCACCGCAAACGCCGGGAGAAGCAGTGAGAGGCCCAGCTCAGGGCTAACCGGCAGGATCATTGCCAGCAACGCCCCACCAAGTCCGGTGAGTCCTGCAGATAGGAAAGCGCTGGTGCCATGGACGCGCTCAACGTGAATCCCGCTGGAAGCTGCCAAATCAGGGTTGTCGGCCACGGCCCGCATCTGTCTACCTAGACGGGTGCGATGCAGGAGAAGGAGCAGGACGATCACGGAGCCGAATACGCCGACAATCAGGGCGATTTTCGTGTAAGTGAAACTGTATGGAGTGACCTTGTCAGCAAATTCCATCAACGGCGCATTGATGCGATCACCGAGATGGAGTTGCAACCGCTCCGTCGGTATCTCAAACCTTGATGTTGCAAGCCTCCAATCACGGTCCGGTACAAAGCGGTGGGTGCCAGCACTGTACCTAAGGAACAGGAGCGCTCGGATCACCATGGCGACGCCAAGCGAGGCGATCATCATCACCTGTGGAGTCGCCAATCTGCTACGGAGCCGTTTGTAGATCAGCCTGTCGATAATCACACCGACCATCCCGGTTATGACAAACGCAAGGATCCCCGCCCAGATCAACAACTCCCAGTTGAGGATCTCGTCCTTAGGTGCATCTGAGATCGGGAAGAATCTGTCAGACCACATTAATGTGAGGGCCACATAGGCCCCGACAAGCATCATTTCCGCTTGAGCGAAATTGGCGTACCGCTGAACTTTGTAGGTAAGCGTCAGGCCTATCGCGATGCTGAGGTACGCGGCAGACCAGTAAAGACCGCTAAGCCCAATAGACGCCACATTGAAGTTCATCGTGGCTGATCTATCGAGTCCTGACAGAGCGATTTCAAGAACGACGAGGCAGAAGAGTGCGATCAGAACCGGCGTTGAGATGACCGAAACCGTTCGCCACCTGTTCTTTGCGACGGCGAGAAAAATAGTCACCATCACGAGGCCGCCGGCCATCATCTCAAGGGCAAGAGCGAGCCATTTCATATCTCCAGTGATCAGGCCGGACCAGGCGATAACGCCGGCGCCGTGGATCATCCCGAGGTACGCGTCGAGTAGAAGGAAACCACCAACTAATAATCGACGTTGCCAGAAGGAGAGGCCGGTCCAGCGATCTCGCATGACAAGCAAGGGCGCTCTCGTCCGGTCAGGCTCTACACCGGGAGGGAGACTCATTGATGCCTTCTACATTAGTAGGCCTGTAGCGGGTGTTGAGTCCGCTACAGGCCTATCTTCAAGGCGTATTACTGGATTGTGTTACTCGCTACTCAGGCCGCCGTCTGCGGTCCAGATCTGCGGGCATTCGAAGTCAACGTTCGCTCCGTCGACCGCAAACTCACAGATCGAGTAACCGGTGCCTAGCACGTCACCCGCAGAGTC
>JAPKBN010000012.1 GCA_026421215.1 Dehalococcoidia bacterium
ACGCCGACAGAATCAATGCCTTCGACCCGATGGCCATGGGTGGGTTCGGACAGGACCACTTCAAGAACTTCGACCCGACGGCTATGGGTGCGTTCGATGCTGACCAGGTCGGGAACTTCGACCCGATGGCTATGGCCGGGTTCGACAAGGATCAGTTCAGGAACTTCGACCCGATGGCTATGGGTGGGTTTGGAGAGGATC
Organism: Dehalococcoidia bacterium; assembly: GCA_026421215.1. GTDB lineage: Bacteria > Chloroflexota > Dehalococcoidia > Lucifugimonadales > Lucifugimonadaceae. The sequence goes on from JAPKBN010000012.1 coordinate 202, forward strand.
ACTTCAAGAACTTCGACCCGAGCATGATGGATGTGTTCGACGCCGACAGAATCAATGCCTTCGACCCGATGGCCATGGGTGGGTTCGGACAGGATCACTTCAAGAACTTCGACCCGATGGCTATGGGCGCGTTCAATGCTGACCAGGTCGGGAACTTTGACCCGACGGCTATGGCAGGCTTCAACAACGAACAGTTTGGGCACTTCGAGCCGGCGACTTTCGGTGGCTTCGGGGAGGATCACTTCAAGAACTTCGACCCCGGTCTGATGACGGTCTTCGACAAAGAACGGGTCGGGAACTTTGACCCGACGGCTATGGGTGGGTTCGACGCAGAGAAATTCGAGAATTTCGACCCGACTGCAATGGGAGGATTCGGTGCTGACCAGGTCGAACACTTCGACCCGACGGCTATGGGTGGGTTCGACGTCGAAAAGTTCCAGAACTTCGACCCGACGGCTATGGAAGGATTCGATGCTTCGCACCTCGAAAACTTCGACCCGCTTGCTATGGGCGGATTCGACGCAGAGAAGTTCGCCAACTTCGACCCAACTGCGATGACAGGATTCGATGCTGATCACCTTGAACACTTCGAACCCGAAGCGGTTAGTGGTTTCGAACGTGATCACGTCGTCGGAATGGATGTCGATGCCTTGGTTGGCTTCGAGGTAGACCACGTAGTCAACCTCGACCAAACAGCCAAAGAAGGGTTCGGGGACAAAGTCATCATCTTCGATGACTTCGACCTCGACGTCCGGGGCGAGTTGATTGGTGAAGAAGCCCAACGCATGGGTGGATTCGGATCTTTCGACGACCTCCTTGGACAGATCGGTGGAGATGGACCGACTCCGGAACAGCTCAAGGAGCTTGGGTGGAGCGAGGACTTCGACGTGGCCAACGTGGACTTCGGTACCGAAGACACGGGCGTCCTCTGGGCAGAATCCCTGCCAGCCGCAGATCTCGCTAAGGCTCTGTCAGCATTCGGTGGATAGATTAGACAAACCATCGGGTAGGCTATGAAACAAAGAGAGCCCCGGAAGAACGGGGCTCACGAAGAATAAGGACAGTGCGTCCGCTTTTTGGCGGGCGCACTGTCGCGTTTGTGTGTGTGGTATTTGGCTTTGAGCATCTCGTGACAATCGACCGTTAACATTTCCATTCCATGCCACAATTACCGGACACATATAGCGCTTTACGGAGTTGACGATGCCCGAACCTGACCGCCCGTTACTGGCAATAACCCTTGGAGATCCCTCCGGGATAGGTCCCGAGGTCGTGGCACGCGCACTGGCTGAACCCGCCGCATACGAGATGGCACGGCCTGTAGTTATTGGTGCGCTGGGGCCGATGCTGCGCGGGATAAAGGACACCGGTGTAGAGCTAAAGGCTCGTGCGGTTAACTCTGCAGAGGGCGCTGGCGAGGACCCCAACGTAATTGATGTCCTGAACGTAGACGGCTTTGAGGATGTGGAGTTTCCACTTGGAGAACTATCCGCGGTATCCGGTAAAGCCGCCCATGCCTGGATAGAGCGTGCCGTCCGGTTGTGCCAGGACGGGGGAGCGGACGCCATGGTGACTGCCCCGGTGAACAAAGAGGCACTGAACTTGGCCGGATCCACTGATATGGGGCATCAGGAAGTTTTCAAACGCATGTCCGGCTCGGACTATGTCGCCACGATGCTGGTGTCCGGAACACTCCGGTGCATGCACCTCAGCACGCACCGGTCGCTCAAACGCGCAGCCGAATACGCCACACGAGAGAACATCTTGATGGCGACGAAGCTGACGGACGAGACGTTTAAGTCATGGGGGTTCGAAAACCCGAGGATCGCCATCGCAGCCCTTAACCCACATGGCGGCGAGAACGGGATGATCGGCGACGAGGAGATAACCGACATCCGGCCCGCCGTGGAAGACGCCCAGGCGCTCGGCATCAATGCAAGTGGCCCGATCCCTGCGGACTCCGTGTTCAACCAGGCGATCGACGGTCGATGGGATGTCGTAGTAGTGCTTTATCACGACCAGGGTCATATCCCGATCAAGGTCCACGGGTTCGAGGAAAGCGTGAGCGTGAACCTGGGTATCCCGTGGATTCGAACCTCCGTAGATCACGGAACGGCGTTCGATATCGCCGGGAAGGGTATCGCGCAGGCGGTGAGCATGCGAGAGGCGATCAAGCTAGCGACGCAGTTGGCGACGGGTGTGCGGCCTTCGTAGGATGGCCGCGATTTGGTCTCATAACCATTTCAGGCTTTACAGCAGAACGCAACAAGCCCGTCCGTACCTTCGAGAGATAGGTGTCGCCTACATTCATATAATCGGAATGCGCCGTATTCCAACACGGGCACGACATTTCAAATCGGGAGCATCCACTTGAAACTGGGATTCATCGGCGGTGGCGTGATGGCTGAGGCCATCATCTCCGGAGTGCGCCGGGCCAATCTGGACGCCGACATAACTGTCGGCGAGCCGGTCGCTGAACGACGAGCGACACTTGAGAGCACTTATGGCGTGGTCGGAGTTGCCGAGAACTCGGCAGCCATCGACCACGCTGACCTGATCGTGCTCGCCGTAAAGCCCCAACAACTAGATGGTGTGGCGTCGCAGATCGTCGACACCCTGGCCTCGGAGCAGACCGTTCTCTCGATCCTTGCCGGGGTCAAGATGCACACGCTCGGCACCAAGTTGAACCACGGACGATTGATCCGTGTGATGCCAAACACGCCAGCACAGGTTGGCGAAGGGATGAGCGCATGGTCGGCGGCCGACGAAGTCCCGGACTCGATCCGTGAGTTCGTCGGCCGGATGCTGGACGCACTTGGCGTCTCTATCTACATGCACGACGAGAAGTACGTAGATATGGCTCTGGCGGTCAGCGCGAGCGGTCCAGCCTTTGTATATGTGTTCATGGAGTCTCTAATCGACGCCGGGGTGCTGCTGGGATTGCCACGCGACATGGCGCACACGTTGGCCCAGCAGTTGATCATCGGTAGTGGGGTGCTGGCGCGTCAGACCGGCAAACATCCCGCAGAGTTACGAAACCTTGTCACATCGCCTGGCGGAACGACTGCGGCTGGTTTGCAGGTGATGGAAGACGCCGGGTTCCGCGGCACAGTTATCAAGGCCGCTGTGGCGGCGTGGGAACGGGGCGAAGAGCTGGGCAGGGGGTCCAAATGAGTGATCTTCTCGGAATCGTCGGGACCGCTTTTCAGTTGATGGCCTACGCCATCATCGCCCGTTCATTGACGACCTGGTTTCCCTCTGCAAAAAACAATCCGCTAGTAAGAATCATCTACCAGATCACGGACCCGATACTGATCCCGATTAGCCGTGTCATCCCGCGTGTGGGCATGTTCGATTTTTCGCCGATGGTGGCCGTCATCGGGCTGTTTGTTCTCGCAAAAGTGTTCATGAGCGCTTAGCCCGCCAGCCGCTCTCGTACATCGGCGGCGGTCATACCCGTTATCTGGACGATCTTCCTGCGCACCGTCTTACCGTGCGTCACCCTGACCGCGGCACGCCTGACGCCAAGTGCCTTCGACAGCACTTTGCATACGGCGACGTTCGCCGCACCATCGACCGGCGGAGCAGTGACCCGCATTCGAAGCGTGCCGTCTTCCAGGAACCCCAGAACGCCATCGGAGCTAGCCCTGGGCTGAACGCGGATAGTGAGACGAGTAAATTCCAAAAATCACCCAGGAGGGTCAGGCGTGCGCCATAGCGCCGCCATCGACGAAGATCGTCTGGCCGGTCGTAAAGTCCGAAAAATCTCCGGAAAGATAGATCATCAGCGTCGCGATTTCGCTCGGCGTGCCCTTACGCCGCAGCGGAAGGTAGCGGACAAAAAGCTCCTTCTGCTGCTCCTCGATCGACGGCGGGTCTAGCTCAATCCATCCCGTCGCTATGCAGTTGATACGTACACCGGACGTGCCCCACTCAAGCGATAGAGAACGCGTCATCTGTTGAATCGCGGCCTGCGAAGCGGAGAAAGCCGCGTGATTCGTCAGCCCGCGCTCGGCCATCTCCGAGATGATGTTGACAATGTGACCGCTGCCCTGCTGTGTCATCTTCCGTCCGGCGGAACGCGCCCAGCGAAACGCCGCTCCTGCGTTAGCATCCATTACGGTGCTCCACTCGAACTCGGTAGTATCAAGCGTCGGTTTCCCGAATTCGGTGAGTGACGCGTTGACCAGAATGTCGATCCGGCCAAGCTCCGAAACGGTCTTATCAACAGCGGCGTCTGTTTCGGCGTATCCGGAGAACTCGCCTATGATCGTCGTGGAGCGCCGCCCCTGTGCGGTCACGGCGGCGGCGGCGGACTCGACGTACTCAGCGGAGTTTCCTGCTACGGCAACGTCCGCACCAGCCTCTGCGAGCGCTGAGGCGAGCACCGGCGTCCAGCCGCGTGTGTCCGCGGTTATCAGTGCAACCTTGTCTTCAAGGGTCCAGTCGTTCGGGACGGGCATCGTTATTCCTGACTTTGAAGTTTGGAGAGAAATTGGGATAAGTAGAAATGCTTACCCGTAGCTCATGCGAGTTCGGTGATCGGCCCGTAACCGGTCGGAGCCATGCCTCCGGCCAGACCACCGCCATCCACGATGAACATCTCGCCTGTCATGTAATCGGACGCAGCCGAGGCCAGCCAGACGGCGACAGGGCCGAACTCACGAGGGAACCCGGTGCGGCCAATGGGAATAAGGTCTCCGCGCGGGAGCGACATGGAGGTGGCGTTAGTCGCCTCAGTCGGGAAAAAGCCGGGGACGATAGCGTTACATGTGATGCCATAACGTCCCAGGCTCACGGCCATGGCTCGCGTGATGTTCACGACCCCGCCCTTACCTGCGGTATACATGTAGTTGTCACGACCGCCCCGGAACCCAAATCCGGAAGCGACGTTGACGATCTTTCCGGAGCCACGGTCCGCCATGTGCTTCGATATGGCCCGGGCGCAATAGAACGCGGAACTGAGATTAGTCTCGATACCGATGCGCCACGATTCGTCCGTTATCTCCCACAACGGAGGCCTACCGGTCTCACGAACTATGCCCGCATTGTTGAACAGCACGTGAACGTCGCCCCACTCGTCCAGGACGGTTTCGAACAGCGCGTTCACGGCCGCCGTATCCGTCACATCGGTCGAGACTGCCATTGACTTCCGGCCGAGTCCCTTGACCATGTCCGCGGCTTCGTCGATCGGCCCCTGCCTTCGGCCCGCGATTGCGATATTCGCGCCGGCCTCGGCCATGCCACGCACCATCTCAAGGCCGAGGCCAGTGCCGCCGCCCGTGATAACGACGTTCATACCATCGAGGTTTAGCGCATCAAGTACGCCCATCCGCTGCTCCTGTTACTTGTTAGTTCTGATTTATCTTCCGGTGTTACCGATATTCCGGCCCAGTACGAGTCCGCTCATTACTGGCCGGATAATTGTGTCGTGACTTCCCCTGCCTCGAGCAGTCGCAGTTCTCCGCCGCCGTCTCGCAGCAAAAGGCGCCCGGTTTCATCAACGCCCTCTGCTACTCCGTGTATAAACTCACCCCCCCACCGCACATCGATCTCCTGGCCAATCGTTTCGAGCCTCGAACTCCAGTCTGAAACAAGCCTACCCATCTGCTCCGGACTGGAATAGATGCAGTCCATCTCAAACAGAAGCTTACGCATCACTTCACGTCTCGACACGGACTTCCCGGTCAGTGTACGAAGACTTGTTGCGATCTCTGCTATCTCCGGGTGGGCGCCGGCATCCATGTTGACATTTACTCCGGTCCCGACGATGGCAAAATAGCCAGTTTTTGAACTGCCCGACTCAACAAGCGACCCGGATATCTTGCGATCAGCCACTCTGACATCGTTCGGCCATTTCAAGGTGACGGGCTGATCGGTAAACGCGTCCAGCGTCCTTGCAACAGCTAGTCCAGCAACTAGAGGCATTTTGGGCAGGTCGGTCACATCAGGCCGCAAAAGAACAGAGAAAAGGATGTCCCTGCCCGGGGGAGATGTCCACGTACGTGACATCCGTCCACGGCCTGCTGTCTGACCGTCTGCAATCACCACTAACCCTTCTTGCTCACCCGTTTCAGCGGCACGTCTGGCGTCATCGTTGGTGGATTCAGTTTCCTCATGCCACACGATGTGACGACCGATCACATGACGATCGTCCACAGTTTCAAGCCCTTGAAATTCGTCCTGAACGGCGCTCAAGATTCCTCCTGCAGTGATTTCGAAGTGATTAACCTTCTTCTGGTCGCCAGCCGACGTAGTATCGCCGTCGCTCACGCCCTGTCAAATCCCCCCAGTAGAAACCGGATGAGTAGGTGGAAACCCTCATCTTGATAGGTAAGACCTAGGACAAGGACTGCAATCAGCCCGACTAGTCTGAAGATCACTACAAACTGGGGAGAGTATCGTCGTTGCCACCGGAGCAATCTCGAACGCCGAGTTTCCCGGGATCAGTCCAGCGAGAAGTCGTATGGCTCAGACGCCATCCAATAACCGTTCTGATGAAATGAACTCGGAGTCGTTGGAGTCTCTCTGGTGCCAGACCCCACCAATAAAGGATTTCGCGCACGACGAGGTCGACGCGACCTGCCGACGATGTGCGGACGCGGAGCAGGCCAAGCAGAACGGTATTCGGGCGATCGAAGAATTGTGCGCAGACATCTGGACCGAGGCGTAGACGGATTTCGAAGAGGCACAGGCGACTCTGAACGCCACACGTGAGCTTCAAGAACAGACCAAGGCCGATTCAATGAGAGTTCGAAGCAATGCCCAAACGGTGTTACGGTCTTCCGACCGTCCGTCATTACAACACCGGAGTGCAGTGCCCGCCTTGTCGAAACGTTTCACACCTGAGGTATCGGTTGAACTGCCGTCCGTGTATGACGCCCAGGTCTCGCCCGATGGAGCGCTGGTCGCTTTCGTAGTCGCAGACAACTTCCGTCGAGGTGGGACCACAGCGCCCAAAATGCCACCGGCGAATATCTACTCCGTTCCGGCAACTGGTGGGCCAACAAAAAAGCTGACTAACAGCGAACGGTCCGACACAATGCCACGCTGGTCACCCGATGGCAGTTCGTTAGCGTTCCTGTCTGATCGAGAGGTCGATGGACAACGACAGATCTACGTGCTCCCCCGCCATGGTGGTGAGGCGCGCAAACTGACGGACGTACAGGGTGATATTCCAAGCCCGCGTAGTCTCTCTCCGATGTCGTGGGCGGCAGATGGCTGCTTCATCTCGTTTCTGAAGGTCGATGGCGAGACCGACGAAGATCGTGATCGACAATCCACAGGCGCCGACGAGATCGTTTTCGAGGAAAATCACCGATACCAGCGTTTGTGGATCGTAAACGTCGAAAGCGGAGAGACCCGGTGCGTATCCCCTGACGGGCTCCAAATCTGGGAGGCGACCGTATCGCCGGACGGGGCACGGGTCGCGGCTGTTGTGTCCGATTTGCCGTACGAGGGAGACTGGTATCTGAATCGGCTGGTCGTGTTCGGGATCGAATCGGACCAGGTCACCGTGCTTTACGACGAGAAACGCCCCGCGGCCAAGCCAGAGTGGTCGCCGGACGGAGCATCCGTGGCATTCCTGACCTCGATCTACAGTGACCGTGGCAACGACTCAGGCGATCTAATGCTGGTTCCGACCACCGGAGGAGAACCCCGTAATCTCACTTCGGATCACGGCGTCTCAGACCATTACGGCGTGTTCCATGAGAGCGGAAACGCCATACTGACGGCAACGAACGTTCACGGTGGCTCCGGCATCACCACCATAGATGTCGAGTCCGGAGAACGCACATACCTGTGGAACGAGAAGAAGGGATTCTCCAATTTCTCCCGCTCATCCGGCGTCTCTGGGTCTTCGGATTCTAGCGATCCGGTATTCGCGGCCGTGATCGACGACCCCGACCATCTACCTGAAGTTTTCTCCGGGACTGAGGTCGATGGCGAGATTCAATGGAGGATCCTGACCGATGTACATGCCGATTGGTCCGATCTCGATATCGGCGAGACACGCGAGGTGTTCTGGGATAGCAACGATGGACTGCGTATCCAGGGTTTCTTGCAACTCCCACCCGGCTACACGAGCGGTCGAATTCCGGTAGCGATGATGGTGCACGGCGGGCCAACCGGCTCGGTCAGGTTCAACTTTCAGGACCACCACCGCTGGGCGAAGTTGATCTCTGACTCGGGAATCGCCGTGTTCCTGCCGAACTATCGCGGTTCAACCGGTTGGGGGGTACCTTTCGCCGAGACAAACGTCGGTGACATGGGCGGCGAGGACTTCCAGGACATGCTCGCTGGACTCGACCATCTCGTGGAAACGGGGATTGCCGACCCAGAACGGCTCGGCATCTGCGGCTGGAGCTATGGTGGCTTCACGGCGGCGTGGGCGGTGACGCAGACCAATCGATTCAAGGCCGCGATCATGGGTGCCGGGATCGCCGATTGGCGGGCGTTCCATGGCCGATCGTATCTGCATGTGTGGGATGCAATCCACTACGACGATTCCGACCCTTACGACCTCGACAGTGCACATGCAGCGTTCTCGCCGATCAACTTCGTCAAGAATGTCCAGACGCCGACGTTGATTCTCCACGGCGAGCAAGACTGGGACGTCCCGGTAGAGCAGGGCTACCAGTTCTTCCGGGCGCTAAAAGATCAAGGCGTAGACACCCGCCTCGTCGTGTACCCGAGAGAGCCACACGGCGTGGAGGAGTACGGGCATCAGCTGGATATCGCGAAACGCGTGCGGCAATGGTTTGAGGAGCGACTGCTGGACTAACTGCAAAGTCGACGCAATGTCCCGCCAGTCCCGATACAAGACAGGAGATTGAACGAACGGCGCAGTTCTGTTTGACCTGTTTAGGACTCTGGTTCCGTCGCCGCCGTTCAGGGAGTACAAGAACGTCGTCGATTCCGTCGCAAGGATCGCCGGGTTGCGGTTGATGCATTCTTTGAACGATGGATGCCCGTCAACGATTATCGGTTGATGGGGACGCACGGGTCGTCTGAGAGCAAGATCGGGCACTTAATAGAGTCCTTCGGGAACACGCTGTTGGACGAGCATATGGCCGAGTGTGGGCGGGTTGGGCGTGATCCGCTGCACCGCTTACTGAACCCGAAACCTGACTGTCTCGACATGTTGCGGCGGCTTTCCGACCACGGTATCGCGCTGGCCATCATTTCTGACTGCGGGTTTGACGTGCCCGCGATTTGGCCACGCACACCGTTCGCCGATCTTTTCACCATAATGATGTTCTCGTGCGTTCTGGGCATTCGGAAACCAGATGCACGCCTCTACGAGGCAGCCATGGATGGTCTGGGCGTGACACCGTCCGCATGCATGTTCATTGGCGACAGGGGTTCCAACGAACTCCAGGTCGCTCGGAACCTTGGTCTCGCCGCCTACTTGCTCGACGACCAACCGGCAGACCAGAGCACGGTGCTACGAGTGGACGTCCATGAATGAGACGGTCCATCCATCCAGGCGATGGTTGATCGCACACATTGAGTAAAGTTCAACTAGCATCGAGTCAGATAAACAGCACGTTCCTCGACAACAGTTGTATCCAAATAAGCGTCTATCCGAACCGTACACGGTAGCGTGCCTTGAATCTCCAAAATCCGGTGTGACGCCGACTCGTGGCGTCGTTTATGTGCCGGGCGTAGACTCCAATTCTCGTGGGCCCGCGTATTCCATCGCCGATTTCAGACCGCACAGCGGTAAGGAGTGGCCACCGAGACATGGGCTGGCAATACGGTCTAAACCAATGCGAGCCTTGATCAAAGCCTGACGCCCGGATGGTGAAAATGCAGCGCGCTACTCGAGAGGTCTTGTACTACGAGACCGGGGCCGATAACGCAGTCACGATGACCGTTAAACCCGGCGAGGTCTTCGAAGTAGAGACCCAAATGAACCGTGGGCCCAACTCAGACCATCCCTCCGTTCCTGACCACCTGCGTAAGTACTACAACACGGTGCGTAGCGATAGCCTGCCCACCGACAAAGGCAACGCATCGTCCGGCGCCATACGGGTCGAGGGCGCAGAGCCGGGACAGGTTCTGGTCGTCCATGTCGAGAAGATCACGCCTCACAACATCGGATGGACCGGCTACCGGGGCAACACGAGCGCAATGCCCGGCTGGCTTGGTGATTCCAACGTAGGCCCGACCTCCAAAGTCGTTGAGATCCGTGACGGCAAAATAATCTGGAACGATAAGTTCTCGATCCCAATAAAGCCGATGCTTGGCTGCGTCGGCGTTGCCCCGTTACGAGACCGTTGGGTCAACTCGTGGGCTGGCGTGTGGGGCGGCAATTTTGACATCCAGGAAGTCACCGATGGTGCACAGGTCCACATACCTATTCAGGTTCCCGGGGCCAACCTGCACATCGGCGATATGCACGCCCTTCAAGGCGATGGCGAGATCTGCGGGGGCGGCGGCATCGAGACAGGCGGTATCGCCCGGTTGAGGGTGGAGCTCAAAGACAAGCCTGCCAACATGACCTGGCCTCGGATCGAGAACGACGAATACATCATGACTACCGCACAGGCCCGCCCGGCGGAAGACGCCTTCCGCACCGCCCTGAGCGAGATGTTGCTGTGGCTTGAGGAGGAGTACAACTTCGCGCGCAAGGACGCGTTCATGTTCCTCGCTCAGGTCCTTGAGGCTCGAATAACCCAGTTCGTAAATCCGACCTTTAGCTACGTTGCAAAGGTCAAAAAGGGATACCTGGAGTGGACGAAGTGAGTCCGGCACTCGAGTACAACTACACCCGCTTCCTGTTGAACGTGGACATGGCGTCCTTCAACAAATTCCGTGCCCGGGCGACGGGGGCCGTAATCGAATTCATAGGGGCACACCGGAAGATCAACGGCGAAGCGACCGCTACGATGATGGGAAGAGCTTCTGAACAGGGTCTCAAGCGAATAGAGGGGTCCCCGCGGGGGACGATTAACGTGAATTATCCCGAATACTTCCTAGAAAGCGACTTCGGAACGAAACTGTATGACTGAGTTGTACCGATTCGATAAAAGCCAGGCGCTCTACGACCGTGCCCAACAGATGGTCGCCGGCGGCATTAGCAGTCAGATTCGGCGCGCCGAACTGCCCGTTCCGCTCTGGTTCGAGCGCGCCAAGAACGGCCTGATGTGGGACGTGGATGGCAACGAATACGTCGATTACGTAATGGGCATGGGTCCAAACATATTCGGTCACGCACCAGATTTCATTGTGGATGCCGTTGCACGGGACATGCGTGACGGATTCGTCTTCGCCGGACAAATGGAACTTGAGCTGGAAGTCACAGAGATGGTCCAGAGTTCGGTCCCGCTCAAAGGCCCGGTTCGATACGCATCGTCCGGCACGGAGATCGACCAGGTGGCGCTGCGACTGGCCCGGGGTTACACGGGACGCCCCAAATATCTCAAGTTTGAGGGCCACTATCACGGCTGGACGGACACGGTCGCGTTCAGTGTCCACCCGCCACTTGAAGACGCAGGCCCGTTGAGTAACCCGATCGCTGTTCCAGAGTCAGGCGGGATAGCGCCCGGCTCCGACAAAGACATCGTGATCGCGCCTTGGAACAACCTCGATGCCCTGACGGCCGTATTCGAGCGTCACGGCAACGATCTGGCGTGCGTGCTTACCGAGCCAATTCTCTGCAACACGAACTGCATCATGCCGCGTCCGGGTTATCTGGAAGGCATGAGGGAGCTGTGCGACCAGTACGGCGTACTGCTCATATTTGATGAGGTAATAACCGGATTCAGGGTCGCACTCGGAGGCGCACAGGAACTTCTCGGGGTGGAGCCCGACCTAGCGACGTACGCGAAGGCGCTGGCCGGAGGGTTCCCGTTATCGATGATGATCGGTAAACCAGAGATCATGGCGATGCTTGGCGACGGCCGTGTTCAGCACGGCGGGAGTTTCAACAGCAATGTGATGTCCATGTCTGCGGGGCGAGCGGGCCTGAAACACATTCTGCAAAATCCCGCTCGTTTTTACGCTGACCTGAATGCTCAGGGAAATCGTCTCATCCAAGGACTTAAGCGGGTGGGCCGGGAAGTTGAGTCAGATCTCCAGGTTCAGGGCCTCGGGTCCACCTTCTGGACCAACTTCACGACTAAAGAGGAAATTTTCGACTACCGCGATCACGCGGAGAACGTTAATGAACAGAAATATCATCGGTTCGCGCAAGCGATGCTTGAACGGGGGATACGTTTGAGCACTAACGGCCGGTGGCACGTGGCGTCGTCACACACGAACGCCGAGGTTGATCGCACCATCGAGGCGGCACGGTCCGCCCTCATGGCGATCTAGCCAGTACAGATGCGTGGATAGCGGCCCGGTGGAGCATATGGGTCGCGTAAGAACATTAGGAGCAAATAATTGCGCTGGAGTTCTGCTGTTTCCGATATCTCATCGCTAACCAGAGCGGTAGATGATACGGCTGAGCAGGTAGAAATCGGGTTGGACGGTCCGTCCGCTGACCTGGTATTTGCCTTTATATCGTCACACCACGCGCCGTCGTACTACTCAGTGGTCGAACTGGTGCGTTCACGATTCCCCGGGGCGATCGTCATCGGCTGCTCGGCCGGCGGTGTCATTGGTGCCGGGCACGAGGTGGAAAAGACGCCGGGCGTGGCGCTGACGGCAGCCAGCCTGCCGGGTGTGGTCATCACACCATTCGAGTTCGAGAAAGAAGAATTACCAAATCCGGACGCATCGCCTGATGCCTGGGAGGCGTTAATCGGCGTTCCTGCCTCGGACCACCCGAGCATCGTTCTGCTACCTGATCCGTTCACCCTTCCATCGGAAGCACTCGTCGAGGGTTTGGACTACGCCTACCCGGACTCGGTCAAGATCGGCGGCCTTGCCAGCGGCGGCACCGTAAATGGCGCCAACGCCCTCTTTTCAAACCGCGGCACCCGCCGATCCGGCGCCGTGGGCGTCGCGCTCAGCGGCAACGTGGTGGTCGATAGCGTCGTCGCCCAGGGTTGCCGTCCGATCGGGACAGCTATGGTCGTAACAGGTTCCAACGACAACGTGATCACGGAACTTGATGGCGAGCTGCCTCTGGACATTCTGCGCAGCCTGTTTGACGAGGGCGACGAACGAGAGAAACGACTGATCAGGCGCTCGTTGCAGATCGGCATCCTTATGGACCCGTTCCAGGATCAGTTCGAGGCGGGCGATTTCCTGATCCGCAACGTAATCGGTGCGGACGGAGACAACGGGGCGCTTGCCGTCGGTGAGCGAATTCGTGAGGGCCAGGTGGTACAGTTCCACGTCCACGATGCCACATCTGCCAGCGCTGGCCTGGGAGCGAGTCTTACGCGCTACGCCAACGACCACCCGGACACTGCGCCATCGGGCGCTTTGTTGTTCTCCGCCCTCGGGCGCGGTGAACGGCTGTTCGGGAGGGTTGACCACGACACTGACCTGTTCCAGTCGGTGGTCGGCTCTATGCCGGTAACAGGCTTCTTCTGCAACGGCGAGATCGGGCCAGTCGGTGGCTCAACCTTCCTGCACGGCTACACCAGTTCCTTCGCGCTGTTCAGTCCAAGGGAACCGACCGCGGTTTAGGACGGACGGGCTTATCGCGGAGGAAACTTCCGGCCTGATTCAGACTTATTACTTATAGGTCGGAGGTTCAATTTGTGGCTGCCACGATGACTCAGGCAGAGGCGCATTCTGGTGCGACCGAACGATTCCGATTCTGGGGGCGTTGTTTGAGATCCGGCGGAGATCCCCTAATCGGTCCCTGACGACCGGCGGATCTGCGTCGACGAAATGTCCTCGCGGAACACTTCTACGGGAATGCCTCGCAGCATCGGGCGATAGCCAGCCGGAACGTTTAGATCCTGCACGGTCTTAAAACCGTCGTCGGTAACGCGTCCGGCGACGATGAAGGCGCAGCCGTTCCGCCTGATCTCGGACATTGCTGCAAGTGTCGCCGACCCGGTGTTATCCGGGTCGGCCTCACGCTGGTAAGTCGGGTAGTAAAGATCATCGAACAGTCGCACGGCGGTGTCGTAGCCGATAACAAACGAGGCCCCGGGCATGATGCGTGACTTCTCCAAAAAGGTCGGCGCACGCGATATTAGAGCCGTGTGACGCCCGGCGAACTGCGACATCCGTTCGCGAACTTCGTCTTCCGGCAACTCGGGCTTGTCCACATTCACGACAGACAACTCAAACACTCCTACAGTGCCGGTGATCCCTGTCGCGGCGTTGAGCATTCCCTCATGGCCCTGATGCAACGGGTTAAAAGCGCCCGAGAGTACTGTCAGGCCTACTGCCACGCCGTCGCTTATCGTGCCATCTGGCATGACCGAAACGACGCCGACGCGCCCCGCTATGACGCCGGCAAAAAGACGATCAGAGTCGTTCATCGGTCACATTCAGGTTCTCGCCGGGGAGCAACCCCGGATCGAGCTTCGATACGACACCGTTGCCAAGTGCGACTAGGTTCAGTACCAGCCGGCTCGTGACATTTTCCTCTCCGATGCGGTCACGTGCGCCCTTGTCGAACTCGACCATAAAGTCCGTCCTACGCGCCGCCGTCCTGAGGGCGCAGCATGCCCGATGCGTTCCTCGTTTTGTGTAATCGGTCGCGATGGTCGCGGTGCAAGACACACCGATAACCGGCGAATCGTCATCGTCTGCGCGCAGGTGGAGCGCCCGTTCATACGCGCTATCCGCCATCCTGACGGCCTCTTCGCGAGAGACGTGAGTTTGGGCATCGACTCCCACGAACTCGTTGAGCGAGCTGATCGAATAGGGCACCCGACCTTCAAGAATGGTTCGAGATGCGCCGCCCTGATCAAATAGCCAACCAAGCGCAGAGATTCCCGCGCCGGTGACAACAATCACGGCCTTCTCCGGCCGGGAGTGGATCTCCTTCACGATTTCCAGGATCAGGTTTTCGACATCGCTCAATGCTGGTTTGCTCCATCTGAATTTGAAACTGCTGTTCGTTCTACCAGTTAATTCCAGTTCAGGTCTCGCCAACTCACGTTCATTCCGCGTGTCCTGTCTGGCTACTCGAGATGAAACACCTCTTCGAGCTGAACCATATTTTCATCCGGCCGGCCACCGTCCGGCGATTCAAAGAACGGCTCCATAAGTGCCTGCCATCGTGAGTTTGCGTCCTCGATCGACATCCCGTCGAGGGCCGCCTGAAAGTTATCTGACACCTCAACATAACCAAACATCAGCCCGTCGTGCCGCATGAACAGGCTGTAGTTGTGCCAGCCATGCCGTGAAAGAGCGTCCAGCATTTCAGGTGACACGTTCGTGTGATGTTCCTTGTAGTCGTCTATACGATCTTCCCGGACCTTGAGGAGGAAACCAACTCGTTGCATGTTCCTAATCTCTGAAATCACTTAACTTCATTGCCCGCAGGGACCATTTTGAAGTTCCCGCGGGAGGTTGATACATTCGCTGCGCGGTATGCTACCGCCCCGCTCGGATTCAGTTGAGGGGTCAAATAAACAACCCGATTGGGTTTCCATCACTATGAAGAGTTACGCACAGGTCCTGGATCTCAAAGACGATCCCGAGAAAATAGCGAAGTACAAGGAGAACCACCGGGCCGTGTGGCCGGAGGTACTGGAGTCACTGCGCTCGATCGGACTCGAAAAGATGGAGATTTTCCTGATCGGTACGCACCTGTTCATGTACTACACAGCGCCGGATGATTTTGTGCCCGAACGCGACTTTCAGGCGTACACCGATGCCAATCCCCGCGCCGAGGAGTGGAACGACCTGATGTCCACGTTCCAGACCAGAGTTCCAGAAGCGGGAGCCAATGACTGGTGGACACCGATGGAAAAGGTGTTCGACCTCGATTGGTAAACCGCTCCAATAAAACCGCATTCAAGCTCGGCTGAACGGAGGTAAGCCGCTTCACTGATGTCGATCGAATCGCCAGAAAAACCATCCGGAATCGATAAAATAATCCATTTCGTTCGATATGGCCTGCCCGTATTCGCGGTTATGGCCGCGATATTCGCCGTCTCCCAGGTTTCCGGCACGACAATCGGAGAAAGTTCAATACACGAGTCGGCCTCGGGAGTAGTTGGCCCGTACACAGACGAGCTCGCTCATTTCATCGAGTTCTTCGTGCTGAGCGCACTCATCATGCGCTGGATCCTGGCGGTGAAAGTTCCAAGTAACTCGGGCGAGCTGGACCCGATAATGCTCAGATCCACCGGCCAGAAGGCCATGTTGCTTGGTGTCCTGTACGCATTCAGCGACGAAGCACACCAGTGGTTCATCGCCGACAGGTCCGTGGAACTGATTGATCTATTGATCGACGGCATCGGTGCGATCATGGGATCCGCTGTGTACCTGTCCGTGTTTCAAGTATGGCGACTCCAGAAAAGCAGGAACCGCTAATGACATCATCATTCGAAGCATGGGAGCTCAAGGCCCGGCAGACTGAGCTGCTCGAAGCCATCGAAGACGCCGTGCAGATGGCGGAGGAGATGAGCGGGCCGCCGCAACCGATTTACGTAGGCAACAAGATCCGGGAGGAAGTGGTCGCTGCCCTGTATGACGCTCGTACCTACATTGAGGTAGGTCAGGTAGCAGCGCCTGCGATACGAGACCGCCTGAGGGATGCGCGCCTGGCCACCTCAGAGCTCTCTGCCGAGGACAAGTCGTTTGATCGATTGTTCAGCCGATTACGAGCCATATCCGAGAACGCCGACAACGCCGCCAAACTGGAGTAGGTTTCTCGAACACGCGTGCTACTATTCGCACGTGGTTAGGAGCGCTGAAGGAGTTGCCCGATCTAACTCATAGCGCTCCCGGTTTCACCCCTCGCCAACCCCCTGTTACGAATGGTGAATACGAATTGAGCGAGGCCAGGGTAGATATCCAGGTCGACACCAGATTTCAGCAAGCATTCGCGGCGGCCAGTTTGGACCGTTTACTCTTGGACGTGGCCGAAACTGCCTTGATACGCGAATTGGTATCCGGGCCCGACCATGTGACGCTAATCATCACGGACGACAAAGCGTTGCGTAAGTTGAACCTGAAGTTCATGGGATATGACGAACCGACGGACGTGCTGTCTTTCAATACCGGGGTTGGTAACTCTGGGCCTAGTAACCTCGCCTCCGGTGAATATGATCCTTCTGACGGTAAGGAAGCCGGTTCTGGTAATGCCGAAATGCTCGATTGGCCGGATGTCGATGGCGAAGAGTCGGGCGAGCTGGGTGACATTGCGATCTCTTACGAACGGGCCATTGCACAGGCTGAAACCGCCGGTCACGATGTCGCTCATGAGCTTTCAGTGTTAACTGCACACGGAGTCCTTCACCTTCTGGGCTACGATCATGCAGAGCCGGAGGAACACCGGGTAATGTTCGGGAAAACGGACGATATTCTTGCAGCGGTGCCAGACCGCTCAGACAGGCCCGATGCAGTTGGGAACCCGATCGATGACCAGTAACAACGAAGTTTTCTATCGAAAATGGCGCCCGCAGAGATTTGACGAAGTAGCGGGCCAGGATCACGTAACGAAAACGCTAAGACAGGCGTTGCGGACAAATCGCGTCGCACACGCGTACCTACTTTGCGGCCCACGCGGCACGGGAAAGACCTCCACCGCACGAATTCTCGCGAAGGCCCTGAACTGCATAGACCAGCGCGACGGCGAGCCGTGCGGCGGCTGCGACAACTGCGTGGCGGTGACGGAAAACCGGATGCTGGACTTGATCGAGATCGACGCAGCATCGAACCGCGGGATCGACAACATCAGGGACCTGCGTGACAAGGCCCGTTTCGCACCGGGTTCTGGCAAGTACAAGGTATATGTGATCGACGAGGTCCACCAGTTAACTGCCGAATCGTTCAACGCTCTCCTCAAGACTCTGGAAGAACCGCCGCCCCACGTTATCTTTGTCCTCGCTACCACCGAAACGCACCGCGTTCCGGCGACGATCCTGTCTCGATGTCAGCGATTCGATTTCCGCCGACTTTCCAACGATGTCGTGATCGACAAACTGGCGGAAATCGCCGGGGAAGAGGAGATCGACGCCGATCCTGAAGTCCTCGCACTGATCGCCCGCACCGCGTATGGAAGTCTCCGTGACGCAGAGAATCTGCTTGAACAACTCGCCGTGTCGTACGGTTCCGAAATTAACCTTGATCAAGCACTTGAGCTTCTGGGCCTAGGCGATACCGAATCAAGCACCGAACTCGCCGTAGCCGCGCTGCAATCCAATCCGAAATCGGCACTCGAAATTATTAACCGTGAAGCGGCAAAAGGGGCGGATATTGGCCGGCTGAGGAGCGGCGCGGTCGACGTTCTGCGGGCGGGACTACTCGTAAAAGCGGGTGTCGAGGACGCGCTTGGCCAGTCGCAAGATGCGCTGGACGCGATAACAGACGCCAGCCGGGACGTGACGCTTGAGAAGCTCTTAAACATCGTGACCGAACTGGAAAAGGCCGATTTCAGACAGAACCCGTCTTCGCCTCTGCCACTTGAGATCGCACTACTGAATGCGATTGCTGACAGGCCCGCGGCGCCCGTCGCCACCGCGATAGCCGCGGCCCCTGCTCCTACCGCCCCTGCTCGCTCAAGACCGGCGGCGCAGCCCGGACCGGCGCCAACGAGACGACCTCAGCCCTCCCCTACCCCGTCCAACCCGCAAGTCCAACCACGACAGCCAGCCCCCGCCGGCGGAGGTGCTCCCCCGCAAGGTTCAACGGAAAGACCGCCTGAGACAGTCCGGGAATCCCGGCCCGTCAGACCACCACAGGATGAACGATGGGACCGTGTCATCAAAGAACTCGCCCGTACCAAGGGCGCGCAGTTCAATCTCGGCGCAATACTGCGGGGCGTTCAGGAAGCAAAGGTTGATGGCGACACACTCAGTCTTTCTTTCCGTCAGCAATCGATGGACAACCGCGTGGCCCACGAACTGGCCGATCCACGCGGCCGGGGCCCTATCGAGGTGGCCGTAGAAAAGGCGTATGCCGTAAAGTTGAACGTCGTCATCGCCGGTCGGGACTCGAATGGAGCCGCAAAAAGAACGTCGATGGCGATGGACAGCGATATCGTACGGCTGGCGGTAACGATGGGCGCTCGCATCGTCGACGAAGGAACCGTCAGCAACACAAATGCTGTAACCCCGGAACCCGCCAATCAGCCCGCTCCAGATCAACCGGAAATAAGCCCGCCCGAAACGAATCCAAGAGGGACAGATCCAGACCCGGCGGGATAATTCACCGGACCCGGAGTTGAGAACTCAGCACAGGGAGACATTAACTTGAACAAAAACATGCTCCGACAAGCCCAGCAGATGCAGGCCCAGATGGCGAAGATCCAGGAAGAGCTCGCCGAGGCGCGCAACGAGGCTACGGCCGGCGGCGGTGTCGTCAAAGTAACTGTCATTGGTGGTTCCAAGGTTGAATCGATCGAGATCGCACCCGAGGTCGTCGATCCGGAAGATATCGAGATGCTCCAGGACCTTGTGATCGCCGCAGTTAACGAGGCTATGGACACCGCACAGGCGGAGGCGGCGAAGAAGATGTCCGCCATCACGGGCGGATTGAACATTCCCGGCCTTATGTGACGACCCTTCCCAGACTAATTCCCAGATCGCATTCCCAGAACGCTTAAAGAAGGTCAGGGCGACCGGACCGATGAACTCCAACTCCACCCCATCGGCGGCTCCACCCGTCGCGCGTCTAATTGAGGCATTCAGCCGGCTCCCCGGCGTTGGGCCTAAATCTGCGCAACGGTTGACATACTTCATGATCCGCATGCCGCGTGAAGAGGCAGAAGCGCTGGCCGAAGCATTGATATCGGTCAAGGACCGAATCGTCCTCTGTTCAAAGTGCCTCAACATCACTGAAGATCCGGTCTGTGCGGTCTGCACGAACGAACGGCGTGACCGCACCCGGATATGCGTCGTGGAAGAGCCTCTAGACGTGCTGGCGCTGGAACGGACAAGGGCCTACGAAGGGCTGTATCACGTCCTCCACGGCTCGATATCGCCGGTCAACGGCATCGGAGCCGAGCAACTGAAGATACGGGAGTTGCTTGACCGGCTCCGGGACGAGACGGTAACGGAGTTGATACTCGCCACAAACCCAAATCTTGAAGGCGAGGCGACGTCGATGTACCTGCAACGCCTGATCTCTCCACTCGGGATAAAAGTGACGCGACTCGCACGTGGCCTGTCGTCCGGCGCAGACCTGGAGTACGCCGACGAGATGACGCTCGCCAATGCACTAGAAGGTCGCGCAGAGGTCGCGGTCGATAAAGAAACTTCGACCGAGTAACTTCGGCAAGATCATGCAACCCTGCTACCGGACTAATCTCGATCCCAACTCCAGTGAGACGCGCGTATGACCTCGGGCCGGCCAAACCTGTTCACGACCGAGGCCGTGGTACTTCGTCACTCAGACCTCGGCGAGGCCGACCGCCTACTGTGGCTGCTAACTCCCCAGCGCGGCGTCATACGGGCCACCGCACGAGGAGCGCGCAAGCCCGGCAGCAAACTCGGCGGCCACATCGACCTGCTGTGCTACGTGAAGCTGTCCATACGAGAGGGACGTGAGCTCCACGGCATCAGCCAGGCGGACACGATCGACGCCTTCCGTAACGTGCGTACCGATCTCGGCCGGCTATCCCGCGGGTTAAACATAGGCGAACTTGCGGAACGAGTAAGCGTAGAAGACGCGCCGGCGCCGGCGGTATTCCGGCTGCTCGTTAACAGCCTCGGGTGGTTGGCCACGACCCAGAACGCAGACACACTCGTGCGCTGGTTCGCGCTGCGGCTGATGACCATCACCGGGTTCAAGCCAGAACTGGGTGCCTGTGTCGATTGCGGGAATGAACTGGAACCTGACGACCACGTGTTTTCCGCCGAGCGCGGTGGCCTCCTTTGTCCAAGTTGTCGTTCCCAGGGAAGCGACGCGCTCCATCCCGCAAGCCTGGGGACGATCAAAGTACTGAGGCACCTGGCCCGCAGCGACTTCCCTGCTGTGGAGTCGCTCAATATCGGGGCCGAGGAACGGCGGCAGATCGAACGCATTCTTCGGTCTCACACGAACTTCGTGATCGGCCGGGGCGTGCTTTCGTCGGCATTCCTGGACGAAGTTCGGGACTGGCCGGAAGTGGGGCCTGTTCCGGGCGGAATTCGAGCGGATTAAGGACAAAATCGAGCATCGAGAATGCTTGATATGTGTAGGTTCGTGACATCGGGTTATCCCCGCAACCCGACAGGCTCGATACAATCGAGTCACGATATCCGGAAGCAGGTACCGTACGCGCATTAGTGCCGAACCCCTGCAGCCTGCCCGAAAGAGTTCATGGCTGAAGAATTTATAAGCGTTCGCGGCGCCCGCGAGCACAACCTGCAGAACGTCGATGTCGATGTGCCAAGGGGCCAACTCGTGGTGATCACGGGCGTATCCGGTTCTGGCAAAAGCTCGCTCGCCTTCGATACGATCTACGCAGAGGGGCAACGGCGCTACGTCGAGTCGTTATCTGCATACGCTCGCCAGTTCCTGGGCCGCATGGACAAGCCGGACGTCGATCACATCGACGGGCTAAGCCCTGCCATCTCGATCGACCAGAAGGGCGTCTCCCGTAATCCGAGGTCCACCGTTGGCACGGTGACCGAGGTGTACGACTACCTGCGATTGCTGTTCTCCCGCGGGGGACGGCCTCACTGCCACAACTGTGGACGACCTGTGGCGAGACAGTCAGTCCAGCAGATCACCGATTCCGTAATGCGACTGGACGCTGGCGCACGTATTCTGATCCTCGCCCCGATCATCACCCACAAGAAGGGTGAGCACATCGCCGTATTCGAAAATACGCGGAACGAGGGGTTCGTTCGTGTGCGAGTTGACGGCGAAGTGAAGTTACTTGAGGAAGAGATCAAGCTCGCCAAAACACGCTGGCACGATATCGAGGTCGTTGTGGACCGGCTTGTAACCGGCTCCGAAGCCGATGTCGGCCGTCTATCTGAATCAATCGAGACATCGCTCAGGCTTTCCGGCGGGACCGTCATCATCTCCGTGATCGATGGTGAGGACATCATCTACTCGGAGAAGTTCGCCTGCGTTCACTGCGACCTGAGTATCGGAGAGCTTGAACCACGCAACTTCTCTTTCAACACGCCTTACGGCGCATGCCCCACCTGCACTGGCCTCGGTTTCCGACTCGAGGTGGACCCGGACCTCGTGGTCCCAAACCAGAATCTCTCGATCCGCACCGGCGCCATAGAACCATGGTCCCGTGCCGGAGAGCTGCTCCCGGAACGCTTGTCTGTAATGGAAGCGCTATCGGACCATTACGGATTCTCGCTGGACATACCGTTTCGCGAATTGACCGAAGAACAACAGAACACCGTGCTTTACGGTGAGGACAACAAGCGAATCGACGTTCTCCACACAACGCAGTCCGGGCGTTCATATCGCTGGCGGATGCGTAACGAGGGCGTGATCCCGCACCTAGAACGCCGGCACGAGAACACCGAATCTCAGAACGTTCGGGACGAAGTCGGCCGATATATGGCGCAACGTCCATGTGCGGCCTGTTCCGGTTTCAGGCTCAAGCCGGAGTCACTCGCCGTGACCGTACTCGGCATGAATATCATCGAGGTAACGCAGCAGTCGGTGGAACGGGCGCTTCAGTGGATCGAAGCCTCACGAAGCGGTGTGTGGCCGAAAGAGTCAGAACACGCAGGATCGGCTACGGAGCCGTTATCGGTGCGTGAACAGGCGATCGCCGACCAGATATTAAAAGAAATCGAGGCACGTCTCAAATTCCTCGAAAGGGTCGGACTTGAGTACCTGAGCCTGGACCGTACGGCATCGACACTGTCCGGCGGCGAGGGGCAACGTATCCGGTTGGCAACACAGATTGGCTCCGGGTTGATGGGTGTGCTGTATGTCTGTGACGAGCCGTCAATCGGCCTGCACCCGCTGGACGATCACCGATTAATCGCAACGCTGAAACGACTGCGGGACGTAGGCAATACGGTACTTGTCGTGGAGCACGATGAAGCCGTGATGCGGGCGTCTGACCACATCATCGACCTTGGGCCCGGCGCGGGCGAGCACGGCGGCCACATCATCGCCCAGGGCGATGCAGCAGCCATTGAGGCGTCCGAAGCTTCTCTCACAGGCGCCTACCTGTCTGGACGCAAGAAGATCCCGATCCCTGAGAAGCGACGCAAAGGCAGCAAATCTTTCATCGAGATCAGAGGCGCGGCCGAGAACAACTTGAAGGACATCGACGTCAAGATCCCGCTCGGCAAGCTGGTGTGCATCACCGGTGTGTCCGGCTCCGGCAAAAGCAGCCTGATAAACGAGATCCTGCAAAAGAAGCTGGCCCAGACCTTTTACCGATCGAAGGATCGGCCCGGCAAGCATGAAGAAATTCTCGGGCTTGAGCACGTGGACAAGGTCGTCAACATCGACCAGTCTGCGATCGGTAGAACTCCGCGCTCAAATCCCGCCACCTACACCGGCGCATACACGCCGATACGTGAGCTGTTTGCGACCATGCCGGAGGCACGCGCACGTGGCTACAAGCCGGGCCGATTCTCCTTCAACGTAAAGGGTGGAAGGTGCGAATCCTGTAGCGGCGCAGGGTATGTCCAGATTTCGATGCAGTTCCTCCCGGATGTAACCGTTCCGTGCGAAATCTGCGATGGCGCCAGGTATAACCGTGAAGCGCTGGAGATCAAGTTCAAGGGTTCGAGCATCGCTGAAGTCCTCGACATGACGATCACGGAGGCGTGCGAACTTTTCGAGAACATCCCGCCCGTCATGAATCGGCTTCGGACGCTGATCGACGTAGGTCTCGGCTACATGCGTCTGGGTCAGCCGGCGACAACACTGTCTGGTGGCGAGGCTCAGCGGGTCAAGCTAGCGACCGAACTGTCGAAACGGTCGACGGGGCAGACGATCTACATCCTGGACGAGCCTACGACCGGTTTGTCGTTCGAAGACTGCGCTGCGCTGATGCGCGTCCTCCATCGACTGGTCGATGCCGGCAACACCGTTATTTTGATCGAGCACCACCTGGACCTAATCAAGAACGCTGACTGGATACTCGATCTCGGCCCGGGCGCAGGCGAGCGCGGCGGGGAACTGGTGGCGCAGGGCACTCCTGAGTTCATCGCATCTGTAGATGCCTCCCATACGGGAACGTACCTGGCCGAAGTGCCGGGCATCTATGCCGACAAGAAGGCGCCCGGATCCGCGCGACCAGCGCGCAAACGCAAACAAGCCGTAACAAAGATTTCTGAGGCATCGCCATCCCTGGCCGGCCTCTCCCGACCCAACGGAAGTAACAGGACGCGAACCCTCGCCCCCGACCCGACATCAGGTCGAGACCCCAGACGACGCCGGCGACGTAGGCGCCGGGTAGCCGGGTAATAACACCCCGGATCGGGCTACACACAGTAAAAGCCTGAGTGCGCCCATTAGCTCATCCGTAGGTGCTTCCGGTATCAGTGCGAGTTGACCATTCCGCCTATCTCCCGTTAAAGGCTGTCGTCCATGTCCATTCAACTTCCACCGATTAACTTATTAATGGTTACAGCGATTCGACGTTTGTCCGGCTAAGACTGAGGCGCCCACACTTCGCACCGATATTTCATATAACAATTCGGAGATCCGTACATGACTCGGATTTTCGAGTCCATGGCCTTTTGGGGGGACCCGGGCCACAGGAAACCGACCTGAACAGGGGCGTAGCAGCACTCTCAGGGTCTTTCCAAACTGTATGCTCCTCGTCATTCACGACGACATTCCGATCTCAAAGGAGCACCCAATGGAGTCCGGGCAAGCAAACGGCGAGAGCGGAGACAATTACTTCCAGCCTTTGATGCGCTACAACCACTGTTATGGATGCGGCGCAAACAACTCAAATGGCCTGAGGATTAAAAGCAGGTGGGACCCATCAGACCCATCTGTCGCCGTTTGCGAGTTCACCCCCGCGGCATACCATTGCGCAGGGCCACCCGACATAGTGAACGGTGGAATAATCGCGTCGTTGATCGATTGTCATGCGATTTGTAGCGCCGCGGCAGATGGCTACCGTCGTGCGGGCAGGAAGATAGACGACGATGCCGGAGATCCGATCATATACGCCACGGGATCATTGCAGGTTAACTACAAAACGCCCACCCGACTCGACGGCGTACTCACGATTCGCGCCAGTATTGTCGATACAGGTTCCCGGCGCACAAAGTTTGAGGTGACAGTGCAAGACATATCAGGCCAGGTCACCGCCGAAGGGCAGGTAACGGCCGTATTGGTCCCCACCACATGGTCCAACCCGAACGGGATTTTCACGAACGACTAGCACCGGATAGGAATCACCCCGGACAACAAGTTATTACGCAGGGTTCTCGGCCGAAAGCGTCATATCCGGCTCGTACTCCAACCACTTGACCAATGGAATGAGCCATTCAACTGGACCAACAAGGGTCACTGATATGCCAATCTCATGGGACGGCGGCGCTTTGATGGTCGGCTCCTCGATGGTGGCCGTCGCCATCACAATCTGCTGTGTCTCGTGCGCTGCCTCTGGTCGCTGAGATGAAGCACGGTTACTCGGTCGCCGTAACCTGCGCCGGATCCTTCTCATATAGTTGAATACTCTCCTTGATGGTTGACCCGTCGTTCTCGGGCACTTGCCCACAACCCTCTCGTTGCGAACTGCCGCGATCGTGACTCGTGTGTATATTTTCAAGTCACAAACCCTCACATCAGCAACAGGTAAGCGTTACTGCAGCTACTGGTCTGAACGTGGGTGAAAGCACCCAGCTGCTCGAAAAACCGACACAACTCAACACCCAAATTCCGTTGCAGCGCCGCCTGAGCTCGTTGAGTCGGCAGGCACAACCCGATAGCCTGATCGCATATGGGTGCATCACATGCAAAGTCGGAAAAGGCTGAAGAAGACGATACTCAAGGGAAGCCGCCCACGAACTTGGTCGACATTCCATACAGGCAAAAACTTCTCGTTGTGGCCGGCCTGACGGTCACGCTGTTCGTGGCGACAATGAACCAGACCGTGGTGGCAACGGCCGCCCAGAACATCGTCGCTGACATCGGTGGCTTCGATCGCTTCGTGTGGCTCTTCGCTGGTTTCTCGCTCGCGGCGACGGCTAGCGTGCCAATCGTCGGAAAACTCTCCGACATCGCTGGACGCAAGTTAGTCCTTATCGGTTCTGTCATCTTTTTCATGGCAACTTCGGCCGCCGCGGGTTTTTCCACGGACATGACCCAGTTGATCGTGGCCCGGGTTCTTCAGGGCGCTGCATTTGCCGGAGTGATGGGTAGCGTGTGGATCATCATGGCCGCGTTGTGGGCGCCATCCGAACGCGCAAAATGGATGGGCGTGGCGACCGCCGGGTTCACGTTGTCTGGCGTCATGGGACCTATATTTGGCGGAATCGTGAGCGACACATTGAGCTGGCGATGGGTGTTCTTCATAAATATCCCGACCGGCGCATTCAGTCTGTTACTGCTGTGGATCTGGTTCCCGAACGTGGATCGCGACGAACGTAAAGGCCGTCTAGACCTGATGGGTGCCGTGCTTTTTGTGGGAGCGGCGACGGCATTGCTTCTCGCCCTCACGTGGGGTGGTCGCGACTACCCTTGGGATTCGCCGAGAATTCTGGGACTTATCGGCGGCTCACTAGTGGCGTTCCTCGTCTTCGCTCGTGTCGAATTGAAGGCAGACGACCCGATGCTCCCGCTCAACTTGTTTACACACCGGATATTCGCCTTCGGCTGGCTCGCCTCTCTCACGACCACAAGCACATTCATCGCTATAACTGTGTTCCAACCGCTATTTGTGCAGGGCGTCATGGGTAAATCGGCAACTTCGGCCGCTATACCCTTGATCGGACTGGCCATAGGGGTAGCCACCGGCGCCAATATAGCCGGCCAGATTCTTTCACGACGCGGCTATGCAAGGGAACTCGGTATATCTGGGCTCTCAATAGCCGCAGTCTGCCTGGTCTTCGTAAGCACGCTCGACAGCGCATCGTCCATCTGGTCGCTGTTCATAGCGACGGGATTCATCGGATTTGGCATGTCGTTCGGCTTTACGTCATTCACGGTACCTGTACAGAACGCCATGCCAACCTCGGTACTGGGCGTTGTCACGTCCACATTGCAATTCGGGCGACTGTTCGGCCAGGCCGCCGGTAGTGCTGTCTTCGGAGCCGTGTTATTCGCGTCAGTCGCAGTGAGTTTTGTGGGCCTGAACGAAGATAGTCCTCAGGTACGAATCGCCGATCCCGGGATAATCGTCGCCGTGGACGAACTCACGGAGGTCCGGTCTGAGTATTTGAGGGACCCGGCGCTGGGAGAACAACGCTATGAGTCAGACCTCGCGACCTCCCGAAATAATCTAAGTGACGGTCTCTCCACCGTGTTTCTTTTCGCCGCAGCTTTCAGCATGAGCGGCGTCGTTCTGGCATGGTTCACCTTCTCAGGAGGCACAAGTACAGCAACAGTGCGAAGAGAAAGAGGTACCGCCAACACAATGGATTGAATGTTCTCGTAGAATCTCACCGTTAGACCTACGGCCAGGCCCGTCTACAACGGGGCCTGTCGTAATCGTCTGACTTGGACCTCAGCAATCCCGGATAAACTCAAAATCAGGGGAAGGCTCTCAAGTGGCCGAACTACGCGTCAACAAAGCAAAACAAAAGCTGGCAAACGGTGAAGTGGCCGTCGCGTTTGCTTCATGGGGATACGGCGGTGCAGACGCCCTCGAGCGGCTGGTTGACCTTGAGCCGGATGCAATCTGGCTTGAAGCCGAACATGGCGGCGTCGATTTCTCTAACATCGGAGAACTGACACGGGCGATCGACCTTATCGGCGCATCGCCGATCGTTCGGGTTCACCAGAACGAACCCGGCGTTATATACAGAACATTGGACCTTGGGGCGCAGGGCATCGTCGTTCCGCACGTCAACACACGTGAAGAGGCGGAGGCCGTCGTTCACGCCGGGAAGTTCGCCCCCATCGGGCTCCGGGGGTCATTCACCAGCCGCCAGGGTATTGGCGTGGCGAACTATCAGTCGCTGGCGAACGACCAAACGATGCTGATCGTGCTGATCGAAGACATCGTGGCCGTTAACAACCTTGATGAGATCGTCAAGGTAGACAACATCGATGTGTTCTTCGTGGCGCCGGGTGACCTTGCGCAGACGATGGGCCACATAGGAGAGCCACATCACCCAGATGTCCAGGCCGTTGTCGACGACTCGTTACGAAAGATCGTAGCCGCAGGCCGGACGGCCGGCGCCCTGGTGTCTAACGAGAATGCAGCCCACCACCTTGAACTGGGTGTAAAATTCTTCCTCGGCGGCCCCCCTCCATGGATCGAGAACGGACTGATCGAAATGAACCGAAGGGCGGAGGCTTAGCCAAATGCGAACACTTCGAAAGAACGATGCAAAAGCGAGACTCGCGGCCGGCCAGCATGTCATCGCGCTGGAGGGGCTGAACGACGCCGACACCGTTGAACGCCTCGGCCCAATGAACCCACACGCCGTTTGGTTTGAGGGTGAGCACAACCTCGTCAGCCCGCCAAACATCGCGGACCTAACCCGTGCCGCAGACCTGGCGAATACAACCTCGATCGTGCGAGTCAACAGGGTTGAGGAAGGATTGATCTATCAGGCGCTGGACCTTGGAGCGCAGGGTGTAGCCGTCCCTCACGTTGACACGCGAGAAGACGCGGAGACCGTGGTGCGGGCGGGCAAGTTCTCGCCGCTTGGCAAACGTGGCATGTACGGAAGTCGCCAGGGGCTTGGCGATCCGGATTTCTTCAAGAAGGCCAACGACGAAACGATGTTGATCGTGTTCATCGAAGACGTGATCGCGCTGGACAACCTCGATGAAATCTTGAAGGTGGACCACATAGACGTATTCCTCGTCGGCCCAGGTGACATGTCCCAATCGATGGGACACCTGGGCGATCCGTTCCATCCCGAAGTGACACGAGCTCTTGAAGATGCCGTTCGCAAGATAGTTGCGGCGGGCCGCACCGCCGGGACAGTAGGCAATCATGAGAACGTGGCCCGCTACATGGAGGTAGGGGCACGATTTTTCCTTACCAGTCCGCTGCCGTGGATAGGCGCCGGATACGAAGAATTACGTCAACGGGTAGGAGCGACGAGTTGAGGTTCCGAAACGGCTGGGTTTTAGGAGCGAGTGCCGCTACCCTCGTGATCATCGCGGTGGCATGCGGGGGCAGTAATCCCAGTTCTGATCGAACCCTCGGAGACATGGTTGTTCTCACGCCGACTCCGGCACCGGTGAACTGTGTCGACCCGTACCCCGCCAGCGCGCCGACATTTGACGACGACGACGCTATCGCGTACGAGACACTTCCTTCCGGCGTTGCTGTTTTTGATCACCAGGTGGGTGATGGATCAGCGCTGGAGACGGACAGCAACATGAGCGTCCATTACACCGGGTTCTTTGACGATGGTTGTGTGTTTGATACCAGCCATACAAGAGGCGCTCCCGTGACGTTCAAGCTCAACAACCTGATTCAGGGCTGGCAGATCGGAATGGCGGACATGCTTGAAGGCGGCAAACGCCGGATCCGTATTCCTTCCGATCTTGCGTACGGCGAAGCCGGACTCAACATCTCTGGATTCGTCATTCCCGGGGGCGCAACGTTGATTTTTGAAGTGGAATTACTTGAGGTGGTCCAGTAGACATCTGAGCCTGTGCACCACGATGAACAGATGACACCTTCGCCGATAGACCGCGCCCGAGTGCAGTCCGTGATCTTGGACGTGCTGGCCGCCGAGCAGTTTTGTGAACGCGATGCACTGCTGGACGGACAGGTTCACGTCGTCGAGGCCGAACCGATAGATCCGGAGACGCAGTGGGTGACGGGTGGCCGCTGGTTTGATATTCCCCGGCCTTATTTCAGCCTCGTATCGATGGGCGTCGGCGGTGTAGTAACGGCGTCGCCGGAGTTGATATCGTGGGTCCGTCCGTTATACGAAGGCGTTAATCGTGACGAGATGATGGAGCCGGTGCGCATTGCCGAGGTCTCTAACCGCATGGCGGAGCACGGCCAGAAAACATTTGGCCCGTTCCCCCGATGGGTGTGCGCAGAGGAAGATCTCAAGGAATACGCAGCACCGTCAGGCTACACAATAGAGCTTCGGGACGATGAAGACGATCGGCACTCCATTATGAGTCGACAGGCAATCAGCCGGAGACCCGGAGAGCGCACCACGCACCAGTTCCGGGTCGTGGCGATCGGTTCAGACGGCCCGATCGGCTCGGCGGGAGTTACCGCGGACGGCGATGGGCTGTACCAGATACACATTGCCATAACGGAAGGGCATCGTGGGCGCGGGTTGGGGCGTGCTCTCACATATGCGATCACGCGCGCCACATTTGATCATGGAGCTGTGCCCTATTACGGAACTACGTCGGTCAATACGTGGTCTATGCGGACAGCCATCGCCTGCGGCTTCTACCCGTCATGGGTGCACCTGTTCTCCCGTGACGTGCGCCCCGGTTAAGCTCGGTACACGAAATTCGAGGACTCGGCGTGTAACATCTAGCGCCTGATATCCAAGATCGGGGACCCGAACCCCATCCACGATGACGAGGCCACGCACGAAATGCTCGGCGATTTCGAAATATTCCCATTTACGGCCCTTCAAGAGGCCGAGATGTTGCTCCGTATATCGCTTGCTGCGCTCGTGGGCGGCATGATCGGGTACGAACGGCGGCGCTCGTCGGCCCCGGCCGGTATTCGCACGCTCGCACTGGTATCCATGGGGTCCGGCATCTTCACCGTGATCATCCCCTTGCGTGATGGCAAGTAACCGTGCCGCCTGACTCCGGATCGCCATCGCTCAGTTCACGCGACCGCATGATCACGGTCTTCGTAGCGGCGGCCGGGCTGTTCCTCGTCGCGCTGGATTTCTCTATCAACGTGTCCCTGCCTACCATGCGTGATTCTCTTGGGGCGTCGCTGATCTCCGTGCAGGGAATCATCATCTTTTACCACGCCAGCCGAAGCGGCCTGGCCCCGGCAGCCGGTGGACTGGGGGACGCTTTCGGTCTGCGGCGTGTGTTCCTCTGGGGCGTCGTTGCGTACACGGCCGCCGTAGGTCTCATCGCATTACAGGATTCACTTGGCGCCGTGGTCGCGCTCCGCGTCCTGCAGGGAGTCGGGGCGGCGATATTGTTCACCACCGGACCGGCGCTCGTCGTACGGGCGTTCGGTCCGAAACGGCGTGGCACGGCACTTGGTGTAACACTGGCGGCCGTGAGCGCCGGTCAACTCACGGCGACACTCGGGGGTGGTTATCTGTCCGAGACGATCGGGTGGGAAGCCATTTTCTTCGCCCGCGTACCCATCGGCGTGGCCGTTCTGGCAGCTGGCCTGTTTGTGCTCTCACGTGATCCCGCTAGTGGAGACCGAAGATTCGACTGGTCTGGCGCGATCGTGCTGTACGGAGCGCTGTTCGCACTCGTTTCGGCGATATCTTTCGCGCGGCTGGACGGCCTGATGTCCGGGCTTGTGATCGCTCTGTCGGTGCTAGCGGCGCTGCTGTTCGCAGGGTTCAAATTCCTGCAGAAACGCGTCAAACGCCCGATGCTTCCGAGAGCACTCTGGACCACCCAAGGTTTTGCCGTAGGTGGGATTTCCAACTTGCTTTTGTTCATGGCCAGCTTCCTCACATGGTTCCTGTTCCCGTTCTTCATCACGGACGTGCTCGGCAGGGGGGTGATGATAGTCGGTTCGATGCTGGCGGTCGTTGCGGGCGCATCCACGATCGGCTCAATAGCAGGGGGTTGGCTGGCGGACCGGATCGGAGATCGTCTCGTTACCGCCACAGGAGCCGGAATCACGGCCCTCGGTCTTGTATGGATTTCCGGGCTGAACGCCGAATCATCGCTACCCGGCATCGCAATGCGCATTGGGCTTGCCGGTGTGGGATTCGGGTTGCATCAGGCGGCCGTCTACTCGCTGGCGATGCGTAAAACCCAACCCGAGCACGCCGGTGCTGGATCAGCCGTTCTGGCCGTGGCGCAAACACTTGGCACCCCGTTATCGATCTCGTTCGGGATGGTGATCTTTACGTGGCGCAAGGACGATGCCCTCGACGCAGGAGTGCTGGCCACAGACGCATTCGTCAGCGCGTTTCACGACGCTTATCTCGCGGCAGCCGTGATCGCTGTACTGGCAGGGCTCGTGGTGATAACCGTAAGGCGACAACGCGTATAGGTTCGCGGCTTAAACCAGCTGCTCCGGTTCACCAAGCGCGGCCTATCGGTAACGAGCACAAACTCTGTAACCGCTGCGGCCACATGTACACCTACCTCCGGAGACCGATCGGCGTCCAGGTAATCGAGGAACGCCGAGCACTTCCGCGGCAGCTCGCAACGCGGGCGGAAGCGCACCATGTGGGCGTCGTGCCCCACAACCCGTTATCGCCGGTATCAACCGCCTCCTGTCTGCAGATAGCGGCCTGCATCCCCAACTTTGCCCTTCAGGAGTACCTGACCGGCGAGGACGTGTTCCCGAAGATCGACATGGTCGACAACCCGGCCGAACACGACGGCAACGGGTATCTGATGATGTCGGATCACCCGGGAATTGGCATCAAACTGAAGCTGGGCGCCCGCGAAAACACCCCGATGACGCCTCGAGAGGTGATCACCCGTTTGCACGCAGACGGGAGTGTGATGGACCAATAGGTCCCACCGGGCCATTTATTTGGATGAACATTGCGGTGTGAGTTGCCGGTTTTCTATCGATTTCGGTTCTTGACTTGGTTTGATCGTGAGGTGAGAATCCGGACGGATGGTCGAAACCTGCGATCCCCGTGTGACCGAGGAGGTCTGATTGCTCTACGAACTGCGAATTTATGAGTGCTTCGGTGGGCGGTTGCCCGCGCTCCACAAGCGGTTCAACGATCACACAACCGAAATCTTTGAACGACACGGCATCAAGAACATTGGCTACTGGACCAACGAAGTTGGACCATCCAGCGTAGAGCTTATCTACATGATCGCTTTCGAAGACTGGGGTCAGCGTGAGCGGGCATGGACATCGTTCCAGAACGACCCTGAATGGGCGAAGGTCAGAGCAGCATCTGAAGAGGACGGGCTAATCGTGAAAAACGTCCGGAATCAGCTACTCAAGCCGACCCCATACTCACCTTTGCAGTAAGCGTCCGATTGATGTATTTGGCCGCTACATGGCCAGCCAACGACCACTACCTAGGAATATGCCCGGCGATCTAGACCGGGCCAATCCGTAAATCCAACTCGCGGAAGAAAGGGAACAGCCCCATGCCCGTAATGGACAAGCTAAAGAATCTCTCCGGAACGGCCGCCATCGTCGGCGTCGCCGAGTCGGACAAGATCGGACGTACCCCGGACAAGGGCCCACTGGAGTTGCACGCCGAAGCCGGACGCAACGCCCTCGCGGACGCCGGAATCGACAAGAGCGAGGTCGACGGTGTTTTCACCGCCGGCTACTCGACATATGACGTCGCCGAGTACATGGGCATCACGCCTCATTTCACGGACTCCACATCCGTTGGCGGCTCTTCATTCGTAATCCACATCGCCCACGCAATCGCTGCTATACAGGCCGGTTACTGCGAAGTGGCGCTAATCACCCACGGGCAGACCGGTCGATCTGACCGCGCCCGTGCGGGCGGAAATCCTGGACTGCCTAGTGCCCAATACGAGGCCCCGTACGGCATCATCGGCCCGCCGGTCGCCTACTCACTGGCCGCAAACCGTTACATGCACCAGTACGGCGAAGACCGGACGCGTGAGGCGATGGCAAACATTGCCGTCTCCACCCGCAAGTGGGCCAACATGAATGAGAAGGCCTTCTTCTATGACACGCCGATGACTTTCGACGAGTACCACGACTCTCGCTGGATCTCATGGCCGTTCCACCTACCGGACTGCTGTCTGGTGACGGACGCCGGCGCGGCGATCGTGATCACCTCTGCGGAACGTGCAAAGTCCACCAAAAAAGGCGGCGTGAGCATCCTGGGGGCGGCGGAAGGACACGACCACGCCGTCCTCCACCAGATGCCAGACCTGACCCGAACCTGGGGCCGGCACTCCGGACCACAGGCGCTCGAGATGGCCGGGTTGACTCACGACGATCTGGACCTGGCGATGATCTACGACTCGTTCACCTACACGGTGCTCGCGACGCTAGAGAGCCTCGGGTTCTGCGGACCGGGTGAAAGCCCGGACTTTGTAGCTGATCAGCGGACAGCGCCGGGCGGAGATTTCCCGCTCAACACGAATGGCGGTGGTCTTTCGTACACCCACCCGGGAATGTACGGAATCTTCACGGTTGTAGAAGCAGTACGACAACTCCGAGGAGAGACCGGCAAACGACAACTTGATGACTGCAACCTCGCCATGGCACACGGCACAGGCGGACTTCTTTCGTCCACCGGCACCGTGATTCTGGGAAGGGACTAACACTCATATGGCAGACGGATACAACAAGCCGATCCCGATTCCGCAGCCGGAATCAGACAACTACTGGGAGGGCGCAAAAACCGGTGAACTGCGTCTTCGCAAGTGTGACGACTGCAACCAGGCGTACTTCTACCCGAGGAACATCTGCCCGGATTGCGGAAACAACAACACCTCATGGATCGTGGCCAGTGGCAATGCAAAAATCCACACCTTCGCCATCGTCCACCGGCCCCCCCACCCTGGTTTCATGGACGACATCCCGTACGTCCCCGCGATAGTGGAGCTTGAGGAAGGTCCCCGGATGGCGACTCAGATCGTCAACGTAGAGGCTGACCCCAGCAAGATCTCCATAGACATGGCAGTCAAGGTAGTTTTCGAGTCGATCACAGACGAGATCTCCCTTCCGAAGTTCGAACCGGCGTAAACGGACTCTGAATGATCGTGTGCGAGAGGGACGGATCCACCGGTCCGTCCTTCATCGCATGCAGCCATGAATCCGTTTACGCGTCGATAGACGCACCGGGCCAGACCCGGGAAGGACCTATCAAATGCCAGTAATGGACAAGCTGAAGGCGATATCCGGTTCAATCGCTATCGTGGGTGTCGCCGAATCGGACAATATCGGGCGCGTGCCTGACAAGGGTCCGATGGAGTTGCACGCGGAGGCCGGGCGTAACGCCCTAGCAGACGCCGGCATCGACAAGAGCGAGGTCGACGGCGTTTTCACCGCCGGTTACTCGACCTACGACATTGCCGAGTACATGGGTATCACTCCCCATTTCACTGACTCGACATCGGTCGGTGGATCGTCTTTCGTGATCCACATCGCCCACGCAATGGCCGCCATCGCTGCTGGCTACTGTGAGGTGGCGCTGATCACGCACGGCGAGTCCGGCCGTTCAAACCGGGCACGGGCCGCGGGCAACCCAGGGCTGGCCGGGGCGCAGTACGAAGCCCCGTACGGCATCATGGGAGCGCCAATCGGCTATTCGTTGGCCGCAAACCGCTACATGCACCAGTACGGCGAGGACCGGACACGTGAAGCGATGGCAAACATCGCTGTCTCCACACGCAAGTGGGCCAACATGAACGAGAAGGCGTACTTTTACGACACGCCGATGACCTTTGACGAGTATCAC
The DNA here is from genome assembly GCA_026421215.1 of Dehalococcoidia bacterium. GTDB lineage: Bacteria > Chloroflexota > Dehalococcoidia > Lucifugimonadales > Lucifugimonadaceae. The sequence continues at coordinate 35,859 of JAPKBN010000012.1, forward strand.
GACTCCCGATGGGTATCGTGGCCCTTCCATTTGCCGGACTGCTGTCTGGTGACGGACGCGGGCGCGGCCATCGTGATCACTTCAGCCGAACGTGCGAAGTCGACCAAAAAGGGCGGCGTCAATGTCCTCGGTGTCGCCGAGGGTCACGATCACTCCGTACTGCACCAGATGCCGGACCTGACCCGAACCTGGGGCCGGCACACCGGACCACAGGCACTCGAGATGGCGGGCTTGACGCACGACGACCTTGACCTGGCGATGATCTACGACTCGTTCACATACACGGTGATCGCTACGTTGGAGAGCCTCGGGTTCTGCGGACCGGGCGAAGGCCCGGACTTCGTCGCCAACCAGCGCACGGCGCCGGGCGGAGACTTCCCGCTCAACACGAACGGCGGAGGTCTTTCCTACACGCATCCGGGAATGTACGGCATTTTCACCGTCGTGGAGGCAGTCCGACAACTCCGAGGCGAAACGGGCCAGCGCCAGCTCGACACCTGCAAACTAGCCATGGCTCACGGCACCGGCGGGACACTCTCCTCGACCGGCACGGTAATCCTGGCCCGAGACTAAGGTCCGTTTGACCTGACTGGAACTCATAAAAGGGGCGGACCTTCGGGTTCGCCCCTTTTCGCGCCATGCGGTACCTGTGAAGATCAGCGCCCGAGAGGAATACAATTACTCTTTGCGTTTGCGGACCCCGCACTCTCGCATTCGGGCACGCACGCTGATCCGATATCCACAGGACATTTGAATGGGCAACGTTCGCCACTTTCTCTCGGTCACAGATCTTGCCCCTTCAGAGGTTCGAGAGGTGATCGCGCGCGGCCGAGCATTGAAGGCGGGAGAGCCATCGCAGGCGCTGGCCGGAAAGTCCATCGCGATCCTGTTTGAGAAGCCATCTCTGCGCACCAAGCTGAGCTTCGAGGTCGGGATACACCGCCTCGGAGGCCACCCGATCTACTTCTCACCTGAAGAGGTGGGGCTCGGCAAACGTGAGCCTGTTCAGGATGTGGCCCGCGTGATGTCGCGCATGGCCGACGCCGCGATCATCCGGACCTTTGATCACGGAATCCTAGAACAGTTCTCTGAGGCAGCAACAATCCCTGTGATCAATGCTCTGACGGACGGAGAGCACCCTTGCCAGACGCTGGCGGATCTTCAGACCATTGAAGAGAGCAAAGGGTCGCTTGGCGGCGCGAGGGTGGCTTACATCGGTGACGGCAATAACGTCGCGATCAGCCTCGCCCTTGGAATGGCATCTACCGGCGGTCATCTGACCATCGCATCCCCCGGCGGGTACACCCTGCCGGAAACGACCGAGATCGACGTTGCACCCCTGAACGCAAAAAGCGGCGGAAGCCTGAAGTTGGTGAGCGATCCCGTAGAAGCGGTCAGCGATGCCGACATCGTTTATACGGACGTGTGGACAAGCATGGGGCAGGAAGAGGAAACCACAATCCGGCTCGAGGCATTCAAGGGCTACCAGGTAAATCCAGCGCTGCTGGATAAAGCCCCATCAGGGGTCCGATTCATGCACGACCTACCAGCGCACCCGGGCGAGGAGATCTCGGACGGTTTGTTGACAGATCCAAGGTCGATCGCGTTCGACCAGGCCGAAAATCGCCTTCACGCGCAGGCCGGCCTCCTACACTTCCTGTTCTCCGGAGCCTGATGCCGTGGCAATCCCGGTAATCGCCATAGTGGGCCGGCCAAACGTCGGCAAGTCCACACTGTTTAACCGGCTCGCCGGTGAGCGCATTGCCGTGGTCAGCGATATCGCCGGAACGACTCGCGATCGAGTCTCCGCAGACGCCAAATGGAAAGAAGAGCCTTACATTCTTGTCGATACCGCCGGTATCGAAGGCAACAGTGAAGACATCTTCTGGCCAGACATGCAGTCCCAGGTCCTGAAAGCACTGGACGAAGCCGACTCCCTGATCTTCGTCACCGACACGCGCCAGGGCCTGACCACCGCCGACCGCGACGCCGCAAACCTAATCCGCCGGTACCACAAACCCGTGATCCTCGCCGCTAACAAGGCGGACAACTTCGAACGGGAACAAGACGCCGTCGAGGCATACGAACTGGATTTAGGCGATCCGATTCCAATCAGCGCCTATCACAACATCGGCATCTCGGATCTCATGGAAGCCGTGATGACTACCGTGGTCGGGGAAGACGAGGAGGAGTTCGGGAAAGATGTCCGGATCTCCATCGTCGGCCGCCCGAATGTCGGCAAATCTGCGCTACTTAACGCGCTTACCGGCGAAGAGCGGGCTCTGGTGAGCGACATTCCCGGAACGACAAGAGATTCGGTCGACAGCCGATACCATTACGTCGACGACGGAACAGAAATGGACCTCAGGTTCATCGACACAGCCGGACTGAGACGCCGCGGCAAGACCGAGCAAGGCATAGAGAAATACAGTGCGTTGCGGACCATCCAGGCTATCGAACGATCACACACTACGCTGATAGTCCTGGACGCGACCGAGTTCGTCACCGCTCAGGACCTGCACGTGGGCGGATACGCCGCCGATTCAGCGCGTGGTCTGGTTGTGGTCGTCAACAAATGGGACCTTTCGAGAGAACTAAAGCTAACTCAGGAAGAGGCGAGGGAAGAGATTCGGGATCGCTTCAAGTTCCTCCCGAACTCCTCGATCGTGTTCACATCGGCACTGACCGGCCGCGGGCTGGACCGGCTCTTGAAGGCCACAGTCGCGACCTACTTTGAGTGGACGAAAAAGATCCCGGCCGGAGATCTCACACGGGTAGTGATTGATGCACTCGGCGCCCACCCACCCCCCAGAGGCGGGTATCGGCGTGTGCGGTTGCGCAAGGTTGCCCAGACACGAACCGGCCCTCCTACGTTCACTTTTCACATGGCAAACCCGGACTTAATCCACTTCTCGTATCGGCGTTATCTCGATAACCGTTTGCGTGACGCTTTCGGATTTGATGGCAGCCCGTTACGGTTACGGTTCGTAGGGGGAGCCTGATGGAACCCGTGTTGTTCGCGGGATCTTTGATCGTCGCCTATTTACTGGGCGCATTCCCGACCGGATTACTGGTCGGGAAACTGGTTCGCGGCGTGGACATACGTCGCTACGGCAGCGGTAGCACCGGCTCCACGAACGTCTACAGGACCCTTGGAAAGATCCCAGCTGCTTCCGTCGTGCTCCTCGACATCGCCAAAGGCATCGTGACCGTTGGCATCGCTTGGGCAGCCACGGACGACAACGAATATGCGCTCGCGCTTGCTGGCGTCGCCGTCATCGTCGGCCACAGCTGGCCCGTCTTTTCAGGTTTTCGGGGCGGCAAAGGCGTGATGACGGGCTGGGGCGCAATGATCGCGCTGTCGCCGATCGCGGCGGGCATCACCGCCGTAGGATGGCTCGTCGTTACCATCACGAAATACGTCTCGATCGGATCGCTGTTCGGCACCGCACTGGGAAGCGTCACCATCGTCATACTCGGTGTAATCGGACTGGTACCAATGGAATACACCGTCTTCTCGGTAGGCGGTTCGTTGGTAATATTCATCAGGCATACGGAAAACATCCGCCGTCTGATATCGGGTGCCGAAAAACCGGTGACGGAGCCCGGCAGACCTAGCCGCGCCCGTACACGCGAGAGCTAGGAACCTCCACATGGCGCAAGTCGGAGTTGTAGGAACGACAAGCTGGGGCACGACCCTCGCTATTTTACTTGGCCGCTCCGGCCACGACGTCACCTTATGGGCACGAACTGATGCCGATGCCGATCTTCTGAGGGTGACCCGGAGGAATGATCGGTTCTTGCCCGGAGTCGATTTTCCGGACGGATTGAAGGTCACAGCGAACACGTCGGAGGCCTTTGGGCGTGCCGAACTGGTGTTGCAAGCAGTGCCGGCATCGTCGGTTACCGAAAACGCTACAAGGATCGCTTCATCCGTATCCCGTGACGCGATCATTATCAGCGCCACCAAGGGCATCGACGAGGCCACCGGCCAGCGAATGTCTCAGCTGATCGGGACAGCACTGGGGCGGAACGATGTCGGTGCGCTCTCCGGCCCGAACCTGGCTCTGGAGATCGCCGAGGGCAAGCCAGCGACTACAACGGTCGCGCACGCCGATGAGTCAGCCGCAGCGACGGTCCAGGGCATCCTGAACTCAAGCGTATTCCGGGTTTACACGAGCTCCGATCTGATCGGGGTCGAACTTGGAGGCGCACTCAAGAACATAATTACCATCGGCGCAGGTTTCATCGATGGCCACGGCCTCGGGAACAACAGCAAGTCGGCTTTCGTGACACGAGGACTCGCCGAAATCACCCGCCTCGGTGTGGCGATGGGAGCGCAAGCGGAGACCTTCGCCGGGCTGTCTGGCATGGGCGACCTGATCACCTCCTGTTACAGCGGGTTGTCCCGGAACCGGTTCGTGGGCCAGGAGCTTGCGAAGGGACTTTCAGCCGCCGAGATTGTCGCCGGGATGGACCAGGTCGCAGAAGGCATAAAGACGACGCACGCCGCGGTTACCGTTGCAGAGTCTCTCGGCGTGGATATGCCGATCGCCAGAGTGACAATGGCCGTGCTGGACGGGGAGCTAGACCCAAATTCAGCGATCGCTGGACTTATGACACGTGCACCCGTTTCGGAGACGGAGTCGACGCATTAACGAACCCGGAAATATGTTTAGTCTCCCCTGCATATCAAGGGGCTTCAAGATCTCCAAGTTCGTACGTCACCGCAGCTACCGTTGCAATGGCCGCCGTTTCGGCACGAAGAATCCGGCTGCCAAGTGTCACAGGCAGGGCTCCGCATTGCTTAAGAAACTCGATCTCCGCCTCGGTAAGCCCGCCTTTGGGCCCGATCACGATGCTGATCGCGTCATGAGAGCCCGCATCCTGAGTCTTGAGTACCTCACGCAGGCTGGTGGAGGTCTCCCCTTCCCACGGCACGATCAATAGCCCCGTGGGCGGATCTGCAAACGCGGCATCCATTGCAACGGGTGAGACGACTTCTGGCACGAACACCCGGCCTGACTGCTCTACGGCCTCCTGTATGATCCTCGCCCAGCGTGCCTGGCGGCCCTCAGAAGCCCCGGTCGCTCCCGCCCCTGACACTCTTTCAGTCAGTAGCGGAATGAAGCGCTTCACGCCAAGTTCGACACCCTTCTGTAAAACGAGTTCAAACTGGGCCGCATCGATCAACGATTGGTACAGCGTGATATCGACCCGAGGCTCGGTGCTGGGCCGGGTGACGTCTACGACATGTCCCTCAACAAACCGCGATGAAACGTCATCAAGTTCGATCGTCCACTCGGTGCCACTTCCGTCAAAAACGCCGATCTCTTCACTGGCCCGCATCCTGAGCACGCGCGACAGCTGCCTTGCGATGTCTCTTGGAAACCGGACAGGGCCTTCTGCTGGCATCCCGTCCGGCAGGTAAAACCGGTGCATGGAACTACTCAAAACGTTTCCGGGAACTGATCAGGAACGCATCACGGCAGAAAAAGCCGCCCAGTCGCCTGAAATGGTGAGATCGGTGAACTCGGCACCCGCCTCTGTAAAGGCCGTTTCAACCTCGTCCTTACGCTCGGCGAGCAAACCCGAGCCAACGAACACGCCATCATGCGCCAGTGTCGCCACTATGTGTGGTGCGAGCACAATAAGAATGTTGGCAGAAATGTTGGCCACGGTCACGTCGATTGATCCGGCCGGGATGATCGAATTCGGCAGACTGCCAAGATGGAAATCGGCCTCATGTTCGAGGTCGTTCTTGCCCAGGTTATCGTGGCTGGCCTTTATCGCATCGGCCTCGATGTCCAGCCCGGTCACGGACCCGGCACCCAGCTTGAACGCAGCCAGGGTCAGTATCCCGGAACCGCAACCCAGATCAAGCACCTTACAACCCGGGGAGATCGTTTTCTCAAGATAAAGCATGCACATCCGGGTTGTGGGATGGTGTCCCGTCCCGAACGCCAACCCGGGGTCTAGCTTGATCACGATGTCGTCCGACTTCCGGTCCCAGTTTGAGCCTTCCGGAGCGATCACCATTCTCTTGCCCACGCGAACAGACTCGAACTCCTGGAGTTCCCATTCCCGATCCTCGAGTATTCGTTCTTTCAAGGGCGGAATGGGGTGCAAGTAGGAGATTAATCGCAATCCAAGATCAATTTTGGAACGCCGATCGTCCGTTGTGGCGTCGATCGGAAGATAGGCTCTCACAATCACAGGCGCGTTCACCGGCGGTGTCTCGCCCTCGTCCGGATTGAAGCCACCAGCCTCTTCGACAACGACCCCACCTTCACCGTAGCGGGCGAACAGGTGAGTCAGAGGCTCTGCATACTCCCCCGGAGCCTCGGTGCTTAATTCAAGCCATTGAGAGGGCATTTCGTGTTAGCCGCGTTCCGCGATGCAAGATTCGGGAAGAAAGTTGTCCGGCATTAATTGCCGTCCCCACTCATGAAATCTTTGACCTTCCCAAGCCATCCGTCTTCTTCAGATCCGGGAGAAATATCGTCACCCATGGTTGCGGCAAGCTCTTCAAGCAATTCCCGCTGACGCTCGTCCAGTTTTCGCGGGATCGCGACATTAACTATGACAATCTGGTCGCCACGCCGTCCGGAGGATCCGAGGTGAGGCACGCCCAGAGCTCGCATCCTGAACGCCTGTCCGGACTGAGTACCGGCCGGGATTTCAAGTTCTTTCAGACCGTCTACAGTATGGACTTTGGTCGTTGCACCAAGCGCAGCCCTTGCAACGTTGACGTCCAGCTTCATGAGGATGTCGTTGCCGTCCCGCTCAAAGGTATCGTGGGACTCGACATCGATATGGATATACAGATCTCCCGGCGATGCACCAGCGTCCCCTGGTTCACCCTCCGACCTGAGTCGAATTCGGCTTCCAACGTCCACGCCCGCGGGAACGTTTACCGAAATCTGGCGCTGCTTCTTCTCCCGACCGGCGCCCTGACACTGCGTACACGCCGACGAGACTGTCTTGCCGACGCCCTGGCAGGTGGAACAGGTAGACATCTGCGCGAACTGGCCAAAAATACTGCGCTGGATTCGCCGCACCTGACCGGAGCCACTGCAAGTCGCGCACTGAACAGCCGACGTCCCCGGTTCGGCACGACTGCCGGAACAACGACCGCAAGTCTCGACACGATTGATGTCGAATTCCTTCTCGGCACCAAATACGGCTTCCATAAAGGTAATCGTCGTGCGGTACTCCAGGTCTCTGCCTCGTGCGGGACCACCTGATCGCTGCCCGCCGCCGAAGAATGATTCGAATATGTCTCCGAGTCCGCCGAACCCTTCAAAGCCCTCAAATCCACGGCTAGCGGCACCGTTCGCGCCGGCATGGCCGAATTGATCATAGGAAGCTCGGCGGTCCGGGTCGCTTAAGACCTGGTACGCCTCGCTTATTTCTTTGAAATGATCGGTTGCCCCGGCGTCTTTGTTCCGGTCAGGATGGAACTCGAACGCCAGCTTGCGGTACGCTTTTTTGATGTCCTCGGGTGTGGCATTACGTGCGACTCCGAGGGTTTCATAAAAATCTGTTTTAGTGGTCATTGACGATGGAAATTAACTCGCCGAACGGCATGGAACGCGATAGTACAAACTCATTATACGAACGCGAAAGTACAATCGGCGACGCCGTTTACCGGGATTTGCCTAAGTCTGTGCCGTCGTTGACTCGCCCGATACGGGATATCCGTAGTAGGCCTCTGTAACCAGATCGCCCAATAATGTGGCCGCTGCCTCCACCACCGGGACCGCACGTTTGTAAGCCAGTCTCGTCGGTCCAATCATCCCCACAACCCCGGAAGCCTCGGACGGCACACCGTATCTTGCGATGATCACACTGCACCGGTTGAACTCCACTCGCGGAATCTCGGCGCCGATGTACACAACTGCACTGCCATCGCTGGGCGCGCCCTCAGAGAGTTCGTACAACGCTTCGTCGCTGTCGAGCGCTTCGGTCAGCTCAGCGCCGTAATTATCCTGGGATAGTTCAGGAGCCCCGAGGAGCCGTCCCAGTCCTTCAATGTTGTAGCCAGAGATTTTCTGCTGGTCCCGCTCTCTCAAAGCCCTAACCGTCGACCCCAGAATAAGAGATTCCAAACCATCCCCAGGGTCACCGGCGCCTATCTGCCGGGCAATCTCATCTGCGGTGCGCCCGGTAACGGCCTCGTGAACACGGTTTCGAACACGGAATAGCTCATCCTGGGTTGTAGGAGAATCAAGCGGGATCAACTGTTTGACCACCGTCGTTTCGTGGAGTATGAGGACCAACATGGCCGTCAGGTCCTGCATTAAAAGGATCTCTAGCTGCTTAATCCTGGATGCGTCTGCTCTCGGCGCAGACGCAAACGCAAGAGTCTTGAGGAGCCCGGCCACGATGGAAGCAGCGGCGTCTGCCCACTCCTCCATGTCCCGGCGGCGTCTCTCAAGGGCTGCTCTTATGGCATCAAAGTCCTGCACGTCCGGCTGGATGTAACTTGCTTCGAGTCCTTCGACGATGAAACGATAGCCCTTGTCCGCCGGTACGCCGCCAGCCGAGCTGTGCGGCCGTGTGATGTAGCCGTCATCCTCAAGGCTGACCATCTCGTTACGAACAGTAGCCGGGCTAATCTTGACCTTAAGGTCTGATGCGACAACGGAGGACGCGACCGGTTCACCTGTCGCGATGTAACCGTCAACAATGAGTCGTAATATGCTGCCCCGGCGCGGGCTCAGGGTGGTCATTTGCGCTCTCCAGAGAGATGCGATCAGACTTGCAGTGACGGCCATTGGGGATGTCCGCCCATACTGCCGAACCTAGCATGGCCGAAATGGGGTGTCAACACGATTGGCTTACGTTGACCGTGCATTGGGGAGCACGTAGAGTGGAACATGCTGTTTCAGACCGTAATCAGAAGACTTCAACAGTCTCCTCCCCTTCGATTCTTCTACCCCATTTTGTGCGCTTCACGCGCTTCTGGAATTAATTCATGGACATTCGCTGGATCGCTGACAGGTCGATCATCATTAGCGCCGCCGCGGGGACCCTTGTGATGGACCCCCAGCCGGGTTCTAGGCCTGGACCAGACGTGGATGCTGACACTTCCGTGGTGACAGTCAGTCATGCCAACGCCCTCTCGGGTATCGAAGAATGGGAGGGTAAAGTCCCTATTATTCGTGGACCGGGTGAATATGAAATTTCAGGGCTGGCTGTCAGGGGAATTGCAGTTCCTTTAGGCGACGCCAACGAACCGAGGGCTCTGAATACGGTTTACGCACTGGATGCCGAGCTTCTCGCTGTCTGCCATCTGGGGGCCCTGAACGGTCCTCTTACAACGCAGGCCGTACAGCTGATCGGGCGCGTGGATGTATTGATCACCCCGGCAGGAGGCACGGATCAGGCTATTTCAGCCGATCAGGCCGCCGCAGTCACACGGGCCCTTGAACCCCGCGTAGTAATTCCACTGCACCCGGGCATCCCTTCAGATGGGTCCGATCTCACCGCGTTCGACCAGTTCGTCTCCGAGATAGGCCTACCCAAGCCAGAACCAGCGGCGAGGGTGACGATCACCCGGGGTAATCTCGGAGAAGCGCAAAGACTCGTGCTCCTGAGGCCTCAGGGCAGTTAACGAGCTCTCTTGGAGCGATACAACGCTTCTGAAGATCACTCTGAAAAGAACCGTGTCGGCGATCATTGCTGACAGCTATGTCGAGTACAAACATTCGTTATTCACCGAACCGATGCGCACTGACGGCCGGCCATATTCGTACCCGAGCCACCGGCGATAAACCGCTGGTCAATTAAACGCTCTCCGGATCGTCGCAAGATCGACTATCCGAGGTCCTTTTAATCGACCGCTGCTTTTGCCGCCTTTTGCCTTGCCCGGACCCAAAAGCCCAGTGCCAGTGGAGCCAACAGTAGTCCGATCTGACCACCAGAAGCCGGGCCGCCTGGATTGGCGCTGCACAGCCCTCCGCCAGCTTCATCTTCTTCAACCACAACCACCTCTTCAACCACCGTTACTACCGATGTAGCAGTTGACTCAGAAATCGCCGTCGCGGTCGCAAGGATCACAGGAATTGGTGTCGGAGTCGGGGTTGCTGTCGGTACCGGCGTACTGGTCGGGGCAGGTGTCGGCGTACGCGTGGGCTCCGGCGTCGCGGTGGCTTCGGGTATCTGAGTCGGCGTAGGCACGGAAGTTGCGGTTGGGATCGGAGTCGGCACAGATGTAGAAGTTGGCACAGGCGTAGGAGTTGGTAGAGCGTCGAAGGTCAAGATGACATTCGAAACAATTTCGCCTGGCTGGTACAGAACAGTCTGACCGGATTGTATTCCAGCAAGGAAAAACTCGATCGGCACACCGGCAAGAGCCATGTCTTTAGGGTCGACGATGATAGAAAATTCGCCTCCAGAGATAGTTCCTCCGGACGATTCGTAAGACGAACCGATTCGTATCGTCAACGGAGTTGAATCCGGCGGTGTGGTGTCGCCAGCTTTCACAAATCCTGAGTAGCGAGCCGGGAGGCTTGGTACCGGAGTCGGCTCAAGGGGAATCGTGGAAAACGTCAGGTTGAACACACGTGATGTAGGACACGGGTCCGCCTCGCAATCCGGCAAAAAATAAGTGTCCTGAGTCGTGGCAACGATCTGGTTCTCAAGAATGAACTCTAATTTGTTGCCGTTGGCTCCTAATACCGGGCCCACTTGCAACGCAATGTAACGTCCGCCGCTGGTCTTAATTACACTCGATTCCCACGACGTTCCCACCACGCGTGCCCTGATCTCCAGTCCATCCGCGGCCGGCTCTCCGGCGACGGTTACAGAGCCCTGGTAGAGGATGAATCCCAGGCTTGGAAAACCTTGAGCATCGATCGAAGACTGTCCTGATGCGAATACACCTAGAAGCGCAAACGCCAGTACAAAACCCGATATGACTCTTCTCTTCATGATGACTCCTGAACGATGACCAACTCGGACCAGTTTACGTACCGCCCAGAAAAACACATACGAGAAAGAGTTTCTGATTACGCGCAGATTGACTCGGTAATCGCCGGAAGTAAGCTCGTCACGTCAAGTCAAGGAACCTAAGACAAGCCCTGTTGTTGGCCTCCCGAAGTTCTTGCTGCTCAAGATTCTCCCGACGGTTACGAGACCGTCCTGGCCCCGCGCTATTCGACTGTGCGGATACGGTGACGCTTAATGCGTAACCAGAGTGCAAGCCCGAGCGGAGATAGTATCAATCCGAGTTGTCCAGGAGACGCGGGTCCTCCAGGATTCGCCGCACAGAGTCCTCCTCCCTCTTGTTCGGCCTCTATTCCAGTAAGGAGCTGCGACGTTTCGGCCTCTGTAGCCTTCAGCACCTCATCAAACACATCCGCAACACTGCTCACCAATTCCGGAGTCGGAACAGCCGTAGGAGCCATGGTCGAAACCGGAGTCGGAACAGCCGTCGGAGCAACGGTCGAAACCAAAGTCGGAACAGCCGTAGGAGCCACCGTCGAAACCGGAGTCGGAACAGCCGTGGGAACCACGGTCGGAGCAGCCGTCGGAACAGCCGTAGGAGCCACAGTCGGCTCAGCCGTGGGCGCCGGAGTCGCAGTCGGAGCCGGGATCGGAGTGGGCACCCCCGCAAACGTGAGCCAAAGATCTCCTACTATCTCACCCGGTCGATACGTAACCGTCTCAGACGCCTTCACGTCGTATAGGAAGAATTCAACCGGAGTTCCGGAAAGAGACATATTTTGCGGATCCACAATAACCGAGAAATCTCCACCCACCTGCCTTCCGTCCGTCACCTCGTAATCAGGTCCAATCCGAACTGTAAATGGCGCAGAGTCTGAAGGTGTTTGCCCGTCGGCTGAAATAAATCCCGAATATCTAGCGGGAAGGCTTGGAACCGGTGTAGGAGGAACAGGTCCAGTGATGAAATTAATGTCAAACACCCGCGACGCCGGGCATGGATCCGCACCACAGTTCGGTAAAGCGTAAGTGTCCTGAGTCGTGGCAACAATTTGGTCTTCAAGGATGAACTCTAACTTGCCGCCGTTGGCCCCCTCCACTGGTCCAACTTTCAACACGATGTAACGCCCGCCACTGGTCTGGACTGCACCGGACACATATGACGTTCCTACGACGCGTGCTTTGATCTCAAGGCCATCCTCAGCCGGTTCACCCGCTACCGTCACCCAGCCCTGATACAGGGTGAATGCAAGGCTTGGGGGTTGAGCGCCTACCAACGATGAGTTTGCCGCGGTCAGCCCCGCCAGTACGGCTACCAAAATAAACGCAACCAGAGCCCGAGTGTTCATGTTTCTTCCTGCCATTTGTGTTTGGCACCAGCTGTTTACGTACACCCCAGAAAAACACATACCCCCCTCCCCAATTAAGGGAAGGGGGGTATGTCTGATTCCCGGTTAAGGGTTTCCCGCTACGGGACGATCACGTCGTCTGCCGAGGCGTATGCCCAGTAGGCTTCCCCAGCAATCACGTTAGCGCCACCATCAGACCCTGGTCGAGTCGACAGTGCCTGCCAAGTCTTCGAGGTCGCGTTCCAGGAGTAAACCTGGGTGACCTTAGCTGGGAAGTACAGCGCCGAAGTGTTGATGGTGCTACCCGGCTGTCGCAGGGCGCCACTGGCGGACCCTGTGACGTCGGTCACTCCAACAAGACTCCAACCCTTTGCCACAGCAATGGTCGGCGGAATCGACGAAGCGGTGAGGGACGGGATCGGGACCACAAGGGCCGAGATCGCATCCGCTACCACGACGTAGCCGACTCCACTTTCAATACTCGCAAGGTCGCCAGCCAGTACGTCGGTCTCCGCGTCACGAACGGCACTGGAGAACGTTCCAGCCGCCGAGTCGTAAGAGGACACCGAGACGATTCCAGCCTTATCGAACACCGCATTGATGCTCGTGTCGGCAGGGTTCAACGGGAACGACACTAGGGTCGTGCCCGGCAAAACTGTCAGTTTGAACTCTGTACGTTTAGCAATCGTAAACGTGCTGTTCAGGCCAGTGGCCTTGTTACCAGCCAAGTCTGTCGCCGTACCAGTGGCCTTGTATAGGCCAAGGGCAAGGTCAGACGTCGCTCGGATGTACGTCGTGTCGTCGCTTGTACCCAGCTCCGTGGTCACGTCTACCAAGGTTCCGGCCGAAAGACCGAATTCAGCCTTGGAGACAACAACCTTTTCACCGAAGTTCCAGCGAACAAACGGACTGGCGTCTGACGTCGAGCCTGTCGGAGACAGCGTCAATGTCGGCGCCGTCTTGTCCAGGGTGAACACCAACGCACCAGTAGCAGCAGTGGCTTTCTTGCCATCGATAGCCGCACCGACGGTTACAGTGCTCGGCACTGTGGTGTCACTGTCAACTACGGCGCCGGACTGACTAACGGTTATTGCTGAGTCCGCCGAGGTTACGTAAACGGATTTTTTCACACCCTTTGCGCCAGTTCCAAGGAAGGAACTACCGCTAAAGGAAGCGATCCAAACGTTACCGCCCTGGTTGACGGCTGTCACGGTACCTTCAGCGGACACTGCCGATGCTGCCGTGTAAATCGACACGACAGGGTCAGCGGACAGCGCCTCATCCGAAGTGACCGTGATGCTCATGCTCGCCTTGGTCAACGTTGTCGGTGTCGTAGCGGACGAGCCACCAGACAGAGCAACGGTGATGTTCGGGGCCTGAGCGTCCTTGGCTTTCGCGATGGTGCCTGTGGACGTTGTGTTGCCGGCAACGTCAGAGATCGAACCAACGATCGTGACGCTCGGCGTGGCGCTGGTCGCAAGAGCTGTTCCAAGCGTTAGGAACACACGGTCTTTGAACCCTTTACTTCCAACTGCAGCTTCGGTCGGAACCTGAGTCCCAACTTTGAAGTCAGTGGCCTGGATCGTGGCGGGGTCCATGTCGTCGTTGAAGTTAATTTCCAGCGACGTCGAACTGTCGGTCTTGCGAAGCGCAGGTGTGGTCGTGCTGTCGAGACGGAAACCGGTGTAAGCGGTCGTCATCGCTGGCAGCGTGCGGTCAATTTTTACTGTGTTCGGCTGGCC
>JAPKBN010000098.1 GCA_026421215.1 Dehalococcoidia bacterium
GTACAATGTAACGCATACTGGTGCAGACAACAGTCGATTCCCACAGCAGCAACACCAGCATCAAAAACAGCAGCAGAAACAGCAAAGCCAACTTCTTCACCCATCTGCAAACGAAGGCAGCGGCGATGCAGGTTTTGCCGTGATGGTTACCATCAGCTCTGCTCCCAACCTGGTCCGTACACCAAGTATTACGGTGGATCGGCACACGGCGGCCACGGGGAGCACATGGTTGTCCATGAATCGACCCTGGTTCCCATGCCGGACACGATCGACTACGAGGTGGGGTCGATGATCGCCTGCGGAACCAGCACCGCGTGGCTTGCGTTGGAAAAACTCCAGATTTCCAGTCGCGACATTCTTGCCATCTTCGGACAGGGTCCCGTCGGTGTGGCTGGGACCATGCTAGCCGCAGAGATGGGTGCACGCGTCATAGCCGTGGACCTGTCAGATCAACGACTCAAACTGGCTAAAGAGGCCGGTGCATGGGAAACAGTGAACGCCTCCAACGTGGACTCAGTCGAGGCAATCCGTGAATTAACGCATGGTGAGGGCGTACACGCTTCGATGGAGGCAGTCGGTGGGGGACCAACACGAAAGCAGGCCGCTCAAGCGTGCCGTGTGTTCGGACGTACAGTGCTTGTCGGAGAGCGCGGGGACGCAACGTACGATGCGACCCCAGACATCATCCATCGCCACCTGACGATGTACGGATCGTGGACGGTCAGCAAATTCGGCATGGAAGACTGCGCAAACTTCATCGCAGAGCACAACATTCCGATGGCCTCACTCATAGAGCGACGTGTGAATATCGAAGACACCGTCGAGGCATATGAGTACTTCGACAAACAAACTAGCGGAAAGATGATCATCACCTTCGACTAGTCAAATTACCTTGCCCCATCCTGGCCGCTCGTGGGGACTAGGTGCGAACTACAACTCGGCCTCAGTCCTAAAGCCTGCTGAAATAATCTAATGAATACCGGCTGACGCCGATATCGTTCTAACTACCGGGCTGCACCAGTTCAATCACGACCTCGTCCGGCCCTTCAATATAGGCAATCTTTGACCCAGACCCAACGTCAGTAATCGGCATCACAATACGTACACCGACATTCTCGAAATGAGCGATGTCGGCCACTATGTCGTTCGTCTCAAAGCCGTAGTGCTCGAGTCCCAGACGGTTGATCTCGGGGACAGCCTTTTCCTGGGACTCACCGGCGCGCTGAGACGAAATATTCAGCCGGACCGGGTTACCCGTGTCCATGGTGATAGTGATCGTCCCTGGCATCACCTCACGTGATCCGATCAATTTCGCCCCAAAGTGTTCGGTGTACCAGGCCGCCGCACTTTCGGCATCATTAGAACGCAGGTGGACGTGGTTAATGGCGTGGTGCATTTATCTCCCTAAATCGAAACGCAAGTGTCGTCCTGGAGCCCGTTGCTACTTAACTTCGATTTCCATGAAAGCCACAGCGATGTTGCTCCTGTTGACAACATTGTGTTCAGACCCGGCCTGTCTAAAATACGGCTCCCCGTAAGTGATGCTGTTCTCGGATTCGCCATTGTCCGCGACGATCGTCAAAGTGCCTGTCAACAAGGGCACAACCGTGTAGTCGAATTCATGTACATGATTGCCTGTCTCTGTACCTGGAGGAAATATCCACTTGGTTACACGAACCCGATCGTTGTCTTCATACACAGTAGAGTCTGCAAGCTGCGCCATTAGAGTCCTCTCACACATTGAATGTCATCTATTGAGGCCGCCAACCCTAACCCAGAACGCGCGTCTCTACCGCATCTTTCGGATTATTAAGTACCTCTATCGGAAACTCCTAGGTAATTCTTTTCCAAGATCAGGTACTTGCCCCTAATAGTCCTCCCCGATACGCTTCCGCTAACGCGTATGGCATGACCGTTCTTGATTCATGCTGGCGGACTGGCGCCGGCTAGGAGACAACAGATGGAACTCGGCTTTTTCACAATGCCACTCCACCCGGCGGGCTCAAACTTCACGTCCACGCTCAAATCCGATCTAGATCAAATCGTGCAGTTGGACAAACTCGGATACTCCGAAGCATGGATCGGTGAGCATTTCACATCCGAATGGGAGAACATCCCATCGCCAGAACTGTTCATTGCGCAGGCTCTGGCGCTAACCAAAGACATCCGTCTTGGAACCGGTGTGACCTGCATGCCGAACCACAACCCCTTCGTTCTGGCCCACCGTATCGCTCAGTTGGATCATATGGCCGAGGGACGGCTTAACTGGGGTGTCGGTATTGGAAGCTTCGAAGGCGACACACAGGTATTCGACTACGGTGGTGAGAATCCATCTCTCGACAACCGAGCCTTTACAGCTGCGGCTATTGATACGATTTTGAAGTTGTGGGACGACCCAACACCCGGAGTCTGGGAGACCGAATGGTGGAAGTTCCGTGTCCCGGAACCTCAGGACGATATCGGTCTCAGGACACACATCCGTCCTTACCAGGATCCTCACCCACCTATTGGAGTAGCTGGCGTTACGCCCTACTCCTCGACCTTGAAAATGGCTGGGTTTCGCGGCTGGATTCCGATGAGCATCAACCTGACACCTCCCGTTCTTCTCAAGACGCATCGGGAAGCCATCGAGAAAGGTGCGCGCGAAGGCGGTAAGGAGCCGCGTTTGTCAGAGTGGCGTGTGGCACGAGA
>JAPKBN010000013.1 GCA_026421215.1 Dehalococcoidia bacterium
TCCTCAAAAGATCGGACCCAGATAAAGCGTTCGTTCTCGGTGTCGACCCAGGTACCATCTACCTTTATCCCGTGCTCGGCCAGTTGGGGTCTCAGGTCTTCATTGAATACCTTGAGCCAGGAATCCATCTGGCCTTTGTTGATCGTGTAGATACGGAGCTGTGAGATCAAAGTGTAGGTCCCCAGAGATTGTCATGTGTGATGAGAAATTTCGGTATTACCTGGCATAGTCGGTATTGCCTGGTATAACGGGTAACTAGGCCAGAGGCCGCGTATGTAGCGCAGCATATTGGCAGCTACCGGCGGCGTCCAGCGTGTCGATTCACGTGCCGTGCAGAAACAAGGCTATTTGAAGATTAATTAGTACGTCAGAACGACCGACGCAAGCACGGCTATATGCACCCGTCCCGGACCGAGCAGCTTGTTGAGCATTAACGGCCTTCCAGCATGTTCATTACTGCGCGGCGACCTTTCCCGGACGAGATCTTCTTCATCATCTTCTGCATCTGCCGGAACTGCCCGAGCAACTGATTCAGGTCTGTTGCAGTCGTGCCTGAGCCATCGGCAATACGCTTTCGACGGGAACCGTTGATTAACTTGGGATTAGCCCGCTCGCCTGGAGTCATAGAGTGGATCATCGCCTCAACGCGTGTGATCCGGCTCTCGTCCATGTCCTTCGGGTCCATACGACCCTTGAGAGATCCCATGCCAGGGATCATGCCGATCATGTTCGCCATGCCGCCCATCTTCTTGAACGCCTGTAACTGCTGCAGCATGTCGTCCATATCGAACGACTGAGTCCGCAACTTCTGTTCAAGCGCCATGGCCTGATCAGTGTCGAACTGCTCCTCAGCCTTCTCGATGAGCGTCTGAACATCACCCATGCCCAGGATACGGGAGGCCATCCGGTCCGGGTGATACCGCTCAAGGCCGTCTGGGCGCTCGCTGACACCGATGAACTTGATTGGTACACCCGTGACAGAGCGCATGGACAGCGCCGCGCCGCCGCGGGCATCGCCGTCCATCTTGGTCATGATGATGCCGGTCAGCCCGATCCGCTCCTGGAACTCCGTCCCGGATCGCACTGCGTCCTGTCCTGTCATTGCGTCAACAACCAGCAGGCTCTCGACCGGGTTCACCGCCTCCCGGATTTCCTCCAGCTCCTGCATCAACTCGTCGTCTATGGCGATACGCCCACTGGTGTCCAAGATCAGGTAGTGAGTGTTGTTACGCTGGGCCTCTTTCACGGCATTTTGCGCCACCTTGAGGGGAGTCGATTTCTGAGGATCTTCCCGGTATACATGCACTCCGAGGTCGTTGCCGAGTTGTACGAGCTGTTCGATCGCCGCCGGCCGCCGCAGGTCACATGCCGCGATGGCAACCGTTTCATCCTGCTCCAGGAGCAAGCGAGCCAGTTTGGCGGCAGAGGTTGTCTTGCCAACTCCCTGGAGTCCGACAAGCATGATGACCGTCGGTGGGGCTTCACCCCGGGTCAGCCCCTCGGCCTCGCCGCCGAGAATCTTCACCAGCTCTTCGTTGACGATACGCACCACAGACTGCCCCGGCGTTAGCGATGCAAAAATATTTTCGTCAGAGGCCCGGTCTTTGACGGCGCGAACAAAGGAACGGGTGACCTTGAAGTCAACGTCTGCTTCGAGGAGCGCCAGACGAACCTCGCGCAACGCCTCGTCGATGTCCTTCTCGGATAGCTTTCCCTTGCCGGTCATCTTGGCAAAGGTGCCGTTGAGTTTGTCTGATAGCGACTCGAACAAGTTCAGATCTGCCTTAGTGCGGTGAGAAGATGATGGCGTCAGCGAACTGGTTCGCCGACTACGCCAGATAACACAGGAAACAATTGTAGCAACGGGGGGCTAACGGCACGGCCTTCTCCCGTGACCAATACCTGAGAATACCTAAGAAGTTCGACACGATAATCAGGGGTGGCACCGTTGTTATTGACGGCGATGGCTTCCCAGAGCGTCGCACCGATATTGGTATCACAAACGAACGCATTACGGCTATCGCAGACCTGTCGAACGGCATACACATCACGCCGACGGTGATCGAGGCGCACGGGCACGTCGCATGCTCGGGCTTCCGCTACCTACTTGCCGAGATCGCCGAGGTCGCCCGGCACAACAACTCCGCCAGTGACCACCATCTGCATTGCTTCGGTGGACGACATATTAAGTATCCGGATGTCGCTCATCGGCACTACCAGCAGAAACCCAGAACTGGGGATCGGCGTGGTTGGGATGTACACGATTCCATATTCACCATTTTGATCGTTTGTAAACTCCCTTGTCAGGAAACCGATCGCCAAACTGGTCTCTGTGGGGAACGGGACGCTGACCACGGTGTCGAAGCTTGATTCCTGGCCGCCCGAGACAGACATAGCGACCTGTTTCGCCGTCACATAAACCCGGCCGACAAACGGGAATTTGACGATCCCTCGCTCTATCCAGCGGCCGAGGACTTCCGCAACCCGGTGGCTGAGAAGACCGATTACGAACACGAAACCGATAAGAATTACAAGGCCGAGGCCGGGGATGTGTCTGCCTATGAGCGGGTCAACAAGTGGACCGAATATCGAATCAGCGAGGCTCGCGACAAAACCGACTATTAACACGGTTATCGTGAGGGGCAGTAGCACTATCAGGCCACGCCCGAAGATTCTTCCCATGCGGCCCTCGGATAGTTGGCGGTTGGCAGGATTCGATCAATCGACAATAGCCGATTACGGACCCATTCGGTAACTCTCTACCCGGTAGAACCATGTTGAACCGAGGTGGATCGATCAAATACGGGTGAAATGTTCCGACAAATTCGGTGGCTCACGTCATTTGAGTAACTTTTGCAAGAAAGTTATACCGACGGACGATCGATTTAGCGCGATAACCAAAAAGGCTCCTAGAAGACGGCACGCGATATCGATCAGAACGCTTGGCCGGCTACTACGCCATCTAAACAAATTCCGCATCGCTGTCGTATGCTTTGGCGCAATCCGCCGGGATCACCCGACGTCACATCAATCGGAGAATTCAAATGACCACGAACGGTACCGGCAACATTGATATGTCTGTCTTTAAAGGCGTCTTTCCGGCCAACCCGACCCCCATCCACGCCGATGGCAGCATCCACGAAGAAGGTCTTCGGGCGATCCTTGAAGACAACATGTCCCACGGGGTCCAGGGATTCTGGGTTGCAGGCAGCACCGGCGAAGGCCCGATCCTTTCTGAACAACAGCGCGACACCGTCGCCCGTGTCGCAGGAGAGACCACAAAGGGCAAAGCACTGGCAATCATGCATGTCGGCGCTATCAGTACTGAGAGCGCCGTCAAAGGCGCGAAGGCCGCCGCCGAGTCCGGCTGCGCAGCGGTCTGTTGTGTACCGCCCTTTTTCTTCCGACCAAACGAGCGAGCGATCATAGACCACTACAAGGCAGTAGCGGACGCCGCCGATGGCCTACCATTGTTCGCGTACAACCTGCCGCAGCTGACACAGGTCGAGTTCGTTCCGGACCTGATGGACGCCGTGATGCAAGAAGTGCCGAGCCTCAAGGGCCTCAAGCACTCCGCCGCAAACTTCGCCCTGATCCGAGATTGGGCTGACCGAGGCCTCTCGTGCTTCTCCGGCTCCGGCCGACTGCCGCTCCCGGCGCTCACCATGGGTGCAATCGGCACCGTCGACGCCCCGCTCTCGCTGACCCCGTGGTTGTACACAGAGCTGTACGCCTCATACATGGCCGGCAACATGGAGCGGGCCCAGGAACTTCAGGACGAGGTCCAGAAGGTAGTCGACCTGGTCGTTATGTACGACGCCGCAGCACACGTCTGCAAGGCCATACTCTCAGAACGGCTCGGGATCGACATGGGTGAGTCGATCCGACCCAACAACTACCTGACGGGTGACGAAAAGGCCGTTGTCCTCGCCGCCGCCCAAAAAGCCGGTGTCCTGGAAGCCCCGGTCGCAGCAGCCGTCTAGATCAATGACGGGCAGCTCTTAAATATGAACTCCTCCCCACCCTCTATGAAGGAAGGGTCCCTCTCGCGTCTGCAGAAACGCTGTGCGGACGAGCGCATAATTCGAACCAACTGTGGCATCCTGTGCCACCCTATGCCTAACCTTTCGTGCGCAATCCCGATAACCGAGCCAGACCCGGAATCCGCGGTTCTCCAGTGGTTCACGTTGCTCGGTGAACTCTGCGCCGCAATCGACTACGACACCGCCGAGAGCATATTTGCGGATGACGTTGTGTCGTTCGGGACCCGGGCGGACATCGTCACCGGCCTAGATAACCTCCGACGCAACCAGTGGGAGGGTATCTGGGGCAATATCACTGAGTTTAAGGTCGCAACGGAGTCCGTACAGGGCTCTGGGAATCAAGAAGTCGCGTGGGGCGTCGCCATCTGGACATCGACCGGCTTCGACGAGGACCACAAACCCTTTCACCGGCCCGGCAGAGCTACCGTGACGCTGGAGCGTCGAGACGGCACATGGCTGGCCACGCACACTCACTTCTCCCTAAACCCCGGAACTCCGTCAAAGACGTACGGTCGGGGCTAAAACTCCTTCTCCCAACACCTGACCGCTTCTCTCAGAGGGAGATGGTCCCAAAGGATCGAGGGTGAGGTCGGCAAAAATCAAAACGGTCCTTGTGCCCATGACAATGGAGTAACGATTGCTCACCGAAAAACAGCACAACACCGGTGAAATGACCCTCAACTACGCCGAGGGCGATGACCGGGGCGACCCGATCGTCTTCATCCACGGCATTGGTGGTCGCTGGCAGCAGTGGTCGCAAGAAATCGGCCTCGTGTCGCATGCCTGGCACCCGTACTCCGTGGATCTGCGAGGCCACGGGAAATCTTCGAAAGCGGATACGGGGTACAAGTTCGGTGACTACCCCCGCGACATCATCTCGCTGCTCGAAAACGAGATCGTCGGACCGGCGGTCCTGGTCGCTCACTCACTTGGCGCGGTCACCTCGATCGGTGTTGCGAGTAAACGACCGGACCTCGTGCGTGCGGTTGTCCTTGAAGACCCGCCCATTTTTTCCCACCAGCGCCTCGGCCGCAGCCGCAGGGCTGATGAGTTCGCTCGGATACAGGCGTTAGCTTGTAAAAACCTCAACGTTTCCGAGTTAATCCCGCTCGTCGCCGAAATGTACCCTGATCAAAATGCCACCGAAGTTCGATCTCGAGCCGTCTCGTATAGTGGGTTAGATCCGAAGGTCTACACGCCCACGCTGGACGGCTCCACAATGGACGGCTTCGACGCCGAGGCCAGTCTTTCCGCCATCGAATGTCCGGCACTGCTACTGCAGGCGGATCCGGCAATGGGCGCAGCCATGACAGACGAGGAATCTGAACGTGCCGAACGCCTGATTCCTAACTGCGCATTGGTACAGATGCAGGGAGTCGGACACGGGATCCATAGAGGTGACCCCATCAACTTCCACAAGGTCATGTTCGACTTTCTGGACACGATATAGGAGTCGGATGCGAAGCCGACGTGAGGGTCTATACTTCACGTACTACAAACGTCGGACCTCCAAAAGTAGGGACTCATATGGTCACCACAACCCGATTCAAGAATGTCATCAACTCCGAGGAAGAGTTGAGGGAACAACTCGGCTGGCCTGCCGAGCGTGCCCGCGATAAGACGATCACGGCGCTTGACCAGCACTGCCGTGACATCATTGCCGCGTCCCCGATGGCATTTATTGCGACGACCAACGCCGACGGCACTGTTGACGTGTCTCCAAAAGGCGACCCCGCAGGCTTTGTAGCTGTGTATGACGACAACACCATCGTCATACCTGACCGCCCAGGAAACCGACGCTTTGACGGGCTGACCAATGTCATCAGCAACCCCGGTATCGGCATGATCTTCATCGTCCCTGGTATGCGCGAAACGCTGCGGGTCAACGGCACCGCCACCATTGTCAGGGACCCTGAGTTGTTGGAGTCGCTCGCAATGGACGGCAAATTGCCGTGGCTGGCGATCGTTATCGACGTCAAAGAAGCATTTATGCACTGTCCTAAGGCATTTCTCAGGTCCCACCTCTGGGACGCCGAAACCTGGCCGTCCCGGGACTCCCTGCCATCAATGGCCTGTGTCCTGAACGATCACGCCCTTGGCGGAAAAGGCAACGTGGAAGAGATCCAAACCGACTTGACGGAACGTCACAAGACCCAACTTTACTAGCCGGACAAAAAAGGATATCTACCGGAACGGGGCGGGCGTCAGCCCGCCCCGTTCCGCGTCCACCATGCCGCCCCAATTCATCTCTAACAAATACACAGCGCCCGTTATGTCACTGGCCTACGATGCCGGACCCAATAACGGTCCCCCGGTGGTATTCCTTCACGGCCTCGGCGCCAGGCGTCAGGACTGGAGGGCCATACTCCCGGAGTTCGCAGTCGGTTACCACGTATTCGCACCGGATCTGCGGGGGCACGGTGATTCCGGCCGTGTTCCAGGCGAATACAGGTTCAGCCAGTATGCCGACGACATCGTGCCGTTCCTTCGGGACGTCGTCGCAGAGCCCGCGGCACTGGTCGGGCATTCGCTTGGAGGCGTTATTGCAACGGTGATCGCGGCCGATCATCCGGAACTGGTCTCGACTGTGGTCGCAGTAGACCCTCCCCTCTTTACCGGACGCCGTGCGCCGACAGGGAACTCTACGAGGTACCGTGAACGCTTCAAAAGGGCCCAGGAACTCGCTGCGTCTAACATGACCGAGATCGGGATGTTCACGATGCTGCAAAAGAGGTCTCCCGATCGGCCGGTGTACATAACCAGGGCGCTCGCCCGAAACCTCGTCAAGCTCGACCCTGATGTTTTCACGCTGGCGCTTGAGGGTGGAAAGCAACTCGACTTCGACGTGGAGGATCTCGTTTCGCGGCTGACTCGCCCGATGCTGTTGATGCTGGCTGACCAGACGAATGACGCGGCTACAACGGAGGAAGATGCGGCGTGGGCCTCCGAGAAAAACTCGCTCATTTCACAACTGCTGGTAAGAGACGCGGCCCACGAGATTCACCACTCCCACCGCGCCGAGTTCATCAAAGCCGTAAGAGACTTCATCGCCATAGACGACGAGGACTGACGTACGGCGGTACGGTGCGTTGTTCACGGTGCTGACGGCTGCTAAGCTTTTGCCTCCCTCGACATTTATCACTGATCTGCATGCCGGAGCCTGAATTGAACTTCACCCTCATCGCTCACCGAGGCTACTCGTTTAGCGCGCCGGAAAATTCGTTCGAAGCCTTCGATATGGCCCTGGAACAGGGGTTCAACAACTTTGAACTGGACGCCCAGATCACGAAAGACGGACGGCTTGTCGTGTTCCATGACCAGACCGTCGACCGGGTGACCGATGGCAGTGGACAGGTCTCTGGCCACACCCTTGAAGAGTTACGGGTGCTGAAGCTGATCGGTGGCTATGAGTTCGAGAGCGACTTCCCCGACGCCTACATCATGTCGTTAGATGAATTCTTGGGTCGCTACGTCGGGCGTGCGCACCCACACCTCGAGCTCAAATCACGTGAGGCGGCACTTCCGGCGATGGTTGCGGAAGCACTGAAGCGCCACGGCTGGCTTGACGTCGCTGACACAGGAACATTTGACGCTCCCGGCATCACGATATCGTCCTTCTGGGCCGATCAGTTGTATCGGTCCAAGCTTCGGCTGCCAAACGTCCGCCACGGTTGGCTCATCAACGAACTCACCGAGGATACGGTGGACGCCTGTGTAAAGCTCGGGTTTGACTCGGTCTACCCACGCGCGGGAGCCGCCACAAAAGAGTCAGTCAGCCATGCTTATGACCGCGGTCTCACTGTACGGGGCTGGGGCATCGATAATGACGACGACATGGCGCGGATTTACCGCTCGGGTGCAGGCGGCACGACCGTGAACTGGCCTGGCGAGGCTGAAGCGTTTCTTCAAACGCTGGATGAGTAGCCATGGCTGCAGGTCCCTCTCCGCAAGGGCGAGGTCCCAAAATGCAAGGGTTAGAGAGCGTCGATCTTAAGGGCGGGCAGTGATTCGCCCTCGTCAATCCTTGGAGAACCTCAGGACATGGACTTTCCTCATTGGAACAGCACCTCCAGATAATCCCAGGGAAAACAAACAATGCCGACCTATGACAGCGTAATCAAAGGCGGTCGCGTACTGGACCCCGCCAACAAGACGGACGCCGTGTTTGATGTTGGCATAAATCACGGCCGCATAGATGTAATGGGTGAGGGTCTGGAAGCATCAGCCGGTGGCCGGACGATCGACGCCGCCGGACGATGGGTCATTCCGGGCCACATCGATACCCACGCCCACGTCTCATCGGCAGGCGACGAGCGCAATGTTGACCGTGCCCTTGGCCTTGCCATGCTCGCCGAATCCGGGACCACGACATGCCTGGACCTGCTGGGCACACCTGAATCGCTGTCTGATGGCATACGTCGGCTGGGCGCCGGTATCAACGTGGCCGGTGTGATGGCTCTCATTCCACACCTCACGATCCCACAGGATGACCCACCGATAGCGATGATGCGAGACGTCGTTTCGGACGCGCTTACCCGTGGTGCGGTCGGCGTGAAAATGATCGGTGGCTATCACCCATTCACGCCTGAATCGACGGCCGGCGTGATCGAAGCCGCCAACGAACAGATGGCCTGGGTGGCGTTCCACCTGGCCACCAAGGACAGCAGTAGCACGCTCGAAGGGCTGCGAGAGGTGCCCGATCTGCTCGGGGACGGCCGACTCCACATAGCACACGTGAACTCTTACTGCCGCGGCATGATCCTCACCGCCGAGCAGGAGTGCAGGGAAGCATTCGATATCCTGGAAAGTGTTCGTGGCCAGGTCATAACGGAGGCCTACCTGGCACAGATGAACGGCACGAACGGTCTCTGTGATGAAGACGGCAACATCGTCGCGAACGTGCCGCAGAACTGCCTCAAAGCGCGTGGTTACCCGACGACAGAGGCTGGAATGCGACAAGCGCTGCTCGACGGTTACGGATACGCACAGACCGTACGGGACGGACGAGTTGTGCTGGTCACCGGACAGGAAGCGGTCGATATCTGGGAGGCAGCCAACACAGCGGCCAGTCTCAGCTTCCCGGTGAACCCGGCATCATCCGCATTCACACTCGCCACCGAGCAGTACGAACCTCCCGATAGTGGATCGCCCGACGACGCAGAGTTCCGCATCGACGCTGTCAGCACCGACGGAGGCGCGATCCCGCGAAACGTGGCCATCGAACGCACTATAGCGCTAGTCAACTTCGGCGCGCTCACCCCGCTAAACGCTGTCCGGAAGCTGTCGTACAACCCATCAAGAATGCTTGGCTTGCTGAACAAAGGACACTTTTCTGAAGGCGCCGACGCCGACATCACTATTATCGACCCCGACTCCGGACTGGCGACCATGTCTTTGGTCGCTGGAGAGGTAATCATGGAAAACGGCAAGTCGATCGCATCAGGCGGCGCATGGATTGTCACCGAGGCCGGCGAGGACGCAGCAAAATCCAGCGGCCTGAAGTACGACCTCGTAGACTTGGAAGTATCCCAGCTA
This sequence comes from Dehalococcoidia bacterium, assembly GCA_026421215.1. Taxonomy (GTDB): domain Bacteria; phylum Chloroflexota; class Dehalococcoidia; order Lucifugimonadales; family Lucifugimonadaceae. The sequence goes on from JAPKBN010000013.1 coordinate 9,579, forward strand.
TACGCAGATTGGCGCTAGTCTGCACCCCCTAATCCACACGACGCATCTGTGTCGGGAGCGCCGATCCACAAACACCCGCCGGCGCCATCACAACGTCCGTTCATCATGCTCACAATGACAAAACAACCGACCCCGTCGACACACCGCCAACCTCGAATCTAACCCCCCTCGAGCACCTTCATACCGGCGTTCAGGGTCTTCACAATCTTGTCCACGTCGTAGACACATCCGTTCCAGGTACCGCCGCTAGCGTGCTGCAGCGCCGCCCAGAGACGGCTGTCGTCCGGCATACCGGGATGCGCGGTCAGGTCTCCTGGGTCGCCACGTCGGGCCAACTCTTTGGCGCCCCAGTCAGAGCCATGCTCCTTGTCCCCGTGTCCGACAAGATCGACACTGCCCTCGAGCTTGATCTGGTCCACCTCGATGTGGATGATGTCGCCGTTCTGAACTCGGCCGATAGGACCGCCCGCAAGCGCCTCAGGACCAACGTGCCCGATACATGCGCCTGTCGAGACGCCGGAGAACCGTGCGTCCGTGATCAGGGCGATCTCCTTGCCGTATGACAGATATTTCAACGCCACTGTGACCTGGAAAACTTCTTCCATTCCGGTCCCAAGCGGTCCGCCGCAGGTCATCACGATGATCTCACCCGGCTTCACCCGGTCATCGCCCCGTGACTTGATCGCGCGGATGGTCTCGAGCTCACTCCGGAATACGCGGGCATGACCGGTCTTGCGGTACACCCCATCGTCATCAACGACCGAGGGGTCGATTGCTGTGCTTTTGATTACTGAGCCTTCCGGCGCGATGTTCCCCTTCGGGAACGTCACTGTGCTAGTCAGCCCTTTAGAACGTGCGCGATCTGGGTCCATGATCACGTTGTCCGGGTCGATCCCGTCGGCGTTGGTAAGCCTTTTCCTGAGGGCGACCCGGCGCTCCGAGTCCTCCCACCAGTCGAGCGTCTCGCCAAGCGTTTGGCCGGACGCCGTCAAAGCGTCCGTGTGAAGCAGCCCCATACGGCGCAGGTGGAGCATCACCTCCGGCACACCTCCGGCGGCGAAAAGCTGCACCGTCGGGTGCATCACCGGGCCATTCGGAAGGACATCAACGATTCGGGGCACCTGAAGGTTCAGGCGATGCCAATCGTCCACCGTCATCATCTTTCGACCGGCGGCGTGTGCGATCGCGGGCAGGTGGAGGATCAGGTTTGTCGATCCACCGCATGCAGCGTGCACCACCATAGCGTTCTCGAAAGCGTCGTCGGTAAGGATGTCCGCCGAAGTCACACCGCGCTTCTCAAGCTGGACCAGCGCCGCCGCTCCTCGCCGTGCGTTGTCCAGCCAGATGTCCTGCCCGGAAGGCGCGAGGGCAGAGTGCGTGACGGACAGGCCCAGCGCCTCCGCGATCACCTGTGACGTGCCAGCGGTTCCGAGGAACTGGCAGCCACCTCCAGGCGTTCCGCAGGCGTGGCAACCGAGCGATGCGGCATCGACAAGGCTAAGTTCACCCTGGGCGTGGCGTGCGCCTATCGACTGTATCTCCGCCGCGTTTTCGCCGTGGGTCGGCGGTAGAGTCACCCCGCCTGGAACTAGTACGGACGGACGGTCGCGCAGCCCCGCCATCGCCATCATCATCGCCGGCAAACCTTTGTCACATGTAGCCACGCCCAGCACTCCTTTGGTGGTGGGTACCGATCGCGCCAACCGCCTGAAAACGGTAGCCGCGTCGTTGCGATAGGGCAGAGAATCGAGCATGCCGGTCGTGCCCTGTGTGCGACCGTCACACGGGTCCGAGCAGTATGCGGCGAAAGGTAATGCGCCCAGTTCGCGCAGTTCATCGGCTGCTTCGGCGATGAGCAACCCGAGTTCGTAGTGGCCCGTGTGTATCCCGAGCGCAAGCGGCTTGCCGTCCGGTCCGCGCATCCCGCCGAGGGTGCTCAGGATCATGAACTGCGTTCGAAGCAACTCGTCCGGGTTCCAGCCCATCCCCGCGTTCTGCGTCATCCCGAAGATGTTGCCGCTGGGCTCCTCGATCAACATTTCGCTCGTAACGGGAAGGCTGCCGAGTGGGCCATCTGCGGACAAATCAATGTCCCACATGCCTGTGTTTGTGGTCTCACCAAGGATGCGCGCCTGTCCGGAATCGGCTGCCTGGTCGTTGCTCGTGGTGGTCATGGAATATCCATTCACTCAAATGTTTCTGGCAGGTGTTGCCGGTGTTGCCAGATGTTGCGAGGTCGTTTTAGGCCAAAGTGTTTTCAGGAAATAAGTGGACCGAGGGTAAGCGACTAACGCCGTAATCGCCACACTCGTTAGCTCACACCGCCCGATATTTGAGACAGCGCTGTATGTTGCCGCGATCCCGTCAGGTGGTGATGCTGATCGAGAACGTGAGATTAACTAACGGCGCACTGGTTCCCCGTACTAGCGCGTCACATACAAGACGTGACGCGCTAGTACGGTGCGGGCGATATCGCCCTCGGGAAACAATCTTTAGGAACGGTATCCTCTCGTGAGGGCGTAGAAATTAACAAGGATTTCAAGAAGTCGATCAGTAACTGCGCTGCAAGCGGCAATTAGCGGGCGTAAACTCCCCGTCGGAGTCAAACGTAAAACCGCGTAGTAGATTCCGGATGTATCATCGACTGATTAGATCTTTCAGGGATCTGATTACCCCGGGCTATGTTGATGGCATGGACCCGGAGAAATTGGCACATTGTGCAGGGCGTGACCAGGGCGTCCGATATTTGAGAGGCTTGAAACGGCCAGTAAAGCGAACCCCAGTCAAAACCTAGCGAGCGTGTCCGGGAGACCCGACCGACGTAAGATCCCACCCCCCTCGCAATCTGCCAGCGTTCTCTGGCGGTTGGCCAAACTCACTACATCAACAAGCCCGTGGCTACTGATATTCGGGATACTTGCGATCCTCGGTACGTCTATCTTCTTTGTGTTGATCCCGGTGCTACTTGGTAACGCCGTTGACGAGGCAATATCGCTCGTCGATTCTGGTACCAACACCGATGCGGCCCGGTCTGCGCTACTGGATGCCGCCCTCGTCATCATCGCTGTAAGTGTGCTCCGCGGTGTTTTCGCTTACGGACAGATGTATGCAGGTGAGGTGCTCGGCCAGAAACTGGCCACGGCTCTCCGGAATCAGTACTACGAGAAACTCCAACGGCTGAGCTTCTCGTTCCACGACAGCGCCCACACCGGGAACCTTATGTCACGGGGTATTTCGGACATCGACGGTGTTCGCATGTTCCCCCACACCGGTATGTTGCGCGTCCTCTACCTGATCCTTCTCATTGCGGGTAGCGCTTACTTGATGTTGACGTTGGATTGGCAACTGGGCCTGCTCACGCTCTCGTTCGTTCCGATAGTTGCATTCCAGGGGACGATCATGCGGCTCCGGTCTCGGAACATCTGGATCCAGATCCAGGAGCAGATGGGCATCGTAAATACCGCGCTCCAGGAAAATCTGGGCGGTGTTCGCGTGGTCAGGTCATTTGCTGGCCAGCAACACGAAGAGGACAAGTTCGCATCGTCGTCTGAAGAGGTCAGAGGGATGATGGACCAGGCGGCCGAGATTAGAGCATCGAACGGCAGCTTCATGTCTTTCTCATTGCTCGTCGCATATTCGGTCTTGCTCTGGTTCGGCGGTTCCAAGGTCATTAATGATGAAATGACCATTGGAGATCTGACAAGGTTCTTGACCTTCCTCGGGCTTCTCCAGATGCCCATCAGGATGCTTCCCATGCTTATCAATTCATGGGCACGTGCATCCTCAGGTGGCTCACGGTTGTTCGAACTTCTTGATCTTGAACTGCCAATCCGAAACAGCCCGAATGCACAACCGTTGAAGATCACAGAAGGCGTGCTGCGTTACGAGGACGTTTCTTTCTCATACGGTGACATGCCCGTCATAAAGAACATCAGTTTTGAAGCCCGCCCCGGACATACCATCGGCATCGTCGGTCCGCCCGGAAGCGGAAAGACCACCATCGCCCAGCTTGCTCCACGCCACTACAACTTGGACTCGGGGCGGATCACGATAGACGGACAGGACATTAACGGCGTGACGTTGGAGTCTCTCCGGCAGCGCGTTCGACTTGTCCAGCAAGACACCTTCCTGTTCAGGGATACGGTCAGCGACAACATCGCGTATGGCGAGCCGGACGCAGAAGAAAGCCGGATCATTGATTCGGCTGAGGACGCCAAGCTCCACCAGCACATTTCGGGTATGGCAGAAGGCTACGACTCGATGGTCGGTGAGCGTGGTGTTTCGCTATCTGGTGGCCAGCGTCAGCGCATGGCTATTGCCCGAGCAATTGTGTTGCAGCCCAAGGTGTTCATCTTTGACGACTCAACTTCTGCTATCGACGCCGCAACTGAGCGGTTGATCCGAGAGCAGATCGCTCGGCGTGCGGCGGACGCCACCACCATCATCATCGCCCACCGCTTGAGCACACTGCTAAGCGCGGACGAAATCCTGGTGATCGACGAGGGAAGTATCATCGAGCGCGGTTCGCACGAGGAGCTTCTTGAATTCGGTGGACGGTACCGAGAGATGCATGACTTGCAGGTGCGCCCGACTGATGATTTAAGCGGTGACTGGATATCAGTGGACGACGCACCAGAGCCGACGGGAGCCGACGACTAATGGCCTCTGACGTTAACTCCGGAAAGCGGGACCGCAAGTCCACCCTCATGGGAGAGGGGAAGCGTCTACCTCCGGGTCAGTACCTGGACATGGACGATGTATTTGGACCGACGTTTGACGGGGAGGTGTTCAAGCGCTTCCTTGGATTTGTTGCGCCTTACAAAAAGAAGGTTGTCCTCAGCCTGATCGCCGTCTTGGCGTTCAGCCTTTCGACGCTTGCCGTTCCGCTGGTCGTTCAGTACGCCGTGGACAACGCACTTGATATCGGCGGGAGTCGAACCGAACTTGTATGGGTGACCGGCGTGCTGCTGCTAGTGGCGACAATTAACTGGGGCTCTAATCACATCCAGCAGGTTGTGGTTGGACACATGTCGAACGCGATGTTGTTCGATATCCGCCGCGCTATGTTCCATCACCTCCAACGCGTTGGCCTGTCCTTCTCAGACAAGACTGAGGTGGGGGCGGTTATGTCACGGACTCAGGGCGATACCGGCGCCCTCCAGGAGTTCATGGAGACGATGGTTCAGGCTCTTGGCGACATCGCCATCCTGATCGGGATCGTCATAGTCTTACTTATCCTTGATGTGCGCTTGGCGCTATTGGTGCTGACCGTTATCCCGATCATGCTGGGTGTCAGGCTTATATGGCTGCCGCGTGCCCGTAAACGTTTCCTGTATGCCCGAATAACTCAGTCCATCTGTAACGGTGCGCTAGGACAGAACGTGAACGGCGTTCGCGTGGTTCAAGGGATGCGTCGCGAGCCGGTAAACCTTGTCCGATACCAGGGCCTGACTTCAAACAACCTCCGGGCGGCCACAATGGCCGCCCAATTCAGCGCCATACTGATGCCGATAGTGGAGTTGCTGACCGGGGTCGCGTGGGCGATTGTCATCGTGGTTGGCGGGCTATTCGTCTTGGATGGCGACATGAGCATCGGCACGATGATCGCATTCTTGATGCTCGTGCGACAGTTCTTCGACCCGATCCGAAACCTGACCATGCACTACAACGTTCTGCAACGGGCGATGGCGGCAGGAGAACGGATTTTCGAGCTCTTGGACATCCCGACCGAGGTCGAGGACAAAGACGGAGCGGCTGATCTGGAGGAGATAGACGGATCTATCGAGTTCGATCACGTCACATTTGGATACGACCCGGAGCACCCGGTGTTGCACGATGTCTCGTTCACCGTGAAGCCGGGTGAGGTGATTGCGCTTGTCGGGCCTACAGGTTCCGGCAAGACAAGCATCACGGCGCTTACACACCGTTTTTACGACGTCCAGAAAGGCACCGTAAAAGTGGGAGGGCACGACGTCCGTGACATCACTCAGGAAACCCTGGGACACCACGTCGGCATGGTGCTACAAGAGCCGTTCCTGTTCTCCGAATCAGTACACGACAATATTCAGTACAACACCGCCGGAATAACCCGTGAGCGTGTGATCGAGGCCGCCAGAACGGTTGGCGCCCACGATTTCATTTCAAAACTTAAGGACGGCTACGACACGATCCTTGAGGAGCGCGGCTCAAACCTGTCGATAGGACAGCGCCAGCTCATCAGTTTTGCCCGGGCGATTGTGGCAGACACCGAGATTCTGATTCTGGATGAAGCTACCGCCAGTATCGACAGCTACACGGAGCTAATGATCCAGAAAGCGCTCGCTAAATTGCTTGAGGGCAGGACCGGCGTAATGATCGCCCATCGTTTGGCGACTATCCGCGGTGCGGACCGGATCATCGTTCTGCAGGACGGTCGGATCGTCGAGATCGGCAATCATGACGAATTGATGGCGGAGAAGGGCCTGTACTTCAAGCTCTACTCGCTGAACTACTCGTCATTCGACGACATCCCGGAAGATGTAGTCCAAGAAATCGCCGCGTCTGTAGCAGGCGAATCCAACCGGTAAGAGACCAAGCTTAGCTGGCGCAGCCCGCTAGATAAGTGTCCCCTGCGCTGAACCGCCTCTTTCGGGCGGGACGCCAGCGTGTACCGAGCCCTCAGAGGTCACTCTGCGTCCTCCGGGGGTGCGGATGATGAAGCCCAGCTTGAGGAGGAACGGCTCTACGACGTCCTCCAGCGTTTGCGTCTCCTCGTTCACCGTCGCCGCTATTGCGGCGATGCCCGCCGGTCCGCCACGGTACTGGTGCGCAAGGGTTGTCAGATACAGCCGGTCCAGCCGGTCGAGCCCCATTTCATCGACGCCCTCCATATCCAGCGCCGCGGCGGCAACATCACGATTAAGTCGGCCATCCGCCTCCACCTGTGCAAAGTCACGAACACGTCGTAGTAGCCGGTTCGCCACACGGGGCGTGCCACGGGAACGACGTGCGATCTCCGCTGCGCCCTCTTCGTTCGCCTCAACGTCCAGTATCCCGGCTGACCGTTTGACCACAGAGGTCAACTCTTCATCCGAGTAGTACTCCATGTGATAGACCATGCCGAAGCGGTCTCTTAAGGGAGAACTCAGCAGACCTGCACGGGTTGTTGCTCCCACCAGCGTGAACGGCTGTAGCGGGAAGCTGAGCGTCTTCGCATATGCGCCGGCTCCTGTAACGAAGTCGACTCGATAGTCCTCCATCGCCGAGTACAAATACTCTTCGACTGCGCTGGAAAGTCGGTGGATCTCGTCGATGAACAGGACGGCCCCTGCTTCAAGATTTGATAGAAGACCCACCATGTCCGCCGGACGCTCAAGCGCCGGACCGGACGTGTGTTCCAGCCGAACGTTCATTTCACGGGCGATGATGTGGGCGAGCGTCGTTTTGCCCAGTCCGGGAGGTCCATGGAATAGAACGTGGTCGACCGGTTCGCCCCGATTTATCGCCGCCTTAACGGCGATTTTGAGGCTGTGCATGACGTTGCGCTGGCCGACATACTCATCAAAATCGCGCGGCCTTAGCCGGAGAATCGCCTGATCTTCAGACCCGGCTCTCTCCCCGGCCACGCCCCTTAATTCGGCGTCCGCAGCCTGTTTGGCCTCATCCTCCGGGCCGTTGCCGTCGTCACCGCCAAGGGTGACCTTTTCTCTCGCCAGGGCTTCTTACCTCTTTGGAGAATTGGGGAGGTTTCGTATCGACTTTGGTACCGGTGCCTCGCTAGCCAACGACCGCCTGCGCTTTAAAAATCTCTCGGATCAACTCTTCCGGCGCATCGGCCAGTTCCGGGTTCGCCTGAAGCGCTTCATCCACGTCACGCTCCGCCTCCGGCTGTCGATACCCAAGGTTCACCAGAACTTCGATCGCCTCGTCCCGGCCACCTCCACCTCCTACGGCGGGCTTGGCCGGCGCATCGTCGTAACCTTCATCCCTGAGCATTGCGGTCTCGACTACCTTGCCCTTGAGGGTGGCGATCATTTTTTGCGCGGCGCGGGCGCCGATGCCGGGCATTCGCTGAAGTACCCGGAGATCCTCGGCCTCGATAGCCTGGGCGATGGTGGACACGGAGAAGATCATGGCCTTGGCGGCTCTGACCGGACCCAGGCCTTCGACCTGGATCAACTGCTCAAAAAATGCGCGTTCATGACCACGCTGAAAACCCACGAGGATCGGCTTTGGCTGACGATCTGTGACGTGGTAGTACACCTCAAGCCCCAGTTCGTCACCGACGATAACTGGGCGGGCGGAAAGCGCGCTCATCACGAACTGGGGCACGACAATCTGATAGCCAACCCCGCTGGCATTTATTACGACGGTCTCTGTAGACCTGTCGAAGCGATGGACTTTACCCTCGATGTAGCTGATCAAATCTTTGGCCCTGCTATTCCAACACCCGGTTTAAGGAACCCGGTGAGTGGACTGTTGTCGGTCAAATAACTTTTGCCACCGGACTATCGGACATCATGGCATGGCAAATGGCCAGGGAGAACGCATCAGCCACGTGTTCGTTGTCCAGTCCCGTCAGTCTGAGGTGGACGGCGACCGCCCGTTGCACCTGTTCTTTATCGGCGCGCCCGGAGCCGGTGACCAGGTTCTTGGCCTGTGTCGGCTGGTAGTGGAATACCGGGATACCTGCCTCGCCCGCAGCCAGGACCACCACGCCACGGGCATGTCCCATGATGATCGCTGTCTTCAAGTTGCGATACCGCGAATGAAGGTCTTCGACCGCCATGACGTTGGGCTTGTGCTCTTCGATGACCTCTTTGATATCCCGGTATATCGCAGCAAGTCTGAACTCCAGCGCATCTGAGGCCTTTGTCTTTGAGACCCCGCCCTCAACGGCGACAGTCGACCGCCCGTTTACATCGATAACGCCGTATCCGGTGTTAACAAGCCCAGGGTCGACGCCGATGATTCGCATGTTGAGGTGCCTGAAATATGCCGAACGATTTCCCGAACGACTACAAGGAAGGAAGTCTCCGCAGTAACGGCGGACTCCGCAATAATCCGATTTGCCCGCGTTGGGTGTCAACGCGCTGGCGTCGCCCGTGATGTGTTCTGGCGGGCTATGATCTTGGCCGCAAACAGATAAACGGGCCGCTCTCTCTGGCAAGAACGGCCTTCCGACGTTTCATATCGGGCTCTTAGTAGGCTTCAAATATTTGGGCCCGCCCGACGAATAAGAAGAAGAGGAAATATGGCCGAACCGGAATCAATAATGGTGGTCACCCCGCACCCGGACGACTCAGAGTCGGCCGCAGGCGGGACGATCGCTAAATGGTGCGCCGAGGGTAAAAAAGTGACCCTCGTCGTCTGCACAAACGGCGACAAAGGAACCAGCGACCGTAGCATTGTTCCAGCAGATCTGGCGGTGCTACGTGAGAAAGAAACGCTCGATGCGGCGCGTGCATACGGGCTGGCGGGCGTCGAGTTCCTAAGGTTTCCGGACCAGGCTCTGGACGATACCGATGAGTTCAGGGAACGACTTGTGTGGGCCATACGTACCCACAAACCCGACCGACTAATGTGTATCGACCCCGGACGACCGTACATCCGCCACCGGGATCACTACTACTCCGGCCGCGTGACGCTGGACGCCGTATTCCCTTACTCCCGGGACCACCTCGCGTACCCGCAGCATCTGGAACAGGGCCTGGAACCGCACAAGATCGAAGATATCTGGCTCTTCAGGCCGCAGGAACCGAACACATTTGTTGATGTCACGGATCACTTCGAGACCCGTCAGAATGCCCTGCACTCACACGTAAGCCAGGTCGGCCCCCGGGACGCGGAACGCGACGAACGGTCTCGCAAACGACTGGCCGAGACCGGTGAAAAGTATGGCGTTGAGCTGGCAGAGCAGTTCATGAAGATCGAGATGTTCAGGTAGCGTTAGCCCACCCAAACACCTCAGGATCACGACAGAACGGGCTCAAGAGTCAGGACGCAGGACCCATGCAACCTTTCTATACGGAACAGCAAGAACTACTCAGAAGCACCGTTGCCGAGTTCGCCGCCAATGAGGTGGCGCCACACGCTGCGGAGGTAGACGCCGAAGAGAAGTTCCCGAAACAACAAATGGAAGGGCTGGCCGAGTTGGGCCTGCTGGGCCTGAGCATCGCAGAGGAAGCGGGCGGGGGAGGCGGCGGTTACAGAGACCTGATGGTCGTGCTGGAAGAGCTTGGCGCGGTCTGCGGGTCCACGAGCACCGTACTGGCGACCCACATCTCGCTCTCTGCTCAGACCATTGCCAAGAACGGCGACGAAGAGCAACTCAGACGCTTCATTCCTGACATGGCCGCTGGAAAACGCATCGGAGCATTCGCTCTGACCGAACCCGGCACCGGCTCCGACGCGCTGATGTTGTCCACAACTGCGGTGCTGGACGGCGACGACTACGTTCTAAATGGCACGAAACATTTCATCACCAACTCGGAAGCGGCGGAGATATTCGTTGTTTTCGTTACCCACGACAAAGCATTGCGATACAGGGGCATCAGTGCGCTTGTGGTCGAGCGCGACACGCTGGGGTTCACCATCGTCCCGCAGCACGGGAAGATGGGGATGCGCGGTTCATCGACGGCTGAGTTGGTATTCGATGAATGCCGTGTACCGGTCGCAAACAGGCTTGGTGGAGAGGGTGAGGGCTACTCGATAGCCTTGAAAACCCTCGACTCCAGCCGGGTTTCGATAGCGGCCCAGTGCATCGGCCTCGCCCGTGGCGCGCTTGACGCAGCGGTCTCATATGCGACGCGGCGTGTGGCGTTCGGCGGTCCGATCTCCGACAGACAGGCCATCGCCTTCATGCTGGCCGACATGGCGACAGAAGTAGACGCTGCAAGGCTCATGACATACAGGGCGGCGGCGCTTGTGGATGAGGGCTTGCCACACGGGGTCGAGTCGGCGATGGCGAAGCTGTACGCCTCGGAGGCTGCGGGACGAGTCGCCCACAAGGCGCTACAAGTACACGGCGGCACCGGATACTTCCAGCCGTCAATCGTGGAACGAATCTATCGCGACCAGCGTGTGACTGAGATATATGAAGGCACATCCGAGATTCAGCGTCTGGTCATATCCAGAGCGCTGATCGACGGTGCAAACTCCTGAAACGGCTCATGGTGTCGATAAAGTCGCCCCCAGCTACAACCAGGCGCGCGTTATCTGTTGTCCAACCTCCCACCCACACCGTCCCTAGCTCCTAGGTTTCTTGCGCCCCCGAAGGCGTAGCGCGATAATTTCTCAGTTAATTTGATTTCAACGTCTGCGTGATCGCGCCCGTTCGAGTAAAAACGATCACTCAGATAACTACGACTACGGGGCAGCGAGTTGGGACACATCCCTCGATGTTGCCGGATGTTTAAAGGCAAATTAGACCTACTAACCTCATGATCTACAACGTCGCGGCACTCCTATCTGGAGACCTTGGAGCCACCCGTGCCTATTCGATCGAAGATGAGACTGTCACCCATCAAGACGGCGATTTTCATGGGATTTCGGGCATCTTCAAACTCACTCGAACGGATCGTGGAATATTACTGAGAGGCGAAGCTACGGGCGCAACCGTCAAAGAATGCGCTCGATGTCTGGAAACTGCGGTCATAGTTCTATCCACCGTTATCGAGGATGAGTACTTTCCCATCAACGGAGACCTTGGCCCCGGATCATCGCTCCTGCGACAGGAGGTCGTGGAGGAAGAAGAAATACCGGAATTCTGGATAGACGAAGCCAACGACTTAGACTCGTCTGAGGCGATCAGGCAAGGATTCGTATCTGAGACACCGATGGTGCCTCTCTGCCGGCAAGACTGTGCCGGGATCTGTCCGGAATGCGGCACATACCGAAATACCAAGCCATGCGAGTGCGACACAAGGGTTATCGATCCCCGTCTCGCTGGGCTACTGAACCTGAATATCTAGCAAAAACTTGTAATAGGGCCACAACACACCAATTTCGCAACGCACGTACCTTGCGTATCGGAATGAGTGAGACGAGACTTCCATCTCGGATCGGTCCACTGGAGAATCTGAAACATGGCCCCGCTTCCAAAGAAAAAACATTCTCGTGCCCGGAAGGGTGGACGCGCCGCGCATCACTTCCTGTCCAAGGGAGCACTCTCCGTCTGCCAGCAGTGCAGGTCGGTCAAGTTGCCGCACCGGGTTTGCCCGACGTGTGGTTACTACAAGGGCCGCTCCGTTGTGGACGTTCAGGACCCGGGCGTTCAGGTTGCAGAAACTGACGAACACGCAGGGCACAACCACTAAGTCCGAACGCCCCCCTGATCAGCATTAGCAGGAGCAGCTAAAACCTGATGTCACCAGCTTCTCAGACCGCGAAGGTTGCCTATCTTTTCCCCGGCCAGGGTTCACAAGCCGTCGGGATGGGTAAAGACCTGTATGACGGCTCGGAAGCCGCAAAAGCGGTCTTTGATGAGATAGATGACAGCCTCGGACGATCGCTCACCTCGATCATGTTCGAAGGCCCCCAGGAAGAACTAACCAAGACAGAGAACGCCCAGCCCGCCATCACTGCCGTCTCACTGGCAGCCTACAAGGCGCTGGAAGAGGCAATGGGCAGTGCACCAACCGTCTCGATGGTCGCCGGCCACAGTCTCGGTGAGTACAGCTCACTCCACGTCGCAGGCTCACTCAGCGTCGCAGACACCGCCCGGCTTGTTGTCGAGCGCGGCCGCTTGATGCAGCACGCATGCGACGAACGACCCGGCGGAATGGCTGCCCTTCTCGGCATCGACGAACTCTCCGTCGAAGAGATCTGCCGTGAGACCGGCACATACATCTCAAATATCAACACCGATGAGCAGATCATCGTTTCTGGTGACCACATGTCACTCGCCAAGGCGATCGACCTTGCGGCCGCCCGTGGTGCACGCAAATGCGTTCCGCTTCCTGTTGGTGGTGCATTCCACTCGGGCCTCATGGAGCCGGCCCGCTCCGGCCTCATGGAAGTGATCGACTCGCTTGACTGGCACGACCCCACCGTCCCGGTGATCGCAAACTGCGACGCCCGCTCCATCACGACCGCTGCGGAGATCAAAGAAGAACTGGGCATGCAGATCATGTCCTGCGTTCGTTGGTCTGACTCCATACGATTCATGCTCGCCGATGGCGTGCGTGAGTTCGTTGAGGTCGGCCAGGGCAAGGTTCTCGCCAGCATGATGCGGCGTATCGACCGTGAGGCCACGATGTCAAACATATCGGACATGGAGTCCGTGGTAGCGCTCGCCAGCTAAAATTTGGCAGGAAACGCCGATTTCAAGCATCGAGTAACGAGGTTGCCTTGGCCGGCGCGTCCCAGAACCCGAGAAGACCACAGAACCCTGTGCCCCAGGGAAACTTTGCCGCGGACTCGGGTGAAGTCGCACCGCAGTACGACTCACGCGGCGACGACATTCCACAGCCGGAGCCGCCGCCCGAGATACTTTCTCCGCAGACGCCCGGTCTTATCCACATGGATCCAGACTCCGAGACGGAGTCACCGACGCCGTCAGGACGCCGTGCTGCACGTGCAGCGGCCACACAGGCCCTGTACGAGGCGGATAGCATTGGGCACCCCGCTGATCTGGCGCTACGTCAGATAGCGGAACGTGACGGTCTCGCAGATGATCTTCTGGAATTTGCGACGACGCTGGTCGAATCGGTGGAGGCTAATCGCCTGACCCTGGACGACCGTATCGCGGTACTCGCTCCGGCCCGTCCTGTCGCCCGTATAGACCGGGTAGATCGTATAATCCTGCGGCTCGCGCTGACAGAATTGTCTTTTGAATCGGAAGATCAAGCGCCGGCTGCAGTGATCGCCAACGAGGCCGTGGAGATCGCAAAACTCTACGGTTCAGAGACTTCACCGCGGTTTATTAACGGTGTACTCGGGACGGTGCTAGGATAGTTCGCCGTCGGATCAAGGCGATAAATACTTGACCGCACGCTGGCGCTCGCCAATAGTGTGTGCCCAGCAATCAGAGAATAGAACCGATCACACAGTAAATATCCACAACGAATTATTGTTACGGAGGTCGCGAATGGCGACGGTTTTCGAGCGGGTGCGAGATATCGCGGCCGACAAACTCAGCGTTGAGCCCGATGACATTCAACTCGAGTCGTCCTTCACCGAAGACCTCGAAGCTGACTCGCTTGACGTGGTCGAGCTGATCATGGCTCTCGAAGAAGAGTTCGGTGGCGATGACACGCCGCTGGAAATATCTGACGAAGAGGCCGAGGGCCTGAACACCGTAAACGACGTCGTCGAATACCTCGAAGGAAAGGGCGTGAGCAACTAGCTCGCGCGCTCAACCTCCGTCTAACCGGCACTTACGCGACGCCGACCTGGGGCATTTGTCTCGGATACGGAGGAGTAAACGCCCCGACCGAATAGTACGGGGAGGCCGAGGCTCAGCATGACTGAACCGCCAAACGGTCCAGATATCGCAGCCGGGGATGCTAAATCCACAGGTGGTGACAAGTACATCGGTGAGTTGTCCTCAATCGAGGAGATCGCTGCTGTAGTACGAAGTTGCACACGGTGCGGTCTGGCGGGAACCCGGATAAACGCCGTGCCCGGCGAAGGTTCAAACTCTCCATCGATACTGTTCATCGGTGAAGGGCCGGGGGCCAATGAAGACGAGCAGGGTCGCCCATTTGTAGGGCGTGCCGGCAAGTTGCTGGATGAGCTCCTTGGCGTCGTACCACTACTTCGTTCAGACGTGCACATCACTAACGTCGTTAAATGCAGGCCGCCGGGCAACCGAGATCCGCTCCCCGAAGAAGTCCGCGCCTGCAGGCCCTATCTGGAAGCCCAGATCGGCCTTCTAAAACCGTACGTCATCGCCACACTCGGCAGGCATGCGATGAACCGATTCCTGCCTAACGCCCGCATCTCAGACCAGCATGGCCGCGCCACAGTGTGGCGGGACATCGTCATTTTCCCTCTTTACCACCCGGCGGCGGCGTTGCGATCCTCCACTCTGCGCCAGACCCTTGAGAACGATATCCGCCAACTTCCCGAGGCCGTCCTCCAATCGCTCGAGATGAGTGCGACCCGTAGCCAGGCATCTTCAGGGACGGATGGTTCTGTCCCTGCGGGCACCACTTCACCGGCTCCCACGGAGTCTTCCGTCGAGGACGAAACCAACCGGGATCGGCTCTTCTAGCGAGACCATCTGCAGTCCAGACGCTCCTGAATGCCCCGAATCTGGAATTAACAGGCCATATCGGGATACGCATAGCCCCGCATATGGGCCTGTATCCCGCACAATAGGCGCACTACAAACCGCCAACTCAATCCCATTAAAAATAAACACCCGTCCGCCGTCGTGAACATAGGCACGGTGACCGCCGGGCACCCCTCAATAACTAGGAGATACATGGCTAACGAAGCGCTGAAAGTTCTCCCGCTAGGCGGGCTGGGCGAAGTCGGCAAAAACATGATGGTCCTCGAAACAGAACAGGACATCGTTGTCATTGATGCCGGGGTCCTTTTCCCGGAAGACGACATGCCGGGCATCGACATCGTTATTCCGAACATCGACTACCTCGTTGAGAACCTTGACCGCGTTCGGGCGATCCTCATCACACACGGGCACGAAGATCACATCGGCGCGTTGCCGCACATCATGGAAGCGCTGCCGGTACCGATCTACGCGCCCGGAATGGCGATGGCGCTGATCCGCAACAAACTGCGTGAGCGCAGGGTCTTGCGTGAGGCAGATCTGAACATTGTGAAGTCGGGTGAGGTGTTCAAATTTGGGACCACGTTCGAGGCCGAGTGGTTCGATGTGTGCCACTCCATCCCGGACGCCATGGGCATAGCGCTGCGGACCCCGCTCGGCACCGTCATACACACCGGAGACTTTAGGCTGGACAACGACCCGACCATCGGCGAACCGACTGATTTCGGACGCATGGCGGAGATCGCCGCAGACGGCGTGTTCCTCCTCATGGCTGACTCCACTTACGCCGAAAACGAGGGCTACTCCGGCTCAGACCGTGAAGTCGCACAGACACTGCATGACGTTATCGGGAATGCAGAGGGCCGGGTACTGGTCGCGAGCTTCGCGTCCCAGATCGCCCGGATACAGATGGTCGCGGATGCCGCGGAGGCTCATGGCCGCAGACTTGCCATCGTCGGCCGCAGCATGGTCAACAACCTCAAGATTTCACGCGACCTCGGCCACTTGAAAATCAAGGACGAGACCCTCATCAGCGCCCGGGACGCCCTCGGGCTCCCCGACCACCGGGTCATCTACATGAACACCGGTGCACAGGGAGAGCCTCAGTCCGCGCTCGCCCGTATGGCCGCTGGGACGCATAACGATGTGGATATCCGTGAGAACGACACCGTTATCATCTCGGCCACGCCAATCCCTGGCAATGAGACCTCTGTCAGCAACCTGATAAACAATCTCGTCGAGCAGGGCGCTCACGTGGTTACGCACAACACACGTAACGTCCACGTTCACGGGCATGCGGCCCGTGAAGAGCTGCGAGTGGTCCACAACTTGCTGCAACCCCGGCACTTTGTGCCCATCCACGGCGAGTACCGGATGCTACGGGCACATGTGGATCTGGCCATAGAACACGGCGTCCATCAGGATGATGCATTCCTGCTGCAGGACGGCGACGTGCTGCGCCTGACGGAAGACACCGCCGAGGTGGTTGAGAAGATCCCCGCCGGGCACGTCTTCATCCACGGCCACGGTGTCTGGGACGAACGCGGTAACGTGATCGTTGAACGTCGTCTGTTGGCTCGTGACGGCTTCGTCACAGTAATCCTGGGTCGTGACTCAAACGGCAAGGTCATCGGCCGGCCGAAGATCGTTTCCAGCGGATTCGTTCACTTCTTGGAAGCCGACACACTATTCAAAGATGCAATAGATGAGTTGACAGCCGTTCTTGACCAAGAATCCGGTAAATCTCTACAGTGGAACGAGGTCGAGGCCACAGTTAAAAAGACTGTAGCCCGGTTCTTCAGCCAGCGCACACGACGTCGGCCGACCATTATCCCGGTGGCGTTCGATGTGTGAGATGAAATCTTGCCGAACCGTTGGACGCACAGCGAGGGCCGGACGCGACTGATTACCGCATGACCGTTCAGGGGGTATCGCTAAAAATAGCGCCCCCAGGCTATTTTCTTGAGGAGGCGCAATGTTAGGCGGAGCTATCCAAACAGTTGGATCGCTGACGCGTCGCCTGACAGTGGGCGGTTATTCGTACAGCGCTATCGGCGTCACCGGTACCTTAAAAAACGCCTACTCGCGATCAGCAGTGATCGTCATCGCGACCTTGGCCATCCTCGGAGCACTGTTTTTCAACGACCTGAAATTCCACCTCGGGTGGTCGGTTATCCCGCTGCTCTTGTGGTCTGCGGCAGCGATAACCATCCTGAACGTCGCCCCTCATCTGCTCAAGACCCAGTGGCGTTACACCTTCTCCGCCACCTTCATCGGCCTTGCGATTGTTGGTGTATTGGGCTCATTGCAAGTACCCAACTATTTTTCAAGCAGTAGTGAGATAGCGATCAACCAGTCGTACGCCGGGTCGTTCGGCAACTACGTCGCCAGATGGCCGATGGACTGGTCAGATTCTGGTGGAACATTCAGCCAGTTAGCGCTGGCTTTCTCACGCGTAGTAGTGCTTGTTCTTATCGCCGCCGCTGGTTCACTACCCCGCCACGCCTTGATCACCGTTCATGGAATATGGGTCGGCTTGGTCGCCTTCAGCGTGCTACTGATCGCCGCCGGCACCGGGATTGTTTCACGCATCTTGGCATGGCGTGCCAACCGTGGCGTAACGGGACCAACGGCCGAAGAACTTATGAACGAGGCAGCCGTGGGTACAGAAGCTGATCAAATTGAGCATCCGTCGTTCACCACGGACAAACCAGAACCTCCCCTCACCGGGAACGTCCGGCCTGATCTTCTTGTAACTCAAGGGGACCCGGCGGCCGAGAAGATTGTTGATCCCACGGCACCCACGATCGCGGCGGATGTACAAACACTCATAGACGATGAGAAAGATTCACTTGGTCTGGATAATGAGATGGGTGAGGATGGGACGCTCGACGGCGTTCCGGGCCTTCTGGGCCCCATCCTGCCCGGTTTCCTCCATGTGCCACCCTTCAGCTGGCCGTTGCCGGACATCGGCATTCTAAAAACCGCTCCGGCGGGAGGAGTGCCGGAGTCCGAGATAGAGGCCACATCTGAATTGATCGTCGAGACCCTCGCCGACCATGGCATCGAAGTGTCCGTGGGCGATGTCAGGGAGGGTCCACGAGTGACGATGTACGGCATCGTGCCGGGATGGGGCCGCGGTCGCGGTTCAGAGAAACTCGTGGCAGAACAGGTCCCTGGGAACGAACGAAGTTCCGGCCGGCAGCGCGTCCGCGTGGACAACATCTTGGCCCGCGAGAAAGACCTTGCGCTCTCGTTGGCGTCGCCAAGCCTGCGCTTTGAGGCGCCAGTGCCAGGGGCATCCCTGGTTGGCATCGAGGTTCCGAACTCCCGGCCCACGCCAGTCACGCTGCGCACCGTGATCGAATCGGTCGCATACGAAGATTTCATCGCTGAAGCACCACTTCCCATACCGCTGGGCGTTGGCAGTGGCGGCGAGAACGTGGTCATAGATTTGACACGTATGCCGCACCTGCTGATTGCGGGCGCGACAGGTTCCGGCAAGAGCGTGTGTATGAACACCATCGCCACCGGCCTGCTTATGAGTAGGACACCGGAGGAGGTTCGGATCGTGATGATCGACCCCAAGCGGGTCGAGCTAACGCCGTACACCGGCGTTCCCCATCTCTACGCAGCCCCTGTCGTGGAAGCCGACGTAGCGGTCGGCATCTTGAAGGCGCTTGTCGAGGAGATGACTGACCGCTTCAAGGTGCTAGAGAGTGCGGGCGTCCGCAACATCATCGCCTATAACGATCAGGCGACGACGAAGATGCCGTACCTGGTCCTCATGGTGGATGAGCTTGCCGACCTGATGTTGACCTCGGCATCAGAGGTCGAACGCCTCTTATGCAGGCTGGCTCAGCTTGGTCGCGCCACCGGCATACACCTGGTCGTCGCCACCCAGCGACCGTCTGTGGACGTTGTAACGGGCCTCATTAAGGCCAACTTCCCGAGCCGTATTTCCTTCGGTGTCACGTCGCAGATCGACTCCCGGACAATCATCGACGGACCGGGCGCCGAGAAGCTGCTCGGCAAGGGAGACATGTTGTTCTTGCCGATCGACAAACCAAAGCCAATGCGTATCCAGGGCGCCTTCCTCGGCGATCCCGAGGTCACGGCCGTTGTCGACTTCTGGAAGGCGGTTAAGGGCCCCAAGATGCCGAGTATCGAACCGGTGACAATGTCTGCCGACACGGGCGACTTTGGCGACGGCGGCCACGACGGTGACTCACTTTTCGGCAAGGCGACTGAGATGTCGACGGCGCACAAGACGCTCTCGGTCTCACTACTGCAACGCCGATTGCGAATTGGCTACCCACGAGCAGCTCGGCTAATGGATGAACTTGAAGAGGCAGGGATCGTTGGGATCGGCGAGCCTGGCAAACCAAGGCCGGTCCTTTAGCGTTTCAAATATAGATGCTCTGAATTCCCCCCGCAAAGCGTTTTGAACGCGTCCGCAACGGAGACAGTGGGCGATGCCGTTTTGGGGCAAGCGCGGTAAGCTGGGGGTACGAGGCTGCGCGTGACCAATATCACCCCACTCTTCCCCGGTCAGGATCTTCCTGGCAGCACTGATCAACCCGAACTCGATTTGGAAAGCGTTCGGGAGACCTGTCTCGCCTGTGGCGGGAGCCTTGTTGACAGCCCTACTTACGACCGTTTCCTGGTCTGCCCGAGCTGCCGGTTCCACTACACCATGTCTGCCCGCAGGCGCGTGGAAATGCTGGCTGATGGGGGTACCTTTCGAGAGACATCTCGCTGGATAAGATCGCTCGACCCGCTCTCATTCTCTGCACGGGTTTCGTACCGAGAGAGGCTGCTGCAAGACCAAAACCGGACGGGCCTGACCGAGGCTGTAATAACCGGCGTCTGTACTATCGGTGGCACTCCGACGGTCCTGATTGTTCTGGACTTCGGCTTCCTCGGCGGAAGCATGGGCCTCGTTGTTGGTGAGAAAGTGGCGCTCGCGCTACAGCTCGCGGCGCGTAAACGCTTTCCGGCCATCGCCGTCATCAACAGCGGTGGAGCGCGCATCCAGGAAGGCGTCCTCTCGCTCATGCAGATGGCGAAGACGACCGTCGCCGCCAACGAGATGCATCGACGCGGCGTGCCACTGGTCTCCGTCCTCGGCGACCCGGCGACCGGGCAAGTGTACGCATCCTTTGGGACGCAGGCTGACCTGATATTTGCAGAGCCCGGGGCGCACGTTGGCTTCGCCCCGTTCCGGGCCATCAAGGAAGAGATGGGCGGGACCGTGGCTGCCGGACAGCACACTGCAGAGATTCATTTCCGGCACGGCATGCTGGACGGAGTGGTCGACCGGGAACGAATCAAGCACATCGTTTCCACCGTACTTGAACTCTTGAGGCCGGAATTCGGTCTCGCAAAGCGGCGGCGCGGGCGTCCGCCACGGACACGCCCGAGGCGCATGGAGGCGTGGGAGATGGTGCAACTCGCCCGTCACCCGAAACGCCCGACGTCGCGCCACTTTATCGACCAGGTGTTCGCCAACCTCGTAGAACTTCATGGCGACCGCCAATACGCCGACGCGCCCGAGGTGATAACGGGCATCGCACGGTTGGCCGGCCAGTCCATCGTCGTGATCGGACAGGAAAAAACGCCGCCAAGCGGCATGATCTCGTCATCCGATGACGAGACGCCAGAAGGACTTTCCGCAAGTGGTTCGATCACGCCGGAAGGCTTCGGCAAAGCCCGACGCGCTGTCCGATTTGCGGCCCGGTTCAACTTGCCGATCGTGACTCTCGTGGACACGCCGGGTTCAGCGCTTGATTTGGAGGCGTGGGAACGAGGCCAGGCGCACGCAATTTCACAGACGATATCGACCCTGCTGGACGTCGAGGTCCCGACAATCTCCGTGCTGATCGGGGAGGGCGGAAGTGAAGCGGCACTTGCATTTGCAGTGACCGATCGGGTGTTGATGCTGCAGAACGCGATCTATACGCCGATATCTCCTGAACGGGCGGCGGTGGCGGAACTGCGAG
Source organism: Dehalococcoidia bacterium (assembly GCA_026421215.1). Taxonomy (GTDB): domain Bacteria; phylum Chloroflexota; class Dehalococcoidia; order Lucifugimonadales; family Lucifugimonadaceae. Next base: position 30,795 of record JAPKBN010000013.1, read on the forward strand.
ATTCGGCGGCGGCGGATCAGGTCGTTGGCGCCCTCAGGCTCACGTCTATCGACAGTCGTCGGATGGGAATCATAGACGAGATCGTGCGAGAGCCCGATGGCGGCGCACACACCGATCCCCTGGAGGCCTCTCGCCTGTTAAAAAGGGCGCTCATGATCGAGATCACAGACGTTGTTGAGCGGCACGGTCGCACGCTGGTGAGACAGCGTCATCGCAAGTACCGGAACATCGGCGAGTCCGGCCGGCCGTTCCGTTCAGCACTCAGGCGCGAGCTGAACGTGTGGAGAAGCGCGCTAAGCGCTAGCGTCCGAGCGCTGAGATCGGGCAGTGATCCGGGTGCTGATGTCGCTTCGGAATCAAACGAAGACCGACCCCAGGATTAAGCCCGACGACCTGAATTCGAAGATCCCTTTACCCAGCGGGAGAAAGCTGGGTAAAGGGAGAAAACCTAGACTTCCGAACATTGAGACACATCAAATCGCTCGCCAAACGGCCCCCAATAAAAGCCACACTGGGGCCTAAAAAAACTGCCCTGTTGGAGCAATAAACCGCTCTATCGCCTCCACCACCCCGTCCTCGTACACATCCCCCACGGTCTCTGTGGCGGCCGCCCGCACCTCATCGCTGGCGCTTCCCATAGCGACCGGAAGCCCGGTCACACCAAACGCCTCGACATCATTGAGCGAGTCGCCGACGAAAACCACACCGTCCAGCGACACACCCATGCGACGCGCCCAACTTCGCAGCGCTGTGCCTTTATCGACGCCCTTTCGAGTGTAGTTCACGTACCAGCGCTTTCCGTCGGCCCCAACCGATAGGATCGCCGCCACCTGCTCTGAGGCGAGATCCACCGCGGCCCGCACAGTCGCTTCCTGAAAGTCCTTCGGCGCGTCCCGGTCATACGTAGAGGCGGCGATAACTGTTATCTGCCACGTCTCGATATCGGCGACACTGCGTGCAAGATGCCAGTCATCGACGGCGAAGAACCGCATCCCACGGGGACCAAGCGCTGCAATGATGGACCGTGCGTCGGCCTCATCCAACAGGTGAGCCTCGATGGTCGAGTTGTCGACCGGGTTCAGGATGCGGGCGCCGTTATCGGATATCTGCGGTGTCTTCAGCCCCAGCTCCCGGGCGTAGCGGGCCACATCGGCCGGCTCCCTGCCTGAAGCGATCGCCACCGGCACATGTTTAGAAGCACGACCCACCGCCTCGATCACCCGAAGGGACAGCGCGTCCTGCGCATTGATAAGCGTTCCGTCCAAGTCTAGGACGAGAGCGCTGGCCTTCCACCCCCTATTGCGATGCGCGCCCTTTATGTCAGCACCTCGAATTGGCCCTTCGGCTCCGTTCCCGCCATCACCCGGCGTGCGTTCTGGTACGAGAACACAAGCGCTCGCTCCACGCGCTCCTCGCTGGAACCGGCGAGATGCGGCGTAACCACCACGTTATCCATCGCTAACAGGGGATTGTCGGCCGGCGTCGGCTCCACCTCGAACACGTCCAGTCCAGCGGCGCGAATCTGGCCATCGTTAAGGGCGTCGATCAGATCCGCCTCGTTTTGCACAGGCCCGCGGCATGTGTTGATGAAGATGGCCGACTCCTTCATCAGGTTGAATGCGTCCGAGTTCATCATTCCAAGCGTCTCAGAGAACAGAGGCACGTGGACAGTCACGATGTCGGAAGTCGAAAGCAACTCCTCAAACCCGACGCGTCGCACCCCCAGTTCCGCCTCGACCTGGACTGGGATGTTCGCAGTGTCGTGATAGATCACCTCGGCCGGACCAAACCCCCGGACCATGGTCGCAACGAGTCTGCCGATGTTGCCAAGTCCTATGATCCCGATGGTCTTGCCGCCGATCTCGTACACACCGGACCGTACCGGGTTGCGCCACGAGCCGTCTCGGACACCTTCTAACCCGGGCACGAATTTGTGCTGGACCGTCAGCATGAGTCCAAGGGCATGTTCAGCGACGGAACGGGCGATCTGTGGCGAGTTGTTGGAGACGAAGATGCCCTGTTCTCGCACCGCTGGCACGTCGATCTGGTCATACCCGGCGCTCATGAGTTGGAGCATCTTTAATTTTGGAAGCTGGATCAGTTCCTCGTACGGCATCGCCAACCCGCCGAGTATCAACACCTCGGTATCGGCCAGAAGCTCTTTCCGCTCATCCCAGGGCAGGTCGGGATCGATCACCGAAACATCGAGATCGTCTGGTGCCAGATCTTCAGCAAGCCGCACGCGGTCATTAGGTTCCGAGTAAAAAACGACACGACTCATCAGGCAGCTCCAGTAATGCGGGCTAGTAGGTCAAGATAGGGGTAGGGGCCGCCAGAATACCATCGGGTCAAAAATCAGGGGCGTTCGGGGATGAGACCGGTGACCCATTTGTACAAGAAGGGCATTTGACCATCCACCACAACGGATTTACGCTTCGGCCAATGAAACGAGTGGAGCGGATCTTGCATCTGCGCTTGGGGCCCCAGCCTGAGAGAGTGGCTGGAACTGCCACCGACCCTGAACCTGATCTGGTTAATGCCAGCGTAGGGAATCTCATCGAGGCTTCCCAATTTTCGATGTTCGCGCATCCAAGATACTGCCCGCACTGCGGATAATGGAAGCGATTAGATGAGCGACCAACTAACGATCGGCGCCAAGAACTTCACGTCGCGCCTGATGACGGGAACGGGCAAGCACAGATCTACTGAAGACCTCATTGCCTCCGTTGAGGTGTCTGGCACGGTGACCTCATAGCCATTCGAGGCTTCAATCTGGACGATCGCCATGGCGGACGATCCCGAGTTTATGGGAGAGACGGGTTCATTCTGGGCGTGGAGGCCGGTCGCATGGCGTACCAGACGGGCCGTATCCCGGCTAAGGCTTATGCTCGCGCCTCCTTGACGCATGAAGGACTGATATATGCCTCCAATGCAGCTGCCTGAGCGAGTGCTTTGTCTTGTGACGGCGCTTGACCCGGGTGATGACACGGCAATCTTGCTCAGCTCCATCAGCGCCGCAGTACGGGGGGGCGTCAATATGATCCAGGTTCAGGCACCGGATTTGGAGCGAACGGACTTCTTCAATCTGGCGGCCGAGGTGGTTGAGACTATCGGAGAGGATGCGCTCGTTGTGATCAACGACCGCGTCGATGTGGCGCTCGCCGTCGATGCCGGAGGCGTACAACTGGGGGAGCGTGGCCCGGCCGTGAAGGCGGCCCGCCGTATTGGCGGGGACGACTGGCTGATAGGCCGGTCGGTGAATTCACTGGTCGGTGCAAAAAAGGCGGAAATGGATCTCGCCGACTATCTATTGCTCGGGACGCTTTATGAAACGGCGTCACACCCGGGCCGATCGGGCGTGGCGATCGATCTGCTCAATGAAGTCGTTGCCTCGGTACAGTTACCGATCATCGGAATAGGAAGCATCAATCCCGAACAAGCGGGTGCGGTTGTGTCTGCAGGTGCGAGAGGAGTCGCGGTGATCGGCGCTATTCTTGGCTCGGACGACCCCGAACGAGCGGCGGCCAATCTCAGGATGGCGATCGAAAAAGTGGGATCAGATCAGGTCCCCCCAATTTCAAATGGCAATCAGAGGATGAAGTCATGATTTCGGAGTCGAAGGCGGTGCAGAGACCAGAGTTACACTACCGGGCCTGTATCCACATGAACGAGGGCTTACCTCGAACCAGACTCTGGCGGAGCGAAATTTGGCACGACACACTCGACTTGAAGTTCTGAACAACGTCCATAAGGCTGGCGTTGTGCCGATCTTCTACAACGCCGATTTTGAAGTTGCGAGGTCGATAGTCATCGCCTGCCGGAAGGGTGGTATTCGTGCCATCGAGTTCACCAACCGCGGCGACCACGCCTGCGAGGTGTTCTCAGAGTTGGACCGTTGGGCCACCTCCGACGCGCCGGACGTGATACTGGGCGTCGGATCCGTGATGGACGCACCGACTGCGGCGCTCTACCTAGCGAACGGTGCAAACTTTATCGTTAGCCCGGCGACCGACGACGATACGGCGAGGCTGTGCAACCGACGCAAGATCGCGTACATGCCGGGCTGTGGCACGGTCAGCGAAATCGCACACGCTGAAGAACTTGGTTGCGAGATAGTGAAACTGTTCCCGGGCGACTCTGTCGGTGGCCCATCGTTCGTTAAAGCAACACGCGCACCAATGCCGTGGTCATCGATAATGCCGACCGGCGGCGTGGATGGTTCAAGGGATTCTTTGAAAGCCTGGTTCGATGCCGGCGTTCCAGCGGTCGGCATGGGCTCCGCCCTCGTTTCTTCAGACATCGTCACGGAGAAAGCGTGGGACACACTTTCGGAGCGCTGTCGTGGGGTGCTTGGAACCATCAAAGAACTACGCGAGCGATAGTCGCCGACGTCGGGCCAAAACAATAAGGAGCTCATCATGGCACTGGACCCGAAGGTCTTCGAATTTGTATCCGAGAATCACAATGCCGTCTTGAGCACGTTTAGGCGTGATGGCGCCATCCAGATGAGCATCGTCACGGCCGGCCCATACAAAGACGGCGTAGCTTTCTCCACGACAGAGGATCGTGCAAAGCTGCGTAATCTGGAACGGGATCCCCGTTGCTCGCTTCTCGCGTCCAAAGACAACTGGTGGGGCTACGTGGTGTTGGAGGGGCGGGCGCAGATCATCTCTTCAAAGACCGCCACTCCGGACGAACTCCGTGATGCGATGCGCGACGTGTATCGCGCCGCAGCAGGTAAAGAACACCCTGACTGGGACGAGTACGACGATGCGATGGTCAAGGAAAATCGGGCCACCATCGTAGTGATCCCGGATGAGGTGTACGGCACGATCCTCTAGTCCTGACGAAGCCAATCAACTTACCGGCCATCGATGCGACGTGGCCGTATTCAATGGAGACGATGCATCGGTATGGCCTTTAATTTTGTGACGATCGGTGAAGTCCTGCTCCGCCTGACTACCCCGAGGAGTGAAAGACTGACGCAGGCCCGCCAGTTTGACGCCATTTACGGCGGCACCGAGTGCAACGTGGCGGTCGCCTTAGAACAGTTCGGGGTCGAGCCGGCGCTAATCTCCAGAATCCCGGACAATGACATCGGGCAGGCGTGTGTGAACTACATCAGGCAGTACGGTGTGGACACCTCGTTAGTGGTTCGTAGCGGCGACCGTCTTGGCCTTTACTACCTTGAGATTGGTGCATCGGTACGACCATCCGCCGTGGTGTACGACCGGGCTCGGTCGGCGATGTCAGAGATCGAGCCGGGGATGGTGGACTGGCCATCTGCGCTCGCCGGACGCGACTGGTTCCACTTCTCCGGCATTACATGTGCCATCTCCGAGAAGTCGACCGCCACAGTGGCAGCTGGCTGCCAAGCGGCTAAAGCTGCGGGCATGACCGTCAGCATTGATTTCAACTACCGGAGCGCACTGTGGAGCCCGGAGGAGGGTGCGAAGCGGTTGGACCCGTTGATGCAGTACGTGGACGTTGCTATCGGGAGCGCGCGTGACCCCATCCTAGGCATCATGCTGGGAATGGCAGGCAACATCGAGCCCGATGACCGGAGCGCAGACGCGTACCGTCCGTTCGTTGAGAAGGCCGTCTCCAAATACGGGTTCGACAAGATGGCCCTGACCGTTCGAGATATTCACTCAAGCGATCACAACTCGTGGCAAGGCGTGTACTTCGATGGGTCTGAGATCGCCCTGAGCCGCCGGCACGAGCTTGAGATTGTGGATCGCGTCGGTGGTGGCGACGGGTTCGCCGCTGGAGCGATCTGGGGTGTCATGAACGGCTGGAATCGGCAACAGGTCGCAGACTTTGCGACGGCGTCCGGGGCGATCGCCCACACCATCCACGGCGACTTCAACCTGGCGTCCGAGGCCGAGGTGCTAGCGGCAGCCTCAGGAAGCTCAGACGTCAGGCGTTAATCGCCCAATACCTGGGGAAACCCTTAGTCCTTCACAGGCGGTTGGAGGGCACCCGCTGGCCTTACCCGAGGTGATCACCGATCTTAAGTCCGGCTGCAGATGCGAATTCTGCGGCCGGTTCTTTTTTTGCGCCGCGCCGCTGCACACGTTTGACCATCACAGTGCCGTTGCCGGTGGCGACCTCAAAGCCCTGCTCTCCTAACGAGATGACGGTGCCGGGCGCAGCATTCGGATCGACGGACTCACCGAGGCCGGAATCGAATATCCGCAGCCTCTCATCATCATGAGTCGTACTTGCGCCGGGCTGGGGATTGCACCCGCGTATCAGGTTGTATATTTGCTGGGCGGGCAAGGACCAGTCGATCCGACCGTCTTTCGCTTTTGCCCAGCTCTCGTACGTAGATTTCGACTCGTTCTGGACTATCTTCGGAGCGTTCCCGTCCCGGACAAGGTCTATTGATTCGATCATCGCCTCTACGCCCATTGGGTACAGGTGGTTGAAGTAGACGGACCCGAGCGTGTCGTCTGGCCCGATCTCGATCTCTTTCTGGAGAAGCACCGGCCCCGTGTCCAGGCCCTCGTCCGGCCAGAAGATTGTTAGACCGGTCCGATCTTCGCCCATGATGATCGGCCAGTTGATGGAGCTCGGCCCGCGGTGCAGAGGGAGCAGTGAGGGGTGGTACTGGATGGTGCCGTGGGTCGGCCCGTTGATCATCTCCATCGGTACGATGTCCGTCACGTAGGCCATAACGCATAGATCAGGCGACAACCCGTTGAACTGTTCGATTGCCTCATCGCTGCGGAATCGACCGGGCTGGAACAGCGGGATGTTGTGCTCAACGGCGCCGGCCTTGAGTGGGTCTTCCCGTCGGCCCTCCTGGTCTGGAGAGCAGAAAACCCCAACAACCTCATCCTTGCCCGTTTCGAAAATAGCGTTCAGTACCGATTGACCGAACGCCTGCTGACCGATTAGCACGATACGCATCTGATGAAATTCTCCGGCGATTTTTGCGGCTTTGAGAAGCGGTGCGAATTCCGGCCGGATCGTTGTGTTGCAGTGGCGCCGACAGGAATGAAGCGATTCTAGCGCGGAAGCTTTGCGTACCGACATCGGTTCCTCAGGCGCATGGATACCTCTCTCATGCCCGCCGGGACACCTCATCCCTTGTTGCTTCCGTCTTCCACGGCCACAACTTACGAGGGGAAACCATATGTGATCTCTTATTCGTCGTAAAGTGATTGGGTGAATCTACAACCGAGCGATCAAAACATCGAACCAGCTCAGGATACCGAACCAGCCCAGGATGATTTTCTCGGCTGGTTTCAACGCGGCCTTAAATACGCACAGCTTGGCTTCCCGGATCGAGCCGCGGAGTCGTTTGAGCAGGCTGAACAGATCGAACCGGAAGACGCGACACTTCAGTTCAACCTGGGCACTGCCTATCTGTCCCTGGGTAACTTTGTGCAAGCCGTGACGAACCTAAACAGGTCGATAAAGCTGGACCCATCCAACTCTGACGCGTACGGCAATCGCGCCGTGGCGCACGCAGCACTAGGCCAGGAAGACCTCGTGGCCGTTGACGTGGAAACTGCTGTCTCGCTCGGAGCTCCCCCCGATGGTATTGAAACCATACTCACCTACGTCCGGGAGCGCGTAAACCCCAACCAGGACTAGGGCCGAACGAGTGGTTATTTTTGGGTCTCGGAGATAAAGGGACTAGGCACGGCAGAATCTACTGGAGGTACCGATGACAAGCCGATCACGACTTACACACGATCAGGTCTCGGAGCGACTTGGCGTTGTCCCGGGATGGTCGCGGGTTGACGATAGCATTTCCAAGACGTTTGAGGCGCCGTCGTTCATGGAAGGCATCGCCTTCGTTCAATGCGTTGCCGAGATCGCCGAATCAAGGGATCATCATCCGGATATCGACATCCGATACACCCACGTGACGTTGACGCTATCGACCCATGATATGGGTGGACTGACGGGCCTTGACTTTGAGGTCGCGGAAGCGATAAACGCCCTCTAACGAGAGGGCTGATCCCAGTCCGGATAAGCGGTCTCAAGCTCTCGCAACCTCATGTAGTCACGCAACGTAGCGAACGCGGCCCGTGCGGCCGTCGCTTTTCGCTGGGAAGGCTCGAACTGCATCGCCTCTGCCAGATGTTCCGCCAGGAAATGCGCCTCGGCGCGTGACACCGGCTGAAACTCATTGTGCCGCAGAATCATGTCGATTTCGACACCCTCGCTCAATAGACGGGCGGTGGCCCGACCGGCTGCAAGATCGGCGCGATCAAACACCAGTCCGGACTCGTCTCGTCCTGGGCGAAGAATATCGGCCTCGATCAATCGTGCGAGCACATCCCGGTCTATTCCCGTCTGTTCAAGGTAGTCCGCCAGGCTGACGGGCCCGCGTGTTGTGCGCGTGGGCGTGCCGGACAAACCGAGTTCAGCGGCCGGGTTGGGATTGTCAAGGATCCGGGCGATAACGGCGAGCGGAAGGCCGCGGTCCTGGAAATCCTTGATCCGGGCGATCCGTTCGACCATCTGTGGTCGGTACAAGGCTCGCGTACGAGCCGTCTTGACTGGATGCGGAAGAAGATCCTGATTTACGTAGAAATTTATGGTCGCCGTGCTGACCCCGGTTTTCCGTGATAGCTCACCGACCGATATGCCTTTTGCGGTTGCCATATTGTCAAGTGCTCACTTATCAACTGGTTTGTATAACAGACTAGCCACTATAGAACGCAACGTCTAGTGTTCATCATCGACGAATCCGGGACGAATGGGGTTATTCATGTGAGTAGTGAGAAGGGACGTGATTATCGCTGCGTCGCAACGATCAATAGGAATCCGGGCTTAGTAGTGGGCCGTAGATATTTTTAGAAGCGAGCCAACCGGGTTGGTACCGTGCACCGATCCGGGGGGCTCGCTTCTCTTTCCTTGAGTCAGATGAAAATTTGAGAGGGGTCTCCCGGGGAAGGGCAGCGCGTCAGAGCGCGCTCCTGAGTTCACCCTCTGATCGCAAATATGGACGTTCTGGATTCCCGCCTGGGTGGGAATGACGGGTAGAAACGCCTGTCCTCACACGCACATAGAAGGGGGCGATTGATATCGACCCGAGGGGGTATCGCCAGGCCGCTTCAACCCATTCACCACACCAACCCCCCGATGGGGGCTATTCCCACCGGAACAACCGGGTGGCGGCTGCAAACACGATCGCGCTCCAGGCCGCCAGGCCTGCCAGTTCACCCCAGATATCCGTGATCCCGGATCCGTCCGTCACAACGGCTCGCATAGCGTCCGCAAGGAACGTGAGTGGCAGGAACTGCGTCACAATCGTCACCACTCCCGGTAGGGCGTCCAGCGGGAAGAACACTCCGGACAGAAACATCATTGGCATCGAGACCAGGTTCGTGACCGGCGCCGCCACCTCCTCGGTACGGGCCACACCTGAGATCGCAAGACCCATCGTCACGAACAGGATGCCACCGAACAACGCCAGCGCTATTACAAGCAGCCAGGAAACGACGTCGCCGTCGCCCACCGCGAGATCGAACAGAATCATACCGACCAGCAGAAGGATCAGTGTCTGAAAGACCGATATGGACAACCGGGTCGATATCTGTGCGAACAGGAACTGCGCCGGGTTTACCGGTGCGGCCTTTAGTCGGCGTAGTACACCCTGCTGCCGGTACTGCACCAACGCGAATACGACACCGAATATGCCGAGCTGCATGATCGACATCGCTACGATCCCTGGAACCAGGAACGCGGTGTAGCTTCGGTCATCGCCCTCGAGCGTTGATAGGGATATTGTGCCGAACTTCGCTGGGCCCTTTGTCACGCTGGAATCGGTGACATCGGGCGTGGAGGCCGCCTGCCTTTCGAGATCTCCGAGGATCTGGTCCAGTAGAGCCACGGCGAGTGCAGCACGCTGCGGCGACCGCTCATCGGTGGTCGCGGACACCGTTACAGGTCCGCCCGGCTCGGCGAAGCCTGCCGGAATGACGAACATTGCGTCGATCTCGCCGTCCGTGATCCGTTCCGTTTCTTTGCCCAGGCTGCCAAGTTCAACATCCACAAGTTCGTCGGTACGATCGGTTAACTGAAGGATTATCGCCGCCGAAGCTTCATTCTGGGCCTGGTCGACAATTCCGACATCGGCCCCGCTGAATCGATCAAAATCCAGCAGTCCGAAGATCACCATGATCAAAAAAGGAATGAAAAGCGAGAAGAAGATCGCCTGCCGGTTTCTGAAATACATCTTCAGGGAGGCAACCGTGAGACTCAGGGCGATCCTCATCTGGAGGCTCGTTTGTACGCGGGGTTACTCATCTCGCAAAGCCCGGCCCGTCATGCTGATAAAAACATCCTCAAGCGTGGCCTCACGTGTGGGCCTTTCATTCCGGAAACCGGTCTCAAGCAACCCGTCCACAAGTGCCAGCGGCGTGTCTAGCGCGACGATCCTGCCGCTGTCCACGATGGCCACGCGGTCGCACAACTCTTCAGCCTCTTCCATGTAGTGCGTCGTGAGCATCACCGTGGTTCCGTCAGCCTGTAAGCCCTTGATCAATTCCCACATGTTCCGGCGGGCCTGTGGGTCGAGTCCCGAAGAAGGTTCATCAAGGAACATAACGGCGGGCTCGTTAACCAGTGCGGCGGCGATAGAGAAGCGTTGCTTCTGGCCGCCGGAAAGGGTCTTGAATTGCGACTTGCCGCGTTCTCCAAGATCGACGCGGTCCAGCAGATCCTGTGATGAGACGCTGTGTCCGTAAAGCGTGCCGAACAGCTTCAGCAACTCGGACAACGTCAGGCGGTCAAAGAACGCGTTGGCCTGAAGTTGCACGCCGATGATCTTCTTCACGCGCATCGGTTCACGTGTGACATCGATCCCGTCGATCAGCGCCACACCGGAGTCCGGATCCCGCATCCCCTCCAGTATCTCAACGGTGGTTGTTTTGCCCGCTCCGTTTGGACCGAGCATGCCGAAAACCTCACCCCGGTACACCTCGAAAGACACGCCATCTACGGCCTGTATATCGTCGTAACGCTTGCGCAAATCTTTGGCGACGATCACCGGGCCGCCTGATGTACCGGCGTTGTTCATGGTTTTCGGATGAACACCTTGATCATTCCGTCCTGGCTCATATCAAAATTTCCTCGACCACGGCTGGGGATACATGTGCACGTTGAGAGCTAATCACACAGTGTCAGTCTTGCATACCGAGCACGTGACTTCACATTAGCCCCGGCGAATCTTTGTTAATCTCGTGAATGCAAAAATCATGAGTGGATTTCAAGCCGCCGATTGATTGCCCATGAATGGCGCTCGCTAGCCGCCAGCGACCGAGAAGGTTATGAACTGGTCGAGATCGAGACTAATTTACTCATAGCACCGGCCACGAGATTACTTCCAGAGGCATGGCAGGGTGGGTGCATGTCGGAACTGGCAAAACGATCGATCGGAGAACGCGACGCAGAAGGTACGACACTGCTCGTCCTCACAAGATCCGATCGACAACCGATAGGGTCGTGCCCGTTTGTTACAGGGACGCTTTATCCCTGTAAGGGAAGTGGTTTGAGATTGTGACAATCTTGCCTTGGGACGGTGTCTCGCAGTTATCGGGGCCAGATGACCTCAACATCTAGCGCAGGCTTCAACACCAGAGTAATCTCCGTGCGGACCTGTCTGGGTAGAACCCCACTCTCCGTCTGAGAGAGGGGGCAGAAAACTTCAATCCACCTCTGGCGCAAGTGGGAACATCATGCTTGCAAGGTCCAATAACTGCTGGCGGCAACTTACCGAGGATCAAGGAACAACAATGAAATTCGACACCATCATCTCCGGTGGCACCGTGATCGACGGAACCGGCACGCCAGGCGTACAGGTTGACATCGGTATCTCGGGTAAAGAGATCGCAGCCATAGGTGATCTGTCGGAATCCACTTCCGACAACGCGATAGACGCCACCGGCTTGACCGTCACGCCCGGGTTCATCGACGTCCATGCCCACTCTGACGGTGCACTCCTGCTCGATGGTCAGCATGCGAGCGGCATCCGCCAGGGCGTCACGACGGAGATACTGTGCCCTGACGGACTCTCGTACGCTCCGCTTTCTCACGACGATTACCTGATGTACCGGAAGTACCTGTCCGGCATTCTGGGATTCCCGCCTGAAGATTTGGATATGTCGTCGATAGACGCGTTCCTCAGCAACTACCACCTCAAGACTTCATGCAACGTCGCCACCTTCATCGGCCACGGACCGGTGCGCATATCCGCTGTTGGTATGAACGACGTTCCCTTAAGAGGGGCCGACATGGACCGAGCGAAGGGCATGCTTCGGGAAGGACTTGAGCAGGGGGCTCGCGGTTTTTCAACCGGAATGTCCTACTACCCGAACGCGTACAGCGATACTGACGAGTTGGTGGAACTTTGTGAGGTAGCTGCCGAGTTCGGGTTGCCGTACAGCACGCACCTGCGCAATCACAATCCTGAACGCGGATACGCCGGCGGGGGTGTCCTTGAAGCACTTGAGATCGGGCGTCGCTCGGGTGTCCCGGTCCACCTTGAACACTACCGCACCGCACCGCCCCACATCGGCGATATCGCGTCGATCATGGATCCGGTGGACGCTGCCAAGGCAGAGGGCGTGGACGTATCGCTTGAGTGCTATGTCTACCCAGTAGGCTCAAGTTTCCCTCACACTTTCATCCCGGGCTGGGTGCATGAAGGTGGATCGGACGCCATGATGGAGCGGTTGCGAGATCTGGAGACCCGTAAGGACCTGATCAAGTTCTTCCAGGAGACGCCAATAACTCCCATGGGCGGCAACATGTTCACAGCCATATCGGAAGGTCCCAACGATGATCTGGTGGGCATGACATTTGAGGATGCGGCGGAAGCGAAGGGGACCTCTGTGGAGGAACTTGTGATGGAACTCATGGTGGAAGAGGAGATGGGCATCGGGTTTCGGGGAATCCCGCCGACAAGCGTACGGATCTGGCGTCAGCATGAAGAAGATGTGATGAACCTGCTGGACCGGCCGGACTACATGATCGGCAGCGACTCCATCCCGATAGCTCCGCCGCTGGTCGGCATCGTCCACCCAAGGGCCTTCGGCTGCTTTGCTCGCTTCATAGGCCGACTCCGTCGCCGCTTCGACCGGCCGCTCGAACAGGTGATCCAGCGCGTTACCCAGAACCCGGCACAGCGCTTCAAGATCGACAAACGCGGCGTGATTGCTGACGGCAACTTTGCCGACCTGGTCCTGTTTAATGCGGACACCGTGAATGACCAGTCCTCGTTCGAAGACCCGGCTGTCCACCCATCTGGTATTCCGTACGTTTTCGTGAACGGCAAGTTGGCTGTAGAGAACGAGAAGGTGACCGGAGTACTTGCGGGAGAGGCCGTGCGCTGAACGCATCCCTCCTAGCCTACGAGGCGTCGATTGTAGACCCCGCAGAAATGCCTCAGGAAGTTGCAGCAAGATCTTCGTTTCTTGCATCCACCAGCCAATCCAAGAATTCGGAGACCCAATTAAATGACCAGAATCGCGATTCTTGACGATTATCTTCACCTTGCCGAGGGGGCGGCCGATTGGGCATCGTTGCCGGTCGAATCTATCGATATCTTCGACAATACGATCCTCGATCAGGATGGCCTCGTGGATAGGCTCGCGCCGTTCGAAGTACTGGTCACAACGCGCGAACGTACGCGATTCCCGGCGGAAGTACTGGAACGGCTGCCCAACTTGAAGTTGATCGCCGGAACCGGCGCACGGCAGGCAAACATCGATATGGACGCCGCCAAAAGGCTGGGAATCACGGTCTGCATTACTACGGGCTTGCCGTCACGTGGCAACAGCACCTCAGAACTTACATGGGCCTTGATCATGGCCGTGACGCGCCACATAGCGATAGAAGACAGGCAGATGCGAGAAGGGCAGTGGCAGACGAGAGTCGCCGAGGGCATCGGTGGCAAGACGCTCGGCATCCTCGGCATGGGTCGCCTCGGTACCCTTGTTGCCGGCTACGGCAACGCCTTCGATATGGACGTGATCGCATGGGGCCCGACGCTTGACGCCGAGCGCGCCGCCGCGAATAACGCGGCGTACGTCTCGTGGGACGAGCTGTTCTCTCGGTCCGATATTCTTTCGATCCACGTCCCGCTCACCGATTTAAGCCGGGGCTGGGTAACCGCTCGCGAATTCGAAATGATGAAGCCCACGTCCTACCTGATCAACACGTCTCGGGGCCCGATCGTTGAAGAGACAGCGCTTCTGGATGCACTCAGAAACGACGTGATCGCAGGGGCCGCGCTGGACGTTTACGATATCGAGCCATTGCCCGGCGGTCACCCGTTGCTCGGGCTGGACAACGTCTTGCTGGCGCCGCACCTCGGCTACGCAACCGGGGATACGCTTCGTTACTTTATGGCTGCTTCACTCGAAAACGTACAGGCATGGCTGAACGGGTCGCCCGTTAACGTCTTCAACCCTTGAGCAATTTCAGGCATGCGGGGCGCGTAAACGGGCGGTCTTAACCTGACCGCCCGTTTGATGATCTGCTTTATCCGGTTTATCCAGGCAAGGAGCCCGGTAGGGCACTTCTAGCCCCGAACTTCGCTCGAGAAGCCCGCCTTGTTGTGTGTGCCATCGCAGAATGGTTTATTGGTTGACTCACCACAGCGGCACAGAGCCACAGCGCTTCCGGTCCATGACAACTTCTTACCCTCAACGTCCACGATGGTCACATCGCCGGAAATTACGTAAGGACCGTTGTCGTTTATTTTTACTGAGACGTCAGCCATGTGGCTCTCCTGAATTAATTGTTCCATTGGGAGACCTTCAGTCATCCCCAACTACTTATATACCACATACCTCACGCGAGGACTGATTCCACGGTTGCTTTGACGCGTTCGTTGCACCATGGGTCCCTTGCGCGCAGGCCCCCGGGTTTTTGTGGGTGGAACTTTGCAGTTTCCGCCGTAGGAAACGTGTAGCTGGGTCTACTTGCTAGAATGGCCGTCTCTACGATAATCATGTCCGAGTCCGGGCACCTTTCTGGATTCGGACATGATGAACCGACGTCTTCCCTCGACTCCCCGGACATATCCCAAGTACACCCAGGAATTACCACTTGACCACCATTCCCAGTCGCCAGGAACGCGATTCGACAGCGGCCACTGACGGGGACCGTTACGATCCCTCCGCTATCGAGACGAAATGGCAGGAGCGATGGGAGCGGGAAGGCGTTTACCGAGTGCGGGATGATGTTCCCGGCAAGGACAACTGGTACGCGCTAGTCATGTTCCCCTATCCGTCCGGGGATGTGCACATAGGCCACTGGTTCCAGTACACCGGCGCCGACGCTCACGCCCGCCTCAAGCGTATGCAGGGCTACAACGTCATGCACCCGATGGGGTTCGACTCTTTTGGACTGCCGGCCGAAAACGCAGCGATCGCTTCAAACATCCACCCGCGCATTTATACAGAGAAAAACATCGTCAACATGCGGCGGCAGTTCCGGGCGATGGGAACCAGCTACGACTGGGATCGGGAGCTCGCGACACACACGCCTGACTACTACCGTTGGAACCAGTACCTGTTCCTGAAACTATATGAGGCCGGGCTGGCCTACCGGTCACGTGGATTCGCCAACTGGTGCCCGAGCTGCCAGACCACCGTTGCTAACGAACAGGTGCTCGATGGCGCCTGTGAGCGTTGTGGCACAGTCATCACCCGTCGAGAGATGGACCAGTGGTTCTTCCGCATTACCGCTTACGCAGAAGAACTCCTTCAGATGGATGACATCGACTGGCCAAACAAAATAAAAGTGATGCAGACCAACTGGATTGGCCGATCAAAAGGCGTCGATTTCCAGTTCGATATTTCTGAGTACGGCCTGTCAACGACCATCCTGACCACCTACACCACGCGCATAGATACTGTGTATGGCGTGACGTTTGTCGTGCTCGCTCCGGAGCATCCGCTGGTCGAGGAACTTACGCAGACTGAACAAGAAGAGTTGGTTTCCGAATATATCGCCCAGGCGGCCCGTACTCCTGAGATCGATCGTACGTCAACGGAGCGTGAGAAAACCGGCGTGCCCACGGGCGCTTACGCGACGAACCCGCTGAATGGGGAACGCGTGCCGATCTTGATCGGTGATTACGTCCTCGCAACCTATGGAAGCGGCGCGGTCATGGGCGTGCCGGCCCACGACGATCGTGATTTCGTATTTGCGAAGAAA
Organism: Dehalococcoidia bacterium; assembly: GCA_026421215.1. GTDB lineage: Bacteria > Chloroflexota > Dehalococcoidia > Lucifugimonadales > Lucifugimonadaceae. The sequence continues at coordinate 46,986 of JAPKBN010000013.1, forward strand.
TACGACTTGCCGATAAGGGTCGTGATCGCCCCGGATAACTGGGATGGATCAGCCTTGGACGAAGCGTATCTGGCGCCCGGGACTCAGATCAACTCCGCGGAGTTCGACGGCCTCTCCAACAAAGAGGGTCTGGAGAAGATCGCAGACAAGATCGAGGCCGATGACATGGGCCAACGACGTGTTACGTACCGAATGCGTGACTGGCAATGGTCCAGACAGAGGTACTGGGGCACCCCTATCCCGATTATCCACTGCGAGAGTTGCGGGATTGTACCCGTGCCGATCAGTGAACTTCCGGTACGCCTGCCGGACGAGGCAGACTTCAAACCAACAGGTCGCTCCCCGCTGGCGGATGACGCCGAATTTATTAACACGATTTGCCCTGAATGCGGCGAGTCGGCAAAGCGAGAAACGGACACGATGGACACGTTCGTCGATTCGTCCTGGTACCACCTCCGATTTGCAAGTCCAAAATCCTCTGAAGTGGCGTTTGAGCCGAATGCCGTGAAGTCATGGCTGCCGGTACATCAGTACATGGGCGGGGCGGAGCATGCCGTGATGCACTTGCTGTATGCGAGGTTCTTCACGAAGGCTCTGCGCGATCTCAAGATGATCGACTTTGATGAACCTTACTCAAGGCTGTTCAACCAGGGTCTCTTGATCAAGGACCATAAGAAGATATCCAAGCGGTCCAACCCGCTTCCGCCTGATCCTCTCGTTGATCGTTACGGCGCAGACACAATTCGCTGTTTTTTGATGTTTCTTGGTCCATGGGATCAGGGTGGGGACTGGAGTGACGATGGGCTGGCCGGTATCACCCGGTGGTTGAACCGGTTATGGGACCTGGCCAACCGGGATACTTCAGAACTCTCTGCTGCCGGACTAGGAGACACGGAAGCCGATCGAGAACTTCTCAGGGCATCGCACAAGACGACACGCCGCGCGATCCAGGAACTTGAACGATTTAAGTTCAACACCACGATCTCTGCGCTCATGGAACTCGTGAGTGAGATGAATCGTGGATGGGACAGCGGAGCGATATCTGCTGCGGCATGGTCTGACACCGTGGAACGCATGTTGTTGCTGACGGCGCCGCTCGCCCCCCACATTGCGGAGGAGCTCTGGGAACGGACCGGTCACTCGTTCAGTATTCATAACGAGTCTCTTCCCGTATGGGATCAAGAGCTCGCCGCTGACGAAGTGATTACGGTCGTCGTACAGATCAACGGCAAGGTCCGGGAAAGACTGCAACTTGCGGCAGACGTCACAGAAGAACAGGCGTTTGAGGCCGCGTTCGCGTCTGATCGTGTAAAGGCGTACACGGACGACACGGAGATCATTCGCCGCATCTACGTCCCCGGAAAACTCGTTAACCTTGTCGTTAGATAGGGTTGTCCGATAGCCAGGTTCGATAAAACGGGCCAAGGTCGAAATTTAGAGATCGATGAAGGGCTAAATAGCCGGGGGGCTCCGATGATCCGGAACCTGTTGCCCTATGTGGTGCTCACTGTTGCTGGAGTTGTTCTGGCTATGATCCAACTGGGGGACGGCTGGATCGTTCAGCGCTCGGAGGCGCGAATGCCGTTGTTCCTTGGCGGGTCCATCATCGCGATTGCCGGGCTGTTGAAATCCATCGCCGTCGCTACCGACCCGGAACTGCGTAAAGCTGACAAAAAGGACTCCGGGGATTGACGGCGGAATCAGTTCCCTGACTGA
>JAPKBN010000099.1 GCA_026421215.1 Dehalococcoidia bacterium
TCCTGGTCCGTCATCGCGTGATAGGAGGCCGCTCTGTTAGATAACCCTCGGTCTACCAATGCCCTGTAGACCCGTTTCTTGAGGCTTCCTTTACCCAGCGCAGTTGGGGCGAAAGTTCCCAGAGGCGAAATGAGGTAGGGGACGTCGTTCCGCCTGGCTGCACCGGCTGCGACGTGGTTCGGGTAGTGCCATAGTTCGTGTATGTGGACCAAATCGAACTGGCTGACTGCTCGCCCTAGCTCCCGCCGCATGTCCGGGCTGTGTCCGGGCCAGTATTTTGAGAACCGTCCACGCTTGAATAACCGAACTTCCGCGTCCGGTGCCGAGATGACGGAATCCGTACCGGTTCCGGAATCTGTCCCGTAGACAGTCGAATCCACTCCAAGCAGCTTTAACGCCGACGTTAGAGCCACAACAAATCTGGGTGGACCACCCAGTTCTGGCTCAAGTCCTCTAACGACGTGGAGAATTTGCATTTGTCTGTGTTGTGGCCGAGGTTGTCATGTCGCAGATCACTGCTTCGACCGCCCATCCCCGTACCGTAAGAATATGAACCCGGACTGCTCCCATGCTTCACGATCGAGGGTGTTGGTCGTATCGAGAATCGTTCGGCCCCGCATCACCCGCGCAACACTATCGGGCTCGAGGTGCAAATACTGTGTGTGGCCGACAACGAGAATCGCTATATCCGCGCCACCAAGGGCAACATCCAATGGGACGATGTCTGGGACAAAACTGGTCACGTAAGGATCGGTCACCGCCACGGTTAGACCATGGTCTGCCAGACGCAAAGCCAAATCCGTGGTGGGTGACTCACGTGCGTCCGTGACGTTCGCTTTGTACGCTGCGCCAAGCACGGCGGCACACGCGTTCTTTACGTCGCCCACCGCCTCCGAGGCCAGACGGGCCACGATCCCTGGTTGACGGTCATTCACCTGGCGTGACGTCCTGATCAATGCCGATGATGTTTCGTCCGCCGCGACGAGGAACCAAGGGTCCACCGGAATGCAGTGGCCCCCGACGCCTACACCGGGAGTATGTAGGTTTACTCTTGGGTGACGGTTGGCCATCTCCAACACGTTCCAAACGTTCACTCCCACCGATTCGGACAGGTTGGCGAGGTTGTTAGCCAGTGCGATGTTTACGTCGCGGTAGGTGTTCTCCGCCAGCTTCACCATCTCGGCGGTGGCGGCGTCCGTTTCGCGGAGCTCCCCGGTCACAAAGGAACGATATAAATGAGCGGCCCGGACGGTAGATTTCTCGTCTATGCCACCTATTATTCGATCATTCTCGACGATCTCTTTCACGATGTTTCCCGGCAAGACCCGCTCCGGGCAGTATGCGAGAGAGAATCCCGTTCCTGCGGAAAGGCCGCTTTCTTCCAGCGCGTTAGATATCTCGCCGAGTGTGGCGCCGGGTGGGATCGTGGACTCGACGATCACGAGATCGCCTTCAGACAGCTTTCCGGCAACGGATCGGCAGGCGTTAAGTACAAATGTCAGGTCAGGTGAATGGTCCTGTCCCACCGGCGTTGGCACGGCGATTATGAACACGTCCGCGTTCAATGGACATGTGCCTGTTGTAAATTGACCGCCGTTTAGGACTTCGTTCAGACGGATTGAAAGATCGGGTTCGCTTTGTGCTACGTCACCGGAGGCGATTGATTCGACAAGGGACGGATTGACATCTACGCCACGCACCGTGTGCCCGTTACTGGCGAGCATCACAGCCGCCGGTAGCCCGACGTAGCCCAGGCCGATGACGTTTATGTCACTCACGGTTTGCCAGCCAGTTCTCTATGGCGCTCACGATCCGCTCCGATGCTCGCCCGTCGCCAAAGGGATTGGTGGCGACCGCCATCGCTCGATATTTATCGTCGTTCGTCAACAGTTCGTGTGCCGCGTTGAAGATGGTCTCGGTGCCTACGCCAACCAGGCGGGCGCCACCGGAATCGACAGCCTCAGGCCTCTCGGTGACGCGGCGAGTCACCAGTAACGGTTTGTTCAACGCCGCGGCTTCCTCCTGGATGCCGCCAGAGTCAGAGATGATGAGGTGAGCCCGGCTCATAAGCCACACGAAAGCCGGGTAGGCCGGAGGCTCGAACAGACGCACCTGGTCACTCCCCCCGAGTATCCGATAAACGGTCTCCCGCACCCGAGGGTTCAGATGGACGGCGTAGGCCACCCGTACGTCCTTATGCTCGTCGGCGATACGAAGCAGCGCACGGCAGATCGAATCCAGGTCATTACCGAAACTCTCCCGCCGATGTCCTGTGACGAGTATCAACCGGCGGCCAGATTCGGTTGTCGCCATATCCTGAGCCAAATCCAACGGGATATCGATCAGGTTTGGATCATCGGGGGACAATTGCTCGATCCGGTCTTTCATCTGGAGAACCGCATCGATGGCGGTGTTGCCCGTGACAGTTATCGAATCTTCGCCTACTCCGGCATGTAATAGATTCTGGTGCGCTGATTCCGTCGGCGGGAAATAGAGGTCGGCCATTACATCAATAATTGCCCGGTTCACTTCCTCGGGGAATGGGCTGTATTTCTGGCCGGTCCG
>JAPKBN010000100.1 GCA_026421215.1 Dehalococcoidia bacterium
GGTAGTGGTGAGACTTGACGGGTTTGGATTGGAAGCGCCCGCGGATCAGTGAGCCGTCGCGCTTGTGTTGTCGGTTGAAGCGCCTTGAATAGGCATTCTGAATGCGGCGCATGGCTTCTGAGAGCTCGCCGCGGGGGCTCCGCAGGAGCAGGTAAAAATGCGTCGTCATCAAGCTGAACGCGTGCACCTCGACGCGCCCTATTCGTACTTGAAAAGCAAGGCGGGCTAGAAAGAAGCGCATGTCCCCGGACGACTCGAACAAGGGACGCCGAGCAATGCCGCGGTTCATCACATGGTGCCAGCTCCCGGGATGGTCTTCTCTATCTTTCCTCGCCATGCCCATAAGGACGATGCCGAGCGTGGGTGGGTTCAGGTTACCTGGTACCGAGTGAGGGAAAAGTCGTCGACTGGTGTGCGACTCTGTACACCTGCTGTACACCTGTACACTCAGGTGTGCGACTCTGTACACTCATGCTGGGCCACGTTTACGTCTCGATCGCCGCCAAGATCGCCTCATTCGCCCGTTTCATGCGGCCCTCGCGAATGACTGGACCATTTCCTTCGCCTCTCTTCGCTACCGAGCTCAGGGCACTGAATCTCTGCAGATCGCCGCGCAAGGTCACTTATTCAACAGCCTCCTAGAGCGTCAAGGGAATGTCACGGTCGTCGTCTGGCCACCGATAACCGTCACCGTAGCCGTCAACACGGGCGCCGGAGTCGCATTCCTGATGCTCGAGTCTGTCCATAGCTCCATTACATAGCTGCCGGCCGAAACATCGTCAAAGTGGCGTTTGCTCTGGTCGTTATTCTTGATGTCCCCTGTGCAGCCGGTTTCGATGTGCTCATCTGCAGCGAAGAATACATACTGGGGATCGTGAGCCGAAGGGTCGAACGGGCTGTACGTTGCGGAGTCAAAGATTACGACGCGATAAACGTCTACGAATTGAATAGGATCAAAGATGACCACGATTGCGCCTTGATGTAACAAGTTCACCGAAACCGTATTCCCACGGTTTAGATAGGTATCCACTGACGCCCACCCGTCAGTGGTTTCGACCCGAAACTCGGCGCGATGCTTAACACTCCAACTGTAGACGTCTGTCTGAGCCCCCACAGTGATTGGATGGATATCGTAGAATGGGTGTATCACCCCACTAGCGAAGCGGCGTGGCACGATTTGCAACTCTGCGGCGGGGTGCAAACCCTGCGCAGAGGAAGAGGTGATCGTTCCAAAAACTGGGGCCGGCGACAGTTGAAGGTCGCGCAACGCGACAGTCCCACCAGGAGCAGGGGGTGTGAAAACCGAAACGGCCCTCGCTCCATCGGCCCCGTTCAAGTAGAAGAAGGACTCCGCTCCGGTGTTCCCACTCGCATTTGGTTTCCAGAAGTACGCTTCTGCGTTGCTGGTGTGAGCCAGCCCTTGGAGATCAGCGGATACTGAGAGGACCCCTGCGGTGCAGGTGGTACTGAACGGGCCCCATGAGTACTTCGAACCAGTGCCCTCCTGTTTCACGGACAGCTTGATGGGCCCATTGTAAGGGGTGCCATCAGCTGCATCAAGTTCGGCAACGAAATTCACAATGCCGACAGGCACCGACTTTGGTCCTGCGGACGCGCCGGGACTCGGCAAGAAAACGAGGGCGCCTGCGAACACTGTCGTTGCGGTCAGGGACACCTTTATGAGGGTGGAATTAATCATCGTGAAGTCATCGCGTAAGGGGGGGACTGAACTAATTGGGCGACCCGGGCAGACACTCTAGAACGTGCCACTTCTCGTTGATACAGCAGACATGGTTCCACTCCAACTGGTGCCACCCCACGGAGAATCCTACCCCGCCGAAATTGTTGGCCCAATCGTATGTGATTCCCGCGTCTGTGACCGAGGGTGGATCGACCTGGTTCGGAGCACCTCCGGAAGTGAAACCAACGAACCCACCACCAGGCAATGTCATGCCCACCACATCACCATTGTTGTCAATAACCGTGCCCTTGTCGTTCTTGAGGTCGCCCAGCTCAGGGAGCCACAGCGAGGTTAGGGCATTGAGCGGTACAAAAATCGCGTCACCAGTGACAGTGTCGACATACTCGGTATCATCCCCAACTTTTCCTGAACCAAAGACGTCCCCTTGGATCGATAAAGAGCCATCGTCGGGATCGATTGTCACCTTGAATCTCTCGTAGTAGGTGTCAAGACCTGAATCGCTGTCTGGATTGGGACCGCACTCGACCCAGGCCCAATTGCGATCCACTTTTTGGAATACATACCCAGCAATGGCAGCGCTGGATGGGACTACAAAATTGGTGAACTTGATGTCCCACTCGCACGCACCCTGAGGGTCAGGGCACTCGCGCTCATCCTCCCTAACGTGCTGCCACTCCGCTGTCTCCACGGAGGGCATCGGTGGGCAATAGCCAGCGCACAGTACAGTGACCAGACTAGCCCAAAGGCTGCGAACTCCGAGTCGAGCTTTCTTCATCAGGGCGTACAGAGTCGCACACCAGTCGACCACTTTCTAGTCGGTCGGTACCAGGTGTAGTTGACCGCCGCAGCCTGCCCTGCCC
>JAPKBN010000101.1 GCA_026421215.1 Dehalococcoidia bacterium
TTCTGTCTTCTTTGGTTCCGGCGGGTTGATGTAGACCGCGCGGTCTAGAACCTTGTGACATGCGACAATCACTACTGCCGACCGAACGACAACTAAAAGTGCCGACCATCTGAGTCTGGCTCTTCGCCCCTCACGGAGGGACCTCCCCGTTAGTATCTGACCATGTTGAATGGTTACAGATCATTCGGTCCGACGTTATCGGAAACATCGCCAGGCAGGTTTGTCGCAGGAATTAGCGGCCGCCAAGGCTGGCCTATCGGTCAAAGCAGGAAGGAAGTGGCGTATGGGATTGTTGCCATCGCAAGTATCACGAAAGCCCAGGGATTGGCGTACACGGCCGGACCCCCTAGAAGAGGATTGGGAGACTGTTGTTGTCCCTCTGCTAAAAAGCGACAAGAAGGGTGCTTTACAGAGCACCACAATAATCGAAGAGCTCAAGAGGAAGAAGCCGGAAAAGTACCACGACGGTCAACTCCGTACGGTACAGCGCAGGGTTCGGGACTGGCGCGCTATCGAAGGACCGGACAAGGAAGTATTCTTTCCGCAGGAGCACGTGGTTAGCCGAGAAGCTCAGGTGGATTTTACTCACGCCACCGAGTTGGAGGTGATGATCGCCGGTGCTCCGTTCGAGCACCTCTTCTTCGAGATGGTTCTGTGTTACAGCGGTCACCGCTATGTTGAGTTGGCTTTCGGGGAGACTTTCGAAGCCTTGGCTCAGGGAGTTCAGAACGGATTTTGGTCTATTGGCGGAGTGACCCAGGTCGTCTGCACAGACAATCTCTCCGCAGCCACCCACGAGTTGAAGAAGACAGGAGGCCGCGCGCTGACCAAGCGCTACAAGGAGCTCACCGACCACTTGGGAGTTCGGCCTAGACGGATCAACGTAAGGCGCTCTAATGAGAATGGGGTTGTCGAGCGCGGCCATGACACTTTGAAATCGGCTCTGAACCAAGCTTTCATTGTCCGCGGCCATCGGAACTTCACCACCGTGGAGGACTATCTAAAATTTGTAGACTCCGTAGTCGAAAAGCTGAACGCTAAGTGTTCAGTAAAGTTCACCGAAGAGAGAGAATGTTTGCTGACGTTACCCTCTTCAAAGTTGCCCAATTACACTGAAACTCAGGCGAAGGTCTACAAGTGGAGCACCATTCGCATTGCGAATCACACCTACTCGGTTCCATCACGCCTCATCGGCCACAGAGTCAAGGTTCGTCTTCATCCGAACCATGTTGACGTCCTCTACAATGAAAGAATACTGGAAACCATGCCGCGTCTTCGAGGCAATCGTGAGCATAGGATCGACTATCGGCACATCAGCCGTTCGCTCGTGAGAAAACCTGGGGCATTTGCTCGCTACAGATATCGAGAGGATCTATTCCCGAGTCTGGGATTCCGTACAGCCTACGATAGGCTCTGCGAGTGGAAAGGAGAGCGAGCAGATGTCGAATACGTGAGGATTCTCCACCTTGCAGCCACCACGATGGAATCGCATGTTGAGACCGCCTTAGAGATTGCCCTGGCAACTGGTGAGCGTTTCGACTATGCAGATATCCAAGAACTGGTCGAGCCCCGTGACAGCAGCAAGATCATCAACATCGTCAAAAAGCGGAAGCCGGATCTTTCAAAGTTCGACTCCCTTATATCCCTGAAGCTTGGAGGCTCTCATGCCAGCTGAAGCCGCTGAGAGGGTTCGAATCCTCGCAAAGAAATTCCGTCTGCCCACAGTCGCCGAGGAAGCCGAGCGTCGATTTGTGGCCGACGGCCACCCTGAGGCCCTGAAGACCCTGGCCGAAGTCTTCGAAATGGAGGCTGGCTCACGCTCCGATAGGCGAGTCCAGCGCCTACGCAAAGAGTCTCATCTTCCGCCCGGAAAAACGTTCGCGACCCTCGAGACCGAGCGGCTACCCCCGGCCCTTCGGCACAAGCTGAGCGAACTCGCCCTAGGAAATTTCGCCCTTGAAGCTCAGAATGTTCTGGCATTTGGCCTACCGGGAACCGGTAAGACTCACGCCATGGCGGCAGTCGGTCACGCACTCGTTGATGCCGGCCGCCCCGTGTTGTTCTGTCCAGCCTTCAAGCTCGTGCAAGAACTGCTGGTAGCCAAGCGAGACTTACTACTCCCGCGAGCGCTTCGCAAGCTCGACAAGTTCGAGGTGCTCATCCTCGACGACATCGGATACGTTCAACAGAATACGGAGGAAGTGGAGGTTCTTTTCACGCTGCTGGCAGAGCGGTACGAACGGCGTTCCCTGATGATCACCAGCAACTTGGTCTTCAGTGAGTGGGATCAGATCTTCAAGAACCCCATGACGACCGCCGCTGCAATCGACCGGGTCGTCCACCACTCCACAATCTTGGAATTCGACGTTGAGAGCTACCGGACAGCGCAAGCAACGCGCAGGCAAAAGGGAGACGAAGAATCGCGACAACTAGACCGGCAAAAGTAGTTGTCGTTTTTTGGGGAATTATGGTTGACGTTTGTCACCTTGAGCTTTGGCGGTCCGTTGATGTAACGTTCGGGGTTCAGTCGGTAGGCGT
>JAPKBN010000014.1 GCA_026421215.1 Dehalococcoidia bacterium
CACGAACTGCACGTCTGCAACTCTTACCACGATCGATTCGACAGGCTACGTGGGTTTTTACACATCGATCACAATCGGTGCAGACGGTCTAGGACTGATCAGCTATTACGACGACACCAACGATGACCTCAAGGTAGCTCACTGTGAGAACACGTTCTGCGCCCCGTACTTCAGGCGTAGATAACACCCAGGTTTGAGTACTCCTGATTAGCTCGACTCATACGAGGGATCCCAAATGAAAATCACTGATATAACACTCACTTTCCTCAAAATCGGCAAGGGTTTGCTCCGAGTTCAGACGGACGCCGGAGTAGAAGGCTGGGCCGAGGCCCCCGGTCGCAACCCCGGCGTCCCGGGTGGGGAATACGGTTATTACTCCGGCCGCGTTTTCGAGGCCTATCTCGAGAGCATAATCAAGCCGGTTTTGATCGGTGAAGACCCGCTTCAGATTGAGCGTCACTGGGAGACTCTGGCGCTCGGAAAGGACGAAAAGCTCTTCAAGTTGCCGGCCGATGTGGTCGGTGTGATTGACGTGGCGCTCTGGGATCTGATGGGCAAAGAGACCGGACTGCCGGTCTACGCCCTCATGGGAGGTGCGGCCCGTAGGGATATCGAGCTTTACTGGTCAACCGGTTCCGGGTGGATGCTGCAACCGGAGGAGATGCTGAAGCTCGTCGAAAAAGGCTGGGACATGAACTTCCGTTCTTTCAAAATTCGCATGGACTGGAAGGGCTGGAGGCAAGACGCCGACCCCGAAAAGGACTACCAGATGTTCAAGTTGGTCCGGGAGTTCCTGTCGGACGGCAACTACCTGGGCTTCGATGCCAACAACGGCTACTCGGTCTCGACCGCGATCCGGCAGGGACGACGGTTTGAAGAGCTCGGAATCGACCATTTCGAGGAGCCCATTCCAAACTGGAATCTACCTGGACTGAAGCAGGTCTCGGATGCGTTGGATGTCGCCGTTGCGGCAGGTGAACAGGATGCCTTCCGATGGTGGTTCCAGAGCTTGGTACTGCTGGGCGATCCAGACATCCTGCAACCTGACATTCTCAGCGCTGGAGGCCCGTCCGAGGTGAAGCGGATCTTCGACATGGCCACTACGCTGGACAAGCCGGTGATGCCGCACAGCCCCCAGGCTGGCATCAACAGCATGGCGTCGTTGCACGTGTTCTCGACGGTCCAGAACGGCACCCGCCCGCACGAGTTCTCCACCGAGTTCTCGGGCCCGCTGGACGACGTCGCAAACCTGTTCGGCGACGGCGTCATTCCAAAGGACGGCCACATGATCTTGAGCGATAAGCCCGGCCTAGGCATTGAGCTGAACGAAAAAGCGGTCGCCGATCTGACCCTGGCTTGATCTGTATGACCATGCAACGGAATGCTGTCGATGATTTGCACGCCCCTTTTGCAAGTGCTCTATGTACCGTGGGTCCCGGATTTCCCTGCGACTTTCGTATTCCGATGAGGAGGAATGTCGTGCGGTCCAGTAATTCTCGCTATCCCGTCACTTCAAATACCCATACCCGCAACATCGATTCCGGAAGTCCCTTCGGTAGCGACGGGAACTCGTCAGTCTTCTCCACGAGCTTCCATAGACCGTCCTTCGTAAGCTCGTCCTCGATCTCTATGAACCCACCGGTCTCACGCACGTCCGGTCGAACGGTATAGATAACGTGACCACCGGGCTTTGTGACGCGAACGAACTCGTTTAGGGAAGAGGCGGGAGCGTGGCCGAATGTCAAAACACCAACACACGTGACGGCGTCAAATGCATCGGTCTCAAAATCCAGTGTCTCGCCGAGCACCATCCTTCGGAGGTCTCCGTAAACACCCTTCTGTCGAGCCTCGGCCATCATTTCGGTCGATATGTCGATGCCGGTCAGATCGTCATAACCCGCGTCCGCCATCAACTGGCCAACCAGACCTGTGCCGACTCCTGCATCCAGAATACGAGCGCCTTGAGGCACGTACTTCTGGACTAAAGGGACCGTCATCTTTGGGTCATTACGACCGTAATCACGTTCGGTATCCAATTCGTAATTCGCCGCCCAGAAGTCATATCGCGCCGCCAGTTGCGCAGGGCTGGTAGACGAGTACACCCATCGGACAATGTCTTCGCCGGGAGCCGGGCCTTTAGATTCGTCGGTCATAGATCTCCTTTATTCTGTTATTTCGTTCCGGAACTCAAGGTACCAACAACTACGGTAACGAACCTGAGGACCGTGCCGTTAAGTCTAGATACAAGAATCGTAGCGAAATCCTCGACCGCCAGTTTTCTACCACGATAACGAATAGTCCCACCCCCTACCTTTGCTTATACGCATCGCTACCAATCCACACGTATTCAGGCGCGTGGCAGCAAAAGCGAGGCTTGCCGTCCGTTATCGGTGCAAATTCAATGCTAAGGTCCCGAGCGGCATGAAATTTAATTGCACTCACCAAGTTGTGATGACTCCTCTTCCCCCTGGAAGTCCGCTCCCGTAGATCAAGGACCCGCAACATCTCTGAGTCGGCCTCAATAGAAGAAACTGGTTCGAGTAAAACTGCCGTAGAGGATCGAAAGCCATCAGGGATCTATCGTGGATGGCCAATTGCGACCATTACCTTCCTCACCATCGGCGTATCCATCGGAGCGGCCCAGTTCGCATTCGGTGCGTTTATCATCCCACTGGAAGAAGAATTCGGGTGGTCACGGACTGAGATAAACGTCTCTCTGACGCTCGCCGCCTCCATGGGCATAATCACACCCTTCGTCGGGCGTCTCATGGACAAACACGGCGCTCGTTCCATCATGGCAGCGTCTGTGAGCCTGATGATCGCCGGCTTCCTGCTGCGCTCTGTGATGACAGAGCTGTGGCAGTTCTACACATTCAGCATGTTGATCTTCCTCGGCACCCCGGGATCTTCGATGCTGCCGGTCGGACGGCTTGTCACTTTGTGGTTCTCCACCACGCGCGGCCGGATGATGGGCCTGGTCATGTCCGGGGTTAACTCAGGTGGCCTGCTCTACGTCCCGTTACTCACGGCCGTTATTGCCTTTGCAGGGTGGCGATGGGGATTTGCCAGCATAGGATTCCTGTTGATCGGAATCTTGATTCTGATCGTGTTCGTGATCCGGGATAAACGGGAAGACGTCGAACGCGAAGTCAACAAACGCTGGATGCCCCGTGGGGACGCCGGGAAAGCCGCTCGGGCTGCATTCGAGGGATTTACCGCCAGGGACGCGGTCCGCACCCGGGCGTTCTGGTTCCTGTCCTTTGGTATGGCCCTTCAACATTTCGCCCAGACGTCCGCGGCCACGCAGTTCTTCCCGCATCTTGAGCAGGCCGGCTTCACCTCCGCTGAAGCCGCCATAGGACTCATGATCCTCGCGTTGTTTGCAATCGCGTCAAAGATCATTTTCGGGACAATCAGCGAATGGATCACAGCACGCTGGTCATACGTGATTGTCGTCGCACTTCAGATCACGGGATTGGCGATACTTTTAATTCCTGGCGGACAGATGTTCATATGGGGTGGGCTGATGGTTTTCGGGCTGGGGATGGGAGGGGTCGGAGCGCTTGGTCCACTTGCGATAGCGGAGATGTTCGGGCTTAAGAATTTCGGCGCAATCATTGGATTGACAACCCCGGCATTGATCATTCCTACCCTTGTGGGTCCCGTAATGGCGGGCTTCATTTTCGACACTTCCGGAAGCTATGTTCTGGCGTTCCAGATCACTCTCGGAGTACTGCTTATCTCGATGACCAGCTTCGCGATCGCGAGTCCACCCTCCCCGTCAAAAGGTCCCCAAGGAGTGCGGAGTGGACGGTTATAAACGCGATAGGAACACGAAAACCGCTGTAGACACCACAGGCTAAGTGGGCGCAATCCGGCAAGCTTGAGGCCCGTCATCGATTAGAGCGGGGCGGAGTAGTCACGTCGTCCCGCGTCGCTCGTCTAACCCTCACCCTTCGACCATAGACCTCGCCACACCAGTCCCGCCAGAAACGTACCGCCGAGACCTACGATCGAATTGATAGCCAGTGCGGTACGGATACCAAGCCACTCGGCGATCACCCCACTGACGATGAGCCCAATCGGCAGTCCGTACACGGCCAGAGAGCGCATGCCCATCACGCGACCTCGGTATGCCACCGGTGAAGTATGAAGGAGGGTGGACGACATAGAGATCATTGCCAAACTTTGCGTCATCCCCCACACCACCATTGTCGCCAATGCAGCCAGCCACCAACCCATCGCTGCGAAGATCAACATGCTCACGTGCCAAAGAACGACGCCAATCATCATGCGCCTCATCGGAGCAGCGGACTGTGCGTACGCTGCAAGACAAATTGAACCGAAAAGTGCGCCGACACCGTATGCCATCTGCATGTGTGCGAATCCGTTCGGTCCCTTGTCGAAGACCTCGCGCGCGACAACTGCCATGAGACCGTGAACGGTAGGAAACAACGTCAAGTTGACCAGGAAGGCTAGAACCAGCGAGCCGATAATTGCTTGGTCGTGCCTGATATAACTCACGCCGTCTTTGAGGTCCGCGAACCATCCGGCATCGTCTACTCGGGCGGTCTGCGTCTTCAGGACTATGCCCACGGAAATCACGCTGCTTCCTGCGTAAAGAAGCACGACAGCAATGTAAGCCCCACCAAAACCGAGGGAACTCATAAGGGCTCCGCCAAGCAGGGCACCTGTGATGCGTGATATGTCCATCACACTTCGGCTAAGTGCGACTGCATTGGAAAGGGATCGTGCCGGCATAACGTCCGCTAGTAGTGCCTGACGAACCACATTGTCGAGATTACGCACTATGCCGGTCGCGAAGGCCAGAACAAACGCATGCCACGGCTCTAGCGCGCCTGTTAGCGCCAGCGTGGTGAAAGCGAGCGCTATGACCGCCAAAGTTGCGCGCCCAGCGATCAGTAATCGCCGCCTGTTGAACTTATCCGTTAAGGCTCCGTATACGGGGCCAAATATCGTCCCGGCAAAACGCAGTGCGGCGATCAATCCCACCAGTGCCGGAGAGTCCGTGGCGGTGAGGATGTACCAGCCGAGGATCAGTGTCTCCATCTCGAACGCCCAGATGGTCAGCCCATCGGACGGCCACTGGAACCGAAAACTACGATTCTGAAACGCATCCAAGATGCCCGTCCTGCTAGGTGTAACCAGCGGGGAAGAGGACGCGTTTTCAGTCGATCTGTGCAATGGGACCAATGTTTCCGGGCCTCGCCCTATAACTCGTTCATAGAGCCGAGAGTTACCTCGGAATGATTTCCAGTTCTTGCTAGGTGGCCATTGTTAGGGCCATGTTTGTGTCCCAAGCAAGAGGGAGGGGGAGTGACAACGGGAGGGGACTAGCCTAGCGGAGTTGGTGGACGGGGGATATGCCATATACGGGGGTGGGAATGTGTTCAAGGCGGGCTTTGAGTTGTAGGGCGAGATATCTGGAGTAGTTTCGGGATTCGGCAAGGTTGCCGCCGTGAAACCAGAGGTTGGGTTGGTTGGTGGGCTTCCACATGTTGCGGAGCTCGCCTTCCCAGGGGCCGGGGTCGTACTGAGTGTTGGAGCCGAGGCCCCAGATTTTGCCGACGCGGTCGGCGACCTTCGTTGAGATCAGTTGTTCAGCCCACTGGACCATGTTGCCATAGCCGGTGGCGTAGACGATGAGGTCGGCGGGGAGTTCTGTGCCGTCGGTAAGTACGACGGTGTGGGGGGTGATGCGCTCGATGGTGACGCGGGTGCAGAGTTTGATGTCGCCGTTGATGACGAGTTCGGAGGCGCCGACATCGATGTAGTAGCCGGAGCCGCGGCGGGCATATTTCATGCCTATGCCAGTTTCGTCTTCTCCGAAGTCGAGGAGGAAACCGGAGGCTTCGAGGCGGGCGTAGAAGTCCGCGTTGGCGGCGCGAGCGTCGTCGGTGGCCTGTTTCCTGGCGATCGGGGCGAGGGCGTTGATTTCTGAGGTGGCTATGAGATCGGCGACGTCGGTGGTGATGCCGGCTGCGACAGCGGACTCGGAGTAGTTGCCGATGCCGGTGGCGCGGTTGCCGCCGCCGGATCGGGTGACGGTGGTGTGCGATCGCTGGACCATGGTGACGGTAGCGGTGTCGTGTTCCCATAGGTCGTGGCAGATGTCGTGGGCGCTGTTATTGGAGCCGAGCACGACGGCGTGCTTTCCAGTGTAGGGCGCGCCGGTGCGGAACTTGCTGGAGTGCATGATGTCGCCGGTGAAGGTTTCGGCACCGGGGATGTCGGGAATGTTGGGGAAGCCGGACATGCCGGTGGCGAGGACGAGGTGGGTGGGGTGAAGAGTGAGGGGCTGGCCGTCACGGATGAGATCGACACGCCATGTCTTGGCGGATGAATCGTATTCGGCGTGGGTGCATTCGGTGGAGCTCCAATAGTTGAGTTCCATGATCTTGACGTACATCTCGAGCCAGTCGCCCATCTGGTCTTTGGGCGTGTAGATGGGCCAGTGGGAGGGGAAGGGGACATAGGGCATGTGGTCGAACCAGACGGGGTCATGGAGCGTGAGGGAGTCGTAGCGGTTACGCCATGAGTCACCGGCATTCTGGTTGCGTTCAACGACGATCGAGGGGACGTTGAGGCGGCGGAGGCGCGCTGCGAGGCCGATGCCACCCTGGCCGCCGCCGATGATGAGGACGTAGGGCTGGGTGGTGTAGCCGAGTTCGGTCTGTTCGCGCTGGCGGCGCTGGAGCCAGGTGGTGCGGTCTTTGTGTGCGCCGTGGTCGACGCCCATGTCGCGGGTGAAGCCCTGCTTTTCTTCGTGGCCAGTGAGTTCCTGGAGGGCGGTGAAGAGTTGCCAAGCTTTGCCGTCGCGGAGGCGGAGGCGGCCTTTGCCGCAGCCAACGTTTGAAGTAAAGGTGAGCCAGGCGTCGGTGATGCCGTCTGTGGTGATGGGCTCGCCCGTGAGTTGCCAATCGGTGGGAGTGGTGGCGGCGTTACAGGCCTCGAGCATGTGGTAGATCTGATCGCGGCCTTCGAGGGTTTTGATGTTCCAAGTGAAGGCGACGAGGTCACGCCAGTAGGAGTCTTCGTGGAAGCAATTGGCGGCGGCATCGACGTCGTTGCGGGCGAGGGCGTCGGCGAAAGTTTCGAGCCATGCGGCGACGTCGATGGCGGTAGCGCTCACGGGTTGGGTGGTTATGGTCATGGTGGTGGCTCCGAGGGGTGGTGGCGCGACACCTCGATGTGGAGGGGTGTGGATCCCCAAAGGTGGGAATATGGTACTGGGCGACGCACGCGGCCTGTATCTGGCCGGGATGGACCTCGTGCCGGGCGGCCGCTGGGCCACCGCCTCCAGCATCACTAAGACATATGAAATGAGATATGCGTCAACCGTAGATCGAGATCAAGTTTGGAGTACTCCGGTAAGTTGCGGATATCATCAGGAAAGGCCAGCTGCACGTCGTAAAACATCCCATCTGTCACAAACCAATGTCTTGTCTCCGTCCAATTTCGAGAATCAAACATAAAGGAAGTTTGGAATTCATGTCCGCCCACCAGATCGCCTGAGGACGCCCGTGATCTGAATATGTTTGCGTTCTCCGCGATGACCACGTAATCCGTCATGCCCGCCCCGGGGGCGACGGTCCAATCTCGTGTGTAGGCCGCGGTGTTTGGGTAAGAAAGCGACTCCACCGCTACCGTCTCGATCCGGATAGAGCCCTCGTTTTTGCCATCCCAAATTACAACTGATGCCGGATCTGAATCGTCCAAGCTCCATCCCGCCGGCACGTTGATTTGCCAACCCGTCGTGGCGCTTGTGTAGACGCCGTCCACAATTGCCGGATCCGCGATAGGCGTCGGGGCCACAACTATTGAGCCAGATCGCATGACCTCATATTGGTCTTCCAGCGTTTCACTAGAGACGGCAAATCCAAATCCTTCGACAGCGATAGATCCGCTCGAAGTTCGAACCACATACGTGTTAATACCGGCAATCTCACCGGTGTCCAATAACAGCGGCCCCCCGCTATTACCTGGATTTAAAGCAGCGTCGGTCTGTATCTCATGGCGCTTGTATATCGCGCTGTACTGAACTCCAGAAACGATCCCGACGGAAATACGTAAAGAATCTACCTCGTCGCCCAAGGGATACCCTAATACGATTACGGGTTCCGACAAACGGATACTTTCAGGATTGGCGAACCCCAAATGTGTGAATTCCTGATCACAACAAATCTGGAGTACGGCTAAATCGCGAATCTCGTCCATGCCTACGGTCGTAGCCCGATAAACGTCCGAGTCGTTGACCGTCACATCAACAGTTTGACTGCCTTCTATGACGTGATAGTTCGTCAAAATGAAAGCTGCTCCCGCGTTTGGGTCGATTTCAACTATTACTCCTGACCCACTCGCAACGTCGGTCCTAACTCGCACTACCGCGGTACGTACCCGTTCGATCATTTCCGAGCGCGTTTCGGGAACGGGTGTCGGTGTGTGGGTTGGAGTGGGAGTGGGCACTGCAGTAGGAACTGGACTTGCAGTTGGAGTCGGAACGGGTATTGGAGTTTGAGTCGGAACGGGTATTGGAGTTTGAGTCGGTGAGGCGATTTCCGTCGGATGCACTGGAACTACTACCGGTTGCGGTGTCGCAATCTCAACGATCGGGCTTGGCAAGGCTTCATGCAGCGTGGGATTTGTTTCATCTAAGGCGTCTGACTGCTCAGCGGTAGCAGCGATCGCTTCGACCGCCTCTTGAACGGCTGATTGGAAATCAAACTCAGCGTCAGCCTCAGCAGTTTTGGTAGAAATGGCAGATAGGATCATCGCCGAACTCGTCGCCACGGCAGCTGTCACAGTGGCGTCCACGTCCAACGTGGTCTGGTCGTTGGGAAGCGTGTCCTCTCCCGAGCAAGCCACCACTGTTGATAGGAGTACAACCACGGAAACTACCAGTTGTCTCATCCCATCTATCGTCATTCGCACTCAAGCCATCCACAAACTGTAATATCTCTTCCTTAGTAGACTAATGTGACAACGATCTTCAGTCGACCTGTTTTGCATCACAATCTGTGCTCTATGCATGACATCGAATTTGCGTTCAACACCAAAGAGAGCCAGTTCCCTTTTCCTGGGAACTTCGCTATAACCCGACCAGTACGTCTTCGGTGTTTCCGGTCCTGAGTCCAGGCATGAGCTTTGTACGTCGATGCTGTTTTCCGACCCGTCGTAAACGTACGCGAGGCAGCGTTCAAAGTTGTCAGTAAGCCTCGGGCCGATCTCTACCTAAACTTGCTTCCGGCAAGGCTCTCTGTGACTTTTGTTGCTTCCGAGAAGTGCGCCTCTTCTCGCTCGGGAGTGCCGATCACGTAGAAGTGAACGCGCCCGGCCCTGGTGTCGATGGTGTCACCGTAGATCACACGGATTACGTCGACTAACCGACATTCTGTCAGGAGACTACGGTCACGGAATGCGCCCTTGAGTCTGTCGCCTGTACTGATGCCGCGGTAGCGCAATTGAGTTGCTGCTAGAGCACGCGGTAGCGAGTAGAACGGCGAACATTGTTGCGACACAGGGGAAGCAAGTGTCACAGGGTAGATCCAGCCATGGGGCGTTGCTTTTTCAAATAAGCGATAACCAAGGGATGATTACTACTTATAACTGGCTATACTCCGCCGTGGCTTTCGTGAATCAGATATGACGGTCTCACCGGCAACCGATGAACGCGACTGAGCGGGCCAGAATATTTTGTTATGACAATCCGAATATCGGCGGGAAACTTTAACTGGCTTTGGAGGCAGATCAGATGAGAATGGAAAATAAAGTGGCCATCGTTACCGGCGGTGCAGGTGGTTTGGGTGAAGCAACGACAAAACTGTTTGCGTCTGAAGGTGCCACGGTCGTCATCGCTGACGTTCTTGAAGAGGAAGGTCGCAAGATCGAGGCGAATATCGCAGAGATGGGAGGCGTCGGCCTGTTCGCTAGGCTGGACGTTACCGATGAAAACCAGTGGAAGGACCTGGTAGCGACCACCGTCAGTCGGTTCGGAAAACTCGATGTCCTCGTGAACAATGCCGGCATTAGCGGTTCCGATCCGGATACTTTGAATACCGATATGTGGGACAGCCTGATGGAGATCAATGCCAAGGGAGTGTTCCTCGGCGTCAAGCATGCGATCCCAGAAATGTTGAAGGCAGGTCACGGAGCCATTGTGAACATTTCGTCTATATCGGGAGTAGTTGGCCAAGATTACGTTCACATGGGTTACAGCGCCTCAAAAGGCGCGGTCAGATTGTTGACGAAGACCGCAGCTGCTCAATATGCCCGAAAAGGAATCAGAGTTAACTCCGTTCATCCCGGTGTCATGGCTCCTATGCTGACTTCAAAAACAACCGCTCCAGGAGAGGTTCGTGACCGCATGATTGCGTCGGTACCGTTAGGGCGAGAAGGGACGCGGCTTGAAATAGCGAACGCCGTATTGTTCCTGGCTTCCGATGAGGCGTCATACATCACTGGCGCTGAATTAATGGTCGATGGTGGATTTACCGCAGTCTAGGAATGGCATTAGGCTTTTCATTTCGATCAACACAGTGGGGCATTTACGAGACCGAGCACTCGTTGATATAAAAATTAATGACTGACAGATAGTCAGTTATATTAAACAAAACTCCGATAAAATATAGAGCAGTTATTGATGCATGAAAAGGAACCTTTTGTTAACCATCAATTTGATTATGATGTGGTTATAATTGGCGCAGGAATTTCTGGTCTATATCAACTCTATAAACTCCGACAATTAGGACTACGGGTGTGTGTATTTGAAGCAGGAGATGGAGTCGGTGGTACCTGGCACTGGAATCGCTACCCAGGAGCTCGGTTTGATTCGGAAAGTTACTCATACGCATATTCATTTTCACAAGAACTTCTTGATGAGTGGAATTGGTCCGAACATTTCGCTTCTCAACCCGAGATACTACGCTATTTAGAGCACGTGTCTGACAAGTTTGATTTACTACGAGATATTCACTTATCAAGTCCGATCAAAGCGGCGAAATATAATGACCAGGCGCGGTCCTGGAAAGTCATATTGGATGATGGTGAGAGCTGTACAACCCGGGTATTAATCACCGCTGTAGGAATTCTGTCGCAACCGACACTGCCTTCGATAGAGGGGATGGATTCGTTTAAGGGCAGTGCGTTCCACACATCACGATGGCCGAAAGCACATTCGGAACTTAAAGGCCAGAACGTTGCCGTTATTGGAACCGGTGCCAGTGGGGTTCAGGTAATTCAAGAACTGGCTAAAGATGTCGGCCATCTCACGGTATTCCAACGCCGCCCGAACTGGTGTGCGCCACTTCATAACGGCAAGATTAATAGTGATGAAATGCAGGACATTAAGGCATCATATCCAGCAATGTTTGAACAGTGTCGGACATCACAAGCGGGCTTCACCTGGAGCATTGATCCGCGGGATACGTTCGATGTTACATCGGACGAACGGAACGCATTTTGGGAAAAACTGTATGCAAGCAAAGGCATGGCCATCTGGCAAGGTAACTTTAAAGATATTTTAGTTGACCCAAAAGCTAACCTGGCTATATCAGAATTTATTGAAACTAAAATAAGAGCCAGAATTCACAATCCTGTAACGGCCGATATGTTGATTCCCAAAGACCACGGATTTGGGACCAGACGAGTACCCTTAGAAACACATTATTATGAAGTCTATAATCAACCCAATGTGGACCTGATCAATATTGTTGAAACTCCTATTATCAGGATCACGGGAGACGGCATTCTGACTTCCAATCAAGAATTCATATTCGATACAATCGTGTACGCCACTGGTTTTGACGCACTCGGAGGGAGCTTCGATAAAATAGATATTGAAGGCACTGGTGGTGCTCTGCTAAAAGACAAATGGAATACGAAAATGGAGACATATCTGGCACTTCAAGTGTTTGGTTATCCAAATATGTTAATGATCAATGGCCCGCAAGGATTGGGCGGTAATCATCCCGTCAATATTCAGTACACGGTTGAATGGATAACGGACCTCGTAAAACATATGACAGAGCAGGACATAACACGCGCCGAAGCGACTCCTGAAGGCATAGAGGGGTGGAACCGACATATAAATGACAAGAGTAGTGGTTCGTTGATGAACGGTGTCGATTCATGGATGACAGGAGTTAATAAAAACGTGGAAGGGAAGGGGATACGAATCCTGGGTGCCAGATACGGGGGCAGTGTTCAGTCGTATCGAGGCCTGTGCGATGAAGTCTCATCGAATGGGTATGAGGCGATGAATCTCTCTTAGGTCATTTCGGACAAAAACGGGCGACAGGAAAAACACTGCATGGAACAATATCGGGTTAACGAAAGCGAACTTCTTGGCTGGATAGATTCACTCTCAAACTGGGGTAGATGGGGTAAAGATGACGAATTAGGGACGCTGAACAATCTGTCGCCCGAGTTGACAAAAAAAGCTATGGAACTGGTGAAAGACGGCACCGCTGTGAGCTGTGCTGCACCCCTTGTATTCAATGAAGCGTCGATAGACGCACCGAGGGCTCCCGTGCATTTCATGGTTGGGGCCGGGGAGGCGTATCGGCCGGGTGATGAAATGGTTGGTCAGCAAATGGCCACGGATTTTTTCGGTCTCATTTTCCACGGACACACTGTTACGCACCTGGATAGCCATGCACATTTCATGTGGGATGGTTACATGTACAACGGCCGGCCCGCGTCATCGGTAAAGATGAATGGAGGGGCGACGGAGGGCGACATATCCGTAACACACAAAGGCATCATTACACGGGGCGTACTTGTTGACGCCGCACGGATGCGTGGGGTGGAGTTCATAGAACGCGGGGACGGTGTTGGTCTTGCTGATATCGCAAAGGCAGAGAAGGAATGCGGATTCCGAATAGGGAAAGGGGACGTGTTATTGATGCGAACAGGCCAACTTTCTGAGCGTCAGCGCAGCGGTCCGGTTGACGTGCTGGAGTCTGGGTCATCAGGACCGCTTCCGGAGTTACTCCCGTTTTTCAAAGATCGAGACATTGCGGTCATGGGGACCGACACTGGAAACGACGTACGACCAACGCAGTCCGATATTTTTGTAAACCCTGTTCATCAAATCTTCATCCCTGCAATGGGAGGATGGATTCTTGATAACGCATGGTTAGAGGACCTGGCTGAAGAGTGTGCCAAAAGAGGTCGTTGGGAATTCTTGATTAACATCCTTCCCCTTCGACTTAAAAATGTCACGGGATCACCGGTCAACCCAGTGGCAGTATTTTAGATGCCTACTTTCTACCTTGTGTTTTACGAACACCTCGGAGCGCACTACATACTTCCGGGCCGCCAGTCGGAGTCTGTCACCGGGACATCTAACTAGGACTCGATCCCTGAAAATGAGTTGTAGGCTCAGTATCGGATCAAGCGGACTAGACGGCTTAAAAGGTCTGTCGCAAGGTTTCAACGTCGATTCGTTTTGCCATCATTTACTGGGTCGGTTATCCCGGAATCAACTACGACCCGTAAAAATTTGCGCGAGCAAAAACAATCGTCACTGTGCTGAACCGCGATATCAACATCTTTGCGGTGATCGATAGCGTCGGCGGCGCGTTTGGAACGAAAGAGAAAAAGGAATATCTTGGCCACGTGACGCTGCTGAGGTAGCGAACACGCCTGGCAACACGAATGCTGGCGTGCTGGAATAATGATGATGACCGCGATCTGAACAGCACCGCGGTCGTCAGCTGTAAATGGAGGTTCACGATTGCTTGATCGCTACTACCTGCGCCCGGACGACATGTGGTGGCGCGTGGAGAATGACGAGCTTCTCTACACGCCAATTGTGGTCGTCCGGGGTGCGGAGCATTCGCATATCTATCTCTCAGGTCAGTTGTCTCGGCTACCTTCCGGTGAGGTGATAGGCATAGGAGACATGCGCGCCGAGATTCGGCAGATTTGCGAGAACATCAAGACCGGGTTGAACCACGTCGGCGCAACCTTTGACGACGTTACGCGCTCGGCGACCTACGTTGTGGCCGAGCATGTTGAGGAGTACTACGGCGCTTCCGCTGAGCGTTTCAAATACTTCAGTAATGTGCGGCCCACGAGCACTGTCGTCCCTGTAGTTCGACTCGGAAAGATTGAATGCAAAGTGGAGATCGAGTGCGAGGCGATCATCGAGTCGGAACGGCTGCCGTTGGACGACATGAAGCAGTGGATGATCTAGGCTCAATTGGGGCATTTATTTGACTTGCTGGCGTTCTACCAAGTCTCTCCCGATCATCATTAAACACACTGTGCTAGGATATTCAGCGCTCTAAGCCGGTCGGCATAATGCTGTTCGTATATCGGATTTCCCGATACACGGAGATGTTCTTGAGCGAGTTAATCTTTGCTTGGACATCTGCAGGCCAAAATAAAGTGACACATTACGTAGTCGCGTTGCCGTCGGTATCTGATACCGAACTGGCGGCTAGAGGACAAAAATCGATCGTCGTCGTTAATCGAGCGACGTTTCATCTACGTGCGGATCTTTATTTTATAGGGATACGACGCGCGTAAGAGCGCAGTGCGACCCAAAGCAAGGGGCAGACTTATTTCGAGGGATCAGGCCGAGGCAGAACTGGACTGTACGGCGGCGGCTCGGTTTGAGACGCGGGCTGCCAGATATACGGAAACTCGTCCGCTCAACGGGATATTCCCTTCCGCTTTCAGGATTCTCCTGAAGTTTCGCGAGGCCGACCCTCGAACATTTGCAACCCAGGCGATCCGTACCAGCAGCCTCAAAGGAGATCGTTAACCCGATGGTGGCATCTCCTGAAACTGTTGTTTCTGTTGACTCTCTCTGGAAGGTATACGGCGAGAACCCGGAACGCGCTCTGACCGATACTCACAAGAATTCATCAAAATCAGATCTTCAAAATGATTTTGGACTTGTTCTTGCCTTGAAAGATGTTTCATTCGATATTATTCGAGGTGAAACTTTTGTTGTAATGGGTCTTTCAGGGTCAGGAAAATCGACACTGGTACGTTGTCTGAATGGTTTGATTATCCCTACGTCCGGGGACGTCAATATACTCGGGAACAACCTCTCCGAAATAACGGACGATGACCTGACTCAACTTCGACGAAACAGCATAGCGATGGTGTTTCAGCATTACGCGCTATTTCCACACCTCAGTGTCCTTGAGAACACCGCGTGGGGCCTCGAGATACAGGGTGTCGGACGGCGGGTCCGCAACCAGCGGGCGCAGGAAAAACTTGACCTCGTCGGCCTCCAAGGTTGGGAGGGCAACTACCCCGTCGAACTCAGCGGCGGCATGTTGCAGCGGGTCGGTCTTGCACGCGCCCTGACCCTGGAGCCGGAGATCCTCCTGATGGACGAACCGTTCAGCGGACTGGATCCACTCATTCGCCGAGAGATGCAGGATGAACTGGTCAGCCTTAAAGAGAGCCTACACTCCGGGCAATCCCAGACCACGATCGTTTTCATAACCCATGACCTCGATGAAGCCCTGAAAATAGGCGACCGTATCGCCATCATGAACGGCGGAGAGGTTGTTCAGCTTGATACGCCGGACCAGATCGTGTTGAACCCGGCAAACGAATACGTTGCCAGCTTCACCGAGGGCGTTCAAACGCAGTCCGTTCTCACGGCGGGCGACATGGTCTTGCCGAGCTCCGCCACCGCAGTGCCCGGAAACTCGCCCGAGGAGGTTCTACGGGTTGCTCTGGACAACGACTGTTGTTCCAACGTCCACATCACCGACGATACGCAGCTCTTTAAAGGCGTGATCACGGTGGCTAACGCCATCAAGGCCTTGGAGGCAGGCACTGCTACCGTCGAGGAGTACGTGGAGTCACCCACGACCTTTAACGCTGGCGATACATACGACGACGTATTGCCATCTGTACTGGCCCATCCATCTTGCCTCCCGGTGGTGGACGACGACGGTCAACTGGTCGGCCTAATTAATTCGACCTCCCTGGCGGCGACCTGGAAACCTGACAGCCCCAGGATCCCTAACGAACTGGCTTCGATTGTGCATGAGGGGATCGAGCAGGCTCTCGGGAAAAGCTCAGCTGGGAAGGGGAGCTAACAATGGCCGTTAAAGACATCAACCCGAACGGTTTCAGATATCTCCGCCGCGCTTGGGATTCCGCCCTAAAGGCTTTCGGTGTAGACCAACCAGTTCCAGCCCTTGTAGAGGGGTCTACCAACAGCAGCATGGCTTCCAAGGTCCTTCACTACGCCACGCTTCGCCTACGCCTCCCGGCCTGGGGATGGGCGGCCCTGCTCATAAGCATTATTGTCTGGTACGCGCTGCCGATTCCGCATTGGCCGAACCTAGCAGGGTTCCTTGTCATCTGGTTCCTTGTCCCCGCCGCGCCGTGGTTGCGTGTTCTCGGGATCGGACTCTTCATCGGCACATTCGTAACGTTGCTGGGAGACGCAGGCAGCGTGCCCGAAAGCTGGTTGATAGGTAAGGATATTGGGAACTGGCTCGATGATCGTGTCGATTGGATGGTCTCCCACTGGAGGCCGACACTGAAAACCGGCAGCGATGAATTCCTCAGAGGTGTGCTGATCCCGCTGGAAAAGTGGTTGCTCGCGCTTCCGTGGTGGCTGGTGATAGGCGTTACCACCGCCATTGCTTACAAAGTTGTCGGCAGGAGGCTCGCAATAGTCACGGCCAGTCTGCTCCTCGTCCTCACGGTCCTGAACTTGATGGAACCAGCCCTCTCGACATTTGCAATCGTCGTCATAGCGACCTTCATCTCCGCAGCGCTTGGAATTCCGCTCGGCATCCTTTCGGCGCAGAGCAACCGGTTCCAGTCCGTTCTAAGGCCCGCACTGGATACGGCGCAGACGATGCCAAGCTTCGTTTATCTGGTGCCGGTGGTTATGCTCCTGGGTATAGGCAAGGTGCCGGCCGTCATCGCCACGGTCATATACGCAGTGCCGCCCATGATCCGGCTGACGGATCTTGGGATACGCCAGGTGGATCCAGAGTTACTGGAAGCCGCACGCTCATTCGGCGCAACCCGCATGCAACTTCTTTTGAAGGTCCAGGTTCCCCTGGCGATGCCGACTATCATGGCGGGACTCAACCAGACGGTCATGATGGCACTCGCGATGGTGGTGATTGCATCGATGATCGGAGCGAGGGGTCTTGGAATCGAGGTGCTGAATGGCATCAATCGGCTCGACTTTGGGCGTGGCCTCCTGGGAGGCATAGGAATCGTGATCATGGCCGTGGTGATCGACAGGATCAGCCAGGGTCTGGTGAAGGACCCGATGGCGCGAGACGGCGCGGGAGAAGGCGAAGACGCCAGATAATCCGTGCGCAGCAATCGGGCTCTGGACGGCTGATAAAAAAGGAGAGTGTCCCGGGGACAGACATGTGCCGTATCACCGGTTTGGCGTGAGCGGTACTATTAAGACGAGAATTACCTACCCAAGCAAGGATCAAGTTGGAATTGACAGATACATATAAACGAAAATTCAAGCTCTGGATGATGTTGACCGCTCTCGCGGCTATCGCTGTCATCGGTGCCGCGTGCGGCAGCGATGAACCAGAAGTGAAAGCGACGATCAACCTCAGCGACACTCAATTTGAGTCACTGTGGATCAACAACGCCGTGGCCGAGTTCGTCATCGAGGCGGCCTACGGCAACCCGGTTGAGGCGATCCCGATGACTACGGTCATCATGCAGACGGCGCTCGCTAACGGCGATGTCGACGTCAACATGGAGTTGTGGGAGCAGAACCTCATCGAATGGCACGATGAGGAAATTGCGAACGGCAACATCGAAAACCTCGGTATGACCTATGAAGGTGGCCCGCAGTTCTTCATCGTTCCGACGTACACAGCCGAAGAGTTCGGCATAGTGACGATCGAAGACATGAAGAAGCCGGAAGTCGTCGCCGCTCTGGCAGACCCGGAGGATCCGTCCAAGGGAGCGTTCATCAACTGCGTCAGCGGTTGGCAGTGCGCCGAGATCAACCGCGCCAAGTTCCAGGCATACGGCCTGGACGAGTTCTACAACATCATCACGCTCGGTAGCACCGGTGCGATGGACGCAGGACTTCAAGGCCCGCAGATCGCCAAAACCCCAACCTTCGGGTACTACTGGGCGCCGACCTCACTGTACGGTTCTTACGACTGGACAATTGTCCAAGAACCTACCTACACCGCAGCGTGCTGGGATGAGGTCATCAAAGGTCAGGCCGACGCAAGTTACACACCTGCGGAAGCATGTGCGTACGAGTCCCTTCCGATTAACAAGGGGATCAACAGCGGCCTGAGAGAATCGGCTCCGGATGTTGTCGCCATGCTTGAGAAGATGATGGTCGGCATATCCCCCATCAGCAAGACCGCTGCCTGGGCCCTGGAGAACGAAGTCGATGTCTCGGCAGACAAAATCGCCACGGCCAAGTATTACCTCGAGAACTTCGAGGACTCATGGACGCAGTGGATGGATGACGATGCCGTAAAGGCAGTCAAGGAAGCACTGGCCGCGCTATAAAGGGCGGGCCTAGAGTTGTCTTCAAGAAGAGGGGCCGGAGAAATCCGGCCCCTCTTCGCGTCGTGGCTGTAATAACCACCGTAGGCCCGGCCCTTGCCCTCGCGCACTGCTGTGTACAGCGTCTGGCCGGCTGAGGACACTTCAAGAACCTGAGGCGTGGGTTGTCTGGACGACACCGTAGGGCGGGGTTCATCACGACCCAACCACTGCTTACAACGTCAGCTCCAGTATGTACATGCCGCCCTTGAAGCGATCTATTGCGTAGATCAGTCCGTTTTCATCCCAGTAGACGTCGTTAATGTTCACCCCGTGCATACCGTCCGGGTAGGCAGGAATGTAGTACGCCACCTCGACCGGCCGAAACGGATCGCTAATATCGTGCACCCGTACCCCGCCATTGAAGTACGAGCCTACGATCAGCGTGTCTGACTGCATCGAAAGCGGCCCGGGTTTGTTCTCATTCAGGTTGTGTGCGCCGAATCTCCCCTGGGTGTTCTTGAACGGTCCAGGGTCTGGCAGTGGGAAGGTGCTAATGATGACCGGGTTTTTCTCGTCACGGTTGTCCATCACCCACACCAACTTCGGGTGATCGTCTGCGTGATCGACGATTGATTCGTCACTGACGATAAGTAAGTCACGCTTGAATATAGGCATCACGGTGTGCGTGAAGCCCGGGAACGGCGGGTGGTAGTCCACACGGCTGATCATGGTCGGTTTCGATTTGTCGGACACGTCTAGCGTGATTGCGCCGCCGTCGATGTAGCCCAGGTAGGCGCGATCGGGGCGTTCCGGCCATACATTGCCGTTGTGAAGCCGAAACCCGGTGTCGAAGTCAGGGTGTCGCTCTGGCGGGTCTTCTGTGTCTCCGACACGGGTCCCCGGCAGCCACCAACGGCCGACCTCGGTCGGATTGGTCGGATCGCCCACGTCCACGATCATGAAAAACTGGTCGTCCAGTGGGTTGTGCGGCTGGAAATCGGCCGCCCCTGTCGATAGATATGCATATCGACCGTCCGCGAACCAGAGACAGTGCGCTCCCCGGGAGTGCGGGCCGGATGTGTCGAAATGCGAGATCTTCTTTGGGTTCTCCGGGTCTTTGACGTCCCAGACGCCCATCCCGACCGGAGCATCGCCAACTTCCTTGCCCTGGTATGCAACTAGCAGTAGGTCGTCCACCATGTCCAGTGAGTTTGACCGGACGCGGTCGTTTGGGACTTCTGTCTGCGCAACGATGATCGGTTCGGACGGATCGGTAACGTCCAGTGCTGTGAAGTCTTTCGGTCCACTCTCGTGAGCGACATACATGACACGTCGGCCGTCAGCTGTTGCCTGAAGCGCTAAACCCTCTCCGCCGTTTCCGAAGCCTCCGAGATCGCTCTGGGAGATCAGTTTCATGTTCCAGGCCTGGGCCCTGCCGTCACTCATATGTGTCTCCTTAACCCGATAAAGGGGGCCAAAATCCCGGACCCAATCGGACCGAGAGTTTGCTGACGAGAAGATAACACCAGTTGCGGCCTTAGCAATTGGGCGGTATTCCCGTTTCGTAGCCGACGACGATCTTCGGAGATGGCGGAGACAATATCGAAGGACCCTTCGTGGGCGTCCGGGTAAATTTTTGACAACCTCAGGGTACGTTGCTGGGAGTCTCCTGGTTGGACGTAGCAAGTTGCTAAGTTGGATATAGCGAGGATCGTGTTGTGGCCAGCCCGGGGTGGATAGAGTTCGCCCCGATGGTGATTGAGGCGTAACCTGCCCACATCACCACGGGCCGTCGCCGCGGGCCGGACAATTGTTCAAAGGGGATCGCTATCCGTATTGCACGTTTTGAGGTCGGGGGACTTGCCCGTTACGGGATCGTCGAGGGCGACTCCGTTGTCGAGATCCGGGGAGATGTGTTCGGGTCGTTTGACACGACATCCACATCTCACGCTCTGGGCGACGTTAACCTTCTGGCGCCGGTAACGCCCAGCCAGATGTTTGGCCCCGGCGTCAACTTTGCGGACCACCTCCACGAGGCAACCAGTATCACCGGGCAGGCCGAGATGGCGGCGACACCGCAGCCCTGGCACAAAGCCATTAGCGCCATCATCAACCCCGGCGACGATATTGTCATTCCGTACGATTCCACCACGGGGATTCAGCACGAGGGCGAATGCCTGGCGGTGATCGGTAAGACGGCACGCCGGGTCAGCCCGGAAGATGCCTGGGATCACATCATTGGCTACACATGCGGTAACGACATCAGCGAGCGGACGTGGCAGCGCAACGACAATTCGATGTGGCGCGGGAAGGGAAGCGACACCTTCGCACCTATGGGACCGTGGATTGATACCGATTTCGATCCTCGATCAGGCGGCGACATGATCGTTAGACTGAACGGCGAAGAGGTTCAGCGTGCGAGCAGCTCTGATATGTATTTCAACTTTGGCGTGCTGGTCAGCTACATCAGCCAGCAGATGACGCTCAAGCCCGGCGATGTCGTGTGGTCAGGGACTACGGGCGATCCCCGCAACATGGTTCCCGGAGACAAGGTGGAGGTTGAGGTGCAAGGGATCGGGATCCTCGAGAATTCGGTAGTGATGGAACAGAAGTGAACGACAGCGCTCAGGGTTTCGTACCGCTAGCCGGATATACCGCATACGACGACGATGAAATGAGCAAGCGCGCCGCGAACTTCTATTCGGAGGTCGGTCGCCGTCGTACCGTGCGGAAGTTTTCGTCCCGAGTTCCTCCGCGTGACGTGCTGGATAACTGCCTCAGAGCCGCCGGGACTGCACCGAGCGGTGCCAACATGCAGCCCTGGCATTTCGCTGTTGTTAACGATGCCGAGATCAAGAAAAAGATTCGAATAGCGGCCGAAGAGGAAGAGAGTAAGTTCTACTCAGGCGGTGCCCCACAGGAATGGCTCGATGCACTCGAGCCGCTGGGCACGAACCGAGAGAAACCATTTTTGGAGACGGCGCCGTGGCTTATCGGCATATTCGAGGAAAGTTATGGCCTCCTTCCGGACGGACGACGGGTTAAGCACTACTACGCTCGGGAGTCGATCGGGATAGCGACCGGAATCCTGATCACGGCTCTGCACCACGCAGGGCTTGCCACACTCACCCATACGCCAAGCCCGATGGGTTTCTTGAACGAGATCATGGAGCGGCCACCAAACGAGCGCTGTTTCTTGTTGCTTGTGGTCGGTTATCCATCCGAGGACGCCACGGTGCCAGACATCGGCCGAAAGTCACTCGACCAGTTCACCAACCACCTCTAGTCATCGGTGGGCGAGTCGCGATAGGCGGTTCATGGTCAAGATGACAATCTCGGCGTTATGCGTATCCTGTGTTTTTGAAGCACGGGCAGGGCAACCGCCGTCCGTCCGTGCGTGGGGAAAGCATTTCAGGGAGCAGATATTGGAACCGGTAATCAAGAACAAGGTCGATCACTCCAACCCGATCCTCGGCCCGGACGACGGAGTGCCGACGGTGGTCACGCTCTACCACGACCACCAGCCTGGTGAGTCCAGCGCCCACCACACGCATCCCTGGGAGCATCAGGCGTACATCACCCGTGGCGAAGGCATTATCTGGGTGGACGGTACTGAGTACCCGATAAAAGCGGGCGACTGCGTGATGGTTCCACCCGGATCTCTTCACCACTTCAAGAACACAAGCGATGCGGTGCTGAGCAGGGTGACGTTCAACCCCCTGTCTTCGACCGAGGGCTAATTACTGGAGTATGGGCCAAGGTCGGTTGTGTTGCGCCTTGGCCCTGGATCGTCTGGACTCCATGGTATTGAACATTCGTTTGTTCAAGGTGTCGGCGTTCTATGGTTTGAGCAGATAATCCTGAGCCCCGGCTGGGATCGCTGTTTTTACATGATCCAAATTCGCGACAGCGGTCTCATAGCAGGCATGCCGATAACGCTTGAGCTTCGGCCGTGTGAGACGATACCGCCATAAGCTCCTACGCGCTCACTTAGATCGGGAGCGATACATCGTCCGGTACTCATCGGGAATACAACATCGGCCTTGCGCGGGACAACCACGAAAAGGGAACCGATAACTAATGGTGAAGAACCAATCAGCCATCTACAGCCGAAAGAGCTCAGACGATGAAACTTATTAAGTACTACCTGGAGTCCTGGCGTCGTTTCCGAGATCTGAAGGGCCGAACCACACGACCCGCTTTTTGGTGGCCGTTCCTCATTCACCCCATTGTGTTCCTTATCCTTGGGGGAATCTTTGCGGCCATTTTCGGCATCGAATCCGACGAAATAGGCCCGGAGATCGTGTACGCCATTGCCTATGTCTGGGTGGTGATCACATTGGGACTACGTCGCCTAAACGACATGGGTAGAAAGGGAACATGGCTCCTAATTAGCCTCGTCCCCTTAGGGATTTTTGTGCTTCTGTATTGGCTGGTTCAGCCGAGCACTTCCGAGACCAGCGAATAACTTTCCCTGTAAATACCGGTCGGTAAATAAGTTTTGTTATTCGGCTTCGAGAAAGATGCATTCTCCGGGGCACTCTTCGGCCGCTTCGATAGCCGCGATAACCGGTGCGGAACAGGGGTTAAAGCTCGGGCGCTCATTCGCGCTGCGAGCCCGCATGGTCTAGCCTTGGTTTTAAGCGGAAGCGCCGATCGAGTCTTTGTCGTTGAGTACCGAGCGCTACAGCTCTGGTCGGCTAGGTGTACGCAATGAGCGATCGGATTCGATTGATTGAGCGAGTATGCGAGTTAAGTCCGGCTGCCGACCTGCTGGCGGAAGAACTCGACGGTACGGGCAAGGCCGGTCTCGAGATCGACCTTCGGCGTCCAGCCCAGTTCGATTCGCGCGAGTGAAGCGTCCAGGCTTATGGCGTGGATGTCGCCCGGCCGTGGCGGGCCGTACTGGGGTTCGAGCGCGTATCCCGTTAGTTCGCTCAGACGCGTGCATAACTCGTTGACGTTGGTGCTCACGCCGGAGCCGATGTTGCAGCGGTGTGGCCCGCCGGGCGCCGCTGCGGCCATAACGGCATCGACCACGTCCGAGACATACACGTAGTCTCGTTCATCGTTACCGTCGCCAAATATCGTGATCTGATTGCCTGCCAACATGGCAAGGGCGAATATCGCTACTACTCCGGCTTCTCCATGCGGGTCCTGGCGCGGGCCGTAGACGTTGGCCAGTCGAAGAACCGTCGATTCAAATCCGAACGTCCGCCGGTACATCGCCAGATACTCTTCGCCAGCGAGTTTTGATGTGCCGTACGGATTCTCGGGGGCCGTAGGTTGCGACTCACTGACTGGAAGATCTTCCGGCTGGCCGTACACCGTTCCGCCCGATGAAAAGAACACAAACTTCTTTGTGCCTGAGGCCCTAGCCGCTTCCAGGACGTTTACCGTGCCCAGAACGTTAATCCGGGCGTCCTGCAGCGGTTCTCTGGTGGAGACCGAGACGCTGATCTGTGCGGCCGTGTGGACGATTAGCTCGGGGGCGACGCTTCGGATGGCGTCCGTCGCCGCGTCCGAGGTCACGTCTGCGACCACCAGGTCGACCCCTGGAGGCAGATTTTCCCGCTTGCCGCTGCTGAGATCGTCGATGACGGTGACTCGGTATCCGTCATCGACGAGCCTGTCGACGACGTGCGAACCGATAAATCCTGCGCCACCGGTTACCACGGCTGTTGTTTCGGACGGCATCCAATCTCCTCGAAATCTTTGACGGTATTTAGAATATTCTGACGAACCCGGGAATTTCCCTGCCGTGCCAGACTACGTAAACTGCCCTGAATCATCGACACGTCACGTAAAAGAGTACGTCGAAGTGACAGATTTCGTATGTGTCCGTCCATAACGGGGAATGCGAGTTAGACTTGCGAGCCGACGCTACTTATAATTTGGCGCTGATTCAGCATCAATATGCCAGTAACAGGGTCAGACCCTGAAACTTTTTCGGCCAGGAGGATTGCCAACAGGATGACCTACATCATCGTTTCGCCCTGCGTGGATGTAAGAGACGGTGCTTGTGTCGACGTTTGCCCCGTCGACTG
The DNA here is from genome assembly GCA_026421215.1 of Dehalococcoidia bacterium. Taxonomy (GTDB): domain Bacteria; phylum Chloroflexota; class Dehalococcoidia; order Lucifugimonadales; family Lucifugimonadaceae. The sequence continues at coordinate 24,549 of JAPKBN010000014.1, forward strand.
CATCTACTCCAACCCCGAAGACAACATGCTGTACATCAACCCGGAAGAGTGCATCGACTGCGCCGCATGTGAGCCGGTATGCCCGGTTACGGCGATCTTCCCGGAAGATCAGGTACCTGAGAACGAGCAGAGCTTCATCGCTCTCAACTACGACTATGACTACGATAGCTCCGAACCCGGAGACAACAAGTAGTCAGATTTCACGGTCCAGGTCGTAGTTCCAGACAATAAAAAGGCCCCACTTTAAAGTGGGGCCTTTTTGATTGGCGTTCATGTTCTCACCCGGTGGTGCGGGTACTACCCGACGGCTTCCAACGCCTCTTCAATGGGTTTGCGCACGCAGGCAAAGATCGGAGTCTCGCTCTCGGTGTAGAAGCCGCCCGGGATCTCCCGGAGCTCCATTACCAAAGAGACGAACTCTCGCGGCTCGTCCGTCTCAAAGCCGACCACAAACTCCTGATCATCCAGGCCAAAAGAGTATGTGGTGTTGATCTTGATGGACGGGTACTTGTGGCCGATCTTGAAATGGTCGCCCATCATCTTTTGGCGCTCGTCCTGATTTAGCTGGTACCACTCCCGCTTCTTCACCATCGGATAGATGATGAAGTACTTGTAGTAGTCCTGAAGTTTCGGCTCGGCACCGCCGTGCTTGTACTGGGTTTTTCGGCGGACCGCGAGGTAAGAGTAGGACTGGTCAAGATAGCCGGCGAGGTGCGTGTGGTTGATACGCTTTGCAGTTTTGTCGAAATCGTCCAAATCCATAGAAGACTGGGCGAGCATGATGTCGCAATCACCGCGCGTTCCGGTGAGACCGTAGGTTGTGATAGGTGGCTCGGTCCCTATCTCGGATATCACCGATGTGAACTCCCGCTTGGAGGCTTCTTTTTCATCCGCTGGGAGCCTGCGCCAGGTCTTGTCCAGCTTGTAGAAGTTGAACTTTGCGTACTCGCCTTCGAGTAGGGACGGGGACATTGATTTGCTCCGGAGTGGGTGACAAGTAGGGCCTTGGAGTATATCAGCGGGCCCCAACGGGCTGGCCGCTGCCTACCGGAATTTATTTTTAGATCTTCCGGTATATGCCTCCCCCTACGGACACCTGATTTACCATCCACCACTGCGTTCCGTCTCGGGGTCAACGAGAGATCGTTCCGTGTTGACCCTTAGAATGAGCGGCCGTACGATTTCTGCTCCGATCAACTCCCGATTCCAGTTCGTTCTTTTGACACTCCCTCTAACCTCTACTGGGACCACATATGCGAGACGAGCAATCACTCAAGAAAACACCGCTGCATTTGATCCACGTCGCGAGCGGAGCTCGCATGGTTGAGTTCGGGGGTTGGGACATGCCGGTGCAGTACCCGGACGGAATCCTTTCAGAGGTCCGATCCGTCCGAAACAACGCCGGCATGTTTGATGTGTCGCACATGGCGCGTTTCCAGTTCGTCGGTCCAGAGGCCGTGGCGTTCCTTGACCGAATGCTCGCCGCCGACGTGGCGGGATTGCGGCAGGGTAGGGCGCGTTATCACGTTATTTGTAACGAACAGGGCGGGATCATCGACGACGCCATTGTCTACCGCGTCACAGAGGATCAGTGCCTTCTGGTGGCAAACGCCGGTAACGCGGATGCCGTCAAGGAGTTCCTGATCCCGGCCGCGCAAGAGAACGGCGGCGTGTTTTTTGCTGATCTGTCAGACGACGTGGCGATGATCGCCGTGCAGGGGCCGAACGCCGTTGAAATTGTCGATCGCCTCTGCCCGCTGCCGGCATCTTCGGTCCGTCCATTCCGGCTTCGCAGGGGCGAGGTCGCCGGAATACCGAGCCGGATTGCACGTACGGGCTACACTGGAGAGGATGGGTTCGAGATTATGCCTCCTGCCGACCGGGCCACCGATCTCTGGCGCGCCCTGGAGGCCGAGGGTGTCGTACCGGCAGGCCTTGGCGCGAGGGATGTGCTCCGGCTTGAGGCCGGCCTGATGCTCCACGGTAACGACATGATGGTGGAAAACAATCCGTACGAGGCCGGGCTGGAGAGATTTACATATATCGAAACGCCCGGATACATAGCGGGCGAAGCACTGAAAGCTATCAGGGACGCCGGGACCCCCCGAGTGATCACCGGATTTCGTATGGTCGGGCGTGGAATCCCGCGGCATGGACTGCCCGTAATCAATGACGGGAAGGAGGTCGGCATTGTGACATCCGGGACGCACTCACCGACGCTTGACGACAATATAGGCATGGGCTACGTTGACCGCGACCTCTCCAACGAGGGAACCCGGTTCGAAATCGATGTCCGCGGGAGACTTGTTGAGGCAGAGGTCGTGCCGTTGCCGTTCTACTCCCGAAAGCGGTCTTAACCGCTAACACATGCCTGACGTGACCACAGGCCAGCCTCCTGTATAAAGAAAATCAGACTGATCAGAGGGATTAGATGGCAACACCGGACGACCGTAGGTATTCAGACGAACATGAGTGGGCCCTTTTCGATGGCAGCATCGTCACGGTGGGTGTCACTCAGTTCGCTACAGACTCCCTTGGAGACGTTGTGTACGTCGACCTGCCGGAGGTCGGCGCCAAGGTCGCCCAGTTCGACAAGTTCGGCGAGATCGAGTCCGTAAAAGCGGTTAGCGACCTCTTCTCTCCGATCGGCGGGACAATCGTTGAGGTCAATTCCGATCTCATGACGATGTCGGAGAAGGTCAACCAAGATCCCTATTCCGTTGGCTGGCTCATCAAGGTTGAGGCGTCAGATGCGGCGTCTCAACTGAGTAAATTGATGGACGCCACAGCGTACGACGCTCTGATCGCAGAAGAGTAGAGCGAACATACCAAATATGCCGACCAACATTTCGCCCTATATCCCGAACACGCAGGCCGACCGGGAGTTGATGCTTGCAGCGATCGGCGTGAACTCTATAGAGGACCTGCTCCTTGACATCCCAGAGGCCCATCGCTTCCCAAAACTGGATATCCGACCGGCACTCTCCGAGTTTGATCTGACCGCGGAGATCGGAGCGCTCGCATCCCGTAACGCTGCCCTTGGCGAGTACGCCTGCTTCCTGGGTGCGGGAGCGTACCGGCACTATATCCCGTCGGTTGTGAAGTCCGTCGTAGCCCGGGGGGAGTTCCTGACTTCATACACGCCTTACCAGCCGGAGGTTGCCCAGGGCACGCTCCAGGTGGGATTTGAGTTCCAGTCCATGATCTGCGAGATCACCGGAATGGAGGTCGCAAATGCCGGTATGTACGACGGACCAACGGCGTTTGCCGAAGGCGCGTTGATGGCCTGCCGGATCACCAGAAGGCAGACGATCGCAGTTCTGGACACGGTAGAGCCCCGTAACGTCCAGATCCTCGATGCATACGCGCGACACCAGGGTATCGAGATCGTGGTGATCGGCCACGACGATGACCTTCCGGCCGATGCAGCCTGCCTCATGATCCAGAGCCCGAACCAATTTGGCGTGATAGAGGACATGGAGGCGCTTACGGATAAGGCGCATGCCTCAGGCGCGTTGTCTGTAGCATCGATCAATCCGACGTCGCTCGGCATGTTCCGTACTCCCGGCGAGTGCGATGTGGACATTGTCGCCGCTGAAGGGCAGGCCCTTGGCGTGCCGCTCAGCTTCGGCGGGCCGTACGTGGGCCTCTTCGCCTGTAAGGACGCACACAAGCGTCAGATGCCGGGCCGCATCATCGGCCGGACTACCGACACGAAGGGCCGCGTCGGCTACGCACTGACCCTCCAGACACGTGAGCAGCACATCCGGCGTGAGCGCGCCACCTCCAACATTTGCACAAGTACGGCGCTGATCGGCCTCCTCATGACAACCTACCTCGCCGTCATAGGCAGGGCCGGGTTCAAAAAGGTCGCCGAACTCTGCTATCACAAGGCCCACTACGCCGCCATTGAGATCGACAAGATCCCTGGGTACAGCGTCAAGACGGACGGTCCGTTCTTCCACGAGTTCATGGTCGAGTGCCCGAAACCTCCCGCAGATATCAACCGAGCCTTGATAGATAGCAAGATTACGGGCGGGCACGACATGTCTGATCGGTCGAACAACGGCATGCTGATCTGCGTGACGGAAGTCAACACCCGTGCCGAGATCGACGCCCTTGTGTCCGCGCTTTCGGAAATCGGGGCTGGACGATGAAAGCTCCGTTCCCGGGTGAGATTGATCGCCGCCTCCTGAACGAACGTTCCGTCTCCGGCCGAATTGGCCTTCAGTTGCAGGAACTCGACGTGCCGGAGCAACCGCTTCCAGATGCCCGGTTGCTACGATCAATCGAGGCGAGGCTGCCGGAGGTGTCACAACCGGAAGTGGTCCGTTACTTCACGACACTTTCGGCGATGAACTTCTCCATAGACACGAACTTCTACCCGCTGGGTAGTTGCACGATGAAACACAATCCGAAGGTCAACGAAGAGATGGCCTTCCTCCCCGGCATGGCGAGCATCCACCCTAACCAGCCTGATGAGACGGTTCAGGGCGCCCTGCAGTTGATCTGGGAGCTACAGCAGGACCTCGGCGAGATCACAGGCTTGCCGGGCGTGTGCCTGGGCCCTCTGGCGGGCGCACAGGGTGAGTACTCAGGCCTGATGATCGCCCGGGCCTACTTTCAGGACCGGGGCGACGCCAACAGGACAGTCGCACTTATGCCGGACAGCGCGCACGGCACCAATCCGGCGTCCGCAGCGATGGCTGGCCTTGAGGTCGTTACAGTGCCGTCGGACTCCGAAGGCAATGTGGACGTCGAAGCCCTCAGGGGGCTGGTCGATGAGCGTACATGTGTCTTCATGTTGACCCTGCCTTCGACTCTCGGTTTGTTCGAGCCGAACATACTCGAGATCACGAACATTGTTCATGAGGCCGGAGGTCTCGTCTACGCAGACGGCGCAAACCTGAACGCGCTGCTTGGTATCGTGAAGCTCGGCGATCTGGGCTTTGACATCGCCCACTCCAACCTCCACAAGACCTTTTCGACCCCCCATGGCGGCGGCGGTCCCGGAGCCGGGCCGGTGCTCGTTTCTGAAACGCTTGCGCCGTATCTGCCAACCCCGGTTGTAGTTCGAGATGCCGATACATACCGTTTTGGCGCGCCGGACAAGACGGTTGGCCGAGTTAACGGGTTTCACGGCAGCTTCGGCGTGCTGGTGCGGGCATACGCGTACATACGGGCGATTGGTGCGGAGGGCATGCGGGAAGTGTCCGAGAACGCCATTATCAACGCCAACTACATCAGAACGGCGCTTGCGGGCGAGTTCGGCATCGCCGCAGACCGTGTCTGTATGCACGAGTGCGTGTTGTCGCCACAGGCCCAGAAGGCCAAAGGCGTATCTGCGCTGGACATCTCGAAGCGGCTGATCGACTACGGGATTCACCCGCCGACGATGTACTTCCCTTTGATCGTCCCGGAAGCGCTCATGGTTGAGCCTACCGAGACAGAAACGAAGGATACGTTGGATCGGTTCATCGCAGTGATGCGGCAGATCAATAAAGAGATCGATTCTGATCCCGATCTGTTGCACGATGCACCGCACGATACGCCAAACACCAGGCTGGACGAGGCCAACGCGGCAAGACACCCGTATTTGCGCTGGCAGCCAGACGAGGATTTAACGGCCGTAGGTTAATTGTGGGCCTGACATGACACGTATCAAACCCGGGGAGGATGACAGAAAAATGGCCATCGAGGCAGGAATATCGGCGCCGGACTTTACTCTGGCGTCTCACGAGAACGAACCGATTACATTGAGCGAGCTCAGGGGCAACCCGGTGGTGCTCGTTTTCCATCCGCTGAGTTTCACAGGGGGCTGAACGAATCAACTCAAACGGTTCCGTGAGAACCAGGATGATTACAAGGCAGTCGGCGTCGAGATACTCGATGTGAGCGTCGATTCTTTCGCCTCTCAGAAGGCGTTTGCCGAGGCCAACGGCGGTATCAGCTTTAAACTGCTCGCCGATTTCCACCCCAAGGGTGCCGTCGCACAGGCATACGGGATTTATAACGAGGACCGGGGTGTGGCCGGCCGGTCGAGCTTCGTCATAGACAGCGAAGGTGTAATCCAGGACGCCCGAACATACCCGCCCGGCGAACTGCCGGACCCGCAGGAGTTGCTGGGCATCGCAAAGGGTTAATCTCGGGGCGGCTGGGTGTCATGGGCAGGAGCCTCGAATCGCCGGGTTGGTGGGGATCACGTGGCTCCTTCTCCGGTGGGAGAGGGAACATGGGAGGATCGCGATCCGGCCCTACGGAGAGGTGTCTTCATCTTTGCCTAACAACTCGGCCCAGGTCCCCGTAAATTCGTTACTCCCGCCTCCAAACGAGTCAGGGTACGCGCCGCCGACGAGATCGAAGTGGCTATCATCTCGCGGTAGCAGTACGGGCGGTAGCAACAAGGAGTCGTAGTCAGACCCCCGGCTGTCCAGTCCGATGGGATTTCGCCCTTCGACATTCCGGCAGTGGAACGCTACTTTGAATCGGCCAAGCCCGTCAGGCCGCGCCAGCCAGAGCATGGGCATCCGGTTTCGATCGACCTCACTTGCGGGGAGGCCAAGCCCGGATAGATGGGCGAGGAGTGAGCGAATCCCGAGCCGGTCCAGGAACGCTGTCTGGGTTGTCATGCCGGGTGCTTTGAATCCCGTTCGGGCCAGCTCGGTATCGACTGCTGAAAAGTCGACGTGGGCCGTCAAATCCTGATCGCCTACGTGTTGGAACGGGTTCTGCGAAAGTGTGTGCCGGTAATACGCACGCAAACTGCCTTCTGAGCGACCCGGCTTGTAAAGTTCTGGCGCCATCTCACCATAATCGATGGTCAAAACATAACCACGATCAAGGATCATTGCCACACGGTCTGCCCACGCCCGTAACCCGAGATTAACCTCACCTCGGTAGCCGTCCGGGAGATCGGATATGAACGGAGCGACCCGCTCGGCAATTGCCGGACTCGAGACCGGGCCGGTCGACTCCACAAACACGCCGTTCTCCACTCCAACGTACAGTTCAAGAATCGCTTTGCGATCGACTAGGAAGCGGTGGACCGGGAACGCGTCCAGCAACTCGTTGGAGAGTACACAGCCCGTGATGCCGACCGGCAGATCACTGGGATCGGACGTGCTGCGGTCGAACTCCGTGTAACTCAGGGTTTCGGAAAAACCGCCACCAAGCAACCGGGCATAGTCGACCACATCCCGGGCCAGCGTCCCGTCGCCAGAACCTAATTCCACGGCGTCGAACACGTCCGGCTGGCCCAGCAACTCCCAGAAGTCACGCAACTGAACGGCGATCAATGCTCCGAAGGCGGGGTGTGAGGATGGACTGGTGAAGTAGTCTCCCCCTGGACTTATAGGGCTGATTCGACGAGGGCGCGTGTAGTAACCGCCGTCGTCGTCGTACAGCGCTTCATCCATGAATTCGGCAAATGTGATGGGGCCGTCGGATTCGATTCGCTCTCGAATACGGCGTTCTATGTCCGGGTATGAGTCAGAGGATGTCATGGGAATTGTCGTCGCGAATAATTCTGACTACGATGGTCAAAAAAGAGGGACGCCTGCACGGCGTCCCTCTTCAACAAGACTATCGGCCCAATGTGGTGATTTAGCGCTCGGACACTGGAACGTACTTGCGTTCTTCTGGTCCTGCGTACTGGAGTAGCGGGCGGAGCAGGATATTGTGCTCAAACTGTTCGATAACCTGTACCGTCCATCCGGGGATCCGGCCGACGGCGAAGATTGGTACGAACAGATCGTGTGGGATGCCGTTCAGGTAGTAGATCACGCCGGCGAAGAAGTCCACATTAACGTGAATGCCTCGACGACCGTAAGGAGCCATCGCCTTCTGGACGGCCTCAAGAATGCCGTACCACTTCGGTTCGCCCTTCTCCTCACTCAGCTTCCTCACGCCTTCACGCAGGTGCCGCGCCCTGGGATCCTCGGCGCGGTAAACGCGATGGCCGAAGCCCATCACTCGGTCCCCTCCCGCGAGGAGGTCCTTTACGTACTGCTCTGCATTTTCCGCCTCACCAATGTCAAGCGCCATGGTCATGACGTTCTCGGCGGCTCCACCGTGGGAAGGGCCGGAGAGCGCACCGATGCCAGCCGTTATTGCGTCGTGCAGGTGGGCGTTGGTGCTGGCTACAGCGCGGGCAGTGAAGGCCGATGCGTTTGAGCCGTGGTCGGCGTGCAGGACAAAGTCGGTGTCCATGAGCGCTGCCGTCCCGGCGGTCGGCTCTTCGCCTTCCATCATGTACAGGAAGTTAGCTGCATGACTAAGGTTCTCGCTCGGCGCGATCGGAGCCCGCCCGTTGCGGATGTTGTGGTGTGCCATCACGATCGTAGGCACCTGAGATGTCAGGCGGATACCTTTACGGAGTGTCGCCTCAGGCGAGTTGTCCTCGGCCTCCGGGTCGAACGCAGATAGTGCTGATACGGCCGTGCGCAATACACTCATGGGGTGGTCATTCTTGACCAGCGTGATGATGTCGACGATCTCTGATGGGATGTTGCGGTTGGCCTTCAGAACTCCATCGAACTCGTCCAGTTGGGACTGCGTCGGAAGCTCGCCGTACATCAGCAGATACGAGGTTTCCTCAAACGATGCGACGCCCGCCAGGTCGTGGATGTTGTATCCGCGATAAAGGAGCTTTCCTTCTTTGCCATCAATGAAGGTCGTCTCTGTACGGTCGAAGTAAACACCACTTAGCCCGCGATGAAGTGTGATTTTGTCTGTGGTCATTTGGGAGTTGCTCCAGGCTCGCGGCTAATTCCGCCGCAAACACGCGTCGTCACAGGGTGGCGCCGGTCGAATTCCATCGTTAAGGACAATGATCGCCGACTATGTGACCGTATCTTACCTGCGTATTGGCGGGTCGCGCGCTTAGGCAACATGAATCGGGGACATTCGATTTGGTTGGTCAGCCCAATTAGGTGCAATACGGTGAGGGAGCAGGGTTGAGCCTCGTCTCCCGCCGCCGTCTACTTCCGGGCACCGGTCACGCCCGGGTCGCGATCTCCTCAACGACCTGCGCCACAAAGCTATCTACATCGACGGCGCCAAGATCGCTGCCGGAACGCTCCCTTACGGCCACTTTGTTTGCTTCCTGTTCCCGGTCCCCAACCACCAGCATGTATGGAATTTTCTGGACCTGTGCCGCACGGATTTTTGCGCCCATCCTGTCGTTGCCATCGTTGACCTCCGCCCGCACTCCGGCGGAGCGAAGCTTCTCGACGACCTCCTGTCCGAACGGGACATGTCTGTCAGCGATCGGGATTATTGTTGCCTGTACTGGAGAGAGCCATATCGGCAGGGCGCCGGCTGTGTGCTCGATCAGAACGCCGAGGAAGCGCTCAAGCGATCCCAGCATGGCGCGATGGACAACAACCGGGCGTTGTAGAGTTCCGTCTTCGGACGCGTACTGCAGGTTGAATCGCTCCGGGAGTGAGAAGTCCAACTGCACGGTCCCGAGCTGCCATTCACGGCCGAGTGCGTCCGGCACAAAGAAATCGATCTTCGGTCCGTAGAATGCGCCCTCACCTTCCTCCAGATCGTATTTGCGCCCGGAGGCCCCAAGCACCTCGGCCAGACCGGCCTCGGCCCTGTCCCACATCTCCTCGGTCCCGACCCGTTTATCCGGCCTCAGGGACAACGCCATCCGGAACTCGCCGTAGCCTAGAATTGTGTACGCCTCGTCCAGCATGGCGATGAAGGAGTTCACCTCCTGCGCTATCTGATTGAGCGAGGCGAAGATGTGTGCGTCGTCCTGCACGAAGGTGCGTACGCGCATCAGGCCGTGTGTAACTCCGGAACGCTCATACCGGTGCAGCCGTCCGAAATCGGCGTACCGAATCGGCAGTTCACGATATGAGTGCGTATTTGCAGCGTACAACATCGCTGCGGCCGGGCAGTTCATCGGTTTCACCCCGAATTCCCGCTGGTCCACGTCGATCATGTACATGTTGTCTAGGTAGTTGTCGTAGTGCCCGGACTGTTTCCAGAGGTCTGTGTTGAAGATCTGCGGAGTTGTCACTTCCTGATAGCCGTACTTCATGTATAGCTCTTTCACGAAGTCGATCAACTCGTTTAGGACGATGGTGCCCTTTGGCAGGAAGAATGGGCTGGCAGGGGCGATGGGATCGAAGAAGAACAGGTCGAGCTCTCGACCCAGTCGGCGGTGGTCCCTGCGTTCTGCTTCTTCGATTCGTTCCAGATAAGCATCGAGCGCTTCCTGACTCTCCCAGGCGGTACCGTATATCCGCTGCAACATCTCGCGATTCTCGTCGCCGCGCCAGTAGGCGCCGGCAACCGAGAGCAACTTGAACGCGCCGATCTTACCCGTGGACTCGGCATGACGTCCGGCGCACAGGTCTTCCCATGACTCATGGCTCCAGACGGTGATCTCCTCGTTTTCCGGGAGATCGTTAATCAGCTCGAGCTTGAACTTTTGATCTTGGAAACGATCGAGAGCCGCGTCATGCGAAAGCATTACCCCGCTGAAGGAAGTGTCAGCTTTTTGCGTCTTCCGCATCAAGGCCTCGATCTGTTCGAGATCCGCGGGAGTAAACGGCCGTGAGACCTCAAAGTCGTAATAGAACCCATCATCGGTCGGTGGTCCGATGGCGATTTGCGCCTCGGGGAACAACTTCATCACCGCCTCCGCCATCACGTGCGCGGCCGAATGCCGCATGCGATAACGAAGGTCTAAGAGGTCTGAACTGGCGTCAGCTGATGATTGCTGAGGGGACATGACGGGACTCCTGATAAAAACGGCCAGTGTTGTCGGCTGTTGCCGGTGTGGATCACCTCTCGGGCGGGAGATCCGACTGACACGATTGACTTGCGCGCTCACCGTGATGGCATTCACGCGTTGGGTCTGGCGCGAAAACCGCTATGCGGTGCGCGCCCTCGTAGTCAATGTTCGGCCCGAAAGTGGAGTCATGAGTTCAATTGTATAGTTGCCTGTCCGATGGAAAGTAGTGGTGGGCGATGAGGGACTCGAACCTCCGACCTCAGCGATGTCAACGCTGCGCTCTAACCAGCTGAGCTAATCGCCCGTACTACCAACTCGAACAAGGATTGTAGCTGACAAGGGGCCGGGCAGTTAAGCCCGGCCCCTTGTTTATTTCGGCAATTTCCTTCTCCAGAAGCCTGGAACGTCCGGATTACCGGAGCGATGATTAATCGTCGCCGCTGGGCGCTTCCGCTTCCTTCTCCGACTTAGAGTTTGACGAATCATCGCCACCACCCATGATGGCGGACAGCAAATTTGCTATTCCATCGTCGGATGAGTCCTTGCTCGGGTCCGCCGTGATTGGGCTTCCCCCGTTTGTGACCGCGGGCGCTTCTGTTTTCGAAGCAGCGTCCGGGTCTACCACACCGCCGCCAGCAGCGACGAGCGCTGCTTCGCCGCCGAAGGAGGCTAAGGCCTCCTCGAAGGATGGCGGCGCCTGAGTCGTTCCGGTGAGGGTGCCCTCAATCCGGTGCTTGATCTGGTCAAGCCCGAGCTTCTTGCGTCCCTCTTCCGAGCGGTCAAGTCGTGCCGGGATCAACCGGCCGATGATCACGTTTTCTTTGAGTCCCATCAGATGGTCCACGGAGCCGTTCACCGCGGCTTCCGTAAGCACCCGTGCCGTTTCCTGGAAGGATGCGGCTGCTAGGAAGCTTTCGGTATTCAGCGATGCACGAGTCACACCGAGCAGTACCGGGCTTGCCGTTGCGGCATCGCCGGAATTCGAGATCACCTGGTTGTTAATCGCTTCATAAACGAGCCTGTCCACGAGCTCACCCGGCAGCAGGTCGCTGCTTCCGGGCGTGTCAACGCGTACCTTGCGCATCATCTGGCGAATGATCACCTCGACGTGCTTCTCGTGGATCGGCACACCCTGTGAGCGATACACCCGGAGCACTTGTTGGGTCAGGTAAGCCTGTGCGCCCTGATGGCCTTCAATCCGAAGGATGTCCTGCGGTGACTTCGGGCCGTCGGTCAGCGCCGTGCCTGCCTCCACCTCGTTGCCGTCGTTCACCATGATGTGGGCCGCAGCCGGAATGGCGTACTGCCGTTCCTCGGTGTCTTCCCACGTCACAGTAACGACGCCCTTCGAGACGGACGCCTTACCACCGGCCTCTGAAACGATCTCATCCGGCAGTGCCAGAGCGACCTCTTCTTCGGTCAATTTCACGGTCTTCTTGATGCCGATGATGGGCGTGCCAGCATTCACCCATGCACCTGTCTTGATCAGCGCCTTGTGGCTGGACGGGATGTCGTAGGATTCGCTGAACGTATCCGAGTTCCGCACGGTCACAAATCGGCTTTCCACGGTCTCAGACAACTCAACGGTGCCATCGACCTCGGTGAGGATCGCCATTCCACGCGGCTGTCGAGCCTCGAAGAGTTCTTCGACCCTCGGCAGACCGCTCGTGATGTCCACCGCACTGGCAACTCCACCCGTGTGGAACGTACGCATGGTCAACTGCGTGCCAGGTTCGCCAATGCTCTGCGCGGCGATGATGCCTGCGGCTTCTCCGAGCAGCACCTGCTGGCCGTTGGCAAGAGATGCACCGTAGCACCGCTGGCACAGACCTCGAGTCGCCTCACATGAGAGGGGCGAACGGGTCAGCACACGCTCAACACCGGCAGCGATGATATTGGCCGCTACTGCGGGCGTGATCAGCGTGTCAATGTCCACTAGAACATCACCCGTCTCCGGGTGGGTGACGGGCATCGCCGGGTATCGGGACGCGATCCGCTCGACGAGCGGGATGTCAAGGTCTGACTGTGCCGCCTCAAGCCACACACCGTTGCCGGTTCCGCAGTCCTCGAACAGGACGATAACGTCCTGTGCAACGTCTGCGAGTCGGCGGGTGAGGTAACCACTGTCTGCGGTACGCAACGCCGTGTCAGCCAGTCCCTTGCGGGCGCCGTGAGTCGAGATGAAGTACTCGAACACCGACAGGCCCTCACGGAAGGATGATCGAATCGGCAGCTCGATGATCCGGCCCTTGGGGTCGGACATCAGGCCACGCATGCCAGCCATCTGTTTGATCTGCTGAATGTTTCCCTTGGCGCCTGAGTGGGCCATCGTGTAGATCCCGCCGTAGTTCGGGAGTTCCTCCTCAACAGCGACGGTGAGTTTGTCGTTGACGTCCATCCAGATGTCGACCGCTGCCTGGTACCGGCTCTTTTCGTCGATCATTCCCTGTAGGAACAGGTCGTCGAGCTTGGCGATCTGTGAGTCGCCGTCAGCCAGGAGTTTGCCCTTCACGGCGGGGACGACGATGTCGTTAATGGCTATCGTCGTACCGGACTGCGTGGCGTAGCGGAATCCGAGGTCCTTAAGTTCGTCGAGGAACTCAGCCGTCCGCTCGTTACCGAGCGTCCCGTAGGCCTCACTGACCAGATCGCTGATCGCATTGGAGTCGATCAACATGTTCTGGTAGCCGAGTTCTTCCGGGACCATCTCGTTGAAAATGATCCGGCCGACAGTCGTGGAGAGCAGTTCCCCGTCTTCCGGAGAACGCACGTTGATCAACTCTCGGAGCTTGATAACGCCGAGGTCATGCGCCAGTCGCGCATCGGCGAAATCGGAGTAGAAGCGGAGAAGCTTCGCGTCCTCATTTTCGGAGGATTCATAAGTTTCTACTTCGCCCGAGAGTTCTGAAATGTCTTCAGAATCCGACTGCTCAAGGTCCTCGCCATCCACACCGGTTAGGTAGTAGTTACCAAGAACCATGTCCAGGGTCGGAGAAACGATCGGTTCGCCTGAGCTTGGCGCCAGCATGTTGTACGTGCTGAGCATCAACCTCTGCGCCTCAAGAACAGCTTCGCGAGAAAGTGGTACGTGGACCGCCATCTGGTCGCCGTCAAAGTCGGCGTTGAACGCCTTGCAAACGAGCGGGTGGATCTGAATCGCCTGGCCTTCAACCAGAGTCGGTTGGAAGGCTTGGATGCCGAGCCTGTGCAGGGTCGGTGCACGGTTCAGGAGCACCGGCCGGTTCTTGATCACCTCTTCGAGGATGTCCCAGACCTCCGGGCGCGTCCGCTCAACCATCCGTTTGGCGCTCTTGATGTTGTGGGCGTAACCGCGGACTACAAGGGCGTTCATAACAAACGGCTTGAACAGCTCAAGTGCCATCTTTTTGGGCAGGCCACACTGGTGCAGCTTGAGTTGCGGGCCAACGATGATGACCGAACGGCCGGAGTAGTCGACACGTTTGCCGAGCAGGTTCTGCCGGAAACGGCCCTGCTTGCCTCGCAGGAGGTCGGTCAACGACTTCAATTTGTGGTTGTGGCTACCCGAGATCGCCCGGCCACGTCTGCCGTTGTCGATTAGCGCGTCTACGGCTTCTTGCAGCATGCGCTTCTCATTGCGGACGATGATTTCCGGCGCCTGTAGTTCAAGCAGCCTCTTCAGCCGGTTGTTCCTGTTGATGACACGACGGTAGAGGTCGTTCAGATCTGACGTAGCAAATCGGCCACCGTCCAGCTGCACCATCGGGCGAAGCTCGGGCGGAAGTACCGGAAGCTGGGTCAGAACCATCCACTCCGGCTTGTTGCCGGACTTGACGAAGGCCTCGATGACGCGCAGACGCTTGATGGCCTTCTTGCGGCGCTGTCCGGAGGTGGTCCTTACCTCGTCATGCAGCCCGTCACGTAGATCTTCCAGTGACTGAGTAGAAAGGATTTCCAGGGCGGCTTCTGCGCCCATTCCGGCCCTGAACACTTCACCGAACCGGTCACGAAGTTCCCGGTACCGGGACTCGGTGAGCAGGTCCAGAATTGCGATCCCGTTCAGCTCGTCGATCTTTGCGCCAATCTCTTCCTCGACGGCGGTGCGTTCCTCTGTGAAGCGGTCTTCGACTGCCATCACCTGGGACTCGACCGGGTGTGCGGCGCGGATAGCCCGTTCAGCTTCAAGCTCTTCAGCCATCTGCTTCTTGGTCTTTTTCCGTGGCTTACTAACCCTCTTGGGCTTCTCGCCCTCGGCAAGCGGTTCGGGTTCGGGTTCGGGTTCCGGCTCGGGTTCGGGGGGAGCGGCGGCACGGATCACACCGATAGCCTCTTCGGCTGCAGAGTCGATACGCGTCGTCTCGGCGACGAGGTAGCTCTCAAGTTCTTCGAGCGCTCGCTGTCGTGCTTCCTCATCCACGCTGGTCACGATGTACTGAGCGAAGTAGAGGACGCGCTCCAGGTTGCGCGGTGAGATGTCCAGCAGCAGCCCAAGTCGTGATGGCGTGCCCTTGGAGAACCAGATGTGTGCGACCGGAGCTGCAAGCCTGATGTGGCCCATGCGCTCACGTCGCACTTTGGCGCGTGCAATCTCGACGCCACAGCGGTCGCATACGACGCCCTTGTAGCGGATCTTCTTGTACTTACCGCAGTAGCACTCCCAGTCCTTTGTCGGACCGAAGATACGTTCGCAGAATAGTCCGTCTTTTTCTGGACGGAGCGTCCTGTAGTTGATGGTCTCCGGCTTGGTTACTTCACCAAAGGACCATGCCCGTATCTGCTCTGGCGACGCCAGGGAGATGCGTATTGCGTTGAACTCTGGACCTGCCTGTGTGGTCATTCGTCTACTTGTCCTCTCCACTCCATCGGGCCATCTGGCGCTCCGGGGTGTCTCAGGTTCTGGCTATTAACGTCGATAAAAGGAGATCGCTTGCTCCTTGGTCTCTTCGTTATCTAGCTCTGTGTTAGAGGGTTCAGAATGTTCTTTCTGTGGTTCCTCGGACCCTTCCGAGAAACCGTTATCTTTTATCTTCAGATTCGCTCTCCTGATCGGCGGACGAATCTGAAGACGATGAGCCTGCGGTCGGGGAGTCCGTCCAGCCGTCCGCGGCGAGGACGGCTTCGTCCTGGACATCGCTGGTCTCAGCGAGCAGGCTGGCCGCTGCGGCGAGCGCCTCTTCGTCGACAACTCCTCCGCCCCACATTCCGCCTTCCGGTCCGGCAGTGAGCGCACCTTGTGTGATGTCTCCAGACAGCGCAAAGTCGTCCTGTTCCTGGTTCAAAAGCTCGACCGAGAGGCCAAGACCCTGAAGTTCTTTGAGCAAAACGTGGAACGATTCTGGAACGCCGGGGTGGATCACATCCTCGCCCTTGACATTCGCCTCGTAAGTTTTGACCCGACCGTCAACGTCGTCTGACTTGACCGTCAACATCTCCTGAAGGTTGTACGCGGCGCTGTAAGCCTCGAGCGCCCACACCTCCATCTCACCGAATCGCTGGCCACCGAACTGGGCTTTACCACCCAGCGGTTGCTGCGTGATCAGGGAGTAAGGTCCAGTTGATCGCGCGTGGATTTTCTCTTCAACAAGATGGATCAGTTTCAGGATGTACATTCTGCCGACGGTGATCGGCCCGTCGAATGTCTCGCCGGTCCGGCCATCAATGAGTTCCATCTTTCCGAACACAGGCGCAGATTTGCGAGTTGCTTTCTCCAGCTTCCTCGCCTCGTCCATGAGCTCCTGGCGACTCTGCCCGTTAACGTGCAGGTCGCTGTTTTCTTTGAGCCACATTCCGAGACACGCCTGGCTGGCGATGCCTTCTTTGGATTCGTCAAACAGTTCGTTGTAATTCTGACCGCGCTCCTCAAGCCACGCGCTGACCACGTCTTTGTTGATGGTCGAGTCATCCAACCTTCTCCGGTCTTTGGCGCCAGACTCGTTGACCATCCACGCACGTGCGAGCGCGTCCTCAAGCTCGACACCCCTGGTGCCGTCAAATACCGGCGTCTGGGCGTCATAACCTAGCGTGCCGGCGGCCCAACCCAGGTGTGTCTCAAGCACCTGTCCAAGGTTCATTCGGGACGGTACGCCGATCGGGTTGAGGACGATATCCATAGGGGTGCCATCGGGAAGGTGAGGCATGTCCTCAGTCGGGAGGATCTTGGCGATCACACCCTTGTTGCCGTGGCGTCCCGCCATTTTGTCGCCTTCGGTGATTTTTCGTGTCTGTGCAATCCAGCACCGCACCAGCTTGGTGACGCCGGCGGGGAGATCGTCCCCGGCTTCCTTGGTCAGCACCTTCACGTCGATGACCTTGCCGCGCTGTCCATGCGGAACCTTCAGCGAGGTGTCACGCACGTCGCGTGCCTTCTCACCGAATATGGCACGGAGCAGCTTTTCCTCTGCGGTCAGCTCGGTCTCACCCTTTGGTGTGATCTTACCGACGAGGATGTCGCCCGGCTCGACGTAAGCGCCGATACGTATGATTCCCTCTTCATCAAGGTCACGCAGGCTGTCTTCACCAACGTTTGGAATGTCACGGGTTATCTCTTCAGGCCCGAGCTTGGTCTCCCGTGATTCCGCCTCGTGTTTACCGATGTGGATGGAGGTAAACCGGTCATCCTTCACCATGTCCTCGGACAGGATGATGGCGTCCTCGTAGTTGTAACCCTCCCAGCTCATGAAGGCCACGAGGATGTTCTGGCCAAGGGCTAGGTCTCCGCGATCTGTAGAGGAACTGTCGGCCATCGGCTGGCCAATCTCAACGATGTCTCCCTTGTTTACGATCGGGCGCTGGTTGATGCACGTGCCCTGGTTTGAGCGCACGAACTTGGTCAGCGGGTACTCGATGATCTGTCCGGTCTCGTCACCCAGGACCTTGATCTCCAGGCCGGTCGACTCGATGACAAGCCCCGCCTCTTCAGCGAGCACAACCTGTCCGGAGTCACGCGCAACGCGTGCCTCCATGCCGGTACCTACCACGGGCGCCTGCGGTTTCAGTAGCGGGACCGCCTGTCGTTGCATGTTTGAGCCCATCAACGCACGGTTGGCGTCGTCGTGCTCAAGGAAAGGGATCAGTGCCGTGGATACGGATACGATCTGCATCGGCGAGATGTCCATGAACTGGACGTTTGCCGGGTTTTCAAGGGCAAACGACTCTCCGACACGGATCTCGGCCTGGTTGCCGACGATCTGCATCTTCGAATCGAGTTCGGTGTTTGCCTGGCCGATGATGTATGTCTCTTCTTCATCGGCGGACAGGTACGACACGTCGTTCGGGTCGGCGGAGACGAACGCCTTGACGCCTACAGTCTGAGCCGGCATCTCGGCAAGTTGCTCTGTCATACGCCGCG
Source organism: Dehalococcoidia bacterium (assembly GCA_026421215.1). Taxonomy (GTDB): domain Bacteria; phylum Chloroflexota; class Dehalococcoidia; order Lucifugimonadales; family Lucifugimonadaceae. The sequence continues at coordinate 42,626 of JAPKBN010000014.1, forward strand.
GGATACGACCGCCGGCCCGCATCAGCTCTTTGCCGTTCTGGTCGACGAGGGTTTCGAGCACGTTATGTCCGACGAAGTCTGGGTTATCCGTGGACATCTCATGGAGCACTTTGCGGTATGGCGTCTCAAGGAAGCCGAAGTCGTTTGTGCGTGCGTATGTGGCGAGCGAACCCAAAAGTCCAATGTTCGGACCCTCAGGAGTTTCGATCGGGCAGATCCGGCCGTAATGGGAGTGGTGAACGTCACGGACATCAAATCCGGCACGCTCACGTGACAGGCCTCCAGGACCAAGTGCTGAAAGGCGACGTTTGTGCGTCAATTCTGCCAGCGGGTTGGTCTGGTCCATAAACTGCGAAAGCTGCGAGCCACCGAAGAACTCTCGGACGGAGGCTACGACAGGGCGGATGTTGACCAGAGCTGCGGGCGTAGTCGTCGCCGGGTCCATCTCCGTTGTCATCCGTTCCTTGACGACGCGCTCCATACGAAGGAGTCCGATCCGCAACTGGTTCTGGATCAACTCACCAACGGCCCGGACCCGCCTGTTGCCCAGGTGGTCGATGTCATCCTCGCGGGCCTCGCCGTTGTTGATGCGGATCATGCGCCGGATCAGGGCGACCATGTCCTCTTTAACCAGCGTTCGCTCTTCGGTTGTCGCTTCGTCGCCGAGCTTGCGGTTCAACTTGTAGCGGCCAACCCGTCCGAGGTCGTACTTGCGCGGGTTAAAGAACAGGCTCTCGATAAGCGCCTTTGCGTTTTCCACGCTCGGTGGCTCACCCGGTCGTAACCTCCGGTAGAACTCAACCAGAGCCTCGTCCTGGTTCGTGACGGCCGTGTCCCGCGCCAAGGTGGCGTCGATAAATTGACGATCCGGGTTGATGTCTACGTCCTTGAATAGCTCCTTGATGTCTTCGTCGGAGCCATATCCAAGTGCGCGGAGCAGGGTCGTGATCGGGGTCTTGCGCTTGCGGTCTACTTTGACCGACAGAAGGTCTTTGTTACTGGTCTCAAGCTCCACCCATGCGCCCCGGTACGGGATCAACTTGGCGTTGCTGAGTGCACGACCGCTGGCTGGGTCAACATCACGCGTGAAGTAGGCGCCAGGTGAGCGGACAAGCTGGGAAACGACAACACGTTCGGCACCGTTAATGACGAACGTGCCGTTGCGCGTCATCATCGGTAAGTCGCCCATGAACAGCGTCTGCTGCTTCTTCTCGCCGGCGGAGTCGCCGGACTTGACCTCAAGTTCTACCGTTACGTAAAGCGGTGCGGAGAATGTGATCTCCTTTGTACGGCACTCGCGCTCGGTGAACTTTGGTTCCCGTATCTCATGCCCGAGGAATGCGAGGGCGAAACGGCCTCCGCTGAAGTCCTCGATCGGGGAAATCTCTTCGAACAGCTCCCGAAGGCCATCCGTTGTGAAGTACTCGAATGATCGCAACTGAACCTGAATCAGGTTCGGCACGTCCACGATGTTTTGAATGTGGTTGAAGCTCTTAACGTTCCTGTAAAAAGTATTACTGGGACGAAGGTCAGCAACGACCATATTTACTCTCCTGATGCTCTCGAAACCACGACCGTTTCGTGGTTGTGCTCCCTGTGTTCAAAGACCGAAGTGTTATCCGTTTGCCCGCATGAGTATCCGCACAGGTCCCAAAAGTGTTTACGCGCGTGAACGCGTATTACGCCCTACGCGGACGCGCGCGGACGCTTCAATTCGAAACTATAAATTTGGATGTACGGGTGGGCAATCCGTAACAGACACACCTCGACAGGCGAAAATCATAAGGCTAGCCAATCGTGGCGTCAAGGTAATTAAGACACCTATCCGAAGGTGACGGTGAGTTTGCCTCCGAACGTATCCGGCTTTTTGAGGATGGTTTCAGGCGACGGTTATCAGGACAAGCCCGCCAACCACCATCCCCGCAGCAATCAGTTTCTGGGTCACCGCAAGCCGGTCAACGATCTCTTCTCGCAGAAGCCGTGTTTTCCACACCAGCAGCATCGAGGCCAGAAATACGAATAACGGCGTTGTACTTGCGAAGGCGTTTGCAAGGGATACAGGCCCGGTGGCGATCGCGAACGTGATTAAGGCCATCGACGTGGTCGCCGCACCCGCATCGATGGCGAGCACAGTGGATTGACGCCGGGACCACATGAACCGACCCAGATCGACGAGTATGTCTTTTCTCAGGTTTATGGCTAAAAGCATGAAAGACATACCCGCGCTACGTAGAGCGAGGGCGTGCCAGAAGGAGAGGTCATCTGTCACCGTTTTAAGCAGTATCTGAGCCAGAGCGATTATGACCACCGCAACGCCAAGATAAGCGAGTGATCCGCTTAGGCGTACCTGGCCAGCTTCAGATAACCGCAGCGCAGCGAGTATCGCCCCCCCGATCGCAAGGGCGGCGGCGATAGATTCCACCAGAGACAGGCTCTCGCCAAGTAGTACGACGGCGAATATCACGACCAGTAACGGGTGTGACTGAGAGATGGGCGTGACTCGGGACACTTCTTCCCGGCTCAGGGTCCAGAGCATGAGCGGCGCACTGACGCCCCACATCAAGCCAACGCCAATTCCACGGACATACACATCCAGAGCCGCCGATGGAAACGGATTTACTATGGCGACGATTATGACGGTCACCAGGGTCTGAAATCCGATGAAAAGGAGAAACCCGCGTACTCGCAGACCCATTCCCGTCATTATCACCTTGTCGGTGATGGTCACGACGGCCAAGAAAACGGCGCTTAAAAGTGCTGCGACCGCCCAGTCTATGATCGTGACTCCTATGGCTAGAACCGTCGTTCGTTACGGGCCAGAATTGCCGATATCGTCAGACGCGAGGGTAATAGTAGACCCCTTACAAAAGGGTGGGTAGACGGAAGCGTAAGACGAAGCCCTAGATGCGGAATGTGAGAAACGTAAGCTTTGCGCAACTGGAATCCGAATATGTTGTCGCATAAAGTGCCGCCATGCACTACAACACGGTCATCGTCGGAGCGGGTTCTGCCGGCGGGATTCTAGCCTCCAGGCTCTCCGAACACCGAGATCACACCGTTCTTTTGTTAGAAGCCGGACCGGACTACTCGTCCCTGGATAGAACGCCGGAGCCAATACGTAACGGCATGGCACACGCGGGGGATGTGGTCATACGTGAGCGTCACAACTGGAACTACACGGCGGTGGCTACACCTACAGCTCCACCGATGTATGTACCGCGTGGTCGTGTGGTTGGCGGGTCAAGTGCTATCAATGGTCAGATCTTTCTCCGCGGTGCACAGGAGGATTACGACGCTTGGGCTGCGCAGGGGAACGATCTTTGGTCGTTCCGTTCCGTGCTTCCCGCATTCCGGAGGCTGGAGACCGATCAGGATTTCCATGATGATTTCCACGGCGATGCAGGTCCGATCTACAGCCGTCGGTTTCCTCGGAATGAATGGTTGCCGGCGGCCGAGGCGTTCTACATGTCGGCTCGAGATGCCGGGTTCCCGGATTGTCCGGACCACAACAACCCGGACGCGACCGGGGTCGGTCCGGTGCCGTTGAACAATCACGACGGTGTTCGAATGTCCACCGCCGTGACCTACCTCGCGGAGGCACGCCCCAGGCTCAATTTGACGATTCGGGGCGGATGTATTGTGCGCAAAGTACTGTTTGACCTCAGCAATAGCCGCGCCCGGGCCGTCGGGCTAGAGGTTGAGTCCGGAGGCGAACTGTTTACGATCGAGGCAGATGAGGTGATCCTGTCCGGTGGGCCTGTTGGATCTCCCCACGTCCTGCTGCTTTCCGGGATTGGAGCTGCGGACCAACTGGAGGAATTTGGCATCTCCGTTGTGAGGGATCTCCCGGGAGTAGGGCAGAACCTTCGCGATCACCCGACCGTATGGGTAGAACATCGTTTGGCTGATAACTACCCGTCGGACGCGTTTGGAATTCCGGATCAGGTGTGTCTGCGGTGGACCGCGCAGGGATCAGATCTCGTAAACGATATGATCTTGTTCGCGACGCCGTTTGATATCGGTATCTCGGACGGACGGTCCGAAAAACCTACAGGTGAGCTTGGATTACGCTGGCGTTGCCGGGTGAACCTCGCGTACGGGGCCGGGGCGTTACGGCTCAGGTCGTCCGATCCGAATGTTCAACCACTGCTCAACTACAACCTTCTTTCGGACGAGCGAGACGTGGTAAGACTTCGCGAGGCGGTCAAACTTGCGATGAGGATGGCCGAAAGCCCGTCATTCAACGGGATTCTTGGCGAGCTTGTCGAGCCGATGCCTCTGGATATGAAGTCGGACGAAAAACTGGACGCGTGGATGAAGAGGCGGGCGCAGACCGGGCACCATATATCGGGTACCTGCAAGATGGGGCCTGAACGTGATCCTATGGCGGTCGTGGATCAGTACGGCCGGGTCCATGGAATTGACGGCCTTAGAGTTGCAGATGCCTCAATCATGCCTGACTGCATTCGTGCCAATACGAACCAGACGACTTTGATGATCGGCGAGCGTATCGCTGAGTTGATCGGATCTGTCTAGCCAATCAGGAGTAACTCAGACCTGGGCGTTATCTGCGCCTGAAGTACGGTGCGCAGAAGGCGTTCTCGCAGTGAGCTACCTTGAGGTCCTCGTTGGTGACGTCGCGATAACTGATCAGTCCTAAACCGTCTTCACCGATTGTGATCGATGTGTATTCACCCACATCGTTTGTCGAGTCTAGCGTGGTGATAGTTGCAGCCGTGCAGTTAATGTTTGAACAGTGAGCTACCTTGATGCCAGTGTTGGTGACGTCCCTGTAACTGATCAGTCCTAGACCGTCTGCACCGATGGTGATCGATGACCCTAGACCCATGTCGCCCGTCTCATCGAGAGCTGTGATAGTTGCAGTCGTACAGTTCGTGTTTGAACAGTGAGC
>JAPKBN010000048.1 GCA_026421215.1 Dehalococcoidia bacterium
CCGTATGCTTGGTGGTCCTGCGCATGCTGCAACCAACTGATCGAGTACGCCGGTCTCTTGACGCCACCCGAAATACTTCTCGAAGGCGGCCCTTGTCACCCAACGCTCGACCAGCAGGAGGTTGTCTTTGTCATCCTGGTTTTGGTGGACCACCACGTCGAGGAAGCCCTCAAACGTGCGAGTATCAGGAAGAACGGCGGTGAAAGTTGCGACGAGATCGTCGCCCATTCCCGCCTTCGCCTGCACGTCTAGTAACACCATCACTGCCATCCGAGACTCCTAGTCTAATCGTGTGAACTGAGCGTCCGTTATTCATCCTAAGTATCTGAGCGACGCTCGGACAGAGAAGCCGAAGCCGCTAGTAGGTTCCGTGATCAGGCTGGGAATGGTGACCCAGAACCTTCCTGCGCTGACGCAAATACGTCCGACAGCCACTCCTCTAGACCTCGCTCCAGTCGAGGTGTATTACCGGTCCTCCCGACTGACTTGCGATTTTGAAACCTGACATGAGTAGCACCCACGGCCAGCGTTCCGAGAAGTCTCTCGGCGGTCGACCGCGGATCAGTTCGTAGGCTCCCCGAGAAACTGTAAGGCCTCGTGCACTCCCTCGAACGACTCTCGCCCCGCCCAAACTTCGGTCAAGGTCAGATACGCCTGCGCGGCACCCGCCTCATCCCCGATTGCAGCGCGCGCGCGGGCAAGCCCCAACAGCGCGCGTGGTCGCCGTGGCATACGAACGAGCGCGATCTCGAAATGCTCTACCGCTTCCGCCGGCCTATCCAACTTGAGGAGTAGTTCGCCGTAGAGCTCATAGACCGGCTTGACCGGATTTGCCGAGCCGCGCGGAGGCGCCATGGCCTCTACCAGCTCGACTGCCGCGTCCATTCGACCAGTCGCGACATCCGCATGGCCCATGCCAGCATGGAGCAGAGCACTGACCTGATTGTACATGATTTCGACAGAGCCACCCGCCCCGTTCTCGACTCGCTGTGCCAGCGCCTGTTCTACCTCGGCGAGTGCAGCCTGGTCGCCCAAGTGGGCGGCGCTAAGGCCTGTGGCCAGCAACTCGTGGGCGGACGCATCATCCGTCACCGGACGAACATCCCATTCCTCTGTCTCCACGATGTAGCGGGCCTGAAGCAGTGAGCTTGTACTCACCGCTCGAGCGACACCTGCATCACCTCTTGCTCCGCCCTCGAGGAACCCCCCCTGGTTGGACATGGCATCAATGCGAGCCATCCAGAGTTCAGCCCTGGCATAGTCTCCACGCTGCAGGTCTCCGTAATGACCCCAGTCCAGCGGATGAATCGCGTCCCCAAGGCTCTCGCCAGGACTCCATAGATCACGGGCGGCGTCGTAGGCCGACTGATTGTGGTTCGAGACATAGTCCCACATGCCGTGTTGAATGAAGATGTGGGTCGGCATGTGGCGGGCGTGGGCCACCGCAGGCGCGATTTCAGCAAAGCGGTGGGCGGCGTCAAGCGAGAGCGGCGCGTGAAGTGGGTCGTCGAAGGCGTGAATCGTATAGTGGACAGCGCCCGGATGATTGGGGTTCTGCGCAGTCAGCTTCAGCGCGATGGTTCCGGCGCGAATATTCAACCTCTGACTGAGGTCTCCCGTGGCCGCGACGGCACTCAGCATTGAGAGGGCGTAAAAAGCTGCTACCTCCGGATCGTCGGGATACTGGTCGTAAAGCCGCTCCATCGCCTCCATGTACCCGACGCGACGGACTACATGATCCGCGTCGCCCCAGAGAATCTCCACCGCTTCCAAGAAGCCCTTTTCTCGATCTGTCGGTGCCTTCGCGAGTCGCTCCGCCCGGGTCGGCGCCAACCGCTCAAGGGTCTTGTTGGGCTCAGTGGCATCCATCTGCGACACCAGCGGATGGTTGTACGCGAGTGACTCACCCCAGTAAGCCATTGCAAAGTCGGGGTCGATGGCCTGGGCGGCCTGGAACTGCTCGATCGCCTCGTTCCAACCGAAGCTATGAAGGATGGCCACACCCCTCAGGAAGTGCTGTTGCGCCTCCCCCGACACGGAGGTCGGAAAATCTATCGAGCCTACGTTCTGGAACTGAGCGTGGACCGGAGCAACAATCATTAAGGAAAAAGCGGCGAAGCACACCGCTGTGCGTATACGAGTCATGAGTTCTCCTGCCATGATGAGTTCTCCAGCCTAAATCTGCGCAAGCGCAGCGGCCATGTTGTCCAGGGCGTGTTGAATACGCCGTCTCTGGGTCCCGAGGTTCATCCGCATGTGGCCGGCACCACCGGTGCCGTAGTCGTTCCCTGGCCCGAGGAACACACCCGCGTTTTCTGCGAACCAGCGCTGTACGACGTCCTCTGGCGCTACGGGGTTAACTGAGGCCACGCTCTCTCGGGTCGCGGTATCCTTCGCGCCGATCGCTTCAACGACTTCGCTTACGTCCAGCCATGCCAGATACGTTCCTTCTGCCTTGCGGTATGTCACGTGGGGGACGTGGTCCCGGATGTATTGCTCGGCGAAGTCCTGATTGGCATCGACGTAAGGAAGGAGCTGGTCTAGCCACGGCTCGCCTTCAGTAAGGGCCGCGTGATTGGCGACGAGGCCGAGCGTCGGCATGTCGGCCCTCGTGTTCGAGCGCACTCGAGCGAGGAGGTCCGGGTTCGTCGAGTAGTACCAGGACACCTTCATGGCGGCCAGGTTGAACGACTTGCTTGCGGCCTTGTAGGTCAGGCTGTTGTTCACTATCTCACGATCGGGCAGTGACGCGAACGGGGTGTAGGTCTGGCCGTGATTTACGAAGTCGCAATGGATCTCGTCTGCGAGCACCACGACGCGGTGCCTCAGGCATATCTCACCCATTCGCATGAGGTCTTCGGGTGACCAGCAATTTCCCGTCGGATTCTGTGGGTTGCACAGGATGAAGACGTTGGAACGGGCAGCCCGTCGCTCGAAATCGTCATAGTCGATGGAGTAACGCCCGTCTTCCAGCGTCATCTGGCTGTCCTCCGCCACTGTACGGGTAAACCGTAGATCAGTGTAGAAGCCGCTGTAGACGGGTGTCGTCATGAGAACGCGGGTGCCCGGAGGTGCGAAGGTTTGGAGGGCCGCGATGAGCGCCGAGTGAACGCCGGTAGTCCACACAAGGTCGCCCGGATCAATCTCGACGCCGTACCGACGCTGGTTCCATTCCGAGACGGCTTCGGCATATTTCGCGGGCCGGCGCAGGTATCCCCAATTCTCGTGGGCGCAACGCTCTGCGAGCGCCCGAGTAATACACGGCGCCGTGCGGAAGTCGGTGTCGGCGATGCCCATGCCGAACTCGATCACATCGCCGTAATCTTGGACCGCACCGTCCCACTTGGTACAGTCTGTCCCCGTACGATCGAAGGGTGCGTCGAAGTCGACGACCTGTGACCCTGGATTCAGAGATCCGCTTGAGAAATCCAGTGCAGAAATTGGTCTCGCGCCACCGAGTAGCGCGGCGGCACCTGCACCTCTGAGGAACGTTCGTCGATCCAACTGTGCTCGGTGCGCCATTGGCACTTCCTCCTCCGTCCGGTGGCTACCGACCTGCTACAATCGGCCCAAGGAACGTCGACACCCCACCGCACGAACCACTCAGACGCACCCCGGAGGATAGCGCTGGCCCCACTGTCGATTGCTCAGGCAGAACAGATCGGACGGGGGCAACATCCGAATCCGGGGGAAAGATCGCAAGTTAGCAGGGGGGATCGATAAGGACCCCGCGACCCGGGGATCCGCACAAAGGCCATGCCCTCTGGACCGACATCAGAGGAATTCTCTCGGCCCCCACCGGGCCAGATGCCGTTTGAGTTTGACCTTACGGCCGGTCGAGTCGGAACTCATCGAGCCCGCCTTGCCACAGATCGCTCACTCAGGCACCCCCGATCGAAGCGCCCCAAGATCCACTTGATGCCCGCCCAGGAATTGGAATCGCGGCCGTCAAGCGCGTATCGATACATTCGCGCGGGTTTCGTTTCAGCGGGTTTCGTGACGGCACGCCCTTAGTTGCCAAGTTCAGTTTGCCGGGACACCATGAGCGGGCGAATTGGCTCTATTCATATGGGATTGGTGGGTCTCAGACCCGCTACCCAAAGGAGATCTAACAATGATCGGAAGAATCAACTCCCTCTTAGGTGGCGCGGTCACCGGTGCTGTCATCACGCATCTCGCAGTCCAGAACCTATTTAATCCGAGTATGCCTGATCCAGCGTTCGCCGCGGTCGTCAGCAACACGATTGCCGCTTCGGTTGTGTTTTGGATCGTTTCAATCCTGTTCTTCGATTGGGTCGTCCAAAATACCGGTAAGACGATGTTCTCGGCGATGGTGATCGCACTATCTCAGATCCTACTCGTTGATTTCAACTATGTGCTTATTGGCCGTCGAGAGATGATGCCAGCTCTGATCAGCGTTGGCGTACTCCTTGTTGCATGGGGCGCAGTCGCACTCGTCTATGACAAATTGTCAAAAGCGTCATAAACACTGTTTTTGCTTAGCAGGCAACTAAGGCCTAGTCGTCCCGGTGGTATTTGACTCCGGCGCCTACCTAGTTGGATGCTTTCCCGAACTCAGTTGGATGAAAACCTAGGCCGACGGTTCATGGTCACTTTACCCTCCAAGCAAACGACCGGAGGTTGGGAAACGTCCTTTCCCGATTTGGTCCGTCGACGAAGCCTATAGTGGTCGAGTGACAAGTTGGTGCATGGCTCTTGGTTATAGCTCCGGGGTGAAGTGAAACCCCCGCCGCTGTGACTGCCGGCACTGGGGAGGCGGACTTTCTCCGCAAACCAGAGCCATGCACCAACGTTGTCAGTTCTAGGTGGTTGCGACAGACGGCAGTGGGAGTCGATTTGGACGCGCCGGACTTGCGCGGCGCAAAGAAGAGAGTGGGTCGGGTACTGAGAGCGATACTGGCCTACTCGAGGTTGGTTCTCCCACCTAGCCGGGAGCCCCAAGTTTTACCACACCATCGTCGACATGTATCTGCTCGGCATTCAAGGAGTCAAAGTCCAGCGGCCATGGCAGGTGGCTCCCTGCGCCAAGCTTGATCCTACGCACGTGCGCCAGGTTCAGGGGGGATCCTGGTGTCAGGGAAACCGGTGCCCTCAGCTCGTAGAACCACGCACCATTTTGACCCTGTGTGGACACCTCCAAGGAGTCGTTTTCCAGGATCACGGCCACACGTTCGTCGAGTCCGATCCCTACAACTGATGAATAGTCTCGTTCTGAAATAAATCGAGCCAGAAATGCCAGCAGTCGCCCCTCCCGAGAGCGCTGCCTGAAGTGACTGTCTACGAGCACGCCGCTCAGTTCCGGTTGCGCAAAAGTCGGGTAGCTGACGCTAACCAAAGCACTAAGTGGGTTCTCTAAAGCTGTCTCTGAAGTGACGGTCCCAAGTTTGGCATCGAAGGCTGCCTCACCTAGCGATACAGCTCCAGCGCTAGTGCCTCCAACTGCGCCGCCACGTTCCGAGACGTCAGCCAGCGCTTCATGGAGTTCACTCGGCCAGAAACCCAGGTAAACGGACTGGCGCCCCCCCGCCAGCCAAACCGCCTCTGCTCTGCTAAGCCTGCAAAGAACCGCAGGATCCGCTCCCTTCTGAGGGATATCCGTGAGCAGAGTCACGACACTAGCTGGGGCGGGGTCGGGCGAGAGGCTCGAGCTGAAATAGGACGGATAGCTGGTGAGGGATCCCGAAGCACGAAGGATCACGATATCCCCACCCGCAGCTGACTCCACAAAGCTCCTACTCGCTGGATCATCCTCCGCACCGCCACCCATCAATATCAAGCGCCGCACCGGGGTTGCGAGCGCGTCCTCGCCACTACCTGTGAACCCTCCCATGCGGACACCAGCCCCGGGCAGAGGGCAAGTATCCAGAGTGTCACAGCAACTTTCATACTCCGTAGAGGCCACGCCACAACCCACGAAGAGGACAAACAACAGGGCCGGAGACGCCCTGCCTAGTCGCAGAGATCGCTGCAATGGATCCTCTATCTGCGTGTGGCAATGTAGAAAATCTGAACATCCACGGGACAACATCTCAATGCCATTGCGTAAACCTGCCCCACTCGGGGCCTTACTGTTTTTCGCAACCTCATTGGTGACAAGCATGGATGGTCGCCTCCGCTGTGTTGCAGTCAGCGATTATGGCTAACACCGAGGCCACGGGCAGCATAATCACACCACCGAGAGCACCTAGCACAGTGTGGCCCGAGCTGAAGTACTGAGACTCGAGGATGACAATGTCTGCGAAAGGGATTGAGAAACCACCCAAAGCCACGAGTTGATCACTTTCGATCGATGGGTTCTCTAGCTCCAATTCGGTCCCATCCTCCGTGGTCACGCGGGCACGGTCAGGCTGCCTTGCCTCTACTCGGGACTGGAGTAGCTACGCACCCACCAAGACGTGCACGCAGTCAGGGTTGGGAGCAGGAAAAGCACTAGCACTGCAGGGAGTCCATTGGGTGGCACCTATGATTCTGCCCCGAACCAAGAATAACGGCGAATCAGGACGAGGCGCACAGGGCTAAGCAGTTAGTCGCGGAGGTGTGCCACGGAGGGACTGAGGGCTAATTCTCGCTCCCGCATTCGTGACCCACCCCCGGGGACTGGGAGATCGATTAGATCGCCCAATGCCCCCGGGGACAAGTCAGGATTGAGTACGTAGCGCCTTACTATTCAAATCACCCGATAATCCGGGGAACCAACAACCTGGGAGTAGCATTCCATTGGGTTGTACCATCACCCAATTGGCCGTCACCATTGTTACCCCAAACGTAGACATCGCCGTCAGTAGTGACGCCCAGCGTGTGGTACCAACCCGCTGTAACCGAACTCCACTTATGGTTTCCGATTACTAGCACTGGCTCCCCACGATTTCTATCCTCGCCGTCACCCAAAGTACCTCCAAGGCTGCGGCCCCAGGCATATGCATCGCCATCCGGAGTGACCCCGACCATGTAGAAACCACCAACTGAGATAGAGCTAAACTTACGGCCTCCGTTCACCAGGACTGGCGCGACACGAATGTCTGTTGTGCCGTCACCTAATTGACCGTAGCGGTTATAACCCCAGGTATAGAGATCGCCATCCGTGGTGATTCCCGCGGACATTTCGCCACCGCCTGCGACCTGAGCCCACGTATAGCCTCCGAGAACTAACACTGGGCCGTCCTCGCGAGGGTTCTGTTCGATGGTGCCGTTCCCTAGCGGACCGTTTCCGTTACGTCCCCAGGCATATGCCTCGCCAGCCGTGGTCAGCCCCAGAGTGTGATGGTCCCCCGTTACGATCGAAGCCCACGTATGGCCTCCGATAACTAGTACTGGGTCCTTTGATTTATCCACATTTGAGCCGTCACCCAAATGGCCCTCATAATTAATGCCCCAACTGTAAGCTTTCCCATCGGTAGTGAGCCCAACCGTGTGGCGCGTACCAACGGAAACGGTGGACCAAACTAATCCTCCACTTACCAGCACCGGGGTCGAGCTATCATTGAAGGCGCCGTTAGCCATGCCGTCTCTGTTTCCCCAGACATAAGCGTCACCAGCACTGCTGACGCCCGCGTTGCTGTCCTGACCAGAGGAGAGGGACGTCCATGTAAGATCGGTATTGAATTTTTTTGGAGTCTTGATATTTCCATCGCTCTGGAGCCCCGCTTGGTTGGAGAAATTGCCACCCCAACCCCAAATTTTCCCGTCCGTCGTGATTCCCGTCGAATGCATTTTACCGGCCGAGACCGAAGTCCATTTGAAGCTGACAACGACCGTTACCTCGCCGGCTGCTAATGCTTTGGACGAATCATCCACGTCGTATACAGTCGCTTTGACCGTGGCCGGTCCAAACCCAACAGCACTCACGAGCCCCGTCGACGAAACCGTGGCGATTGTTGTGTCCGACGATGACCAGACTATGGTGGATTCAGACATCACTGAGCCGGCCTGGTCCTGCACTGTACCGACCAATTGGGACGTTCCACTTCGTCCAGGGAAGCTCACCTGTTTATAGGCTTCAAGGTCGGACGTCTTTTCAATGGAGACGACATCAGCCCCAGTCATTTCAACTTTGGATGGCCTCTGCCCAACCGTCACAGCGACTGTCGCGGAGACTGAGCCAGATTCCACTTTAATCGTGGCCGAACCATCTCCTACAGAAGTGACTTTACCCGCATCATCGACCTTGGCGACTGTTGAGTCCGACGATGACCACGTGACTGATAGGCCCTCCTCCCGGATTTCATAATCTCGCGCGTCCCTCGGTTTCAAACTCGCGTCATCATGGTTGGTCACACTGAGGGGTTGGGTGCCACCGTAGGAACTGAAATCCATCACCGAATCACTCGGGAAGGTCTTCCATGTGAACTGGTCCGATGGCAGTGAGTAGGAGATTACTAGCTTCACCGGTATTTGCTGGACAACGGCCTTCAATGACCCAACAACATCACCCTCGGGGGAGTTCGTGGCTCCATAAATCGTGGTTGTGCCGTTTTCAAAACCAGCGATCACCCAAGATTCCCCATCCAACAAAGGATTGTCTCCCTTTTGCTGGTCATCCGTGTAGGCAAACTGACTATTCTCAGTGTAAAACCAAAAATTGCGATTAGTCTGAGAGATGACGTTGCCGAGACTGTCCTTTATTACCCCCGAAATCTTGATGCTGTCTTGGAAGGAGGAGAAGGTCAGTAGTGAGTCCGAGAGGGTAACCGATGCGGCCACCACCCCTACATTTATATATAGGCTCGACGAGAGAGGATCTTCATAGTTATCCGGCCGTACCGCACCATCCGACAGTGGATCATCTGCATTCGCACCACTGGTCACAGTGACCTTGACCCAGCCTTCCCCCACTGAGACCACCTGTCCCAAAGAGTCGACCGTAACCACTGCCGTATCCGCTGAGAACCACGTAACGGGTGCATCCTCCATCCTGAAGTCCGTTCCGTCGCTGACGCGCGCTAGGAGCAAGAGCGTATCACCCAGTGCGGTCATATTTAAATCTACGTACTCGGTGCGGGTCGTGACCAAGGTGTCAGAGGCCAACTGGATCTCAATCTTGTCGGCTCTTCGCTGGGTCTTCAAAATGTATTCCGTGCTCACCGACCGACCATCACCACTATCCAACTTTATTGTGATGGTATCCGTACCAGCAGTAGTCGGTATACCACGGATCCGGGTTCTAAAGTTTCGTGGATCCGATCGCGGTTCATACCGGTCCAACGTGTCCAAGACCATGTTTAGGCCGTCCGGAAGTGCACCAGCCGTGATGGACCACGTGTACACACCATCTCCCCCTTGGGCGGTCAGCTCACCGTATTCTTCCCGGTACTCGTCGGACCATCGGTCTGTCTTTGCATAATACTCACCAATTACGCTAGGCCAGAGCTCTTTTATATCATTTACCAGTGGTCCGCTGATAGTCATTGCTATCCGCGTAGGCTCGGAACTACTCCCGAGCTTACTGGTGGCCAGGAAATAAATATCCAAGTCATAATCGCTGAAGGTAGGCGTCCCCGTAATCGAGGATGTCCCCGTAATCGAGTCGGTGACTATCTCCAGCCCCTCTGGAAGTTCGCTACCCCATTCCACAACCTCCCAGGTATAGTCGCCACCGCCTCCGATCGCAGTGAGTGGGACATTGTATATGGAATCCACAAGCCCCCGCGGCGCAATCCAGTAACCTTGTTCGAATTCGTTACTTGCCACCACCTCAGTAAACACGAGGGTGTCAAACACAATTTCAGTTCGGGGTAAAACATCAATTGTGAACGATTGAGATGCTTCTTGCCGCCGAGCCCAATCCTCGGAGTCATTTCCGACGATAATTGAAAAAGTGTATGAGCCCTCCGAACCCTCCTGCGGCTGGCCCTGGAGTATTCCAGTTTCGTTTTCCAGCCACAATCCGTCTGGGTGCGCTCGCTTTTCATAGTCCATCCCCCACTCAACGTCACCCGCGCCACCTGCCGACTCGAACTGAAACTCGTAGTCCTTCTGAACCAATGCGGTAGGCAATTTCTGAGACGGTGTCCCCACACTCAACGGATACTTACAGTCGAGTACAATTTCTTCACCGATGAAATAATCGACCGGTAGCCGAACCGAATAACGTGCGATCTGCTGTGCATCAACAATATTGGTCTTGAAGTCACCGTTCACATCACCGTGGGAACGCATCCTAGAAAGCACTGGCACCTCAAGATCGACCAGCCACCGTGCGATTTGCTGGGTGTCCATCACGTCGGTCACGCCCGGCGTCGCGACCGCCGTTGTATCGGGTTCAGCGCCCGGCGCAGTCGCGGGCAGTTGGTCCCCGTTGACGTCACCGAGTAAGCCACCAGAATCGACACAGATCGATATGGTCCTAGCCCCGATACGCGATAGGATATCTACTCCATCCTCGTTACCCGCCGATTCTATTTCGAGTCGGGGTACCGTGGCCCCCGCAGCGCCTGTGATAAAGTTGAGAGACATCGCAGTAAAGGAACTTCTGCTGCCGTTCGAGGAGACTATATTGGCCGAAAACTCCCCGCTGAAGAAAGTGTTCTCGTCGTTCGCGGCGACCTCGCCAAACGGGCCGGGAGTGAAGGACTGATAAATGAGCGTTTCCGAATCCCAACGCATTTCGAGCTGCAAACTCGCGAGGTCTAGTGTGTCGACGTTCGCCATATCGACGTTCAAGTCCAGCGTGATCGAGTCGTTCGGCGCCAGGATCAATCGCGTGGAATCACCGATCGCGATGTTAATGATATTCAGGCTCGGAATTGGATCAGCGGGAGCGATCGTCGACCGCTCGGCACGGAAGATAGGATCAGAGTCAGCCATCACCTCTGCGATGCCTTCTTCGATGGCGTAGGTGACCTCGCCCAGCTCAGTGGCCCCGAAGAATTGAGTCGGCGAAATATCAGCACCGGCCCTGTTGGCAACAACGTTGAAGTGCACAGCGATGTCGCCGGGCCTTAACTCTCTGGGGGTCGAGATGTTTAGCGTGATCGATACCGGTTCATCGAAGCCGTTAGCGGCAAGCCCCACGATCGGGAGTCCGGTGCTCGCTGCCTCCAGATTGTATATATGCGTATCGGTGTCCGGCACAGCGACAGATACCAGCCGCATCCCGAGGTCATTGAGCTCTATAAATCCCTGATAAGACGCAAAGTCAATATCGCGTCCATCTAGGATCAACTGCACCGTCTGTTGACCGGCAGTGTGTGAACCAGTCAATAACGAGGCGTGGACACCAGGTACCAAGAACGGACCGAATGTGTCGGGTGTGTCTGGTGATGTATCCACCAGCATGTCCCCGTTCGTGCAGGCAGCGACAGCCATCGCGGCGAGGACCCAAATCCTGCTTCTGCGGGTCGCATGCTTTCTAGTATCCGTTGCATAAACCATCAGCTGCTCACCGTCACTGAGTGTCCGAGAGTTGTAACTAAATCAAGAACTGTTGTGCCCAATTCACTACCAGCGGTCGTAACTGTAAGCGTGATGTCTGCTGCTCCAAATGAGACGCCCTTGAACGTCAGGGTGACTACGGTAAAAGATTCTTTTGTTCCCGTGCCACTGAACACATTCATTATGTAAGTACCCGTTGCCACTTCGGTATCGTTTGACGTCAACGATCCGAAAGGACCGGCAGCGGCCTCCACAAAGCCCACAATCCCTGGATCCCACTCCAACGTCACTTGGAGGCTGGCAAGGTCCACACCCTCCGCCTTGGACATATCGACAAGGATAGGCAGTACAATCTGCTGATCGGCTGCGATGCTCGAAGCCACCGAATCACCCAGCGTCACAGCGATGGCCGGAATCACCACCTCCGCGGAGAGTTGGCCGGTAATTGAACCCGAAGTCGCTGTGACCGTTGCTGATCCTACTTCGACGGAGGTAATCACACCGCTGGATGACACTGTCACTACTGCGTCATCGGACGATGACCAGGTCACGGTCTGATTATTCATCGCTTGACCAGTCTGGGACTGAACCGTGGCAGTTACCTGCTTCTCAACATTCTTGCCAACAATTCTGACGCTGTTCGTCGACAAAGCGATCGAAGTCGCAACAGGAGTAGCGGGCGGCGGGGTTGTGTTGTTGTTGTTGCCGCCGGGGGCAGTCGTGCTTTCTCCCC
>JAPKBN010000102.1 GCA_026421215.1 Dehalococcoidia bacterium
CGCGTACAGGCGTTCATAAAGGAAGCGAACCAACGCATGTGTAGGTGTTGTTGGCATCGTTGGTGTCATTGGGGGAATCCGGAATTCATCATGCAACTTTCCGTTGATAGGCGATCTCGCACGCCAGCGAGTACACAACTCCTATATTCTCGAAAAGGCCGATCCGTGAGTGGGTTGGCAAATTGCCAGTAAGCTACCAAGTCAAGAAAGATTACTTCGCATGACTGGATGGGTCGAAAAACTGGATACCGTGGCTCACTCAAGCGGGTCGCTGGTTTGCGTCGGCCTTGACCCCGATCCACGGCGAATGGCCATCAGCGACGTCGCCGAGTTCAATCGTGCCATAGTTGACGCCACCAAAGACCTTGTGTGCGCCTACAAGCCGCAACTGGCGTTCTACGAAGCGCTCGGCATGGATGGACTTCTGGCACTTGAGAAGACGATTTCGCACATCAAGAACGTTGCCCCCGACATCTTGTTGATCGGCGACTGCAAACGCGGGGACATTGGTTCCACCGCGGCGGCTTACGCCCGTGCGATGTTTGACGTGTGGGATTTCGACACGGTGACGCTGCACCCTTACCTCGGCAGCGAGTCGATCGAACCGTTTACGGAGCGCGCAGACCGTGGGGCGATCATTGTGTGCAGGACATCAAACCCGGGTGCTGCGGAATTACAGGACCTCAAGATGACCGATGGTGGTGTTGAGGGGACGCTGTACGAGCACACGGCACGACTCGCTTCACAGTGGAACACCCGGGGCAACGTCGGGATTGTTGTAGGAGCCACGTATCCTGGAGAGATGGCGGAGTTACGCGGGCAGCATCCAGACATGCCGTTCCTCATTCCGGGCGTTGGGGCGCAGGGTGGAGATGTGGAAGCGGCGACGCGGGCTGGGGTCAACACAGAAGGGCGTGGGGTGATGATTTCTTCTTCACGCGGCATAATCTACGCATCCGAAGAGGAAGGGAAGTTTGCGGGCGCGGCCCGCGAAGCGGCGGAGAGCTTGAGGGATCAGATCAACGAGGCCCGGGAAATGAAGAGCTAGTAGTGAACAGCGCAGCAGGCCAGCCGGATGGAGAAGCGGTCCAATTTGAAGTGGGGGACCGTATTACCCTTAAAAAGGGGCATCCGTGTGGCGTTAACGACTGGACGATTTACCGCATCGGCGCGGATATCGGCCTGCGCTGCGCAGGTTGTGGGCATCGGGTGATGCTTCCTAGAAGGCAGGTCGATCGACGGATACGTTCGCAAGTATCCGGTTCCGAGTCGGCGACGTAGGGGTAGCACCGGTGTAGCTGGGCCGCAACATCGTTGACACCCCTGTGATTACGCCCCTAATGTACGGACAGTAGTGTGGTGGTGCGGAGTTGGCTCAATATTGGCGCCGGCCGGAAATCAACGTTCCAAACTGCCGATTTACAGATAATCGACCAAAGTTGAAGGGTGCGAGATCATGCGTGAGATGGTCATCGATAGTATTCGAGTAAGCCTTCTGAACTACTCGCGCATCGTTATTCTCAAAGAGAAGGACGCTGAGAGGTTCCTGCCTATCTGGATAGGACAGCCCGAAGCTGAGGCTATAGCCCTAAAGCTGCAAGACATGACGCCCCCGCGCCCGATGACGCACGATTTATTGCATCACCTGATCGGAGATCTGGGCGGAGTAATTGATCACATAGTTGTATCCGGACTGGATCAAGAAACCTTCTTCGCCAAGATAGTGATGACCGCGTCCGAAAAGACGATCGCAGTTGATTCACGTCCCTCTGACGCACTTGCCCTTGCAGTACGGGCCAAGGTACCGATTTTCGCCGAGGATTCCGTGCTGGACCGCGCTGGCGTGCATATGGATGCCGAAACGGGCAAGGCTGTGGTCGGAGACAGAGATGGGTCAGAATCGGTCGGAAGTCCGCCCACCGACAGCGAGATAGAGCGGATGTCGGCTTTCAAGGACTTCATCGACACACTGGACCTGGACGACATCGGGAATTCCGGCAAAGATGCTTGAGGTTTTGGGTCTTTTCGCGGCCGAGTTTTCGGATTAGTCGGAAGCGGATGTGAGCTTTATGAGCCATGTTCGTGCGGCTAGACGCAAGGTTTTTGATTCCGAAGCCGACACGCGGGGAATCTCCAGACCGGTATCCCATTGCGTTGTTAGCGGGCTTTCCGGCC
This sequence comes from Dehalococcoidia bacterium, assembly GCA_026421215.1. Classification (GTDB taxonomy): domain Bacteria; phylum Chloroflexota; class Dehalococcoidia; order Lucifugimonadales; family Lucifugimonadaceae. Next base: position 2,176 of record JAPKBN010000102.1, read on the forward strand.
GATCATCATTTTGAAGATCGTCTGACGAACAATCTGGCTGGAGGATGACTTCAGCGCGGCGGACCGACTTGCGCTCTGCCGACCGGAATATCCTTCACTTCAGTCTCAGTATGACAATAATTACGTCACGCCCAATTGGTAGCGTAGTCGTGTAACAGGCGCCAGTCGGAGCAAGCCCTGCTCCTACCCCCTTGCAGTGAAGTCTGGATCACCTGGAGGTCTTAA
>JAPKBN010000103.1 GCA_026421215.1 Dehalococcoidia bacterium
GATAAGGTGCGCTACATCCTCCCGAGATGTAGGGGCTGACCGGTGGTTGCGGATAAAGAACCTCTCTATTCGTGTGCCAGACTTTACGCTCAATGGGTGCATCTACTCGGCAATCTTGCTGATCATCGCCAGGGGCTCTCCCTCGCTCACCGGGGGCGTGCCCACCACGTAGTTGACCACGCCGGCGAAGGGGGCTCGAATGTCCATGATTGGTTCCCCGAACAGGTCTAGTAGTTCGCCTAGCAACGTTCCCTCCGCGACGGCATAGCCGTCCCGAACCGAGGCTTGAAACACGCCGGTTGCCTGGGCACGAATGACTTCATAGTCTTTTAGCCAGACCACGCCCTGGTTCGGAATTTCCTTCTCGTCAATCATCTTCAGGTGGCGTATCAGGTTCATGACGCCGTCCCGGGCCAGGTCCACCCAGTAGTCATCGTTGGAACCCATCTGTCCGGTCTCGGTGGTAATGGCTGGGATGCCACGGCTCAGCCCGGTCTGGTCGGTGAACACCGAGGCCGCCGGATCGGCCAGCTGGGCCGGATCAATGACGATATGGTCCAGGCCGAAGGCCAGGGCCATGCCGCGGACTTTCGCATCCAGTTCGCCGTTGCCGGTCACCGGCATGTAGATGTAAGGGCGAAGAATCTCGTTGCCGTCACCCCCGTGCATATCCACAAGATAATCGGCCCGCTCAATGACCTGGGTAGTGATGGTGTGGGCGATTCGCTCACTAATCGTTCCGTCGGGTTTTCCCGGGTACACCCGGTTGAGGTTCTTGCCATCTACAGGACTGGTGTAAATGGTTCGACCCAAGAATGAGGGCGGGTTGGCCACGTGCACCATGAGGATGGTGCCGGAGAGCCTCGCAGGATCCAGTGACCCCCTCAGCCGCTGCAGTGCGGTGATAGGCGGATACTCGTACCCATGGGTACCGGCGACCAACGCCAGAGTAGGACCAGGACGAGCACCGTGGATAACGGATACCGGAATGCGGGTAGCCTGATCTACCCCTCGAGGCACCTCCAGGTAGCCGGAAGCTGTCGTCCCCGCCTCTGCTTCGATCGATCCCAGTACAAACGCGTGGGTCGACGAGTCTGCGTGTACCGCGCCGATGCAGCACAGGTACAGCATCGCCACGTGGACCGAAAAAACTCTGCTCATGATGTAGCCTCGCGCTCATGGTCTGGATGGGGGTTCATGATACCCGCAACAGCTCGCGTGACAGTTACTTTAATTATGCGTGAATTGACGAGACGGATTCGCCGAGGGCCGCCCCACAATCGTCAGCGGAACCGTGGTCGGACCTGCGCAGGTAGATGATCACTGTTTGAGGCACCCATAAAGTTAGCGGTCCTTTTGGGTAAATTCCGCAGATTGAGCATCAAGAATTTATGGGTGTCCTTAAAATACTTCGCGATGCAGATGACTGAAGATGAAAGACTGGTTTCGGCCAGCAGCAGTCAGTCAAGACGACCACTTTGAAGTAATCTTGGCAACGAATACGTTCTCTTAGCAGAATCAGCGTTCACGGTTCTTTGACGGCTTCCAGAATCCGATTGATCGCTTCCCGCGTGCTAAGGCTTGGACGATCCGAGTGGATATTCCATCCGGTAAAAACCAGAACAATATCAAGTTCAGGCAAGACGATCGGGTACTGACCGCCGAATCCAGAGCCGGCAAACGCCACGAGGTCCTTCCCTTGGTATTCATAGTGAGTCAGCCACCACTTGTAGCCATATTGGACACTGTGGTCATCCGTTACGCTGAGGCTCGGCTCAACAGACGCCCTCACCCATTCACCCGGTACGATCTGTTCGCCATCCCATTGTCCACGCTTCAGGAAAAGGTAAGCGATCTTGGCAATGTCACGAGAAGTAACGTAAAGACCTTCCTGCGTATCCACTAGTCCCGACGGCGTACGCTTCCAGAAGTAGTCGTCAATACCGAGCGGTGTAAAGAGGTGTTTCACGGCATACTCTTCGAGGTCGATTCCCGTGGCTAATCGAAACACCTGACCGAGAATAAGCGTAGCGCCGCTGTTGTACTGAAAAACCTCACCCGGATTCTCTGCCATTGGTCTATCGATGGTGAACTGCGCCCAGTCTTTGCTAAGTGCCATGATCGTGAATGTGTTGTCTGGATCAGTGTAGGGAAGGTTCTCGTCCCAATCGAGCCCTGCCGACATCGTAAGCAAGTGTCGCAACGTTATCCGGTCTTTGCGATCATCGACATTCGCGACCTCGCCCGGCTCGAAGAATGAAAGCACCGGCGTATCGAGGTCTGGAAACTCTCCCCGGCCAACAGCAATCCCGATCACCGCAGAGACGACGCTCTTGGTGACCGATTGCATTGAGTGCAGAGTGCTCTCGCGATAGTAGGGATGCCACCATGAATTAAAG
>JAPKBN010000049.1 GCA_026421215.1 Dehalococcoidia bacterium
GTAATCATGTAAGCGTTCATTCAAGGCGTCATGGATTGCAGAGAAACGCAACGGGAACAGTAATTTCGCCCTGATTTTCGTCTTGCCACACCGCAAAAATAAGCGTGGCCTCTGTTCACTGGGAGAGACTTGTAGTGGGAATCGAGTTCCCATTCCCATTTAACCCCGAGTATCTGGGCTACTGTAATCCTGATATCTCTTACAACCTAACGGCGGGCTTCCGCATAATCCGACAACCCAGTGGTTGTCCTCATATCAACAACGTACAAACCAGATCTTCTATAATGTTTAAACCGCAATGCATTTAAAAATTCTCTTATTTGTACTCCTGCTGATCGGCACCGTCTCCATTGTTGGATGCTCAATTTCGAGCTCCGGCAACGATGACGAGTACTGGGACGTGTCTGGCGAAGTGATTACGGAACACGCCACCACGCAGACCGCACTTGGACCTGGGCCATCGTTTGATCCAAGTGAAGGACCGGCAGAGTTGGCGATCAGCACGCGCCTTGCCGAACTCAGAATCGCCGCAGCTGAGTTCAACGCACTTCGATTCCGATGGCAGGCCCAGGAACCGCTGACCGATTTCAAGGTCCATTACGACCTCGTCACTCAGCTTCTCGAAAGCTCAAACGTAGGTATGGGCTTCGCTGTGCAGGCCTTTGAGGAGATGAGTCGGCAGATTGAACTGCCTGTACCGACCACCGATGTGGCGAATGCCCTCATCCGGCAGAGCGAGACCGCCATCGCTGAGGCTAACGCCTTCGCATCAGCCGCAAACCGAGAACGGGACAGGTTGAACCGCTAGAGAGATGTAAACTGCGGCCTCAACGACCCTGAACCCGAGGCTCGAAGGATTATCCATGCTGGACATCACTCTCTCCGGTGGAACCGTTGTCACGCCATCCGGCGCACGTCTTATGGACGTCCACATCACTGACGGCGTTATAGCCGCCGTCACACTCCCCGGAGCCGAAGGTTTTGAGGCCGTCCAGACCATAGATACCACCGGAATGATTGTCGTCCCTGGAGGCGTGGAATCCCACGCCCATATCGGCGGGCCACGTCAACCTGAACGGTCCGGCGCCGAACCGGTGTCCAAGGCAGCTATTTTCGGCGGCACCACTACAGTGCTGGACTTTGCGACGCAGGTCCCCGGCCATGACCTTCTGCACGCCGTGGACGAGGCGGCGGAACGCTGGAAGGGTCAAGGCTACACCGACTACGCGTACCACCCGATCTTCGGTCACCGGGCAAGTGAAACGGACATTGGCCAGATCCCGGAACTGGTGCAGTCAGGAATACCCAGCTTCAAGATTTTTACGACCAGCATCCGCCCTCCAAGCCCGCAGATGGAGGACCGGCAGACCGATTTCGGACGACTTGGTTCAATCATGGAGCAGGTGGCTTCCAGCGGCGGTATCTTGCTGGTGCACTCAGAAGACGACGAGATAGTGCACTACAACTACGAGCGCGCCGAGGCCGAGGGCAACTACGAGTGGTGGCACATGAACGAGGTCCACTCGCGTGAATCCGAGGATGTGTCATTTCGACGAGTGACTCGCCTGGCTGAACTAAAGTCCTGCCCAATTTATTTCGTCCATGTAAGCGCAATCGAGGGTATTCAGGAAGTCGCCCGGGCCAGGAAGTCCGGAATGCCCGTCTACGGCGAAACGCTCCACAACTACGCCTCCTTCAGCGCCGCCAACTACCGTGAAGAGAACGGCATGAAATACCACACCTACCCGTCGTTGAAGGACGAGGCGGACGGTCAGGCGCTCTGGCAGGCGCTCGTCGATGGGACGCTGTCTACGGTCGCCACAGACCTTGTCGCGACGACCTGGGAGGAGAAGATACGGTTCAAGACGGTGGCGGATGTTACCGGAGGGCACAACGGCATAGAAACGCGGGTCGGTATCGCCTACACCGAGGGTGTCGAAAACCGTGGCATGTCGCTTGAACAGTTTGTGAACATCACGTCCGCCAACCCGGCCCGGATCTTTGGCATGTACCCTCAAAAGGGTGCGATTGCACCAGGCAGTGATGCAGATATCACCATCATCGATCCGTCAATCAAACGAAAGCTGACAGCGGACGACCTCCACATGAACGATTACAGCATCTGGGAGGGCTTCGACATCGCCGGTTGGCCGATCACGACTATCTTGCGGGGCAAGGTTGTCGTGGACAAAGGACAGCTACTCGGCTCACCCGGAGACGGCCAGTTCTTGAAGCGGGCGATTTCCAGCGATATTACGTCAAGGCCAGTCTAGCTAAGCCTTGGCTACCGTGCTTCATGGTGGCGCGGGGCGTCGCGCCAGCACCATCGCCAGTGTACCAATCGCGAACATCACGGCCATGGTGGCGAACGCCACGTCGTAGTTCCCGTAGGTGTCGAACACAATTCCTGCCATCGGAGGTCCGATGACCATCGGTATCACGCCGGCCATACTGGTCACCCCTAGGATGCTACCGAAGTGACGCATACCGTACGCCTCGGTAACTGTGAGGGGTATCAACGCTCCCATGGCTCCAAAGCCCATTCCGTAGAACGCAATAACGATCCACACGGCATTAGATCCGCCGACGACTATCAACAGCAGCAACCCCACCGACTGAATGGCCAGACTGATCGCCATCGCCCACCGAGCGGTAATCGTCTCCGAGAGGCGTCCAAATATGATCTTGCTCGCAATGCCGAATATCGCGAGAAGCATGACACCCGTTGACGCCGCCCCGCTCGAAATGCCCTGCGATTCAAGATGCGGGATCAGCTGTGTGAGCACGACGCTGTACGAAAAGGCAGGAACTGCATGTCCAACGGTCAAGAAGTAGAACGTCTTCATGCGCAGAACATCGCCCAGCGAGTAGCCAACAGCGGCGTCGGGTCCATCATCGTCGCTCTCACCCGGCGCCCACCGCTTGGCCCTGGCTGCGGTCACGTCACTCTTGCTATCTCGCACGAATAAGAGAACCAGCACAGCTATCACAAGTATCACTACGCCAAACGTGAGGTAACCCCCGCGCCAGCCAGACATTCCGACGACCAGCGCAGCAAGCGGCACCATCGTCAATCCGCCAAGATTATTGCCCGCCGTGACGAACCCCATCATCCGGCCGCGTGTACTGGCAAACCAGATCGATATCAGCCGGCCACTCGGGATCATCGTGGCTCCGGGCAATCCCAGGTACATGAGAAAACTGGCGGCGTAGAACTGCCACAACGTCGTCATCCCGGCGTATATGAAGAACCCTGCGGCCACCAACACCAGAGATCCGACCATCACCGGTCGCGAGCCAAATCTGTCCAGCCACCGACCAATTAACGGAGATATCAACGCAGACGCCACGCCAAACGCGAGGGCCGTGTTGATCTGTGTACGAGACCAGCCAAATTCATTCTCAAGTGGCTCAATAAATACGCCAAAGGCGTAGTTAGACGTGCCGATCGTCAGTCCGCTGGCAAGCGACGCGAATAGCGCGATATACCAGCCGTTGTACAGGCCTCGACGCTTCACCAGCGCTGTTTCGCCAGCACCTCGGGACGTTATCGCCATAAAAAGTCCGGCCGAAACTCTCTAGTCAGCGCGGACCGCCAGTTGTCGTTCCACTTCGCCCAGAGCCTCATCGACTCCGGTGACGATCTCGTCCACTTCACCGCGTGTGATGCACAGCGGCGGGCCCATGGTTATTGACGTATCAGACGGACGGAGGATCAGCGAACGCTTCTCGAACTCTCCGATGAGGCGCTCGGCCACCTTCGCAGATTTCGGGAATGCTTCCTTCGTGTCCCGATCCTTCACGAGGTCGATACCCACCAGCAGGCCAAGCCCGCTGACGTTCCCGATCATTGGGTGCTTCGCCCCAAGCTCACGGAGTCCCTCCAGGAAGTACGCTCCCACCTCGGCAGAATTCTCAACCATGCGTTCCGACTCAAGAATCTCAATGTTCTTAAGCGACGCCGCCGCCGGCACCGGATGTCCGGCAAATGTAAGGACGTGCTGGAGGAATCGGCTCTCGTCACCGCCCGCGAATGCGTCGGCGATCGACTCTCGTGCGATGCTTCCGCCCAACGGCATGTAGCTTGATACGATTCCCTTGGCGACCGACATCAGGTCCGGAATTACGCCCCAGTGCTCCACAGAAAACATCTTTCCAGTGCGCCCAAATCCGGTGATCACTTCGTCGGCTATCAACATCACTCCGTAGCGGTCGCATATTTCTCGGAGCATCGGCCAATACTCGTCACCCGGAACCGCCACGGATGCCGGAACGCTGACCGGTTCTGCGATCATCGCAGCGACCGTCTGGGGGCCGTGGAACAGGATGGCGTCTTCGACAGCCTTGGCACATAGTTCGGCGCACTCAGACGGCGTCTGTCCACCATATTCGCAGCGGTACGGGTTGGGCTGCGGCACATATATCATCCCCGGGAATTCGGGTCCGTAATCTGACCGTGTGCTTCCCGATGGTGGCCCGCCAAGCCACGTCGTGAGCCCAAGCGCGCCGTGATACGACGCCTTTCGGCTGATGATCTTGTAGCGACCGGGTTCGCCCACGCGCTGTTGGTAGGCCCGAGCGATTTTGATCGACGTCTCGTTGGCCTCGGAGCCGCCGCTGACAAAGAAAGTGCGTGACAGGTCGCCCGGCGTGATCTCGGCGAGCTTTTGGGCCAGACGCGCCACAGGCTCAGTGGTTGTCGCCTGCGGGAAGTAGGCCAACGACTTCATCTGCTCGTAAGCAGCGTCTGCGACCTCGGTACGGCCGTAGCCGATGTTCACCGACATATAGCCGCCGTTCACATCCAGCCACCGTTTACCGGTATTGTCCGTAACGTGGACGCCCTCTCCCCCGGTCATAACGACCGGCTCGCCGCGCTCAGCCATCTCAGACCAGCCCCGGTTGTGCATCCAGAGGTGTTTCACCGCAGCTCGGCGTAGTTCTTCCCTGCTGTCGATACCAGTTGTAGTCGCCATATCATGCCTCCCCGTCGATTACAGGTTTAGAGATCCAGCCCAAACACGCGTATGGCGTTCTCGCTGTTGATCGCCGATCTCTGATCGTCCGTCAAGTGCGGTAGAGCCGCGACCTGTTCTTCTGGAGCGTAGTCACCCATCCCAAATGGATAGTCGCTTCCGAGCATCACGCGATCTGTGCCGACCGTCTCCACGAGATAGTTCAGCAGCGGGACGCTGTGTGTGATCGTGTCGAAGTAAAGCAGCCGAAAATACTCCGAAGGCGGTCGTGTGATTGGTGTCTCTACCAGTCCTTGCCTCCAGCCGTGCTCCCATCGTCCGCGAAGATGCGGGCTGGTGCCTCCGCCGTGTGACAACACGAACTTGAGGGTCGGCATTTCGGCGAGAATGCCGCCGAAAATCAGACTCGCGACCGCCACAGAAGTGTCCGTCGGGTTGCCGATCAGGTTGTTCAGGAAGTACGAGCCGAGACGATCAGCGCCGAGCACATTGTTCGGGTGCATAAAAGCAGGAACGTCCAGCTCCTCCATTTTTCGATAGAGGGGAGCAAATCGTGGTCCATCCAGATTCTCGCCGTTCACGTGGGTGAGCATTTCGAGCCCACGCATCCCCAGTTCTTTCACGCAGCGCTCAAGCTCGGCCGCAGCCGTTTCAGGTTCCTGCATCGGGACGCTTGCGAGGCCGATGAAACGGTCGTTCCCGTCTATCGCCTCGGCGACGGCGTCGTTAAGCCTAGCGCACTGAGCAGGGTCGGCGTTTTGAAGCCAGTTAGGCCCTGACACAAGCTGGATATCCACGCCACGCTCGTCCATCTTACGCATCCGGAATTCGAGGTTCGATGGATCATCCTTCAGATTGGCGGCCGGCCCAAAGGGATTGCGGCCTGATCCCGACGGCATGAGTTCGGAACAACTCTCGGGAAGGAAGTGTGCATGTACATCAATTCTCATAACCTAAGGATTGTATACAAGGTAAGAACCATAAAAAGCATCCCTGCATCATCAAGAGGTAGATAAAGTTAACTTACGGACCGTCACGGCAGCGGGGATGAGCGGGCAGCGCCCCACCCACAAATATATTTGCCCACGCCCTACAGCCAGTGCGATGCTGGCCATTCATGTATGCCGAGTCTCCCCTTGCGGGACCAAAAAAAGAGGGCGAGGGTAAAGGAGTTCAACACAGGCGGAAACGGCGCGAACGTGTCGGATACCGTCCCGCTAGTCGCGATCCTCCGGAAATCTCGGGGTGAGGTCATCCACCCAACACCACATCCTTACCGTGTACCCAATCCGCGCTCTACCTCCTGAACTCCGCCGGGTCTATCGGCAGTGACACCGGCTCACCCCGTTCCGCAGACAGATCCATCGCCATCGTCAACATCAGATTGCGATGTCCGTCCGCCGCCGTCGCGTGGTGCGTCTTCATACCTGAACCGACCCGCGCGTACCAGGAATTCGTTTCCTCGCGCATCGGGCCCCAGAGCTGGCCGTCGTACATGTCGCCCGGCGGGTAGCTGGTCATGAAATCGACGTGGCGCAGAACCTCCGGCTTAAAGCCGTCCGGGCTGTACCCTGCCCCCTGGGGCGTCTCGGACGCTACCACGGTGTCACGATGCGTGTCCTCGATATCGATCACACCGGTCGTCCCGACGATCCCGATCTCTAGCCCGTACACAGCGCCCGGCCACACGATCGGCAGTGCCCAACTGATGTTCATCGACCATATCGTGCCGTCGTCCATCGTAAACACACCAAACGTGGCATCTTTTGTGCCGATATCTCCAAGTGCCTTGTCCGAGGACTGCGCGTACACCGAGACGGGACTCTTACCCTCCATGAGCCACATGCACATGTCGACGGCGTGCGTCCCGGATACCACCATAGGCGTCAGGTTTTCGCGGATATCAGTTCGGCGCGTCGTGGCAATCGGCACCATCCGGTTCATAAAGGCCCGTGTCACCACTGCGGTGACGTCGCCAATCTGGCCCGACACCAGCTTCTGTTTGGTCGCCAGAAAGCGCCGCCTGAAGCGTTGCGTGTAGCCAACAACAGCGTCAACGCCGCTCGCCTCGATCGCTTTCAACACGGTCAACGACTCTTCGGCGTCGGTCGCCAACGGCTTCTCGATGAACAGGTCGTGGCCCTGTTCTATGGCTGTAAGGGTCGGACCGACGTGGAAGTTCTCGTCGGTCGCGATGATCGCAGCATTCACTTCAGGTCGCCTGAGGAGTTCTTCATAAGACCCGGTGAAGTAGTCGGCCCCGGAGTCTTCCGTGAGTTTCTGGCCGACCTCCTCGTTGATATCACAAAGGCCTATCCAGCCGACGCCAGGGTGGTCCTTCGCGATCATCGCCCTGATGCGTCCGATCGTCCCGCTTCCGATGATTGCGAGTCCGATTTCTTTCGTGTTGTTGTCGCTCAACTGGGCCTCATTTCTTCTGAGGAGATTCGCTAATTACCCGTCACCGATGAGTCGTCGGGAATCCAGATGCTCCTGTATGGGAACCGAGAGCGTCTTCATGCCTGCGCCCTCGTTTCCAGATGACCTGCGATTCCGCAGGTCATCTGAATTCCCACATCACTGGGAATGACGAGTACGGGACACGGTTGGCGACGTCCCGTATCCGAACCCCTAGATCGTGCCGACTACGGTTATCTCTTCTATCGGGAACTGCGTCGTGATTTCCGGTCCGTCCTCGTTGATAACCATCATTTCCTCTACACGTACGCCCCATTCAAGAGGTTTACCGTGCTGGGTCTCGAGGGCGAAGCTCATCCCCGGCTCTATCTGAACCGGGTGATCGAGTGAGTAGATCCGGGAGATGACCGGCGAGTCGTACTGTGCCAGTCCCAGTCCGTGGCCCCAAAGGTTAGCCGCGGCCTGATCCTCTTCTTCGTAACCCCACGCTTCCTGAGCCGATGGCCATACGCCAGCCACATCGGCGGTCGTCGCACCTGGTTTCACCATCTCGATGGCGTCGTACAGCCACTCGTAGGCAATCTTGTAGTAGTCCTTCTGCTCTTGTGTCGGCTGTTTGCCGACACAGTAGGTGCGGTACTGACAGCTCTTGTAGCCGTTCCAGGTCACGGCGGCCATGTCGATGATCACGAGGTCACCAGGCTGGATAATTCGGTCGGAGAAGTTACGCCAGTTCGGCCAGCTGTTGGGACCGGATGAAACGATGATGTCTTCAACATCCTCGATGCCGGGGATGCTGTACAAGTAGTCCATCGCGAACGCCGTGATCTCATGCTCCTGCATTCCCGCACGCATGTAGTGAGCGATCGCCGTGTGGCAGCCGTCGCATATTGCTGCGACGATCCGCATCGCCTCGAGCTCGTCTTCGTTCTTGATGGCGCGTGCAGCAACCATTGGGGTCATTCCGTCTTTCCACTCGATGCCGGTGGCGTTAAAGGAATTGATCATGTTCAGGTCGATCATATCGACGCCGAGCGGATCGTTCTGAACGCCGTGACGTTCCATCTCTTCCCGAATTGCATTGGTGAACTTCGTGACCTGCTGATCAGCCGCGGGTCCGACAGCGCCCTTTATCCAGGAGTAGGCATGACGAACATTTTCCTTGGGCAGCCACGGGCAATGGCGATTGATCTGCATGCCGATATCGCCCTGTTCAAACAGGACAGGTTCACCGCCCTTACACAATAGTGCGTATCGAAGTCCAGGCTTAAGGCGGCACCATCCGGGTGTGATCGTGCTGGTGATGTAACGATTGTTCTCGTCGTACATTACAAGCATCGAGCCGAGACCTGCTTTTTCCATCTCGGCCCGTGCCCTGTTCAGCCTGTATGTCCTAAGTCGGTCCCAGTTGATGCGTTGCTGCCAGTCGGTGCCTACGAGGCCGAAGTTCGATGTGCCACGGATTGCCATGGATCACTCCTATGAATGTTTAAGAAACTGCTGGTCTTCTTACACCCGAATCGGGACCGTGCACAGCAACATGTCGTTGGTCAAAGTTAGATTTCTGTGAATTCAGGTCGTATGGTCAAGGAAGTGTACGCGTCGCCCATCACATCCGCACGGATCCGTGAACATTGGTGTACACGCGTTAACCGTTACCAGGTTGGGTTGGCCTGTTTAACCAGTAGTGCCGATCTGCCATAACTCGTCACATTGTGACAAGTCTGGCTTACGGGGACTCATCCTCTTCGTATTTCAGCCACTCCAATTCGGCCGCAGGTCCGGTCAACCAACGTCTGAGCATAGTTGAACGCCCGGGCGGGGGATCCACTCCCAGACCCTGGGTTACCCGATTGGAGAAGTTGTACTGGCAGGTGATCAGTACGACCGAAATGATCTGCTCATCGCTTAATCCAATCGTCTGGAGTTTCTCCATGTCTGCCTGCACCACGTCTTCCGGGTGCCGTGTGAGTTTCACCGCGTAGTCACACATCGCAATCGTGATCTCATCCAGATTGGATGTGCGATAGTCATGGATGACGCCGCTTGCCAGTTCGGAATCGTGAGAGTGCTGACGAAGGAACCCTCCGTGACCGAGAGTTCAGTAACGGCAGCGATTGGAGACGGAGACTGAGGTTGCGATAGCCTCTTCCTGGACCCGGGTCAATGCCGAGCTGCCGAATGAGATCGCCATCGTCATCTCGTATACGGCATCCATCGCTCCCGGTAGAAGGGATAGCGGTTTGACCATGTCGGTGTAGTGATCGTCTACAGGTTCCTGCCGGATCCATGCCAAAGTGATACTCCGATACTGTCTTAGGTACTAACGGTCCTTAATCAGTCGCGTTCTCGGGCCACGAGTTCAGGCCGAGGATCAGCACGTCTATCAGACGTTCAAAGCTCGTGTCCACGTCCGCGGAGTACCGAAAATAGTGCACCGCTTCAATCAACACGAATCCGTGAATTGCGTTACGCATTACCCGCATCGCGTGTATCGCCTCATCGCCAGCGAAGCCATAACCACGTAGCACTGCTGTGAAGATGGACACGACGCGATCTCCGGCCTCGATGAGATCATCATCATCCTGCGCACCGGAGTGATGACCCGCCAGGTAAATTCCCGGTCGCCTCGCGGCAAAACTACGGATGGCATGAGCGGTCGTTCGCACGGCGGTATCACCGGACAATCCCATGCAGGCCTCGGAGACCGTGTCTCCAAGCAATTTTAATCCCAGCAAAGTCAGTTCACGTTGCAAGCCGTGAGCGCCGTCGAAGTAGTTGTAAAGCGATGGGGCCTTTATGCCCAACTCAGCTGCTACGGCCTTGAGCGTCACGTTATCCAGACCATCCCGGTCGGCGATAGATGCGGCTGCATCCACAATTACGTTTAAACCTATGCCTGTTCTCGGTGACATATTCTTCCAGATGGTGTTGAATTTATCGGGAGTTAAATCTCCGATCGTAGGATATGAATAATCTTATATTCTATTGACATTAGTCAACACCCTATTTAGCATCGCTTCAAAAATCAACGGGCCAAATTAGGAACAAGGAAATCAAAGTGGATTTCGGATATTCAATGGAATCGCACACACGCGGTGTGACGTCTGCAGACCACCACGATGCATATCGTGAGTTCTTCAAACAGGTTCAAATTTGTGAAGATGGCGGCATGGACTACCTGTGGGTATCCGAACATCACTTCAACGGAGCTCGATCATTCGGATCGGCCTCGATGGTTGTTTCGGGGGCGATAGCCGCTCGAACCGAACGTATCAAGATCGGTTCAGCTGTAATTGTCGTTCCCTGTCATGATCCTCTCCATGTTGCCGAAGAGGTTTCCAACATGGATCACCTCTCTAACGGGCGTTTTGAGCTCGGGATCGGGCGCAGTGGGGGCGTAAGCCATTATCAGGGCTTCAATAAGGACTACGCCGAAAGTCAGCCCCGTTTTGCTGAGTGCCTCGAAATCTTGAAGTTGGCGCTCTCCCAGGAACGGTTCTCCTACAAGGGCGACTACTACGAATATAACGACGTTCCGATGGTTCCGCGCCCGCTTACGATCCCGTATCCGAAAATGCGTTGGGCAGTGAACTCAAGTGCGACTTTCGAGATGGCCGGAACTCTGGGGATGCCAATTTTTTGCGGGGTGCTTCAACTTGGCATAAACGAGCTTTCAGACCTACTCGCATCATACGATGCGGCCAAGGCTGAAGCCGGATTCGACGAACCTCGCGATGCCGCTCTGCGTATTCCAATATACGTTTCAGACACCATGGACGATGCTCTGACTGCACCGATGGAAGGCTTCAGTCGGCGTTACTCTTCAGCCAGTGAGATTTTGCAACGAATGGTGGCTTCTGGGCGTGCGAACTACATAGGCGAACGTGAACAACGGATTGACTCACTTGGAAACCTCGACTGGGAAGCCATTCATACCAGCGAAAAGGCGATCGTTGGAACCCCAGACGTGGTCGTCGACAAGATCAAAGAAATCGGGGATGCACTGCAACTGTCTGGGATGGTTTTGGAATTCAATGCAGGAGAGCGTTTACCCGAAGACAAATTGAATCGATCCTTGGAATTGTTCTGTGAGAAAGTCGCGCCGGCGTTCGCTTAGATTATTCTCGGGACTTTTGAACGGAGTCGGGAATCGATCCCTGTACTCTTTGACCGTTTCATATTCAGACCGGATACCTGCTCTGTGAGGGTTGGTTTGAGAAGATTTCTATCGGTCGAAAATCCTCGGCGAT
>JAPKBN010000104.1 GCA_026421215.1 Dehalococcoidia bacterium
GACTACTCCCACCCCCTGCCTCTGCTTCCACACATCGCTACCGTGACTGACACATCGGCCTGTGAGCAGTGGCAGCAGAGCCGTACCGTGCCGTTATGTACGGAGCACGCCAGCGACCCTCGCACCTGATCTGCGGTCTCTGCCCGTCCATCACCGACACGACCTTCGCACTGCAGTTCCCGCACATGCTGATCATTCACGCCGTCCTCGAACATGACGTGAGCCTGGAGGACATAGCGCAGGCTCGGCGGGTTAATGCACCGTCGGGAACGGTTGTGTGGCGGAACCTGTGGGGATATAAGCCGTCACTACGACCCTCCCAACGAATCACTGGGGCTAAACCTCAGATGTGCTGCTTGGGCAAGTTCATCTGCAACTGCTGCCGTGTACCTTCTGAAAGTGCGGTTATACCTGACGCCTTAGTGCCAGTTCCTCTCGTCTTCCAGCGTCCGAAGGTTACGTTTCGGGTACTGATCGCCGGAGTATTTGGCGAACTTGCTCTCGTCCAACTCGATGCCGATTCCCGGGTCGGTCGGCAGCTCCATGTAGCTTCCTGATGGCACAAGTGGCTTCACAGAGATGTCGTCGCAGATCTCCTGGTTGTGTACGAAGTATTCGTAGATTAGGAAGTTCGGCATCACGGCAGACGCCTGCAACGCCGCAGCAAGCCCGACGGCCGTACTGTTGTTGCCGTGGGGCGAGACGGCGATGTAGTGGGGAGCGGCCATATCAGCGATCTGCACCATCTCAAGGATGCCGCCGCAGATGCAGATGTCCGGGTTGAGGATGTCCACGGCCCGCTGATCGATCACATCCCGGAACTCTTCACGTGTGTAGAGAGCTTCCCCTGTAACGATCGGGATATCTGTCGCATCACGGACTTCTTTTAGCGCCGGTACGTTCTCTGACGGGTTCGGCTCCTCAAACCAGTACGGCCGGTAGCGCTCGATCATGTGGGCGAGCCGAATCGAGTTCATGGGCGCCAGACGCCTGTGGATCTCGATCAACAATTCGACCTTGCCGCCAACCGCGTCACGGACAGCCCCGACAACCGCAGCGGCTTGCTCCAGATCCTCGAAGTTCGGGTAGGCGCGCCATGGCCCGGAAAGCGGGTCGAACTTGAGCGCCGTGAAGCCTTTCTTCACCGTTTCGGTAGCCGCCAGGGCCCAATCTTCCAGCGTCTCCGCTCCGCCATACCAGGCGTTTGCGTACAGGCGAATCGCCGGTCGTACAGGACCACCCAACAGGTTATAAACAGGCTGGTCGACAGCCTTCCCGACGATGTCCCACATGGCGATCTCGATACCGCTCAAAGCGCACCACAGGTCCATGCCCCCGCGTTTCGTAGCGAAGTCCTCGTACGCGACGTTCATCCAGTGCCGGATGTTGAAAGGATCGCGGCCCTCCAGATATCGGCCGAGCTGCTCGATGTGTGCGATCGCCGCTGTGTCACGGTCGGTCTGCGTGTACGCCTCGCCCCACCCGACGATGCCGTTGTCCGTAGTGAGTTTGACGAACAGCATGTTCTTGTTGAACCCACCCATAGCTATCGGGTCGAAGTGTCCGAGCTGTTCAGCTCCGCGGGGCGGGTGAATCACAAAGGTTTCGATATCGGTAATCTTCATCGGGCTTGATCTCTCCTGATCTGTTCATTGGCGTTCATTTGTTCTCGCCGGTGAACAACTGGCAGGTCGGCGAGCGCATTTTATGGCTTCCAGATAGTTGCTGCGATGTAACGCTCTCCGTTCGGAGAATCGTTGTAGTAATAGACGGTCACGACACTTCCGTCGCTGCGTTGGACAGACCTCGGGTATCCGATGTCATGGTTGCCGCCGTCGTCCCTGAGCACGATCTCGGTCCCCCAGGACCCGCCCTCGTCGTCGCTCAATAGGGATCGGGATATTTAGCCACCAAGTGTTAAATGTGTGGGTTACAGAGCAATCATCAGTGGCATAACCTGGCTCTGAGACGTCAATCTGGAACCAGAAATCTTCTTCAAAATAAAGTTCCCATTCATCAAGCTCATCCACCGGAAATTCCTGGTCGCTCCATTCTGGATTCTGAACGAGCGAGGATGGTCAGGAACTAACACGAGTTCCTATACACGACGACGGTAGATAACCCCATATGATGAGTTTCCATCCGTCGTTGAGCCGATAAATCTCGGTTGGCGCGATATGACCCCAATGGATTCACCGCCGTTGTAAACGTGGACCTCTACAGTCGACATATGTCCCTCGGAATCTGTACAGCCGTATTGTCGGCAACGGTATCAGGGTTTCTGTCTTCGTGAAAAACATCCAGTAACGACTACTCCCACCCCCTGCCTCTGCTTCCACACATCGCTACCGTGACTGACACATCGGCCTGTGAGC
>JAPKBN010000105.1 GCA_026421215.1 Dehalococcoidia bacterium
TGTAGGATACCCCATATCGAGCGGCTGAATTTTTGTTGCCGGTAAGCGATGGTCGATGGATTCCGATTTGGGGGATGTCTCTCGCCTGCTACACGGTACCTCTTTGCCTCTTGCCCGGGAATACGCTAGTTTTTGTTGAATGGGGCGATCGTCGGAGGTCCAGGATAAGTGCGATCACGCGCGCCTGCGTCGAAGCTCGGGACCGACCCGACAGAACCAAACAGGAGCGGTCGATGGCAAAGGAAATGGGTGAAATCGGAATCGGTATCATTGGATCAGGCAACTGGGCCGGACACTTTATCGCGGCGAGTCAGCGTCATTCCCGCGCGAGGGCGGTGGCGGTGTGCAATCCCAACATCGCGAGTGCACGGCTGATGGCCGATAAACATGGCGTGACCGATGCCGTGGGTGATGTGGAAGAAATTCTCGCTCGCACCGAGGTGGATGCCGTCGCGATAGTCACCCCGAACGACTCCCATGAAGAGATCGCTATCGCAGCGCTTGCGGCCGGGAAGCACGTCATCTGCGAAAAGCCCATGGCGATGAATCTCGAAGAGGCGCGCCGAATGAAAGCGGCGGCAGATACCGCGGGCGTCGTTACGGGAATCAACTTTACCTGGCGACATAGTTCCGCTGCTGTGTATGCCCGTCATCTGGTCAGTCAGGGCGAATTGGGCCGAATCTTTCATATTAATGGCTGCTTCCACCAGGGCTGGCTGATCAATCCGGATGTACCCCTGATCTGGCGGTTGCGTAAGGACAAGACGGGGTCCGGTTGTCTTGGCGATATCGGTGCCCACATCATTGATCTGTCGGAATGGGTGAGTGGCGAGAGAATCACGTCTGTGGTCGCTGATATGACCACCTTTATCGAAGAGCGGCCGCTGCAGGGTGGCAGCGGTACTGGTCCCGTAGACGTAGACGATGCCGCGTCACTCATGGTGCGATTCGGCAATGGGGCAATGGGAAGCCTGACCAGTTCTCGGTATGTGATCAGTGAGGGGATGGACCAGCGGCTGGAGATCTATGGTGAGAAGGGCGCAATTCTCATGGACTTCCACAACCCGGATTCGCTCAAAGCCTCCATCGGCCGGTTTGCCGGGGAGAACCAGATGCTGTCGATCCCGATCCCTGCCAGATTCAAACAAACGCCCACAGGCTATCTGCAGCGGAATGTGAAAAACTTTATTGATGCGATCGTCGCGGGCGAGCAGATGTCGCCGAGCTTTGCTGACGGATTGCACAACCAGGAAATCCTGGAGGCGGTCGAGACCTCAGTGAGTGAACGTTCATGGGTCGACATAGCCGGATAAGCAAATGCCGGAGCTGGTGCACAACTGCTGGCTCATTCACACACTTGATCCACAACACTGGGAGACGACAGATGAACAATGTAGACAACAATGGCAGGATGATCTCGGCGGCCCTGGACGTCGGCGTGGTACCCCGTGACATCGATGCAATGTTGGCATTTTATGCAGATGGGTTGGGTATGCAGCGGCTAAAGGACATTGAACTACCGGGCACCAGCCTGGCTCGAGTCAAGGCAGGTCGGGGCATTCTGAAATTCAATCAGGGAGCGATGGTACCTGAACAATCGCCGAGTGACGTCACCGAAAGCAGGGGCATGAAACTGTTTACCATCATAGTGCCAGATCTGCAGTCGACATCCGAGCGTCTGCAGAAGGCAGGATTTAGCGGGCTTTCGATCGAGGACCGTGGCCAATATACGTTGGCATTCACCCGGGACCCCGACAACACGCTGGTGGAACTCGCCGGGTATCCTGGCTTTGGTGAAGGCGCTGTACTCCAGGCTGTAGCGCTGACGGTCGGCGATGTTGACGCAACCCGCTCCTTTCTTTCGGGCGTGCTCGGGTTCGCCGAGGGTAAGTCCGAGGAAGTGCCCTCAATGGGTACTACCAAGTTCGAGTTCGCAGCCGGTGCCACCACGCTCAAGGTGTGGCAGATTGACGGATTGTTAGCGGAGACCGGACCGGTACAGGCCTACTCGGGTATTCGTTACCTCACCGCAGAGGTAGACAACATCGATGCAGTACTGACTCGAGCCCGTGATGCAGGACGGAATATCCCGGTCGAACCGCTGGACATTGCTCCCGGCGTCAAGATTGCCATGGTGGAGGATCCGGATGGAAACTGGTTCGAATTGTTGGAGCGTACCTGAACTCATCGACTGTGATCACAGAGTCCATAGGTTGTGTAATTTTGCCGGGCGCTGATCCAGGCTTATTCAGCTGTTGCTTCACTCTGGGCACGCGGATTTCTGGGCGAGCTCCGCAGCGTCAAGGCGATGC
Organism: Dehalococcoidia bacterium; assembly: GCA_026421215.1. Lineage (GTDB taxonomy): Bacteria > Chloroflexota > Dehalococcoidia > Lucifugimonadales > Lucifugimonadaceae. Next base: position 2,313 of record JAPKBN010000105.1, read on the forward strand.
CGCCCACCGGTACTTTGCTACACTCGGAACTAATCAAGAGAGGGCTGACG
>JAPKBN010000106.1 GCA_026421215.1 Dehalococcoidia bacterium
GTCGTGTCGGTTATGGACGGGCTGAGCCCGCAGATCAGGTGCGAGGGTCGCTGGCGTGCTCCGTATTTCGCTGGGACTTTCGTATCTCGATATACTCCGTTTCGTCCGAAACGATCATATTTCGGCCGTTGATAAGGCGTTTCTCACGACAGCCACTGCATATCCATCGACCGGATCAGCGGAATCATCGGGGTCCCTTGGATATCCAGGCTTTGTTGCCAGGCAAGTTCCGGCACTATGCCGTCGCCGTACTTGAGGACAGCTTGTTCCCAAGCGGAGGCAGACTCGAGTATCTCCCGCCATTCGAGTTCAAATCATGAAGAACGTGATCAATCCAATTCGATCTCGACTCAACCCACGGAATACTCAAAAATCATCAAAATATTAGAGGAGAACAGATGCCGCGCGAAACCCAGGGCGTAATTGCCGGAGGCAAAGGCGAACCAGTCCGACTTCAGACCATAATCGTGCCCGACCCCGGACCGGGAGAGGTCGTAGTACGCGTTCGGGCTTCTGGCATCTGCCACACCGACCTTCACTACCGGGAAGGCGCGATCAATGACGATTTTCCGTTCCTCCTCGGCCATGAAGCGGCCGGGATAGTCGAAGAGATCGGCGATGGCGTGAGCAACGTTGTACCGGGCGACTTTGTTGTCCTCGCCTGGCGTGCGCCCTGCGGTTCCTGCCGGTCATGTTTGCGCGGACGACCCTGGTACTGTTTCAACAGTCGGAACGCCCGTCAGCCCATGACCCTCAGCGACGGGACGCCACTTTCGCCCGCGCTTGGTATCGGAGCTTTCACCGACTACACGCTGGTTGATGCCGGGCAGGCTGTGAAAGTGAATCCGGACGCCCGACCGGAGGCTGCCGGATTGATTGGCTGCGGCATCATGGCTGGGTTAGGCGCTGCCCTGAACACGGGGAACGTCCAACGTGGCGACTCGGTGGCGGTAATAGGCTGTGGTGGAGTTGGCAACGCTGCCATCGCCGGTTCGCAACTTGGGGGCGCTCACACAATCATCGCCGTGGATATTGATGATCGAAAATTGGCGTGGGCCAAAGAGTTCGGAGCCACCCACACGATCAATGCGTCCAGCGTCGACCCGGTTGAAGCGATCAGAGCGTTGACCGACGGGAACGGCGTCGACGTTGCGATTGAAGCCGTGGGAACGCCGAAAACGTACGAACAGGCCTTCTACGCACGGGATCTGGCCGGGACGGTGGTCCTTGTGGGTGTGCCAAACCCGGAGATGAAGATCGAGCTGCCACTGATAGAGGTGTTCGGGCGCGGCGGGACGCTCAAGTCTTCCTGGTACGGCGACTGTTTGCCGACGCGCGACTTCCCGATGTTCATAGACCTGTATCTGCAGGGTCGGCTCGATCTAGACCGTTTCGTATCGGAGACCATCGCGATAGACGAGGTAGAAGACGCGTTTGGTCGGATGGAGCGTGGTGAGGTGCTCAGGTCGGTCGTGGTGTTTTGATCTGATTGTTGAGAGCAAACGAGTGGACAGGAATTTCGATGAAGGTTATCGACATGAAGTGCCGTAATCGCATCGCCGCGTAGTGTAAGCGAGTCGCTAAATATGGATTAACTACAGCGCGTCGAGGTACCAGGCCCCGGATTTCGCTGCGGCTTTTGTATCTCGATATACTCCGGGCATGCCAAGTGCGACACGTCGCCAAAAACAAGGAGCCGGCTACGACGTGCTTTCATTCGCTACCTATGGCAGCCGGAAGCACATTGAGGTAAAGACCACACGTTATGGAGCTTGAGCCGCTTTCTACATCACTAGTAATGAAGTTGCATAATCCCAAACCCATAGCGAGTCCTATTACCTATACCAATTATTCAACTTCAAGAACGGTAATAGTCAGTACTGGGAATTGACGGGTGACGTTTCGGCGCAACTTGACCTGGCACCTACGGAATATCGTGCTCGATTAGCGAACGACTAACCTGAGCGAGGGGCCTGTTTGATTTGGTAACTGGCTGACAGCCACGTCCTACCCAGAAATATGCACAAGTGTCTCCGGATTGATCAGGTAGCGAATCTCAAAGGAGGGAAGCGATGAAACTGAAGTCCACACCACTTCTCTTGCTATCCGTAGTATTCATACTGCTGGTCGCTTGCGGTGGGGAGAGTCAGGTTGTTGCCCCGACCCCTGAGGCCGAAGTGGTGTCGAATGCAATGGTGGAGGCTACCGCTCAGGCGACACCTACCATCACACCTGCATCACAGACCGTTGGGCCAACTCCTACGACAACGGTCTCTGATACCGGTAAATCATCACAGACCGTTAGGCCAACTCCTACGACAACGGTCTCTGATACCGGTAAATCATCACAGACCGTTAG
>JAPKBN010000107.1 GCA_026421215.1 Dehalococcoidia bacterium
ACATTTGTTCGCGGCTATGATGGCGAATACGAAAAACTTGATCGTTTACGCCAACAAGCTGAGACTGGCGTGGTTACGCTCCGTGTTGCCTCGACATACCCACCGGAATGCGCCGCCGAAGCTCATCGCCGACTTGAAGCTGGCGGAACGCGAGGGCGGCCTGTCATTGAATTTTGATTCAAAATGTTTTACCCGCACTGTCAAAGGAACACAGGCACGCCGCGAAATGGCTTTGTCAGAGTAAAAGAAGCATATCTTTAAAAACAGTACCACGCCGAGTTCAAGCGGAAATTTGACGCCATTCGGCAAGGGCAGCCAATCGGTTCCACCACGCACGAACCGTTTCGTAGCTGATGTCGATACCGCGTTCGTAGAGCAGATCTTCGGCCTGCCGCAGCAAAAGCGGAAACCGAACATACATCATCACAGCCAAACGGATAATTTCGGGCGACGTCTTGAAATATCGAAAGAGGTTTTCATCAGGAAACGTTACGGAATCCACCATGCGCCTCAAGCTAGATTCCCCTGTCACTGCCTTGCTCTCGTTAGATTTCGCCGGCTCGGACTAAACGCCCCGGCAGAGCGCCCGTATGCTCACCGTTCTCGAATATAGTCTGACCGGCGACTATCGTGGCCACATAACCGTCGACACCCTGGATCAGACGTTTCCCGCCAGCTGGCAGATCATTCACCAGATGCGGCGTATGAATTCGCAAACCTTCATGGTCTATCAAATTGACATCGGCACGCAAACCCGGCACCAGCTGGCCACGGTCGGTGAAGCCGAAGAAGTCCGCCGTTTCCGATGTCTGCGCTTTGACCACCATTTCCAGCGGCAGCCTCGGCCCGCGTTTGCGGTCTCGGGCCCAATGGGTCAGCAAGTATGTCGGCATGCTGGCGTCCACAACTGAGCCAACATGCGCGCCGCCGTCGCTCAGCCCTGAGAGCGTGGCAGGGTCGAGGAACATCTCGCGCGTCGTCTCCAAGTTGCCATCCACGTAATTCGAAACGGGGCAATAAAGAAAACGGTCCACGCCCTCAACAAGATAGTCGTAGACAACCTCTTCCACGGTGCGATTGCTGTGCGCTGCAATGGTCACAACACAACGCTCTTCGGAGGGTTCGTAGTCGGCATCAGGACCGAAGGTGTACATCCGATCCCAGCGAGTGATCGCACGTACACGCGATGGCGACAGCCGGTCCATCGCCACGTCTGAATTTGGCGATTTTAAGATACGCTCTCGCATAGCCGGGTCCCGCATCCGCGCTAAGCGCTCGTCTCCGGATAGTGGGAGTAGTTCCTGATAGGCCTCGCGGGCAGAAAATGGTGTCAGCGTCGCACCTATACCGAGCAATACGCCAACGGGCCGGCACGCCACCTGTGCCGATACCGGCGCACCGGTGGCCCGGGCGGCATGAATGCCTGCTAGCAACCGTCGCCAGCGTTCTGGGTCGCGGATGTTTTGGGTAATAAGGAACCAGACGGGTCGGCCGGTCTGGCGTGCTAAGTCTGTGATCCAGGCCATTTCACCTTGCTCATCATCAAAATCGCTGTTCATGCCAAAGGCGCCATAGTCAAATTTGGCGAGACACGAACCAATCCCGATTAACTCGTCTACTTCCGAATATCGGCCCGGCACAAAGTCGCCGGTCAGGGTCTTGTGTGAGTTGGTGCGCGACGTGGTGAATCCAAACGCTCCCTCTGCCATAGCCTCTTCAGTTAAGGCGCACATCGTTGCTATATCTTCGGCTGTCGCAGGTTCCCGGTTAATCGCCCGTTCGCCCATGACGTAGACGCGCAGCGGATGGTGCGGCACTTGGGCCGCCACATCAATAGCGCGAGGTTGCCGGTCAAGGGCGTCCAGGTATTCAGGGAAACTTTCCCAGTCATAGGTTACACCCTCTTCAAGGGCGGTGCCCGGGATTTCCTCAATCGCCTCCATCAGGTCGATAAGTTCGCGATGATGCGCCTTGCGTACTGGAGCGAATCCGACGCCACAATTGCCGAATAAGGCCGTAGTCACGCCGTGCCAGGACGAGGGTGCGAGAATGGGGTCCCACGTCGCCTGACCGTCATAGTGCGTATGCACATCAACCCAACCAGGGGCGACCAGTAAGCCATCGGCATCTATTTCCCGTTGACCTGGCCCGGCCTTGGCGCCAACGACGCTGATCCGACCATCATCAATAGCAAGATCACCCGTGAAAGGTGTGCCACCATTTCCGTCAACGATCGTCCCGCCGCGAATAACAGTGTCATGCATCACACCCTCCAATTGTCATTGGGGCAGGGTCTCGTGCATTACACCAACGGATCGATCAACTATGAGCCTGAGAT
>JAPKBN010000108.1 GCA_026421215.1 Dehalococcoidia bacterium
CTGGTGCAGGAGTCGACTGCTGCGACTCCCCACACCCCACCAGAACCACTGCTGCGATTGTTGTGAGTAGGAGGTGTTTCATTTGCCTGCAGCTTCCAGTTCCTTCTTGGTCTTGCCGCCGTGTTTGCGGAGAAGGTCGGCGCCACATTTCATACAGCCCGCCATCGCAGGAGTCACAAATGGGTATGGGCTATTCGTTGGTCCACTTTTCGTATTCATCTAGGATTTCCTCCCGCGAACATCTCGGGCGAAGCACGGCGCGGGCGTGGTATCCGTACTCCTGCATTACGTCGTACTTGGGCACAATAAACTGCCAGTCCCACGCGGGGTTGGTGGTATTGAAATCCTTATTAAAGCCGCCGCCGCTGGGGGAGTGTGTAAGACGGATGCCGGCTTCGGGTTTGAACATTAGGATGTACACTAGGTTTTCGAAATTGCCGTAACACAACGGCTTTGCATATCGCATGCGGGAGAAGTTCTTGAAGAGCGAGTCACGACTGCCTTCAAGCCAGGTGAGTTTGAAGTCATCGTCGTGCGCCCGTACGGTACTTTCGTCGTCGTGCGCCTGGGTGCAGAGCTGCATCCACATGGACTCCTTGGGGTGCCAACCCCCAAGAAAATAGAAGCTCTTGTCGGCGGGGCCATTGATGTAACTGGCCCAGAAGCAGCCGAACCAGCCACGTTGGTGCACGTGCTGATGAGGAGTGCACCGGAAATCCAGATCGAGATACCACGGGGCGCGCAGGGTGAATCGGGTGGTGCTCTCCACATGGAAGGTCGGCGTGGCGGGTTGATGCAACTCGGCCTGCTGGTCGTTTAGTTTCCTGAATGTCATCGGCGCGCGGCGTGGCTCGAAAAAAATATCGTTGTGCTCAAACTCCGTCTCACCGTTGAAGATGTGCTCGAGGTTCAGCCCGGCATAGGTGGGTACAAAGATGCTACGCATGCTGGTTCTGTGCTGGAAATCCCAAATACCGTTGTAGCCCGCACGATGGCCACTAGCCGGAGCGTGGTCCGCATTATCGCCGATGACGGCGGTGATTTCTCCCACCTTAAATTTCAGGTGTCCCATTCGGCTATTTTGCCATCCAGGCAGCGAGGGGCCAGTGAAAAGAATTGCCGGACTCACTCAAATCGTTACAGCACGCCTGCGATTGTTGTGAGGAGGAGGGGTTAGGCCCTGCCGCACTACATCATCTCTTTCCTCGGAGGCGATTTTTTGATGATCTGAACTTGCCGCGATGCAACGAAAGATTCAAGTTGCGGACATGCTAACCAAGACGGCGTCTTTATCTTCAGCCCTTCTCTTTCTCGCCATTGTCGCTTTCGCGGCCGATGCCAAGGAAAACGCCGATTGGCGGGTGTATCTCGGCGGAAAAGAACGCAACCTGTATTCATCCTTGAAGCAGATCAACCGGGACAACGTGACGAAACTACAGGTTGCCTGGAGCCATGAAACCGGGGACAAAGCGGAGTATCAGGCGAACAACTTGATCGTGGATGGGATACTGTACACGCCAACGCCCGGGCGCAAGGTGGTGGCTCTCGATGCCGCGACCGGAGCGGTGCGCTGGACCTGGGATCCGGCCAAGGAAGGTCCGGGTAGAGGGCGGGCCCGGCAGCGTGGCTTGGTCTATTGGGAGAATGAAGAGGGCGGTGAGCGCCGATTGTTCACCGGCGTGGCCGGTGTTCTCTTCGCATTGGACCCTGCGAGCGGCAAGGTGATCAACGATTTCGGAGAAGAAGGCTCGATCAAGCTCGGTTCTGGCTTGAACACGCCCGGCGTAACCTACAAGGATCTCTTGATCGTGGGTGGCGTGGGTGGCAAGGGCGCAGTGCGGGCCTACGACGTGCGCACGGGCGCCCAACGCTGGATCTTTCATCTCATTCCCCGGCCCGGTGAAGTGGGCTACGATACCTGGCCCAAGGACGCCTACAAGAACGCCACCGGCCTGATGCCCTGGTGCGGCCAATCGCTCGACGAGAGACGAGGTATCGTCTACGTGGCAACCAAGACCGCCGAACCCGATTTCTACGGCGGACAGCGGCACGGCGCGAACCTCTTTGCCAACAGCGTGCTTGCACTGAACGCGGCGACCGGGAAGCACATCTGGCACTTCCAGATCGTGCACCACGACCTGCTGGACAAAGACCTGCCCTGTCCACCTGTGCTGGTGACAGTCACGCACAAGGGTAAAAAGATCGATGCGGTGGCCCAGGGAACGAAACACGGCCTGCTGTTTGTCTTTAATCGCGAAACCGGTGAACCGCTTTGGCCGATCGAGGAACGCCCGGTTCCCGCCTCTGACCTGGA
>JAPKBN010000050.1 GCA_026421215.1 Dehalococcoidia bacterium
TATAAACTCGGACTAATTACCTTCAGGATGGTCTATTCGAACTCCAACTTTGATATCCCTTATGTGACGGCCTGATATTCCTTCCGGCTCTCGGGGCGTCGCCCGCGTGTCGGCCAGAGTTGAATCTGATTGTTTTTTACAAGAAGGAGTCACGCGATAAGAAGATTTCCCACGTGTTAGCGCTGTTTAAGACCACATTATTGTCGGTCGCGGGTTATAGTGCGCATGACGCCTGAGGAGGGAGTTCTATATGCCAAAGAAAGTCCATCACGTCGTGCGACGCACCGGCACGAGGCTAGAGGACCCAATAATTGAGATTCCGGTGGCCGAGGATATTGCGGGGGTTCCCGGGATACCCCAGATTGAAAAAGATGTTTCTTTTTACAGTCGTGAGTATCCTCTAGAAACTCAGAACATCGAGAAAGCCGCGGACCGTGAGTGGTCTTGGAGCGTCTATACACCCGAGGTGTTCGAATATCGGGAGCTCCATGAAAAGGCGAACGCTCCATTTGTGGAAGCCGCCGCTGCCACCGGAGATATCGAGCCGACCGTAGAACCGGTGGGCCGGGATATTACCGAAGAAATACGCAGGAAATCGTATGAACTTGGGTTCGGTGATGTCGGATTCACTCGGTATGACCGACGATATGCCTTTGCAAGTAAAAAGCGATGGGTAAAGTTCCAGGGTGCTATTTGCGTGGCGTTGGAACAGGATTACGCCCAAACGCAGAGTCTTCCAAGTCTGGAAGCTGAGTACGCCCACTTCGGTACATACGAGACCGAAAACGAGCAGTGTCTTGCGCTGGCTGATTTCATCAGATCATTCGGTTATCACGCACAGGTGCACAGCCCGAACGACAACAGCGCGCCGTTCTTGCCGATGTTCGTGGAAGCCGGAATGGGCCAGCTGGGCGCCAACGGTCAGCTTCTCTCTCCGCATTTCGGGTCACGTGCTCGACTTGCGATCATCACGACCGACGCGCCACTCACTTATGACGAACCGGTGGACTACGGCGTCCACAAGTTCTGCCAGGAGTGTCTGGTCTGCTCGGACAGGTGCCCGGCGCGTGCGATCACCCGTGACAAGGTCTGGTACCGGGGCGTAGAGAAGAACAAGTTGATCTACGACCGATGCCGGCCGGTGATGTCCACATACGAGGGCTGTGCCGTTTGCATGAAGGTTTGCCCGATCCAGCGATATGGGATGAAGCCCGTGATGGATCACTGGGTGGAGATGGGGGAGGTGCTTGGCAAGGGCACCGACAACCTGGAAGGGTTCTCAATACGCGAAAAAGGCTACTTCGGCCCGGGCGAGCTTCCGTCGTTCGACAGAAGTATGTTCGAGTTCCCAAAGGGGACGAAGGACGAATGGCTCTTCGCCCAGTTCAAAGAGAAAGTAGATGACGACGAGGGACCAACTGCAGAGGAGACTTCAGCCTTCTTGAAGGAGCTGAAGGAAATTCTCGCCAAAGGGACTACAACAATCGGAGACGAGTAGCAGATTTGCCCGGCGCGTTTGGATCAGGCCAAACGTGCCGGGTTGCTACTCAACTCAAAGGATTCAGATAAACAGGAGCGCATAGTTGTTTCAGAAGCCCGATCTGGACGAGCTTTTTGCCGATCTGGAAAAGTCGCATGGAGCGACCGACGATTACGATCGTCTACTGAAACAGGCCCACCTTGCGATTGCTCTTTTTGATGCGAAGCGACCGCTAGATGACCAGTTCGACTCGATTGTGGTCGAGCTGGTTGCGAGGCATCAACCCCGCGGGTAGAACTCTTGCTTCGGTGATTCAGGGTGGGTGGCCTACACGCTTGCCGTTGGACTGTACCCTTCGAGAACCTTAGGGCGCGGATTAGCAGGCTATACGATGCGTGGTTAATGCTCGATCATGCCGCTTTTCAAGCGAGTGGAGTGGGCGGCTTTAACGGTCGTAACGGGACGTGGGATTGGTCGGATGCGACCACGATATCTCCTGCCTTAACGACAAGTTCTATTTGTTCAAAGGCTGATCTCAGCCCCTCCAGCGGGTTTGCGCGTAGCAATAACAGGTCGGCTCGTTTGCCCGGTGCAATCACGCCGGAATCTTCCAGTCCGCAGATGCTGGCCGCTGTGCCGGTCGCACCCTTAAGGGCTGTCTCTACGGGCACGCCGTAATCCACGAGCGTCTCCATCTCTTCAAGCACCGTAAACCTAGAGTCTGTTCCAACCCCGACCGGGACGCCCAGTTCCACGGCCTCAAGTACGCGGTCACGGTGTCCTGCGCTCTTTAGTAATTCGGCCAGGGCTGGAGGAGAGTTGCGGGTCATACGCCATGCCACGCGCGCCGTTGGTACAAATGAAACGCCGCCGTCCGCCATGGCCTTGACACCGTCCGAGGTCGTCAGGAAGGCGTGCTCGATAGTGTCTATACCCGCGATAATGGCGCGCCTGACCGCGGAATCTGACATGGCGTGTGTGGTGATCAACCTGTCATACCGGTGAGCCTCGTCCGCGCCTGCTGCCAGCTCCTCGAAAGTGTACTCATCAGTGTCCGGGCTTTCGTGCGGGTAGTTGGCCAGTCCGGCGGTGCTCATGATTTTGATGCAGTCCGCGCCGCCCTTGAGTTGCTCCCGTATTGCCAGGCGAACCTCGTCGGGACCGTCTGCCTCTCGAACGCCATACCAGGGCGTCCCGTGGCCACCCGTCATAGCGATTATCAGACGGCTGGCGATAACTCGGGGACCAGCGATCTGACCGGCCTCGATAGCATTCCGGATGTCGACGTTGGTGAACATTTCTTGGCCGATAGCCATACCGGGTCCGCCAAGCTCTCGGACGGTCGTAACGCCTTGGCGAAGCTCCCATGTGGCGTTACCCGCGGCTTCAAGCGCATGCGTGCCCGGGTTTGAGTGACGGCGTTTGAGTCGTGCGGCCTGGTAGTCACTCGCTGGGGTGGTCCGCAGCCACTTGTTGGACAGATGGTCGTGGCAGTTGATGAGGCCGGGCATGAGCCAACCGCCGTTGCCGTCTATCAGCTGTACATCTTCGGGAAGGGTTACGGAATCGCCGACCGTAACGCTCTCGATTTTCGCTCCGTTCAGGGTAACCGTAGCGGCATAGATAACGCCGCCAAGACCATCGATCACATTGACGTTGTTGAATGCGAGGCGGCTGGTCATGTCCCGGACCGATCCTCGTTTACGGGAATATCCACTGACCCTTTGATCTCCTCGACGATGATGTGTCCGCCCGGGTTTTTATCCACGGACAGATCTCCGGCGATGTCGGTGACGGTGAGGTGACCGTAACCGGCGCTACCGATGGTCACATTGCCGCCGATGTCTGAAATCCTCGCAGGCCCGCTGCGATTGTCATCGATTATGACATTGCCGCCAATTCTGGCGAGGTCTACCTCTCCGTACCCCTCAATGAGGGATACGTTCACGTCGCCCTCGATATCGATCAACGACATCGATCCTTGAAGTCCGAGCACATTGACCGTACCGCCGATGCGGGTCGCTTCGAGATTTCCGTACCCGATGGTGGCCTGCAAGTTTCGGATATTTGATATGTAAACCGGTCCATCCGTGTTCGCGATTTCAACCCGGGGGAAGTCTGCAGGAACAATGATCTCAAGGTCCATTCGAACGTCGTCCGCCGCGTCAGGCAACACCACGGACACGAGGATTTCGTTGAAGTCGATGACCGAGGTGTTAAGTGCTAAGGATTCGAGGTGGTGTTTTGAGTCGAGTCCTGAACACGTGTGTCCCTCGATCTGGATCGATTTTCGCCCTGCTCTGCCTATCACAGAGAGATCCCCGCGATCGCCTATAACCCGGAGAAGTGTGGCGTCTCCAATATCGATTATGGCCTTATGGGGAGGTCCACTTTCGCAGTTATGCCCTGTGATCGACTGGTAGATCGCTTCCATCGGCGGAAATAGGATCAACAGGGAGATGATGCCGACCCCTGAAAGGCCGACAAACATGGCCCAGCCCAATAGGAGGTTGCGGAAAATCCGCATCCTCAAAGAGCCTTTTTCTTCCTCCGGATCTTCATAGAAAATCAAGCGATATGCCTGCTGTTCTCAAACTCAAAATTCCAAGTTTATGCCGACGGTTTCAGTCTCGGCTACGGGTCTGTGGCCATGGCAGCGTGCCTCCAGATTGGATGGATGGCACAGATCCCTAATATCCCCGGGTATTCCTTTTCCCAGAGAATATTCAGGCAGTCTCTCACGCATATGATGCCGGGATACAAAAAAGGTTCTATGTCACTCTGCATACACGGGGGTCAACCGGCGTTATCGCGTATCACCCGTCCCCCTGTTGTACTGGTTGGCACGCCTCCTTCCAACGCAATCATCCCGTTGATGAGGACCGTGGAAATACCGGTCGAGTACTGGTGCGGATCGGAAAATGTGGAGTGCTCTTTTATGGCCGCCGGTTCGAACACCGCTATGTCCGCGTATTGCCCGGGTGCGATGCGGCCACGATTTTCCAGGCCGAGTCTCTGGGCGGGCAGGGTGGTCATCTTTCTTATCGCTTCTTCAAGTCCGACCACGTTTCGCTCCAAGACCATCCGCTGGATGAAACGAGCGTTTGTACCGTAACTGCGCGGGTGCGGTTTCCCGGCGGACAGCGGTCCTTCCGTGCGCAGAGACATTCCGTCCGACGCGACCGAAATGAATTCGCCAGCTGCGATCGTGTCGACGTCTGAGTCGCACATGGAGGTGAGTACCACGGACACCTCGCCGTCCTGTAGCAGCTCGAACGCCGTGTCTATGGGGTCGGCATTCCTGGCCTCGGACACCTCCGCGAGTGTCTGTCCTTCCAGAGAGTGGTTCGGGCCGTAGCCCGAAATCACACACCCGGCTGGACCCTGGAAACGGACCATTGCGTATTCGGCCTCGGCATGCAGCCGTTGTCGTAGATCGGCGTCGCCGATGCGTTCCAGCAGAGCAGGCCTGCCACCGTCGTGTGCCCACCGGTTGAAGATCGCCCCGCTCAGCGGAGTGCCGCACGCCGTGTACGGGTACTGGTCCCCTGCGATGTCAACGCCGTCGTGCCGGGCGTCACGCATCGTCTCCAGTATTTGCGCGGATCGGTCCCACACCCGCGGGCCGTGCGCCTTCACGTGCGACACCTCGATCCGGCCGCCGGTGTGCCGGCCTATCTCTATCGCCTCGTTGAGCGCCACGAAAAGCCCGGGCGGCTCGTCCGATTCAGATCGCGTGTGGCTTGAGTAGAGCCGATTGCGATCCGCCGCTTCTTGGTTGAGGGCGATGATCTCGTCCGTCAGCGAGTAATAGCCGGGCGGGAAATAGAGACCGGTAGAGAATCCCATGGCCCCGGCGTCTAGGGCCTCTGCGACGATCCTGCGCATCGCCTCGAGCTCTTCATAAGATGGTGCACGTGCGTCCGCGCCGATCACTGCGCTCCGGACCTGGTTGTGGCCGATCTGGGTCGCAACGTTTATGGCGGAACCTGCGTCTGAGAGCGCGTCCAGGAAGCCGCCGAACTCGGTCCATCCCGGCTCGCCGTTCGATCGGTCTCCGCCCATGCGGGAAAGCCAGCCCTCGTAGGTTTCCATGGTGCGTTCGTTCAGCGGTGCGCAGTAACTCATGCCGCAATTGCCGACCAGTTCAAGCGTCACTCCCTGGCGCAGCTTGCTATCGGCGTTGGAATCGATCAAGAACGAAAGATCGCTGTGTGCGTGGAGGTCGATAAAACCCGGAGTGACCACGGACCCGGTCGCGTCGATGACGTTTTTGCCCTCGCATTCGATCTCTCCGATGGTGACGATCCGGTCACCCCGGACCCCGATGTCCGCCCGATATCCCGACGATCCAGTGCCGTCCAGCACAAGTCCATTTTTGATCACGATGTCAAACATTGCACTCCAATTGGCCACCTGGTGACGGGACCATTCCTAGTTGTAGGACGGTATGATGTCGTGGCTCTCGGCGAAACAGACCGCCGTCTCCCCACAGGAAGGTGTGAAAGAGTCCCGCATGAACATGAACATGATGATCAAGATCACGATGCCGTTTGCCATCCTGGCATTCCTGGCATTCCCGATCATCGTCGCCTTTTTCGCATGGCAGCGAGGGCTCGGCAGCACCCATTAAACGGGTTTCTAGCCCCAGTTGATCCTGTCTGCGTTTACGCAGTTCGGCGGTAGTTTCCCGGCGATGGTTGCCAGGATGTTGTCCACCGTCATTTCCGACATCTTCCGGCGCGCTCCTATGGTTGCCGATGCGATGTGCGGGACCAGAGTGACGTTCTCCATCTTCACCAACGGGTGATCGGTTGGAATCGGTTCCGGGTCTGTGACGTCCAACGCTGCATAGGCGATCTCGCCATCGCGTAATGCTGCCGTCAGGGCGTCCGTGTTTACTATCGGACCCCGTGCCGTGTTGATCAGTGATGCTTCCGGCTTCATCCGTTTGAGCTCTTCAGTCCCTATGAGGCCGTTCGTTTCCTGAGTAAGAGGGCAGTGCAGCGTCACGAAATCCGATCGCTCAAGAAGCTCGTTCAGTGTGCCGACACGTTCGCACCCAAGGTCGTCTTCCGGTTGGCTACGGGTAACGTAAATTACGTTCATCCCGGAACCGAGCGCCCGACGCGCCACAGCGCTGCCGATCCGTCCGAAGCCGACGATGCCCAGCGTTGATCCGTAAATGTCCACGCCGAGAAGATCCAGCGGTTCGAACCACTTCCAATCACCGCGTCGGACAAAGCGGTCGCTCTCAGCGATTCTCCGGCCTGCTGTCTGAATCATCGTGAACCCGAAATCCGCCGCCGCCTCGGTTAACACCCCTGGTGTGTTGGCGACGACGATGTTGCGCTCAGATGCGGCGTCCACATCGATGTTGTCGTAGCCAACTCCGAACTCGGCGATTACCTTGAGATTGGGGCCGGCCGCGTCCATGGCGGCTGCGTCGATGGTATCCGTGATGTGGGCGAATATGCCGTGGGCGCCTGTTGCTGCCACCTGTAATTCATTCGGGGTTGCCGGAGCAGGCCGGTCAAGAACGAGGGCGTCCGAGACCTCATTCAAGCGATCAACCTGATCCTGGAACTGTCTTCTTGTGACGAGGATTTTGGGACGGGAACCTGTGATCGATGTCAATTGAGGAGCGTCTCCGTGGAGCGGTATCGGTGAATCAGTTGAGATCATCTACGACGTCTGGCCCCACGGCAAGTGTTTATCAAAATCAAGGTTGCCCGGTGGATGTATCATCCCCGGGATTCCAAACGGCCTGAACACTCGACACTCGTCACACAGGCGGAATTTGTTTTACCCGGCACTTACCGGGTTGTGGAGGAAACTTTGCTTAAACAGGGTTCGCATGACACCGGCGAAGTAACGATCAATTATGTCGAAGTCGGAGAAGGTGACCCACTTGTACTTCTCCATGGATTTACAAGTGACTGGCGATCGTGGTCCCAGGAAATAGGACTGCTATCCCATCGGTGGCGCGTACTCGTTCCGGACGCCCGTGGTCATGGCGGGTCGGCACGGAGCGAAGATTGTGAGTACGGCTACGAGGCCAGGATCAGGGATGCGGCGTCTTTCATTAAGGCTACTGCAGGCGGACCGGCTGTCGTGATAGGTCACTCTATGGGTGGAGCGACGGCGATGGGTATCGCTGCGCTCCATCCAGAACTCGTTAGAGCCGCGGTACTTGAAGACCCGCACGTTTCCAGCGCATCTGGGTTCCCCGACGAGGCCCGCGTATGGATGGAGGGAAACCGTGCCTTCTTGCGTACATCACCGTCATTCGAGGAGGCGGTACATGGGATGAACGCTAATGCGAATAAGGACGCAGCGGCTCATCGATTAGACGCGTCCCAGGCCGTGAAAATGGATCCCGAGACCTACAACCCTTTTATAGATGACGCGATGTTTGACGCGTTTGACCCGGGCACGGTTCTCTCCCAGGTCAAATGCCCGGTTCTCCTCCTTCAGGCGGACCCGAAACAGGGCGGTGTGGTTGGAAACTCCGCAGCGGAGCACATCCGGACTGGTGTAGCGGACTGCACCCACGTCAAGCTGGACGTGGGGCATAGCATCCACAAGGATGCGTCGGTCGACTTCCGGCGATCGGTGTTCGACTTTCTCGACACGATTTAGGTTTAGAAGAGTTTCAACAAGTGAGGCGTGTAATGGGATATTCACCGAAAGAGATCGTAGAACGTCATGCATATGAGCCGTTCATGAGGATTGCGCTCGAAGAGGCGGAAAAGTCTGCGAATGAGGGCAACCAAGGCGTCGGCTCTGTGATCGTCCGTGATGGGGAGATTATTGCGCGTGGAAGGAATCTGGAGAACACCACTCATGACCCGACGGCTCATGCGGAATCCGTGGCGATTCGGAACCACGCTTCGTCATTCCCGGGGCCGGAAACGCAACGGTCGTGGGATCAGTATTTTCGCGATCCGCCCAGTCTTTCCGGAACGATGCTTTTCTCCACCTTCGAGCCATGCCCCATGTGTTGCGGAGCGATTCTGGCTACCGGAATCTCAACTCTCATCCTCGGTGGCCGTCCGAAATCGGGAACATCCCGATGGGGTGATTACACTCTGGAACGGCTGGTAAAACTAACGGAGCGCCACAATAAGGTCGAGATCATCACAGGCGTGCTTTCGAACGAGTGTTTCGACATTCGGAACACGTAGCTTCAAGCTCACCCGCGCGCACAAGCCAAATCCGATAGCATTTTGGACAAATACATTTGGATACGTCCGGTCCACATGATCAGAACGGAGATTTGCTAAGCATGTACACACTTGAGGTACAGAATCCCGTAGCGGAACAACGGGGCGTCGTGAATTCATTCGCGTCCAGCCCACGTCCTGCGACGCTGGACGGGTTGACCGTGGGGCTGCTTTGGAGTGGCACGCATGGTGGGGATGTCGCACTCAATACCGCTGCTGATTTGATCAAACAGCGGTTCAAGAACGTCACCGTCAACTTCTATAACGGGAACAACTACCCGGCACCGGAGCACATACGGCAGAAATGTGCCGAGGAGAGTGACGTTGTTATAGGCGCCACGGCTGACTGAGGGACCTGCGCGTCGTGGATGTGCTACGACATGATTGAAATCGAGAAGACCGGCGTCCCCGCCGTTCCGATCGTATCTGGCCGGTTTGTGGAGGACGCAGTTGCAAGCTCCCGGGCCTTTGGAATGCCTTCCCTTCAATGGGTGGTGGTGCCGCGTATCTACCGGAACCTTGAGCACGATCTGTGCCGAAGCCAGACGGTGGATGTGATTGATGAGCTGATCGACTGCCTCACGTCCGAGATTGGCGCCCGTGTATCGGGGATAGAGACCGACTCGGGTCGGACGTACGAAGCTGATGACAAGTACGAAGCCGTTCTGGCAATGAACGACGATCTGATAGGCGAGGACCTCGGTGACGGCTTGCCGCTATTCCCGGCAACCAGACAAGCTGTGGAGGATATGCTCACGGGCACAAACCTCCCAGCGGACCACGTCGTGTGCGATATGCCCCCGGGATTTGGCATCGCAACTGTGGAAAAGATTGCGATCAATTCCGTTATGGCGGGAGCGAAACCGGAACACCTTCCGGTCGTCATTGCCGCAGTAAAGGCGATCTCTAATATCCAGGCGGACGGCGGCAAATCGTTGCTCATGTCCACCAGCCCACAGGCGCCGTTCCTGATCGTGAACGGTCCGATCATCGACGAGCTCGGATTCAACCCGCGATCGGCTATCGGACCGGGCCGTGATAACCAGGTGAATACCGTCGTCGGACGCGCATTTGCAATGTGCTTCCGGAACATTGGCTACTGGTACCCGGGCAAGATGGATATGGACACCATCGGCACGACCCGGAAATTCATCCAGTGCGTCGCCGAGAACGAAGATATGAGCCCGTGGGACCCCTTCCATGTAGATCAGGGATTCAAACGCGAGGAGAGTACGGTAAGCCTCTTCATAACGGATGGAGAACTGGACCAGCAGGACCAGGGCAACACGACCGCCGAGGGGCTACTGAAGAATCTCGCATATGGCTGTGTGTTCGGGACAAAGAGCATCCAGGAAAAGGGACATACTCAGCGCCTGATTCTGATGCCCCCGGATGTCGCTGGTCCTGTCGGCAAGCAGGAATTCACCAAGCAGGCGGCCAAGGAGTTCATCCAGGCGAACGCTAATCATTCTCTTGGCAAGATGATCCAATACATGCCACTTGAGGGCGAGGCCCGGGTCGCGGAGAAGTGGAAGTGGTTGGAGAACCTGTCCGAAGAGCAACGGCTTGAGATCGAGTTCCCGGTGATGGATTCGGCAGAAGACTGCTACATCCTCGTGGTAGGAGCGGACCGGGCAAAGACGGCGATCTTCCCGAGTGGTCCTGCTCCGGTCACTGAAGGGATCGACCAGTACAGGGCATAAAGACAGGTCGTAAAGCTAATCAAGTGCTGTAGATAATGCCGAATATGAAACCGCCGCCCGGTAATATTGTTGTGGCGGCGGTTTTCGTTCAGCAGTTCGTAAACTCGGTGCACATTGCCAATAAATTGTCTTCGTGAGGTGCGACTCCTGGAAAGCGCAGCGGGGAACGATATTCGGTATCAGGAGTTGACCGAGTATGTCGACCGACTCAAAGCACTGATGTTTTGGACATAACTTCGGAGAAATTACATGCTTGGACTGGTGACTATTGGTCAGGCTCCCCGGCCTGACTTCGACGCGGCCTTCCGTGAATATCTGCCGAACACAGAAATAAAATTACTTGGCGCACTGGATGGTATTTCTGTGCCTCAGATCGATGATCTGGCGGGCATCGACGGCTCCTACCCGCTTCACACGCTGCTGTCTGACGGGTCAACACGTGACATAGACATCAAGGTTCTGGCGCCGCTTGTAGAGACGAAAGCGCGAGA
>JAPKBN010000051.1 GCA_026421215.1 Dehalococcoidia bacterium
TTGGGTAATGAAAGCACTTGTCACAGGAAGCACCGGATTCATCGGAAGTCACCTCGTAGAGACGTTGTTGGAGCGTGGGCACGAGGTAACAACACTGGACCGCACGGCTAACGACTCCCCCGGAATAACCCGAGCGTTTCGGGCCGACATTCTTGACGCCGAAAAGGTTCGTGAGGCAACGGGTGGTCAGGACGTCGTATATCACCTTTCAGCCCTCCTTGGCACCGCTGAACTGGTAGCACAGGCTCATCACGCCGTAGACGTGAACATCAACGGGACCGTGAATGTGCTTGACGCCTGTCGCTCAGAAGATGCAGCTCTGTTATTCGTCTCCAAACCAAACCCTTGGCTGAACACTTACTCCATCACAAAGCAGGCGGCCGAGCAGTTCTGCTTGATGTACAGATCAGAATTCCAGGTCCCGGTCACGATCGTCAAACCGTTCAACGTGTATGGGCCCCGTGAGTCAGTCGGGCCCGGCCGAGCACAAAAACTGATCCCAAACACCATCGCGAAGGCTTTGAACGATCAACCACTGACTATTTTTGGGTCGGGCGATCAGATCAACGATTACATCTTTATCGACGATGTGGTTCGACTTATTGCGGACCTTTCTATATCGGACAAGTCGATCAACGGGACGTACGATCTGGGTACCGGGAACGGCCAAACCGTCAACGACGTGTGCCGGCTGATCTTGGAGCTTACGGACAGTGGTTCAGTAATCGAACGATTACCCATGCGACCCGGCGAGTCCTCATCCGCCGCGTTGCGCGCAGATCTGACGCAGATCGAACGTGTGATGCCGGTCGGAGATTTCGTAGGGCTGCGCGATGGGATGACCCGTACAGTGGAGTACTACCGGTCGAAATCCGACTGAACGATTAAACGGCCATCAAGAACCAAAAGGGCCGATCTGACCGTAGAACTCACTCAGCAATGCTTACCGGCATGCCCGTTTTCCAGATATTTCCTCGAGGGCAGCCGTAGTCCGGGATCAGGTACATTCAGTTGCAGGCAATAGCGTTCCGGTGAGTTCCGGGATGATCTTGCTTGCCGAATCTAAGGCAGACGCAGTCCACATGACCCGTTACGCAGTGACCGGTGGGGCCGGGTTCATAGGTTCCAACATTGTTGGGGACCTAGTCGAGCGCGGCCAAGAGGTGATCGTGATCGACGATCTCTCCAGCGGCCACATGGTCAACTTGGAGCCGTATCCGGAAGTCACCGTCAAGAACGCTTCGATCCTTGACGAAGACGCTCTGGACTCCGCTTTCGACGGGGTCGACACGGTGTTCCACCTTGCTGCGTCCGTCGGCAACAAGCGCTCCATCGACAATCCCGCTCTCGACTCAAAGATCAACGTTATTGGCACTATTAATGTTCTTGAGGCGTGCCGGAAGGCCGGGGTCCGTAAGATCGTCACGAGCTCCTCCGCCGGCATTTTCGGCGAACTACACCAGATACCCATATCTGAAGATCATCCCGTCGAACCAGATTCACCGTACGGGGTAAGTAAGCTAGCGGCGGAGAAGCTTTGCCTGGTATATGCAAAGCTTTACGACATCGAAGCTATCGCACTGCGTTACTTCAACGTGTTCGGCCCAAACCAACGCTTCGACGCATACGGGAATGTGATCCCCATATTCGTGTTTAAGATGCTTGGCGGTGAGCCAATCACCATCTTTGGCGACGGCGAGCAAACCCGTGATTTCATATCCGTGGTCGATGTGGTCCAAGCCAACATCAAGGCCTCCGAGACAAAATGCCTGAGCGGAGCATTCAACATTGCCAGCGGTACACGAATCACGATCAACGACCTCGTGGCGCGACTGAGCGAACTGGTCCCGGGTCATCACAAGGTTAGTTACGGACCGGAACGTCCGGGAGACGTTCGGGACAGCCTGGCGAATATTGCTGCAGCAAGAGATGCTTTCGGGTTCGAGCCTTCGGTGACAATGGCCGACGGGCTAACGGATTACGTTCGCTGGGCGATGGATGAGGCGAATAGGGTATGACGAAGGTATTAATCCTGGGCGGCGCCGGCATGCTCGGTCACAAGATGTACCAGACGCTGTCGGATGAAACATTCGACACATACGCGACGGTCAGACAGACGGTGGAAGAGAGCCCCGCTGCCGCGCTAGCTTCATCGAGCGATGACCACTTCATTGGCGGAGTAGATGTATCCGATTTCGGGATCGTTGACGCGTTGTTGGACAAGGTCAAACCTGACGTGCTGATCAACTGCGTTGGTGTTATCAAGCAGAGACACGCGGCCCACGACTCTATCGAGTCGATAACTATTAATTCGCTCCTTCCTCATTTACTTGCCGAAAAATGCGAGCAGATAGGGGGCCGCGTGATTCACTTCAGTACAGACTGTGTCTTCGATGGCGAAAAAGGCGCATATGAAGAGTCGGATCCGAGCAACGCAAAAGACCTTTACGGACGTACCAAGTACCTGGGGGAGATATCTTCCCCCGGATCGCTCACACTCAGATCGTCGATCATCGGGCGAGAGCTGTATAACAACGCCTCTTTGATTGAGTGGTTCCTGTCGCAGAATGGGAAGAAGGTCAGAGGTTTCGCAAAAGCTCTCTACGCGGGATTAACAACAAATCGGATGTCGGCGCTGGTCAGAGATTTAATCCTGAATCACCCGGACCTGAGCGGTATGTACCAGGTGTCCGGCCCGTGGATCTCAAAATACGACCTGCTATTGCTGGTCCGTGAAGCATTTGAAATTGATATCGAAATTGAACGCGATGAGGACGTTGATATCGACCGCACTCTGGTCGGAGACTGTTTCAGCGCGGACACCGGGTTCGTTGCTCCGTCATGGCAGGAAATGGTGACCGAACTGGCGGCCGATC
Organism: Dehalococcoidia bacterium; assembly: GCA_026421215.1. Classification (GTDB taxonomy): domain Bacteria; phylum Chloroflexota; class Dehalococcoidia; order Lucifugimonadales; family Lucifugimonadaceae. The sequence goes on from JAPKBN010000051.1 coordinate 2,877, forward strand.
CCACACCCTATGAGAGTTGGAAGTCTTGACTTCATCGACATCTGCAGACAAGCCACTCCAGGGGAAACGCATCGTCGTGACAGGCGGTACAGGCTCCCTTGGCAAACTGCTCGTGACACGTCTCCTTTCTGGAGAAATTGGGGATCCAGAGGCGATCACCGTGTTTTCGCGCGACGAGGCCAAGCAACACCAGATGCGGCTCGACTACCTCCAACGGGCCTCGGCAACGGACGAGGTGATCTTCCAGAACTTCGAACGTAAGGTGAATTTCTGGATAGGCGACATACGAGATTTCGACAGTGTGAGTTCGGTCTTGCGTGACGCGGACGTGGTATTCAACGCAGCCGCCCTGAAGCAGGTTCCCACCTGTGAGTACTTTCCGTACGAGGCCGTCAAAACCAACGTCGGTGGCGCCGAGAACATCGTGAAGGCCATAGAGCAACACGGCCTTGGCGTGGAGACGGTTGTCGGAGTTTCGACAGACAAGGCATGCAAGCCGGTCAATGTGATGGGCATGACCAAGGCACTTCAGGAACGCGTTTTTATTCAGGCAAACATGCGCACACCTGACACCCGATTCATCTGCGTGCGCTACGGGAACGTACTAGCGTCCAGGGGTTCGGTGATCCCACTGTTTCACGACCAGATCAGGGCGGGCGGCCCGGTGACGATCACGACGGCTGATATGACTCGTTTTCTCCTGAGCCTGGATCAGGCCATAGACACTCTCTTCGCCGCTGTCCGGTCGGCAAAGCCCGGCGAGACCTTCGTGCCCAATGCGCCGTCCGCACTGGTTACAGATATCGCAGCCGGATTGATAGGCGACCGCAAGATAGACACCAGCTTTATCGGTATTAGACCCGGCGAGAAGTTACACGAGGCCATGGTAAGTGACGAAGAGGCTCCCCGAACCCGGCTAGAAGACGATTGGTACGCCATCCGTCCGATGCTTCCGGAGATATCGGACTGGGCAACCGAGAAACCAGCCCTCTCCGGCGAATTCAGTTCGGAGGATCGAGTGCTGACAGCCGAACAAACCCGCCAGTTACTGGTCGATCACCGCTTGATGCTAGAAGACGTTAATGTTGGAGACGGCGAGTTGATCCGATGAGGCTGATGACCGTACTGGGTACCCGGCCCGAAATCATCAGGCTATCCCGACTCATCCCACTGTTGGATGAACTATCCGATCACACGCTTGTACACACCGGTCAGAACTATGACCCGAGATTGAGCAATCTATTCTTCTCCGATCTCGGCGTCCGCAAGCCCGACGTGTACCTCGGGGTGCGGGCAGATGGCTTTGGCGAACAAATCGGGCAGATTTTTACCGGTATAGAAGCTCAGTTCAGGGATTTAAGGCCGGAGCGCTTACTAATTCTTGGCGATACAAACAGTGGGCTTGTGTCACTCGTAGCCAAACGAATGGGCATACAGGTATTCCACATGGAAGCCGGGAACCGTTGCTACGACGACAGGGTTCCCGAAGAGGTCAACCGACGGGTGATTGACCATTCCAGCACGGTTCTGCTGCCCTATACACACCGAAGTAAAGAGAATCTGCTGGCGGAAGGCATTGAGCGCGAGCGGATATTTGTGACGGGCAACCCGATCAAAGAGGTCCTTGATAACTACGCGCCGCAGGTAACGACGAGTTCGATACTAAATGACCTCGGGTTGGAGACCGGTGGGTTCTTCCTGGTAACGATGCACCGGGCAGAGAACGTTGACGATGACGCACGTCTCAGAACCCTGATGATCGCACTCACAGGACTGCATCAAGCCCACGGGAAACGGGTCATCTGTTCGGTTCACCCGCGGACAAGGTCAAAGCTCGAGGGACTGAGCGACGCGCCGCATATGACCGGCGTGGAGTTGCTGGAGCCCTTCGGCTTCTTCGATTTCGTGCGCCTCGAGCAAGAAGCATTCTGCGTTATTTCTGATTCCGGGACCGTCCAGGAAGAGGCGTGCATATTGGGTACGCCGAACGTCACCATCCGGGACGTGACCGAGCGACCGGAGACGATCGAAGCGGGCTCCAACATCCTCGCCGGAATTGATCCCGATGCGGTGCTTCGGGCGGTCAATCAGGTGACAGCACAAAGCACGACATGGACACCTCCAGCCGAATATATGGCGGACGGCGTCGCGCAGATTGTGTCGCGCATCGTGCTCGGACATCGCAATCTTGATCGCGCCGAAATTCAGTGGCTTGACGGTTCCGGCGCGTCCTAACGAAGCGCCATGCGGGCTAGGGATTCCTAACATCCCGGGGCGGCAAAGCACGATGACACACCTCCTTCTTTTGAGCCTTACGTATCCGCCAGATAACGTGTCAACCGCACACCTCATGGGTGAGTTATCCAGTGACCTTGTAGCACAGGGTCATCAGGTGACCGTGCTGACGACGATGCCTCACTACAACCGGGACGGTGATGCGGAGGAATCACAGCCAATCCGGCCGTTCTGGGGTCCTCTGTTGAGAAGGAGCGAACTCAATGGTGCCGTCGTATACCATTCTCCGGCAATGTCTCGTTCCGGGGGCATGATCGGCCGCATCTTCGGGTGGCTGATCTTCCACATCGTGAGTCTTATCGCCGGATTGATCATTCCCCGCCGCGTGGACGTAATTCTGGCACCGTCTCCGCCACTCACGATCGGGCTGGTTTCATGGCTTCTGGGGATACGGCACAGGGCGCGTTTCATATACAACGTGCAGGAGTTGTACCCGGACATCGCTGTCAGTCTGGGTATTATCAAAAACCGTCTACTGATCTCTCTGCTCTACAGACTGGAGCAATTTGTATACGCAACCACCAGCCGTGTAACTGTCATCTCTGAACCGATGCATGAGGTGATCCTTGCCAAAGGGATCCCGCCGGAGAAAGTGATCCACATCCCGAACTGGGTGGATCCCACGGATATCGATGTCTTGGACAAAGACAATGAGTTCTCACGGGAGCACGGCGTTCATGATTATTTTGTGGTCGGGTATGCGGGCAATATAGGACTGGCCCAGAACTTCAACGAGTTCCTCGAAGCCGCCGCCATATTGCGTGACGAGCCGGGCATACGATTCATGTTGATCGGTGAAGGCGTAGAGCGCCCGAATATCCAGCGGAAGATGGAAGAGCAGGAGTTGGGGAACGTGGTTGTTCTGCCATATCAGGACTACCACCTCGTTCCGCTGATTTACGCAAGCTCAGACTTGTCATTCGTGCCGTTGCATGGTGCCACCGCCACACATGCGCTACCGTCAAAGGTGTACCGGATCATGGCAAGCGGCCGGGGGATTCTGGCGATGGCTGAGGTGGATTCCGCCATCGGACGCCTCGTTAAAGAAGCGCGCGCCGGCATCCTGGTGGAGCCGGGCTCAGGTGAGCGGCTTGCAGACGCTATAAGGGACGCGGCTTCAAATCCAGCATCAATTGCCGAACTTGGACGTTACGGGCGCGAACACGTAATCGATAACTACTCACGCCGTAAGATCGTAGGTCGGTACATCTCTGAGATCGCAGCACTGGGTGGTCGTAACCAAGTCTGAACGCAGCCGCACCGTTGCCCGTGGGTGGTCATTTTCTATTTGGACTTGGGCGCTACTTACGCCGGGACTTACAACGGTCGATCCCACACGGGCCTCGCGTTCAACTACAAAACGCTTGACAATATGGAACTTGCCGCCAAGCATCACGAGATTGCCGACGTGATGTACCCACTTTGAGCGCGGTAGATTCCCACGTACCGGAGGCAAGATATATGCTGTCCGACAACAGTTCACATCGACACAATCAGAGGCACTGAGGGGCAACGGAATCTTGTACGCCTTGAGTATCACCGGTGGTCGCGGTGAGCGACTAAAGCCCTATACAGATACCGTCGCAAAGGCGATGACGCCAATCAATGGGCGACCGATTCTCGAGTACCAGGTTCGGTGGATGCGGTCACAGGGAATAACCGACATCGTGTTCCTTACCGGATACATGGCCGAGACAGTGCTCGAGCATTTTGGCGACGGTTCGACCTTCGGGATACGAGCGCATTACTCGCATGAAGAGCAACCCCTCGGACGCGGCGGGGCCATTCGACAAGGGCTGAACATGGTGCCCAGCGACGAAGAAACTGTGCTCGTCGCAAACGGGGACACGATTACCGACCTTGACCTCTCGCTTCTTACAGCTGTCCATCGCAAACGAAACGCTATGGCTACGTTGATGCTCACCCCGCATCCCAGCCAATTCGGCCTGGTACATCTTGATGAAAATGACCTGGTGGACGAGTTCGCTGAAAAACAACCATTACCACTCTGGATCAATGCCGGTGTCTATCTTTTCGACACGAATATCCAGGAGTTGCTGCCGGAATCTGGCGACCACGAAGTCTCCACTTTCCCGTTGCTGGCAAAAGAAAAACGGATGGCTGCTCTCCCCACGGACGCGATGTGGTTGACGGTGGACAGTGCCAAGGACCTTCGAGAAGCAAGCGAGATTCTAGCGGGCTGGAAGATCTAACGCCGGTATGGGCTAACTCTAGGGATCTCCAGAAACTTGTGATGAAGTGACGGGCAGATCGAGCAGATCCGTTCTTTAAGACCTCATGATTTGCGCAGGTTTGTAACCTGACAGAAGTTCTGAATTTCGATTTGGTGTAGGTGAGTATCCCCGAAAATAAATCGAATGAGTCCGAGCGAGTTCTAAAAACGACTAGATTATTTTGAGCGCCTCAGTAGGAATCTGGGGCTACTAGACGGTTAATTCGACCGATGCAACAGAACGAATCGATATGACCTACGACTACAATCCGATGCGATGTCAACAGCAAAGGCTCTGAAGGCCCCAGACGCTACGACTCCGCGTGGCCGAATAGACATCGCCATCGAAGTCCTGACACTGGCTGCGGTCATTGTGGTCCCACTGGCGTTTCAGGGACGAGAGATGGTGGCGTTCTTCGAGAGCCCGAAGTTCTTTACTCTCCACTTTATTGCACTCTCCATACCGATACTCTGGGGTATCGAGTCGTACCTCAATACAGCGTTAAATCAGCGGGGAACATCACTTTCGCTGTTCGATCGCGTTGATGCGTGGCTTGCGGCGGCTCGACATCGGTGGGCAATGGTGGCGGCGGTCGGGCTGGGGATTGCTTTCATCATTTCCACACTGCTTTCGCCATCACCATGGGTAAGCGTCTGGGGCCGGGAGTTCGGCGATCTTGGATACGAGCTCTACACAAGCCTATCTTTCCTCGTCCTGTTCTTCGCCGTAGCACTCCGAACAAAGTCACGACAACAGGTAATCCGGATTGTTTTCGCAATTGTCGCGGCCGGAATCCTCTCTGCTGCTTACGGCCTGGTACAGGTTTTTGAATGGGATCCCATTGGCTGGGATCTCAAGACCACTGAGGGAATTCGACGGGTTATCTCATCTTTTGGTAACCCGGTGTTCTTTGGCGCATACCTTGTTATGACGATACCGTTGTTCATCGCGGTCAGCCTCTATCAGGAGATGATCGGAAGGCGGTGGGCGATTGTACCGGCAGTGATCGGCGTCGGCATATCACTCGCGGCGCTCTGGCACACAGGTGGTCGCGGCGCAATAATTTCGAGCACGTTCGCGGTAGTCCTGTTCATCGCGATCAGTGCCCTCTGGATCGATCGGAAAACCTTTGTGAAGGCGATCGGACTCAGTGTTGCGGGCGTGTTCGCCGCCGTTTTGATCATCCAGTTACCCGGCGGAGAAACTAGGACCGGGAGGAGTGGGGAGGCATTTCGAAACATCTTTTCTCAGGTAACTGATTCAATCGAATATATCGTTGGCGGCACCCCTGCGATCACAATTCCGACAAGCCCCACAAATCCCGAAGATGCCATCGCCGATAGTTCGGTGACGCCCACAACAACGGCTGTCCCGGTGACCGAACCCGGAGATAGGGACGCCAAATCGTCGTCGATTTCACCGCTCGACGCTATTCCTGAAGGCGATCGCACGCCTTTGAGTCTAGCTGCGACGGCGGAAGCCGACATTTTTGGGCCTGCAAGTTCGAGAGGCGGGGCGCTCAGCGGACGTGCCGATTACTGGCGCGGCGCGCTGAAGTTGTCGTTAGATCGGAAAACAGTTTCGGATGAGTCAAGTTTGATGAAAGGATTACGAGTGATGTTTGGTTTTGGACCTGACATGTACTTTTACTCCCATCCTCTTACTTCCGCTCCGAAACAGCACTTGACGACAACTAGTCACACGCACAACTACCCTCTCCAAATCCTCATGGAACAAGGGCTGGCAGGATTAGTCACGATGATCGCTACAGCGTTTTTCGTGCTTCTCGCAGCGACACAAACTTTGATACGTAAATCAAAGTCCGGTGTTCGCGACCCCTGGATATTGTTGATTCTCGCCGGTGCGCTGGCCGCCCTCGGTGGAAGAGCTATGGAACAAATGACCGGGGTCGGTCGTGTGAGCGATCTTATGCTGTTCTGGGTGCTGATGGGTTTGGTATTTGCGATCGCTGAGATCGGAAGACGAGAGTTTGAGGAGGTTCCTGGGTCATCTGTTTCGACGCGAAAAGTTCGACTCTCCAATTTCGACGCAAAGTCCATCGCACCACCGGTAGCAATTCTCATTGTTGGAGTCGTTTTTGCGGTCATATTTGTCCAGAAAGATGTCGCCGTTATACGGGCTGGCTGGTTAGCAGCCAACGGATTCGAGCAAAAATCCAACGGGCAGGCGTCTGCTGCCTTCAATTCATTTGAACAGGCGGCGGACCTCGCGCCCGATGTCGAGCGGTACGTCATAGAGGCCACTGAGTTACTGGTCCAGAGCGCCAACCGATCAGAAGATCGAGAAACGTCTATCGCGTTATTAACGGAGGCGCGTGGACTCCTCTTTGAGTACGAGAAGCGAGATCCTAACGCCTGGCAAACTCAACTCAGGCTCGCGCAAGTTACGGCCAGTTTTGTGGACCTTGGGCTGAATGAACTGACCCCCGAGATGGTTGCTCGATACATCCGGATTGCGGACCTCATGCAGCCGTACCCCGAGATTCAGGCACTCGCAGCCGAGGTAATCACAATCGCCGGCGAATGGGAGCTCGGAATCGTGATGGCCGAACGATCCATTACCCTCGGGCCAAATGTGGGCCCACTAGCCCAAGCCTGGTGGGCGCGAGGGGAAGCTTTATACCAACTCGGCCGCAGCGAAGAGGCCAGATTGTCCTTCGAGACGGCTATCGACCGGGACCCGACCGCCGGGCTCTATGCGGGGCGGTCGCATCGTGGACTTGCTTTACTGTTCAGCGAAGAGGGTGATCCCAACTCTGCAGCAGCGGAGCATAAAATCGCTGATAGGATCGAAAAGAAGCTCCGGTAATTTTCGAATCAGCCATTCTTGTCAATTTAACCGGCACATCAACGGTTACAAGAGTGGGGCAACATGATATTCGGTCTCAGTTTGTTCCTGCTCCCAAGCTCTCTTTCGGTTGAGGCCGTTTTAGGGCCTAGTTCGGCGTCTCGACCCGTGTGGACCATGCTTCGCTCCAAAAGTTCCGGTATATAACCCGACGCCACCATGTCGAACCCGGCGACTACGAAATGCAATTCCATGTCGTTCGGCTCGTCGGCCACCGCAAAACCAGTTTCCGTAAAAAATCACGCAGCGAGGTATGTTCGTCAATAAACGCCCTACACATCGGCAAACACCACAAGGTCGTCTCAGAGGGGCTCAGTTATCCCGCTGCCACCTTCACTTTGGATGCCTAATCGGCACGTCATGCCGCGCCTCCAAAACACAGCCGCACAGCGTTTGGATCAGATCCTTAATCCAGGGAGCCTCTCACACGCCCAGGATATCGAGCCCGTCGCGTTCCGTGAGTTTGTGAGGACTGTTCCGCCCCGGACGCGACACGACCCGGCCAGGATGGACCGGGTCGCGTGTAGTTCCACGTTTTGGGTTTAACTGGTGGGCCTGGATAGACTCGAACTATCG
>JAPKBN010000109.1 GCA_026421215.1 Dehalococcoidia bacterium
GGAAATAGGACTTGACCCTTACGGGAGGTTGTTATAGCTAAGCGCGCGTGGATAGAAGCGGCCACGGCTGCTGGTCAGGCGATTCCCCGGCCCGCCTATCGACCCGAGATCTACCTCGCTCGCAGCTGATCGCCCATCTGCCCGGCCTCGGGGATCAGACCGCACTTGGCAGCTTCACGAGCTTCTGCATGGAGCGCAGTCCCCGGGGTGGATCCATCTGACTACCGTAATCCGACCAGGAGACTTCGGCGACATAGACGTCTCCATTGGCGTCGACGGCCAACCCATGGGGGGAATAGAAGCGCCCCGTCTCGTCGCCATACGACTGCCGGCCCGCCCTCCCCAGCACCTTGCCGTCGAGACTCATGATAGTGACTCGCGGCCCCAGGTCGGTGCCGGTATCGTTGGAGCCGATGCCACAGAAGTACTCACCGAGGTAGACGACTTCCTCGTCTCCACTTGAGTCGATGTGCAGAGCCGCAACCCTCGACAGGTTGTTCCACTGGGCTTCGTACTTGCCTTCAGGGCTGAAGATCTGCACGCGCTGGTTCTCGCGATCGGCGATGTAGACCCATCCGTTGCTGTCGGTGTCGATGTTATGCACGATGTTGAACTGCCCGTCGCCGGTGCCTGATTCACCCCAGGAGAACAGGTAATTGCCATTCGGGTCGTACTTGTGCACACGAGCGTTGGAGTAGCCATCTGCGACGTAGAACTCTGCGGTGCGCGTGTCGATCGCCACGTGGGTGGGAACGCAGAAGGGCTGGCCGCTCATCTTGCCAGCCGGCTGATGGGGCGTGCCCAGGGTCATGAGCAGTTTGCCGTCGCCGGTGAATTTGCGCACCGTGCTGTCTCCGACGTCGACGCAGAAGATCGAGTCGTCGGGACCGATGGTGACGCCGTGGGGGACGCCGAAACTGGCGTCACTCCACCAGCTGTCGACGTTACCATCGCGATCCAGAATGAGCATCTGATGGGAACCGCGATTGAAGACATAGACCTGGCCACTGGAGTTGATCGCCACGGAGGTCGCTTCTTTGTAATACCAGCCTTCTGGCAGGTTGCCCCAGTTGGCACCCGAGACCTCGTAACGGTAATCACCCTCGCCGAGGATGGCCGGACCGGTATCGGCCATCGCTTGACGGTCGACGTTAAGGGCGTACTCCGAGAAATCCTTGTCGGCCATGTTTGTCTCCTGCTTCCGTTGTATGTGATCGGTGTGGCGGTACGGTGAAGGTCGTGGCTGCCATCACCGGCCCGACCCCATCCGCAGATAGAGTTCGACATGGCGTCCGCTAACTCCGCAGCCTGAGACACCCCGCTCTGGCGGTCTATAGCCTTAAAGATGCGCCGTGGACCACAACAGGCCCAAACCTACCTTGACACACGATCCATAGCACCCTTTGTCCTCACTAACCGTATACAAAGTTGGGGTCGGCCGCAAAAACGTATAGGTCTGTTAACACTATTCGGTGAGATGTTGTATATATGGGTGATGGAAATCACCGAGGAACAATATCGACGGATTGAGGCTTGTTTTCCGCGACAACGCGGCAATGTAGGCATCTCCAATCTTCGAGTAATGAACGCGATCTTGTATGTGGCCGAGCAGGGCTGCAAGTGGAGAGGCCTGCCCCGCCGGTTCGGCAACTGGCATACGATCTACACGCGGATGAATCGCTGGGCCAAGTCAGGGGTGCTGGACCGCATCTTTGTGGCGCTGCAGGAACAGCAAATCATCCACATCAAAATCGAAGCGATGTCGATCGACAGTACGGTCATCAAAGTGCACCCCGACGGCACGGGCGCGCTAAAAAAACGGCCCGCAGGCCATCGGAAAGTCTCTTGGCAGTTGGACCACCAAGATTCATATGGTTGCCGCGGATGCTCGAACGGCCATAACCTTCTCACTGTCGCCAGGTCAAAGGCACGACGGACCGGAAGGCCGAGACCTGCTCCGTACATTGGAACCAGTGGACGCTCCTGTGTGTATGGTCATGGACCGGGCGTACGGAGGTGACGCAACCCGACAGTTGGTGTTGGATCTGGGGTTTACGCCTGTCGTGCAACCTATGAGCAACCGTATCGACTCGTGGGAATACGACCGCGTGATGTATCGCCGCCGCAACGAGATCGAACGCTTGTTTCGGCGATTGAAGGGCATCAGGCGAGTCTTCTCCCGTTTTGACAAGCTCGACGTGATGTTTACGGCCTTCATCCACTTCGCGC
>JAPKBN010000110.1 GCA_026421215.1 Dehalococcoidia bacterium
TTGCCTTGCCATCAAACGTCACGCTGACCAAGTGCCATTTCCCGTCGAGCAACTTCGAGGGCTCAAGCGGCACGCCATGTTCGACGTACTTCCCGCCGATCCCCAAGCCGAAGCAAAGACTGTGCTTCTTCTCGTACTCGCCAATCGCCATGAGGGCTCGTGCGTTCCCATCCTCTTTCCTGTAAATCTGCTGCCACGCCCAGCCGCCTTTGCCGACTCTTTCCGGCTTGATCCACGCGGAGATCGTGATCGCCTTGGCCGGTTTGAGGCCAGCGTAGTGGGGAATCTTGACGCTCTGACTCTCCCCGTCCAAGATCAGCGCCTTCCCTAGTTTGCCGTCAGCGTACTCAGCCGCCGCAGCCGCTCCACACAAAGCAGTCACAAAAATACAGACAATAAATTTCATGATGTTTCTCTCACAGATTGCAAATCAGCTGAACGTTCCACGTGTAGCCGATTCATAGTTTGTTGAGTGCTGGCAGGATGGCCAAGTCAATTTTCGTGTGGTTGTCCCGTTCGAACAGGATGCCGATTCGGCCGTCGGGAAGAACCGCGATGTCACTGTAGGCCGTGGTGAACGGAAAGATAATCCTCGCGTCTGGCCAGGTCATTCCGTCATCGTAGCTCATGCGCAGCATCAGGAAGTCTCGCCATTTTCGGGCCGGGTTCGAGAAGAGAATAACCCCGGGCTTATCACCGTTGGCCCAACGGTAGCGTCGAATGGAAGCCTGGCAACGGGGTTCGATCAAAGCTGGATCTCGACGGAATGAACTAAACGTCTGGCCACCATCCTTGGAGATGGAGACCCCGCGATGGAACTCGTCGACTCCGTGATTGCGACTGTTCAGCATGACGTGACCGTTCTCAAGTTCAACTGCCTCGCACTCGTTGAGCCCGTGATCCGTCTGGGCGCCGATTCCCCAGGTCGCGCCATGATCGTCACTGTAAAGCACGTGACTGTGGTGAGTCTTCGGGCCACCCTCGGGCAAGCGCGTGTGATCGCAGGGAATAATCAGCCGACCTTCGTACTTGCCGCGTTGCAGCTGAATGCCGGCACCGGGGCCGGTTGCGTACCAACTCCAGTCCTTCAGTTTAGCGGAGGGTGTTATATCTTTGGCCTCGGCCCAGGTCTTGCCATCGTCATCTGAGTAGGTGACGAATACCCTCCTTGAATCCTCGCCGAAGCCTGCCTTCATCTGGTTTTCGTGAACCGTATGACTGTTCCAGGTTTGCAAGCTCCAAATCCGGCCCGTGGACTGGTCGACGACCGGACAGGGATTGCCGGCAACGTTATCCTGTTCGTCGAAGACGATGATCTCGTCTCCCCAGGTCTTGCCGCCATCTTCGCTGCGGCGAACAACGGTATCGATATCCGCCGTGTCTCCGCCACCGTTACGCCGAGCCTCGGCAAAGCCAAGGACCGTGCCTTTCTTCGATACGAGCAGTGCCGGAATGCGGTAGGTGTGGGTTGTTGCCGATCCACTTTTATAGATCGTCTGCATCTCAGGAAGGGGAACGATCTCCCCATCCGTCTCGACCCGGAACTCGTAAATTTTTAGATCTGCACGCCAGGACCGCAAGGCGGTGATCACCCCCAACTTGTGAACGCTGCCCACGTCCTTCGACGGAACGGTTTCCATAGCCGTGGGAAAGTTTTTGGCCTCACCAACTTTCTCCCCATTGATCGAATAGGTCAAATTTCCGTCCTTGATGCGGATATCGACATCGAATGGCACCCCCGGCTTGATACGTCCTTCCGCGTCGGCAAAGGCCTTCGCCGTCTTGCCAAACGCAGGGCCAGCCACGCCAATCTTTTTGCCCGGGCCCATGTCGAAGGTAAACCAGTGTCCGTTGACAAGTACGCCCGCGCCGGTATGGCCGAGTTGGTTCATGGAGAGTCTCGCGTGGATCCGCGCGTCTGTACTGCGGAAACCCGCACCGGCATAGACAAACTTATACAGGCCCTTCAGCACGAAGGCTTTGTTTGTGTGTGAGCCGTCTTTTCCGTCGCCTGCTCGAGTGGACCGGCCAACAATCGCCCCGTGCCTGGTCAGCTTACCATCCCTGATGATGTCATATTCCGTCCCAAAGCCGGTCTCTGGAAATGCGACGAATAAAAGGCCGGCAAAGATAATCGTCCACGAGCAAAGCAACGCCCTATTCACCCAGCACCTCCTTCAGATCGGGCGCAACAGCGCGGGCATCGACGTAACGATCCGCG
>JAPKBN010000111.1 GCA_026421215.1 Dehalococcoidia bacterium
AGGAGGCCGAAAGTACATCAGCATCGCCATCTCCGTCGAGGTCCGTGGCGTAGACTGAGCGGGGGCTATTCGCAGCAGTCGTGATCACCTGCTGGGAGCCGAAGCTCTGGCTTTGTGCATACGGCGCTAGCGCCAGGAAGGGGACAATGGCAAGTAGATATTTCATTTGAGGGATGAGACTAGGGAAGGAGATTTGGGTTACGGCAGAAGCGCCAGCGGCACCGCGTTGCTAACGAAGTTCATGTTGCCACTCACTAGGTCAATGGTCACGTAGGCGTGGTGCAAAGTAAGCCCGACTAGCACGGGGTTGAACGCTGGCGGTAGGTCGGTCAGGGAATCACGAACGACACGCCGTTTGTGAACGAGTATTTGAGCCCCATCGCCCCCACCTCGAAGGCGAAGACCTGGATGGCCAGCCCAGAGCCCGGCGGCAGCAGACCTCCGGGATAGGGGAGCGATGCCGTGGGCTGGGTCGGTAGTAGCGCCGCTGCACCTAGGCTCTGTGCACCGAAGGGGTCCAGCTCAAGGCCGTGATGAAAGTCCCCGATCGGGATCGCCCCCGGTAGCAGGGTCGCCGAGAGGTACATGTAGGCCACGCCACCGTTTGCCGCATCGACGAACACGTCAACCGTGCCACCTGCGCTTGCGTCCCCTGTCACCCCCACCGCCAACCCTGGCAGTGATGTCCAGCCTCCGGTCAACGTCGCGTCAATCGACGCCTGAGTTACGGTCACGTCCAGGGGCCCCGCGCCGCTGACGTGCCCGATCGGCAGATCCACGGTGATCGTGCCGCCGTCCACGACGGTCCCAACGAGAGCGGAGTCCGTGCCGAGGCTAACCTCGACGAGGACGTTCGGGGCAAAGTTCGCCCCGGTGATCGTCAGGCTGTTGCCCGGGTCCGCGTACCAAGCGCCCTTATCTGGGCTCACACTTGAGACACTTGGCGGCAAGAAGTCGAAGCCTGCAACAACGCTCACATCGAAGATGCCTTGCACAAAGCGCACGTCCGATGGACCTGGTGCGGTCGCACTTGGAGTCGAGAATGAGATCGTTTGGGTCGGTGCAATCCCAACCACCGAAGCTGCAAATGTGACGCCTCCGAGCGTGATGTCAATCAGGCCGGGGCTGAACCCCTCGGTCGTCGCTACGATCGGTGTGGCGCCTGCCTGTGGACCGCTTACGACGGACAGGATGGAAACAGTCGGCGGCAAAAACTCCCACGCGCTGGGCGAGGTCACGGACTTCACGAGTCCCCCACCAAGGTCCTGAGTCAGAGTGATGTCCACGACCCCCGGAACGCTTGAGACCGGTGTTGTGACGGTCATGCTGGACGAGGCTAAAAAGCCCGTCGGTATCCCCGAAGTCTGGGCCGAGCCAAAGTCAACGGTGATCGGTGTGCCTGGCTCAAAATCGACCAGGTCGAAGGTCACGCTCTCGCCGCCGCCTTGGAAGCCGGAGATGGCGCTCATGCCGTTGATGCCAGGGCCGAGGTAGACCAAGCCACGAGACTCGGCGCGAGTGAACTCAGTAACGCCGCCGGACGTGATCTCAAGCTCGATCGGATAGTCGCCAGGCGCAAGCTGCGCGGGTGCGTTCGCCGTGACAACGGTGGAGCCCCCAAACTCAAACCATGTACCGACAACGCCGGGCAAACCATTGAAGCGCACTGAACCGATGCCGTAGCTAACTACGTTTTCATCGAGTTCGATCAACACAGAGTTCGCCGCATCAAAAGGAACCGCACCTGGCGTAACTGAGATCAACGCAGGCACATCCCAAGTGAAGGCATCGAGCAATGGCGCGGTCTGCTCTAGACCCATCGATCCCATCCATTGGACATAGGCATCAGCGACAACATCGGAGGACGAGGCAAGAGCTAATGCAGGAATGACAGCCTGCGCTGTCTCTGCAAAGACCGAAATCGGAATCATAAATGACCCGACCACAAGGTCAGCCGGACCATCAGGGACGTTGAGAAGCTCGAGGTCTACAACCGCCCCCAACGCAGAGCTGGCGATGTTCGGAGAGAGCACAGTGAGAACGGGCTCGCACTCGTCGAGGACGCCGTTGCCGTTTAGGTCGGCACCTGGCAATAGAATGTCGCACTCGTCCGGGA
>JAPKBN010000052.1 GCA_026421215.1 Dehalococcoidia bacterium
GAGGCGATGATTCCCTTGTTAATCTCGGTGGTCCCGGCAGCGATGGTGCTCGACACTGATGAGAGCTGCATTTTGGGGTATTTGCCGTCGATGGGAGCAAATTCTGAGCCCGGGCCCAGCATTCCGTACATGCCGCCAAGTTCGGTTCCGAACTTGGCGAGTTTCTGCATGAGCTGGGTGCCAAGGATCTTGGAGGCCGATGCTTCCTTGTTGGGCACCTGTCCGACCGACTGCATCCAGGCGACTTCGTAAGCCACTAGGCGTGCGCACTCGATATCGACATCCAGCTCAGCGAACTTGTTCCGCACTTGCGGGTCTTCGGACATAGGACGTCCGTCTGACCCTGTCTGTTCCCTGGCGAATTCGGTCAACTCGTTAAAAATTCGACGACCGTTGGCGGAATACTGGACGCCCGAGCGTTCAAAGTCGAGCAGTGTAGCGCCGATGTACCAGCCACGATCTCGTTCACCGACTAGCGCATCCTTCGGGATGTGCACGTCCTCAAATATTGTCTGGTTGAAGTGGTGTGATCCCGCCATGTTGATGATGGGTCGGACTTCGATTCCGGGGGTGTGCATGTCCGCCACAAAAAAGCTGATGCCGCGGTGTTTGGGCGCATCTTGGTTCGTACGGCCGAGGAAGAATATCCAGTCAGCCCGGTGGGCCATCGAAGTCCAGATCTTGCTGCCGTTCACCACCCAGCCGTCGTCGGTCTCGTCGACCCGAAGTTGAAGGGAAGCCAGGTCTGAGCCCGAGTCTGGTTCGGAGTAACCCTGGCACCATTCGACTTCGCCACGGGCTACCGGAGGAAGAAGTGTTCTACGCTGTTCCTCAGACCCGTGGATCATAAGGGTCGGCCCAAGCATTTTGATGGCAGATCCATCGATGCCCGGGCAACGGGCGTGTGACATTTCCTCGTTGAAGACAACTTGCTTCATGAATGACGCACCCTGACCGCCGTACTCTTCCGGCCATGCCAGTGTCAGCCAGCCCTTATCCGCCAACTTGCTCCGCATCACGCGGGTCAACTCCCAGCCTTCCTCGCTGTCCTCATCGATGCCATTCCAGTCGTCGGGAAGCTGTTCGGTCAGCCAGTCACGTACCTCCGCACGAAACTCTTCTTCCTCGGTCGTGAAGGCGTATCTCATTGAGTGCTCCGTAGCGTATTGAACGAATGAGTAGCTGGTTCCGACGATCGCAAAACGTGCAAGGCGACTAGCCCCGCGGCAGTCCCAGCCCACGGGTGGCGATGATGTTCTTCTGGATCTCGGTCGTACCGGCAAAAATGGTGTGTGCCACGACAGACATCTGCATTTGCGGATATCGACCGTCGATCGGTGCAAATTCCGAACCCGGGCCCAACATGCCGTACATACCTGCAAGCTCGGTGCCGAACTTCGCCAGCTTTTGGGTCAGCTTCGTGCCTAGAACCTTTGCGGCGGAGGCTTCCTTGTTTGGAATCTGTCCCACCGATTGCATCCATGCGACTTCATAAGCCACAAGTCGCGCACACTCGATATCGACATCGAGCTCGGCGAACTGACGACGTATATCAGGGTCTTCCGACAAGGGTTGCCCGTCCGATCCAGGGGTTGCCTTGGCAAACTCAAGCAACTCGTTAAATGTGCGCCTGCCGCCCGCCGGATACTGAACACCTGAGCGTTCAAAGTCCAGCAGGGTAGCTGCGATGTACCAGCCACGATCCCGTTCGCCGATGAGGGCGTCTTTCGGGATGTGAACATCCTCAAATATCGTCTGGTTGAAATGGTGCTCACCAGCCATGTTCACGATCGGTCGCACTTCGATCCCGGGAGTGTGCCTGTCAGCTACGAAGAAGCTGATGCCACGGTGCTTGGGGGCATCCGGGTTTGTGCGTCCAAGGAAAAAGATCCAGTCAGCACGGTGCGCCTGGGAAGTCCAGATCTTTGATCCGTTAACCACCCAACCATCGTCGGTTTCTTCGACCTTCAACTGGAGTGAAGCCAGGTCAGAACCGGAGTCCGGCTCCGAATAGCCCTGGCACCATTGAAGCTCGCCACGGGCAATGGGCGGAAGCAGTCGTTTCTTCTGCTCCTCAGTCCCATGCACCATGATCGTTGGTCCGAGCATTTTGATGCCGAATCCGTCAACGCCAGGCGCCTGAGCCGCTGTCATCTCTTCGCTGAAGACGACCTGTTTCATAAAAGATGCGCCCTGGCCACCGTATTCAGTCGGCCATGCGAGCGTTAGCCAGCCCTTGTTGGCCAGCTTCTTGCGCATCTCAAGGTTGAAGGCCCAGCCCTCATCGGTACTCTCATCGCCACCGTTCCACGCGTCCGGAAGCTGTTCCGTAAGCCAGGCTCGAACCTCACGGCGAAAGTCCTCTTCATCGGCGGTGAACGTGTACCTCATTGAGGCCTCTTTCTTTCAATTCGTTTCGGCAATTTCGTTCAGACCCGTTCCGTCCGGGCCGTCGTATATTTCAAGAATTCAGGTGGAGCGGAGGAACTACGGGCCGACGGCCAGACATGAGACTGTTTTGACGATGCCCGGGACGTTATGCATACCGTCGCTGACCAGATTCCCGAGTGTAGGGAGGTCCTCTGCCTCTGCGATCGCGATGATGTCGTAGGGTCCCGTGACGACATCGACGCTGGTCATTTCTGAGACCTTCTGAAGAGCGGCACTGACTTCGGTCGTCTTGCCGACAACCGTTTCTATCAAGATGTATGCCCTCGTAGCCATCTAGGTTTTCTCCTGCCGTGCCCATCTAAAATGATCGGCTAAATCAGGTTCCAGCGATGCCAGATATGCCCCGTTCAGGACCATGCGAAATGGTCATGGATGACACGTTGTGGCACGTTGCGACATGTTATGGCCGCGCCAGAGGGGTGTCAACGCGAAACGCCGCACCCCGAATGGACCGGAAAGTGCGGCGCTGCCTCTTGATCTAGTAAGCGAAAATGCCCCGCTTAAATGTTGGAGTTCTGGCTAGAACGCTAGCTCGTTTCGACCTGTTGGGCCGCCAAAGTTCTGTGGCCTCTGCGAAGTCCGAAGTGCTGGTGGCACGTACGGAATGTATCCCCGAGAGCCGCTATCACGATCACCCACGACACGGGTGACCCGGCCCGGGGGCACGGAAGATGACGGCGGTCGCTGCGGAGCATCTCCACCACGATAGGCCGAGGGTTTCGATGGGCCCGGCTGTCCGTAAGAGAAGGCCGGCATCGGTTGACGCTCAACTGACGACGGTCCGGAGTATCGGAAGCTGGCCTGCTCCGCTATCAACGAGAGCAGCGTTCCAGACGCTCCACGGGGCCGGTATACGCCGGTCTCCCATTCACTGACTGTTTGTTGTCGTACGCCAAGGTAGTTGGCAAATACACTTTGAGATACATCCAAAAACATCCGTAGAGCACGAATGCTATCGGCGTCCCATCGAAGCCTCGGGTGGGCTGGTTGTCGCATGTCCATATGGGACACGGTAAACAGACAGTCCACCGAATTCCTAGCGGTTATCGAAACCTGTTCTCGCGGGAATTGAAGACCTGTTTTTTGACCGCCCGGGGGTATTTACCCCGATTAAAGGGTCAACAACGGCCTGAATATGTCTTCCGAGTCGAACGGCCCAACCACCGCAAGTACCAGTTTGTCTTCGTCAATCAACCGATTGGCTATCGCCTTTATTTGATCGATCTCGACCGCATCGTACTCAGCGATAACGTCGTCGACTGATTTCACCTCTCCCAGAAGCAATTCCTGTGAGCCGATCGAACCAGCTACGGATCTACTTTCTTCCATCCCCATCAAGATCCGGCCCTTGGTCAGTGCCCTTGACTTGGCAAATTCAAGCTCCGTGACGCCGTCACGTAGCTTGATCAACTCTTCCATGATTACCTTGATCGCTTCGGTGGCTCGTTGCGGGTCGACTCCAGCAGATATCTGGATTGAGCCTGCATCCTTGTAGTGCGCTGGTCCCGCGTGGATTGAGTAAGCGAGACCGCGTTTCTCGCGCACTTCTTCGAATAAACGACTGCTCATCGATCCGCCAAAAATTGTGGAGAGCAGCCTGAGCGCGTAACGATCGTCATCGTCGGCCGCGATACCGTGGAGGCCGAGCGACATGTGCGCCTGCTCGGTATCCCGGTGTTGTAGACGCAGGCTCGGTCCTTTGAGGTTATCCACAAACGGGAACATCGGCGCCGGTTCGCCATCATGGAAGCCGTCCATAAGCTCCGCAACATCGGCAACAATCTGGTCGTGGGCGACGGCTCCGGCCAACGAAATGACCGTGTTACCGGCCACGTATTGAGTTCGTAGATATTCCTGTAAAGACTCAGTACCGACTGCCTCGACCGACTCCACACTGCCGGCGATATCACGCCCTAGTGGCTGTGACGGAAACAGCAGATCATCCATCATCATGTCCACGGTCGCTTCTGGGGAGTCATGTGAGGCCCTGATCTCTTCGAAGACGACCTTCTTCTCTTTTTCTATGTCCTCTTCCCTGAAAAGAGGGTCTCGAATCATATCCAGCAGGACGTCCAGCCCATCTTTGTAGTGAGTAAGGGCGATCTTGCACCAGTAACCGGTCGCTTCACGGTCTGTGTACGCGTTCAGGATTCCTCCAACACCCTCGATAGCTTCCGAGATTTCCCTGGGGGTTGGGCGCTTGGTCGTACCCTTGAAAAGCAGATGTTCAAAAAGGTGGGATGAACCGGCCAGTTCGTCCGTCTCGTAGCGAGATCCGGCGCCGAAGAGAACCTGGATGCTGACGGCTCCTGTGTGCGGCATGTTGCTGGTCAACACGCGGACCCCGGAGTCAAGAACGGTCCTTTCGAACGGCGGCTGTATGGACCCGGTTTCAGTCATCAAGACTCCAGTTTGAGATGGTGGCACAGGCATTGCGAACAGCCTGAGTTGTCGTTCATGTAAGCCAGCGATCCGCCCACGATATCCCTAAATAATTCTAGGACTGATCCCGGTAATCTCTATGCGAAGTTCTAACGTTAGGCCCGGTCACGGGTCCGGTCAATGGATGTCTGAAGTGGCATTGACACGGCACATTCGTGCATACACGGCGCCTTCGTGCATAAATGTCCATGGAATCAACATTCATGTAGAACTTCAACATCCCATGGAAACGACTGCACCAAACACCCTTCCCACTATGTCATCAGGGAAACTGATGGCGCGGAACACTTCTCGAGGGCGTGCACGCCCTTAAAATCGATCGCCATGCCATCGCCATCAACGCCCCAAAGCGAATCGGCCGCACGCGCCGAAACCGCTCCGGATATAGATATAGCGGGCGCGGCGCGGCCAGGACCGTCGGTTCGGACAACGGCGTGGCTACTTGGCTTGATCGTCCTGCTGGCGCTCGGGCTGCGGCTGTACGGCATCGACTGGGACGATGGTGGCCTGTTCCATCCCGACGAGCGGGCCATATTGATGCAAACGGAACAGATCGACTTCCCGTCGTCCGCTGGCGAGTTCGGCAATCTATTCTCGGCAGAAGAGAGTCCGCTCAATCCCGGGTGGTTCAACTACGGGAGTCTTCCGCTTTATATGTTGCGCACGGTTCAGGCCGTGGCCTCCCCGGTGACCGACTGGGATCTGTTTGACCTCCGTATTCCCGGACGCGTTATCTCCACTCTGGCGGACACGGTCACGATCCTGTTGGTGTTCGCCCTCGGGGCACGCTGGTACGGGCGCCGTGTAGGTCTGCTGTCAGCCGTACTCACAGCGCTGGCGGTGATCCACATCCAGCTGAGCCATTTTTTCGCCGTCGACACGATCCTTGTCATGTTCATCGTGGCGACGCTGTTGGTTTCCGCCCGCGTTGCACACACCGGCAGCCGTAGAGACACCGCAATTGCCGGCGTGCTGTTCGCTCTGGCGGTCACTACCAAAGCATCCGCTGCCCCTCTGGCCCTGACGGTCGCTGCCTCACATCTGATCTATGCGTTCTCAATACCCGGCGACAGATTTGCATTTGCTCCAGGATTCTGGGCAGATCGAATCAGGATCCGCACGTTTGTTATCGGCGGCCTGATTTCCGGTGGGGCGGCCTTTGTGGCGCTGTTCATCGCCCAGCCTTACATGTTTATCGACTTCGACCAGTACTGGGGGGACATGGGGCGCGAGGGGCAGATGGTGCGGCGCATCGTCGACTTTCCTTACACACGCCAATACGAGGACACGCCCCGATATCTATACCAAGCGCTGCAACTCGGGACCTGGGGTCTTGGTCCAGTCCTTGGGCTCGCCGTATGGGGCGGGCTGGGCGCCGGATTAATCGCCGCCTGGCGGTCTCGCCGGAAGGTGGACCTCGTCGTCCTTGCGTGGGTGATCCCTTACCTTGCGATCATCGGCTGGTTCGACGTCAAGTTCCTGCGCTACATGCTGCCGGTGACGCCACTGCTATTGATTTATGGCAGCAGGCTGTCATGGTGGCTCGTGCACACCCTCCGCCGGAACAAACAAATGCGACGCGTGGCGGCCCCAATTGTCGTCGGTGGTCTGCTGGTATTCACGGCCCATTACACGCTCGCGTTTGAGTCCATATATAGCCAGCCCCATCCGGCGCAGGAAGCGTCTGATTGGGTCTCCGTAAACGTCCCCGTGGGATCGACGATCCTTAAAGAACACTGGGATGAAGGCCTGCCAGACTTGCCCGAGTATGACGTTCGGGAGCTTCCTCTGTACGACCACGACACGCTCTTCAAATTGAACGAGATCTCGGACTCACTGGCCGATGCTGATTACCTGATCATATTCAGTAATCGACTGTACGGAACGGTTCCGCGCCTTGAGGACCGGTATCCGATCAGCTCCATCTATTACGAGAAGTTGTTCGCCGGCGAACTCGGATACGAACTGGCGTATACGTCTAACCGTGAAACGTCATTCCTGGGTTTTGGATATGACGCCGATCCCATGGCACGGATCGATCTCCCCGTTCCAGAGGGCTTCAATGGGCCGACCGGTCTGAACGTTTCCTTCGGGTGGGCAGACGAGAGTTTCACGGTTTATGACCACACCCGACCACTGGTATTCCGCAATTCGGGCCACCTTTCTACCGGTGAAATAGAGCGGGTCATCCAGGAGCAGGTTCAGCTCAATGGCAGTCCAATCGGTCAGACGGTTGGACTGCTCTTAACCGATGACGAGCGCTCAATTCAGGTCGCCGGGGGAACCTTCTCGGACATCGTGGACCTGGGCCGTGCCACTGCCGGATGGTCATGGATCGTGTGGCTCCTGGCAATTCAGGGCCTTGGGCTCGTGGTGTTGCCGATCGGTTATGTACTGCTCCGCCCGTTTCCTAACCGTGGCTATCTACTGCATAAACCGTTGGGGCTTCTGCTGGTAGCGTTCGTCACATGGATTATGGCCAGCGTAGGCATCGCAGACTTCAGCCGGGGCTCGGTGCTACTCGCCATCGCCATATGGGCCGGAGTTGCGGGCGTGATCGGCTGGCCGCTCCGGGCCGAGATCGCCAAATTTCTGCGTACACGATGGCGGATGGTGTTCGGCATGGAGGCTTTATTTCTAACGGCGTTCCTCGTATTCCTTCTTATACGCATCGCCAACCCCGATCTCTGGCACCCCTGGCGGGGCGGCGAAAAGCCGATGGACTTCGCCTACTTGAACGCTGTGACTCGATCCACCGTGATGCCGCCGTACGACCCCTGGTTTGCCGGGGGATACCTGAACTACTACTACTTCGGACAGTTCATCACGGCGACCATGATCCGGTTGACGGGAATCATCCCATCGGTCGCATACAACCTTGCGGTTCCGATGTTCTTCGCCATGACGGTAGGCGGTGCATTCACCGTGGTGCACGGGATGGTCGAGCGCGTCCAGTTACGCCCGGGTATGGTCCGGACCGGGGCAGCATCTGCTGTGATCGCCGGATTGACCGGTGCGCTTTTTGTGACGGTCATAGGCAACATGGACGGGTTGTTCCAGGTCGTATCCGGGACCAATCGCGTGCTGTTTGAAGGACAGCCGTTTGGAGAGTTCGATTTCTGGCGTAGTTCTCGGATGTATGCATCCGACTCCGGCGGCAACGAGATCACCGAGTTCCCGTTCTTCTCCTTCCTTTTTGCCGATCTCCACGCCCACATGATCGCTATCCCGTTCGTTCTGCTGACTCTTGGGCTTGCCGTCGCCGCGTTCCTTCGCACCACATCACCTCCAAGAGGCAGTTCGGCCGTAACCATCGCCGGATTATTGGCGCTCGGTCTAAGTGTTGGGGCGCTGCGGATCATCAACGCCTGGGACTTCCCTACGGCGATGGGGTTGGTCGGGATAGCGTTGATCGCGGGCGAAATTCTGTCGCGGCGTGGTAGCGTCGCCGCACGCCTCGCACGCGGGTTCGGTAGGGCAGTGTTTGTGGCCGTACTGAGCCTTGTACTGTTCGTTCCGTTCCATGAGCGTTATGAGGTCGAAGCAGGCCTGACACATAACGACATCCTGAGTCCACTGTGGCGATACATGACGATCTACGGGATCTTCCTGCTTGCCATCGCCGCTTATCTTGCCGTCGAGATCCGACGTGTTATCAGGTCTGGCGAGATCGTCGATGCAGCCCCGAACTGGATGAGAAATGCCCCACTTACCGCAGCGGTGGTCGTCATCGTGTTCACCGTTCTGCTTGGGATGATTGTCGTTACCGGTCATGCCACCCTGGCGTTCACGTTGCTCGGAGCCGGACTACTGCTCGTCATGTGGCTATTCGCGTTCCGACGTCGTGATGCGGACAGAATGGAACTTGGGATCGCTACGGCGATCACCGCGATTGCGCTCGGACTGGGCACAGTCCCAGAGCTGTTCTCCGTCAAAGACGACATCGTCCGACAGAACACCGTGTTCAAGTTTTATATGCAGGCCTGGGTTCTCTTTGGGATCTCCGGCGCTTACCTTCTCTGGCGAATCTGGGCGTTTGGTGAGACCGCTTTTCCCATCAATGGTTTCCTCCGTTGGCGGAGAGTCAGGGCCTTAGGAATCGGGGCTTTTGTTCTGTTGCTGGGGATCGGGTTGATCTACCCCGTCATGGCGACCCCTGTCCGAGTTGACGACCAGTTCAACCCAGATCACAGGGGTATCGACGGCACAAATTTTATGGCCGATGCCGTTTACTCTGACCGGGCAGATCCTCTTGTGCTTGGGCACGACCTCAAAGCGACCCGCTGGTTAGAGGAGAATGTCGAGGGTTCACCTGTCATCGTCGAAGGCCTCTCTGAGTTGTACCGATGGGGCAATAGGATTTCCATCTATACAGGCTTGCCGACAGTGATCGGCTGGGACTGGCATCAGCGGCAACAACGCCCAGAGTTCGCTGGCGAGGTCACGCGACGCAGGTTTGAAGTGGACGGTTTCTACGGTACCTCCGACATGTCAAACGCTATAGAGCTACTTAGAAAATACGACGTGAAGTACGTTTACGTCGGGGAGATGGAGCGCAACTACTACTCGGCCGAAGGTATTTCCAAGTTTGACGACATGGTGAGCTACGGGCTGAATCCGGTGTACCGGGATGGTCCAGTCGTTATTTACGAATACCGGGATCCGGATGCACCAATGGTCTCCCAGTAATCACCGTAATTTCCCCGCATGTTTAAGAAGAGGCATGAGACATTGAATTCAATGTTCTCGAAATCGATCAACCCGAAACGCACCGGACTCCACGTTCTGATCGTCTCGGTAGTTATCAGCGCCTCGCTCGCTATCTTCTCGCTTCTCAGAGGTGAGTTCAGCGAAACGGACGGCAATATCCTGATGACCGCGTTCTCTGTCGCCGCCGCGAGCGTGCTCACCCTTTCCAACGGAATCGTTCTTGAGCAGGGGAGAAACAAGCCGCTTGCAACTCTCGCGATCATTGTGTCCGTGGCCGGGTTCGGAATTCTGATCGTCACTATATGGAATAGCTTCGATCACGAAGATCTGATGAAGATTGCTGCCAGCACGATATTCGTCGGTACGATGTTGACACACTGGTCCCTAGTCTCTATCGCACGAGTCCCCGCACGTTTTCGCTTACTTCAGGTAGCCGCGTTCCCCTTGAGTGGGGTGCTGGCGACATTCCTGATTGGGGCGGTGTGGGAGCTGTCGAACGACTCCCAAACGGCCCAGATTACTGGTGTTGTCGGAATTTTGACCGTGGCGACAACAATCATTCTTCCGGTTCTTCAACGCCTTGCAGTGGCCGAAGGTCGGACGCGTCGTAAGGTCAATTATTGCCCGTATTGCGGCAAATCACTGAACGTGACAGACGGCAGTATCACCTGCCCTGAGTGTGGCGCCACTTTCCGGGTCCGTCAGGTCTAAAAA
>JAPKBN010000015.1 GCA_026421215.1 Dehalococcoidia bacterium
CCCGGACTTCGATCGCGTCCGGTGCTGATGGGTTAGTCATCGCCAATACCCACCCGACGGAGGACGACCGGTTGGCCGTAGGCCGCGGCGGTTTCTCCGGCGCGCCTCTATTTGACGACACCCTACGCATGGTGTCTGAGGCGCGGAAGGAGTTTGGGGATGATTTCGCCCTCATCGCCTGCGGCGGAGTGAGGACGGCAGATCAGGTCTGGCAGCTACTGGAGGCCGGCGCAACGGCAATACAGCTGTACACGTCGTTCATTTATGAAGGGCCCGGTCTACCGGGTCGCATCAACCGGGAACTTCTGAAGCGTATGGAAGCGTCCGGTGGGAGTGCCTTGCCCACCCCAAGATCCTCTTCTCCCGCCGGGAGAGGGTTAGGTTGAGGGGATCGAGTACGAACCGAAATCCGTGCATGGGGCCAAACTCGGACATCTGACAACCTCTTAGCGTCGAGAACTCCAGGGCACTTTCGTTCGCCTTAACGCTCGGCGTTATTACACCTCGCGCACAGTCCTATTCCACCCGAGTCGCCAGTAGATTCTCGATGTCCGCCCGCCTACCCATCGATTCCTGAGCGCCCTCGTTTGAAACCGCCACAGCGCCACTCGCCATCGCGAGCCACACCGATTCCTGTATACCCTTGCCCTCAGTCAGCCCGACAGCGAGACCAGCGTTAAAGGCATCACCAGCTGCAACCGTCGCTACCGGCGTGACCTTGAACGGCGGAAAGTAGCCCTCGAATTCCACCGAAGCCACGTAAGCACCTTCCTCGCCAAGTTTCACCACGGCTACAGGAGTTCCCTGCTTACGCAGCTCCAGTGCCGCCTTCTCCGCAGACTTCACGTCGCTCACCTTAATCCCGGTCAACGACTCCGCTTCGTGCTGGTTCGGCGTGATCACATGGGCCAGACTCAGAAACTCTTCCGGCTGGGTATCTCGTACCGGCGCCGGATCAAGTACAACCGTCACCCCTGCATCACGTGCGGAGCGCATGCACTCAAGCGTCACGTCCATCGATATCTCTTGCTGGGCAAGCAACACCGACACCCTGCGCACGATCCCTGTGAAATCTTCCACCTGCCTCGGACCACAGGTCGCGTTCGCCCCGTAAACCGGGAGCACGTAGTTCTCGGCCGTATCATCGATAAAGATCAGTGCCACGCCGGATGACTGGGAGGCATCAACTCTGGTGAACTCGCAATCGATCCCCTCGGTCTCCATGCTCGACACAAGCTCACGGCCAAACGGATCATCTCCCACCTGACCGATCATCACCGCGGTGCCGGGATTACGGGCGAGCCGCGCGACCCCAACAGCCTGGTTCGCGCCCTTACCACCGCCGCCGGTCGAAAAACTGTTGCCCTCGAACGTTTCCCCCGGATGTGGCAACCGTTCGCCCTGAATGAACAGGTCCATATTTAGGCCGCCGACTATGGCGATCTTGCCACCCATTCTCGTTTCGAGTGTCATCCGGGCCTCAGTCCTTAAAATTGCATTCGCTCTGTTGGTCTTCAATTCGTAGATCACTCAAAATAGTTTCCACCGGCTATGCCGAGAGGAGATTACGGCTCAGCAACTCTTCAAGCGCCTGCGCCACTCCGTCAGCGCCAGGTCCGGGGATCAGAGTATCTGCTGAATTCCTTGCGGCCGGATGTGCGTCGCCGACCGCGATCCCAAGTCCGGCCCATCCCAGCATCTCGACATCGCCCACCCCGTCCCCGAACGCGACGACCTGATCCGGCGTTACGCCGAGTCCATCAAGCACTGCGGTCAACGCTTTTAACTTTCCAGCGTCAGGGCTTGCAACCTCACAAAAATGAGGGAGTGAGTGAGTAACCAGAGCGCGATCACCGAAATGACGCGTTAGTCGTTCAGCCCGAAGGCCGGTCGGCCCTGGTTCATCGACCGTGAGAATCAAGGTCGGTCCCCCATCAGATACGTCTACGTCGCTAAGAGAATCGACGACATGCAACTCTTGCTCCATACGCAGCGCGTAGTTTTCTGCCCATTCGGATCGTGCTTCCACATACATATCATCGTCCAGCAGCATGCTCACCTGCCCGCTCCCGCCGTCCAGCAACCCGAGCGCTTCCCCCACCAACTCTGGATTCATACGGGCGTGCCGGAGCACCTGCCCGGAGGATGGATCAGCCGTCACTGCACCCTGATAGCAAACCAACGGTCCGTTTGTCTTGAGCGACCGTGCAAATACCAGCGCCGAACCGAGTATTCGACCGGTCGCGATCAAGACCGTCGCCCCTACGGATTGTGTCGCGGCAACAGCGGCTCGCAGCCGCGGTGAAAGCACGAGGTCGGGGCCGACGATTGTGCCATCGATATCAAGTGCTACTACCCGATACCCGGTCCCATGTCCGTAACCGCCACGAAGTTCAGAGAGTCCTGATATCTCGTCGCTCAACGGGTAACTCGCTGTTTCATTGTTGTCGTTGCTCGCACACGCGTTTATTCCGTGAAATATGAACGATAGTTGAGGATGTTTAGCCCCGCTCCGCCACCGAGTGGGAGTAATATCCGGCAGAATCTTAACGCCCATACGCGAGATGTTCATCCGACCGTATAAAGAACTCGTTACTTTACTGAGCCAAACCACCACCTGAATCGACACCACCGCCGGAGTTAACTGGCACAGGAGAAATCGCCTTGAAGATTACGTCCCATGAAGTGATTATCGTTAACGTGCCTATGGAGGCCGCTCTGATGGGGCGCACCGAGTCCCCGCACACGATTTTAAGATTGCGTACCGACGAGGGCATCGAGGGCATCGGATGGGCGTTCATCTTCGGTCCGATGGGCCCGGCACTCGCCAAA
Source organism: Dehalococcoidia bacterium (assembly GCA_026421215.1). GTDB lineage: Bacteria > Chloroflexota > Dehalococcoidia > Lucifugimonadales > Lucifugimonadaceae. Next base: position 2,833 of record JAPKBN010000015.1, read on the forward strand.
GCGTTGGACGGCGTTGCCGAACTGCTCCACGGCGAAGACCCGATGCTGCGTGAACATATCGACGGAATTGTCGACGCCGCGACATCAGGTTCCGGGCCCGGCATGTCCCACTATGTCAGGGCAGTGATTAACTTCGCTGTTTGGGACATCACCGGAAAGGCGCTCGGGCAGCCGGTATGGAAGCTACTCGGCGGTGCACATGCCAAATCCGTGACCACATACGCCAGCGGTTGGCTATGGCGGGACTACGATCTGGACGCGTTGGACAAGACGGCCGGAGAATTGGTTGAACGAGGCTTCACATCCATGAAGTTCCGTTGTGGTGCGGAGGCCCGTATGTCTGACGAAGCCGAGCGGGCTCGCGTGATGCGAAACGCCGTTGGCGATGACATCACGATCATGGTGGACATCAACCAGGGCTGGGACATTCCGCGAGCCATGGAAGGCGCTCGTCACTTCGAGGCGCAGAACGTCTACTGGCTGGAAGACCCGATCGACTACCGGGACGTGCAGGGTTATGCCCAGCTCGTTAACGCCACGGACATCTCTATTACACACGGCGAGTACAACTACGGTTTCGAACCGTTCGGCCCCATCGCTGATCACCGCGCTGCCGACATTTTCATGATCGACGCCCACCACGTTGGTGGCATCGACGCCTGGAAGCGGGCAGCTGACATCGCCACAAGCGCATTCCGGCCGTTCGTGACCCACCTGAGTCCGGAAATTGCAGTCCATCTTGCAGCCGGAATCAACGGCGTGAAGACCGTGGAGTTTATGCCGTGGTCGTTCAATCTTTGGGAAAAGCCTATGGACATCAACGCGGAAGGCGAACTGATCGTTCCCCAAGAGCCGGGTCTTGGCGTGACACTGAATGAAGACCTGGTGAAATCAAACCGGATGGACGTTTAGTCACTGCCTCAGCGATCGAATACACCCTTGTAATCAGGCGGAGAGTTATCTCTTGAAAATCGTCTCTCATGAAATCGTGTGGGTGGATGTGCCCCTTCCCAGACCATTTGTTTCCGGAAGTGGATTTCGAACGGCCGAGATGCGGCACGTCGTCCTGAAACTTAGGACGGACGACGGCATTGAAGGACTCGGCTGGGCCTACGCACACTCCCACACGATGCTCCCCGCGCTCGGCTCGGCAATCGACGACGTTGCAACGATGATCCAAGGCATGGACCCATTCATGCGCAACGAGATTCAGAATCGCATCAACCACGCAACACAATGGACCGGCGGCGGGCTGAGCGAGTGGGTGTCTGCGGTCATCAATTTTGCTTTGTATGACATTGCAGGGAAGGCACTTGGGCAGCCGGTATACAAGATCCTCGGCGGGCTACACACGGAGTCGGTACCCACGTACGCCAGCCACAAGTTGTGGCGCGACTGGTCGCTGGATGATCTCGCGACCGGCGCAGCTGAGGTGAAGGCGGACGGATTCAAGATGCTCAAGTTCCGAGTCGGAGCGAACGACGCTGCATTGGACGAACGGGAACGGGCGAAGGTCGTTCGGGAAGCAGTCGGTCCCGACTACCCGATCGCCGTGGACATCAACCAGGGCTGGGATGTGGCACGGACGATGGAGGTTGTACCTTATTTGGAAGAGTTCCGCGTGCACTGGCTCGAGGACCCGATCCACCGGCACGACTTTGTCGGATATCGGCATCTGGTCGATGCGCTCAACATCGCCATCACCCACGGCGAAAACCTGTGGGACTGGAGACTTTTCCTGGATGTGGTGAAGCAGGGCGCAGTAGATATCGCCATGATCGATGCCCACCACGTCGGTGGCATAGATGGCTTCTTGAAGGCCGCCGCTGTGTGCGACGCGGCGTTCCGCCCAGTGGTTACCCACCTGTCTCCTGAGATCGCTGTCCATCTCGGTGCCTCGGTATCGAACTGCACGCTGGTCGAGTACATGGACTGGTCGTTCGGTCTGTTCGAGGACACCAGTCAGATCAACGCAGAAGGCCGCATGATCGTCCCGCAGAAGCCCGGCTTTGGTGTAACGCTGAACGAGGAACTGCTCAAGCGGGGCATCAAGGACTGACCTTTCAGGAGATTACGGGGCCCAGATCCAATAATTGCCGTAGTTGATTTCCAATGGGTATACGGCAATTCACGCAATGACGGTCCGCTGCCAAACCCTCAAGCGGAACATATCTTCGGCCAGTCCAATTTGGACGATACAGAATCCTCCAGTAATCAGGAGCAAACGTGCCCAGCAAACTCGACACCTGGTTGGCTCTGACCACGGAAGAAGTGATCGACCCGGATCTGCCTATTTGCGATCCACATCATCACTTCTGGGACCGGCCAGAACCCCAGAATCGATATCTACTGGACGAGTTACTGGAAGACATCGGCGGCGGTCACAACATCAAGGAGACCGTCTTCATCGAGTGCAGTTCAATGTACCGGGCAGACGGACCTGAGCTGTCGCGCCCTATTGGCGAGACGGAGTTTGTACAGGGTCTGGCGGCAATGAGTGCAAGTGGCGGCTACGGCGACACAAAGGTCGCGGCCGGAATTGTCAGCTACGCCGATTTGTCATCGGGCGAGGCGGTTACCGCCGTCCTGGAGTCCCACATTGCGGCGAGCAGTAATCGATTCCGTGGCGTCCGCAACTCTTCGTGCTGGGATGAAGATCCGGGGATCCGGTCGTATAAAAGCCCGATGAAAGGTCTGTTAGCTGACTCGAAGTTCCGAGAGGGTTTCAGCGCGCTGGACAAGCTGGGACTGACCTTCGACGCCTGGCTTTACCATCCGCAACTGGGAGAACTGGCGGATCTGGCAAGAGCGTTCCCGGGCGTCCCGATCATCCTCGACCATATCGCCGGGCCCCTGGGAATTCTGTCGTACTCGGGAAAACAAGATGAGGTCTTTCAGGTCTGGAAGGCCGGCATGACTGACCTGGCAACTTGCCCGAACGTAATTATCAAACTGGGCGGGTTTGGCATGCCACTGGGCGGGTTTGAGTGGCACAAGCGTGAAACGCCTCCGTCGTCAGAGAACATCGCAAACGTCATGGGCCCGTACTACCGCCACTGCATAGAAGTCTTTGGAGCGGACCGATGCATGTTTGAGAGCAACTTCCCGGTGGACAAGGTATCAACTTCGTACACGGTCCTATGGAATTCCTTCAAACGCATTGCCGAGGGCTATTCACAAACCGAGAAAGCTGCGCTTTTCAGGGACACAGCCGTGCGGACGTATCGGCTGGATATCAGTTAGGCCCTCCGAATCAACAGACATACGAGGAGCCCCCGGAAGTCCGGAACTCCTTCGTTTCAGATTATGAGTGCTGGCTGGCCGGCATGTTGATGTCTAACTCTGACAGGGACCCATTACCGGGGCTTCCTGTCAGAGTTAGAACTATCCGACGGTCGCGGGCGCCTAGTTCGAGAGGATGTCCAGGATGTTTCCGGCTTTGCCTCCGCCATCCATTCGATACATCTCTGTAAACCCGCATTCGGTGCAAGCGATCGTGGTGTACCTCTGATTTTGCAGGTTGAAAAAGCGCGATAGGCCTGAACCCGTAGTCCGGAGTTCGCCTGATTTGTACGTCTTCGCATCGCACTTATCGCACGAGTATTCCTTGAGCTCCATATCCATTCCCCTAATTCGTTGGTTTACGGTCAACTGCACCGGTTTCATGCAGTCAAGATCTCACACCCAACCAACTTACAACATCACCTATCCCAACCATCAAGAGATTCGCCACTCACTTTTCGGTGGACGTTGGGGGATGCGTCTCGACCGAGATCGCGCCACCGAATTGAACGTTGCAATCAGTGGACCGCTTGAGACGCTTAATAGCTTGATTTCGTTCGAAATTCGGGCCATCCTGCGCCAACTCGGTAAAAACAAGACTTGACTACGCACAGAAATCAGGAGCATTTCATGAAGATCACGGACGTCAAAACTTGGGCCGTTGCGAACCCTCCGCCCCACTTCGGCGGCCCGTTCTGGGTCTTCGTTAAATTGACCACTGACAACGGCATCGTCGGCTACGGTGAGGCTTACGGCGTGCCGTTCGCTCCAGCCAGAGTCTGTGAATTGATCGAAGACGTCGCCGCGCGATATCTGGTTGGCAATAGTCCGTTTGAGATCGAGCGCATGTGGCGTTCCATTTACGGCAGTGGCTTTAACCAACACCCTGAATTCACCGTCGGCGGTATCTTGAGCGCGTTAGAGATCGCCAGCTGGGACATCGTAGGGAAAGCGCTGGACCAGCCGGTCTACAACCTCCTCGGTGGTAAGTTCAACGAGCGATTACGCTCATACACATACCTGTACCCGGACACTACCGATCCCGACCACATGGCCGTCGCCAATATCCACGGCGATCCAAATATCGCGCCTGAGCGGGCCGTGCATTACATGGAAATGGGGTTCACGGCTGTCGGGTACGACCCGGTGATGCCCATGGGCGACCCTCGACAACTCTCGCTTGAGGAACTCAGCAACGCGGAACTGGTCACGAAAAACATCCGGGAAGCTGTTGGCGATAAGGTCGATCTCCTGATCAAGACGCACGGACAGATGACGACATCGAGCGCGATCCGGCTCGCCAAACGGTTGGAGAAGTACGATCCACTCTGGTTTGAAGAGCCGGTGCCGCCAGAGAATCGTGATGAGATGGCCCGTGTCGCCCGCATGACGACAATCCCGGTAGCCACCGGCGAGCGCCTCGTCACCAAGTACGACTTCTGGGATCTGCTCAGCAAGCAGGGCGCCGCGATCCTGCAGCCTGCCCTAGCACGTGTCGGCGGCATATTAGAGGCGAAGAAGATCGCCGGTATGGCGGAAGCGAACTATGTCCAGATGGCCCCACACCTGTACACCGGTCCTATAGAGGCTGCGGCGAACATCCAGGTAGCTACTTGCAGCCCGAACTTCCTGATCCAGGAGAGTATCCAGAACTTTACCGGCTTCTTCGCCGACATCCTGAAGAAACCGATCCAGTGGGAAGATGGTTACATCATCCCACCAACCGACCCTGGAATCGGATACGAACTCGACGAAGAGGTCGTAGAGGCGAACCTTTACGAGGGCGATGATGTGTTCCCACCGATGGGGCCGCGCGACTGAGCGGGTTCTTCCACAAACGAGCGTCCGACAACATGTCGGACGCTCGTTTAGTGGGGGAATAACGCAGCACAAACGGGTTCAACGACTAGGCGGCACTCATCGCCGGAGACTGTTTGACAGGGCTTAATCCCCGTCTGGACTCTCCGCCATTCGCCGCAAATCGGCGCTGTTCATGGCCCGTAACCGACTGTCTATGCGCATCGAGTCTGGACGGCGCAATATCGGGAACGCCGCAGCGGACGCCAGTACCGCGGTCATCCCCATAATTCCAGTGATCATGACTGCCGTCTGCGAGTCGTACATCCCGGCCATCATTCCGATATTCAACTGGCCGATCGGGCCTGCGCCGATGAACACAGCCACCGTGCCCATCACACGAGACCGCATTTCAGGCGACGCGGCGGACACCATAATCGTGCTCTGCATCGTGCCAAAGGCGGACATCCCAAACCCTCCGACAAACACAATCACAAAACTTATCCAGTACGAGGACGATTGCGAGAACAGAAGTATGCCGACTATGAATAGCAACGAACCGTAAAGATAAATACGAGAGTAGTGGCGTGGCAGTGCGTATGTCGCGATCAATATGGCACCAAGTAACGAGCCGACGCCCTCGATCGAGTTAAGCAATCCGACCATCACGTCCCCAACCGATAGCACTTCTATGGCGATGATCGGCTGTTGGCTCATGTACGGGAAGGCGAACAGATTCATCAACATCGTCACGATCAGAGTGCCGACCATGAGACGACTGGCACGGATGTACCGGAATCCCTCCGCCAGGTCCACAAACACGCCCCGCCCTGAGCCGGTAGCTGCCGGACGCTCGTATTTCAGCGTGATGGCGATCAATGCTGCTGCGAGGAACAGGACGACGCCGGTTATATAGGCACCCTCAGGACCTATTGTCGCCATGAACACCCCACCGGTGAATGGTCCAACGATTCTGCTAAAAGCGTTCGTAGCAGAATCGAAGCTCATCGCCTTGCCAAGTCGTTCCGGATGTACGAGTTCCCCAATCAATGTCCGGCGAACTGGGAACTCTGAAGCCCAGACAATGCCGGACAGGAACGTAGCAACGGCCAAGTGCCAGTACTCGAGCACATCTGCGATGAGTAGCGACGCCATAATCGATGCGATCAATGCCTGGACCAAAAGTCCGATCACAAGGAAGCGTTTCCGGTTGACTCGATCGGCGAATATTCCAAGGCCGATACCGAACAACATCGGCGCCATTCGGAAGAAAAAGACGAGCGATACCAAGGTCGGGCTGCCGGTCATGTTGAACGCCACAAGTGCGAGAACCAGTGTGTCCAACCAGCGCATCATCCCGCCAAACGCGCCTATAGCCCAAAGACGTCTGAACTGCGGGTTCTTGAAGACCGACACCGACGGCACGTACGCGTTCGGGCGAGTCGGGTTGGAATTTGGTGAAGCGCTTACGTTCTGAGAGGCTATGGCCCCGCCCCCCGTGTCCCAGAGCGCCTTGTTTGGGCGAATTGTGAGCCGAAGTATTGATTCAAGCCGGGCTCACTTGCCCTGTGTCGTTCCCCGCCCATATGCCTCGCCGTGCGTCCCGGGCAGCGTCTTCGGCAGATAACAGAAGCGAGTTATACCGACTGTTGTAGGGGTGGGGCTGGTAACGGGCCAAACCACTGGCGAGGAGGACTGCGTTCACCATCTCGTTGTTCACATACACGTAACGAAGTAACCGGCCTTCTCTATCCCGATTGTCCCCATCGCGTTCAAGGATGACAATCTGACCCTCGACCCAGTTCTGATTCGCGAGGCTCGCGGTCCGGTTGAACGACTCGCCCGGTACTCCTACAGAGACGCCGATGTAACGGACCGTTTCGGTCTCACCATCAAGATTGACCATGATCGTATTGCCATCAAGTACTTCGCTAACGCGCACCGAACGGAGGGTATTCTCTGAGGCGTTGTCGCCTCCCCCCGGAAAGGCCAATGGACCGACAAGCGGTATCAACAGTCCGAGCGCCGCGAAAATCAGTAGCACTGCACCGGCGCTCTTCAACCACTGAAGACCATCTCGTCGATCGCCTCGATCAAATGTGTCGTTTTCAGAAAGCGCTATGTCGTATGAGGACGGACCTGGGTATTCGAACTCCGGGACTTCCCATTCCGGTTCGGGTTTGGGATCGGGATCATTGGGCGCGAAATCATCGTCGAACTCAGGTTCGAATTCATCGCTATCGTGATCATCTGTCCCGTCGTGTCTGTAAACCATATGTGACGGCGGAGCAGTTCCATTACAGGAACACGCCGCCATCACTCATTCTGTATGCGATTGCCCATATATGAAAGGCGCACGCACTTAGGTTGGGTATATATCTATGCCTCGCGACCAGGCGGGGATTCGGAGACAAAGACGGAATCATGCCGCATTGCTCATGCTTCTAGAGCCTGCGCATGGGTTGTTGTGGGACAGCGAGGCCCATTGCCATACGCCCCTACGATGTCCTAAACACCGAATTGTCATCTCAAGCATGGTCGAGGGGCCTTTACCAACTGAACCAGCGGCGAATTGAATTTGTGCAGGCGAGAAACCGTTGTTCCGACTCACCCCGCTCGCGTTACGAGAAGTAGGAAGCGGGTATCCTCATTTGTATGACAGATGCACTCGGCATTCCGGACCAGATCGACGGAGGCACCGTCTGCCTGAGACCAATCACTCTCGGCGACCGTCCGTTGATTTACCGCTGGCTGAACAATCCGGTTGTCATGGCGTTTTGGGAAGGTACAAACCGGCCACTCTCCAAAGTGAAATCCGTGGGCTGGGTCGAACGATTTGTTGGCGACGACGCGTCTCTAGAGTGCCTAATCATCGAAACTGTAGAGTGCCCGATTGGGTTTATTGAGCTATCTCTATATCCCAAAAGCCAGGGCTACGGGCATCTAGTCGAGATCGACATATGCATCGGCGAGACCTCCGAGTGGGAGCGAGGTTATGGAAGCGCGGCGCTATCGGCATTGCTCCACTGGTTGTTCACATCCACGAACACCCACCGCGCCTTCCTGCAGCCCCGCGCCGCAAACAAGCGCGCAGTTCACGTTTACGAGAAGGTCGGGTTCCGCAAAGAAGGCGTTCTCAAACAGGCCGAATACCACCACGGCAAATACCAGGACATCGTGATGATGGCGGCGATCCGTGACGAATGGCTGGTGGAGTTTTCCATGAAACTCAAGGACGCTTAAGTAGCCGGGCTTACCTCTTTGCAAACGTAGCGCGTTGACTGCCTGCGCGACCGGCCGTACCATTTAGTTTCAGATCCACGCTGCGATAGCGTTCACCTCGATTACCGAGAGTGCCGTCGCAGCCGGTGAATCAGCGGACTTTGAGGAAAGTTGCTGCTGTCACTCCCGGCAAGGATCGCCCGGGCCCGGTGACAGTTGCATATACAACGCACCGGAGGATTACCGGGTGGCATACGCCTCTGCTCTACACTGCCGAGAATGCGGCAATGAGTACCCAATTGCACCGATCCACGTCTGTGAATGGTGTTTTGGGCCTCTCGAGATCACTTACGACTACGATGCAATCGGCGACGCAATCAGTCGCGAAAAGATCAAAGACGGTCCGCTCACGATGTGGAGGTATGCAGACCTCCTTCCCGTGGACGGTGAAAACGCTGTCGACATCGGTACCGGCATGACACCGCTGCTCAAGGCCGACAACCTTGGCCGCGAGTTTGGCATAGACAACCTGTGGATCAAGAACGACGCCGTCAATCCGACGTACTCGTTCAAGGACAGAGTCGTCTCTGTTGCGGCGACTAAGGCCCTCGAATTCGGGTTCGACACACTTGCCTGCGCCTCCACCGGAAACCTTGCCGGTGCGGTAGCAGCACACGGCGCAAAAGCCAACATGCGCACGCTCGTCTTCATACCGAGCGACTTGGAGCACGGAAAGGTCGTCGGAGCCGCCATTTACGGACCGACTGTGGTCGCGGTGGACGGCAACTACGACGACGTGAATCGGCTATGCAGTGAGCTAGCGGACGCCAACGAAAGCTGGGCCTTCGTCAACATCAACATGCGACCCTACTACTCTGAAGGTTCAAAAACCCTCGGGTACGAGGTCGTTGAACAACTCGGCTGGAAGGCCCCGGACCACGCCGTGGTACCGATCGCTTCCGGCTCCCTGTTTACCAAGATCTGGAAGGGCATGAACGAGTTCGCACAACTCGGACTGATCGACGACGTGCGCACAAAGATGCACGGCGCCCAGGCCGACGGATGCTCGCCCGTTGCTCAGGCTTTCGCCGACGAGCAGCTTCACGTAAAACCAGTCGTGCCTGACACGATCGCCAAGTCGCTCGCAATCGGGAACCCGGCCGACGCCTATTACACGCTCAAGATCGCCCAGCAAGCCGAGGGTTCTACCGTCGGCTCTACGCCCGATCCAGCGATCGTAGAAGGCATCCAGATGCTTGCCCAAACCGAAGGAATTTTTACGGAGACCGCCGGAGGCGTGGTTATCTCAAATCTGAAGAAGCTGGCCGAGGCTGGCCGATTCCAGAAGGGTGAGTCGGTGGTGGCGTTCATCACCGGTAACGGCCTCAAAACCGTCGAGGCTGTCCAGCACCTAGCGAATCCCGTCAATATCAATGCGACTGTATCGTCGTTCGAAGAGTCGATAGACGTTGAAGCGACGGTTGGCAGCAAGTCCGCATCGTCTTAGCATTTCCTATCGGGATAAGGCCGCCGGTAACTCTCCGGCGGTCCGCCCAATCAGGGGAGAGATAGCCACGTGGCAATCCGAAGGGTCAGACTTACGTTCGAGGGCGATCAGATCACGGATCCCGTGATCTATCAGATCGGCAAAGACTTTGAAATCATCACCAACATCCGCCGAGCGGAGGTTCACGCAGATGTCGGGTGGGTGATCCTAGAGCTTGACGGGGCGGAGGCGGAGATTGACCTGGCGCTCGCATGGGCCTCCGGGAAAGGCGTCCGTGTCGATCCGCTGTCGGGAAATGTGATCGAGGGTTAAACCCCGGGATCGGCCCACAGCGGTTAATATCTCACCGTATTAATCTGCATCAAAGAGTCCACGGGCCCGATCAGCTGGGCCAGATAACAAACCCCAACAACACTCCGTGACAGGTTTAGGCAGATATCCGGGATCCGGAATCTATAACAGTCCCAGTAACCAACCCAGCAACGATCAAGGGAAATCAATATGGCAGTAATGGTTCGAATTCCGACTCCCCTCCGCCGGTTGACCGGCAACGCAGATCGCGTTGAAGTCGAGGCGGACACGCTCGCGGCCGTCGTAGACGCTCTTGAAACTGTTCACGCCGGGATCAAGGCCCGTATTTGCGGAGAAGACGGCGAGATTCGTCACTTCGTAAATGTCTACGTGAACGGCGAGGATGTGCGGTACCTGGACGGGCTCAACACTCCAACGAAGAGTGGTGACGAGATCAGCATCGTCCCCGCAGTGGCAGGCGGCTGCTAAGCAGAACGCTCGAATACGTCTGAACGGGAGCCGATCTGGATAATGTTCCGCAAGGGTAAGATCATTCCAAGCTTACGGACTCGACAATACCAAGGTTGATCAGCGGTGGGTGGGCGAGATCATCGCGAAAGAGCGACGCATCACACAGTAGTCATGGCTAGCACCGCCCCTTTGACCGCCACCGTCATTCCATTCCCACTCAGGTGGGAATCCAGGGATAATGAATTTGTCATCACACGAGTCATATAGCTAAAAACCCCCACTAGATTCCCTACTACTCGGGAACAACGGGTCCGCTGGATAAGCCCGGTTGTTACAGTCTTACCGGGAGGACGATATCACTCCTAGAGAGCGACGAGAACAAGCGCGCCGCACAGCGACGCGTGGACCGATTTACGAGGGTCTTGGGTTCGGTAGTCTTGTGCTGGTGGCATTTTTGATCGGTGGCCCCGTCGGGATCCTGTTCATGCTGGTCATCGGCGCGCTATTACTCGGCCTCGGGTTGATCGTGGGGATAATCCGTGGGCCTGTGAAGCCGCCGAGCACTCCAGGAGGCATACCGCCAGCCGGTTGATGCGAGACTAACCGACGTCATCAAGCCCGGATCTTTACAGGAAGCCGCGACCTTTGGGCTGATCCTCATTTTTTGCAAACCGTCCACCTATTCGTCGCCCGATCTTATACGGGAAGACAAAGAACCCGGAGAACCTTCGGATCAGATAGTTAAATACTTCGGTGAACTCACGGGACATCGACCCGGCGGGCGGAAGCGCCGCCCCTTCACCACCCGACATCGCCACTACTTTGGTCGTATCGGTCTCGGTGGACAGGTTTCCGCCACCATCTGTACGCGCCGCATCGCGGATGTATTCACGGTCGTCCGTTGGTCTCAAAGACATAGCGGACCTCCTTAAGCAGCCTCAATTGCGACACGCTACCAGTGATGCGATTGCAGAGCGAACTATGTCGTCCGGCACATCGTTCCGTGTGGACGATTTACCCGATCCCTCAAGCACGACCCACCTGATTACACCATCAGCTGATTTCTTATCAGATTTCGTCGCCTCAAACACGGCATTTACGTCCATGCCTGGCGCCGATGTCGGCAGTTTGTAACGCTCTAGAAGAGCCCTTTGCCGGTCGATCAGTTCGTCTGTAATTAATCCAAGGTCACGGCAAATGCGCGCAGCGCCCATCATGCCGATACTCACAGCCTCGCCATGCAGGAACTGTCCGTACTCGCTTACCGATTCAAGTGCATGACCGATCGTGTGGCCGTAGTTCAACAGTACTCGGGTGTCGCCCGTCTCAAATTCGTCCGCAGACACTACCTCCGCCTTGATCGCCACACTACGTCGAATCACATCTACAGCGAGATCGTCCTTGAGACCGAACAGGCGGTCTGCTTCCATCTCAAAGGTCGATAGCAATTCCGGATCCATAATCAGGCCGTGCTTGATAGCCTCCGCCCATCCCGCGGCCATCTCGCGGTCCGGAAGTGTTTTAAGCGTATCGATATCGGACAACACAAGTTTGGGCTGATGGAACGCGCCGACCAGGTTCTTGCCCTCCGGCAAGTTCACCGCCACCTTGCCGCCAAGCGAAGCATCCACCATCGACGCCAGAGTGGTCGGCACCTGGATGAACGGTACTCCACGCCGGTAAGTCGCTGCCGCAAACCCGGCAGCATCCCCCATGACACCGCCACCGACCGCCAGGACAACATCCTGGCGTTCAGCCCTCAGCCGGGCCAGCCATGCGTAGATATCACGAATTTTGTCCAGGTTCTTTGTCGTCTCACCGGACTGTAGGACGAGGACATGCGTCTCGAACCCGGCGGCCTCCATCGACTCCTGTACTTGACGCACACAAACTCGAAAAACCGCCTCGTCTGCGATCAGAAATGCTTTCCCACGCAACCCGGCATTACGCGCCTCGTCGCCGAGGTGGGCGATCAGCCCGCGCCCAACCAGGGCACGATAGTCGCCCTGAGAGGTATGGACCATCGCCGCGAGATTCGATTCCGGTGCACCGGCCACGCTTAAGCTCCCTTGTACTTGCGAATTTTGACGGGATTGGTCAAGTCTGAATTATTGCCCGGATTCGAACGGCCAGGGATTAGTCCTGAGATTTCGATTCCAACACCCGGGCCACGATCTCGGCGGCCACATCAGATGGTTCCCGGCCTTCGGTGTCGATAGCCACATCAGCCGCGGCCTGATACGCCCCTTCACGTTCAGCAAGAAGTTCGCGCACCCGCTCTACCGTTGTGTCATCGTCACCGGATCCTGCCAGCATAGGACGGCCCGCTGGACCCCGGCTTGATCTCTGCGTACGACGAGAGGCTGAGCGACTGATCCGGGAGTGAATAGTCTCTGGTGACGCCACGAGCCTGATCGTTAGCCCTGAACGTGTCATTACTTCACGGTTCCGGGCATCGACTGGAACTCCACCGCCCGTGGAAACCACGCGCTGGCCGGAAGCCTCCGCCTGTTCCTCCAGAACTTCTCGCTCCATGCGTCGAAACTCCTCTTCTCCTTCATTTTCAAATATTTCTGATATCTGTTTCCCTGCACGCCTCACAATCAGCCGATCCATGTCAATAAACATCGCGCCGAGTTCCTGCGCAGCCAATCGACCACTGTGGGACTTTCCGGTCGCCGAGAAGCCAATCAAATAAACCTTATATTGGGAGACATCGTCACCTAATGTTGGCAGTGTTTCAGGGGCAGACACCTCAGTCATCTCCGCCCGGTGCGGATGCCGGTTGGCCGAATTCCTGGTGGCTCGCGACGTAGCCATCAAGGTTGCGACGCGTCTCAGTGATGTGATCGCCGCCAAACTTCTCAAGAAGCGTCAACGCAAGCACCTGCGCCATCATCGCCTCCCCGATCACGCAGGCCGGTGGTACCTGGCAGATGTCACTACGGTGGTACGGAGCTTCGATAACCTCGCCAGTGTTGATGTCCACAGACGGTAACGGTTCGGTCATCGTGGCGATCGGTTTGATTGCGACGTGCACGACGATGGGGTTACCGTTGGACATTCCACCTTCGATACCGCCCGCCTCGTTACTCGTCTGTCGAAATCGCCTGGGGTCGTCCGGCGCCGGGACCACAACGTCATGAACCTCGCGACCCGGACGCCTGGTATTGGTAAAACCGTGGCCGATCTCGACGCCCTTCACGGCATTAATACTCATCATTGCTTGCGCCAGCATTCCATCCAGCTTCCGGTCCCACTGGATGTGGCTTCCAAGTCCAACCGGGACACCTTCCGCCACTACCTGAAATACACCGCCGATCGTGGTTCGATCTGCCTTCGAAGCGTCTATGGCAGCCCTGAACGCTTCCGCAGTTTCGGGGTCGTCTGTACGTACGTCGCACTCCTCCACCACCTCCCAGTCGATCTTGGACGATGGCGTGTCTGGAGCGGTGACCGAGCCCACGCTCACGACGCGGCTATGGATCTCTATGCCGAGCTCGTCCAAAAACGCCCGTGCCACTGCGCCGGCGGCAACGCGCGCCGCCGTTTCACGCGCCGAGGCCCGCTCAAGGACGTTACGCATATCATGCGCCATGTACTTGAGTGCGCCCGGAAAGTCGGCGTGCCCGGGTACAACACGTGTGTTCTCTTTTTGATCAACCTCTGGGCCGACCGGACCGACATCCATCGCGCCTTGCCAGTTGGCAAAGTCCTTGTTCTGTATCGCCATGCCGACCGGAGACCCGAGCGTTTCGCCGTGGCGCACGCCGCCGCGGATCTCAGCGAAATCGGTCTCGATCTTCATTCGACCGCCGCGACCATACCCGCGTTGACGCCGCGCTAGTTGCTCCGCTATGTAACCCTCGGTGAGTGGAACGCCCGCCGGGATCCCTTCGACAATAATGGTCAATCCGGGACCATGTGACTCACCGGATGTTAGAAATCGGAACATTTATCACCAGTTGATTTCCGGACCCCCGAAATTTGAGAAGTCACGGGAGTTGAGTTCGTTTGCGTAGTTTATTGAATGCGATCACAGACCACGTCTATTTCAGGATTTTTCCGGGGGAACCCGTCACGGACGAGTAAAAAGGAACCGCAGAACCATTCTATTGCAGTCGTCAGGACATAACTGATCCACTAGTAAACCTTCTCCGGGGGCAATTTCTATTCTTCAAGAGCTTCCGAACCTGTATCATCCGGCGAAACACGCTGGCGCGTGCGAGCGAAATCTGCGTTTCTTTTCGTGGAAATGTCTGGCGAACCCTCCGGACCGGAAGGTGAACGCCGACAAGACGCTAACTGAAACCGGAGGGAATGATGGCTAATCAATTTGACGCAAACGCACTTCCAAATGACAAGTTCGGTTTCCGCATTTACGGGGTAATGGCGCATCTTCCAGAACCACAGGCGAGCGAGGTCGTACGTTTCCACTCCGATATTGGTGCCAACGATCTGGCCACGAAGCCGCACTGCTCGATCGACAATTTCTACGGACCCGAAGATCTCGACGCGGTAAAAGCCGCCCTTGCCGAGGTAGCGTCACGTCACATCCCGTTCGATACAAGCATCGATTTCAATGACTTACGTTCCGGCGACTGGGGCTACGCATACACGCTGTTCCGTGACGGTGATCACTCGGCGCTTCAGGCCGATGTTGAGCAGGCGTTGATTCCCCTTACGAAGCGTTTGCGGCCTATCGGTCAGCGCTACTGGCCGCACACGACGATGGTGCTCGACATGAAGCCGGAGGAGCAACCATTGGTCCTACCAAATCTCGCCCTCCTCGACCTGTCCGGCGACATGCACTTCGACTCGATCGAGTTGATCGGCCGCGTCGGTCCGTCGCGTGGTGGCGACTACCAGATCCTCGAATCGTTCCCATTGAAGGGCTAATCCGGACGATTCAACTCTCCCTGACCTCAACGACGACTCGATACGCAGGCAGGCGCCACGGGCTTCTCTGTCCGGCAAAGCCTGGCATACGGGAATAATATGGCGTTCGTAATTACAGAATGTCATGCCCCAGGCACTCTCTGTTTCATACGTTGCAACACGATTTAATTCGGCTTCGCGCCTGTTAATACAATCCGCCAGAATAATTTGCCGATTCCTTTGGAGGACTCAATGGCCATGACCAAGCTGCTCGTGGCGAATCGCGGTGAGATCGCGATCCGCATCATGCGGGCCGCAGCTGATCTCGGGATATCGACCGTTGCGGTCTACCCGCAAGACGATGCCGAATCGTTGCACGCTTACAAGGCCGACGAGACCGTGGTGCTTCCTGGCAGCGGGGCACGTGCTTATCTGGATATCGAGCAGATCGTTAATGCCGCAAAACAGGCCGGCTGCGACGCGGTGCACCCCGGATACGGTTTCTTGGCCGAGAACGCACAATTCGCTCGGGCACTTGAGGAAGCCGGGATAGTTTTCGTGGGTCCGACCGCCGACACACTTGACCTGTTCGGAGACAAGATCCGTGCACGCGAACTGGCTACCGAGAACGACGTCCCTGTTCTGCCGGGTACCGCCGAGTTTGTCACTGTGGACGAGGCGCGTGAATTTTTTGAGTCGCTCGCTCCCGGTAACGCCATGATCCTTAAGGCGGTCGTTGGTGGCGGTGGTCGAGGTACCAGAGAGGTACTCACTCTCGATGATTTTGAGGAGACATTTGAGCAGTGTAGCGGCGAGGCTCTGGCATCTTTCGGGAACGGCGACCTGTACATCGAACAGTTCCTTCCGCGAGCCCGGCACATCGAAGTCCAGATGCTCGGAGACGGCAGCGGCGAGATCGTCCATCTCTGGGAGCGTGAGTGCAGCATCCAGCGCCGCTTCCAGAAGATCGTTGAGATCGCACCGGCTCCGGGACTACCTGAGGGTTTGCGTGACCGAATCATCGACTCCGCTATCCGGCTCGCATCGGCGGTCAACTACCGAAGCCTCGGCACATTCGAATTTCTACTAGATGCCGACCAGTGGGTCGACGACGGGCCCTTCTACTTCATGGAGGCCAACGCCCGCCTGCAGGTTGAGCACACCGTGACCGAGGCCGTCACCGGGATTGACCTTGTGGAATCACAACTTAGGATCGCCGACGGGCGCTCGCTTGCCGACCTCGGCATGGAGCAGTCATCCATTCCTGCGCCAAGGGGCTTTGCAATACAGGCGCGCGTCAACATGGAGACGATCACGGCCGATGGCACGACCCTTCCCTCCGGAGGGACATTGACCTCTTTCGACCCTCCGTCTGGCCCGGGTATTCGGATAGATACATATGGTTACACCGGCTATACGACCAACCCGGCATACGACTCGCTAATAGCCAAGTTAATTGCCCACTCCCCGTCTTCTGATTTTGCCGACGCCGTACGACGAACCTATCGCGCCCTGTCCGAGTTTCGTATTGAAGGCGTGCCGACCAATCTTTCGTTCCTCCAAACGCTGCTCAAACACCAAGACTTCACCGGCCTGAATTTCCATACGCGCTTCGTCGCAGAAAAGGCGTCCGAGCTGGTGGGATCAGATGGATCCCCGCACCCGCGGCTATACGCCGAGCCGGCCATGGCACTAGCAGCCCCGGCAGACCCTGGCGGTTACGCAGGAGCACAAATCGACACGTCAGACCCGCTGGCGCTGTTCAACCACGACCGTGACGTCAAATCCACCCAGACGCCCGCCGCCAAAGTCGGAAACGCCGCACCAGACCTCACAGGTCCCGACGGTTCGGTCGGCTTCCCTGCACCTATCCAGGGGACCATCGTGAGCGTCCACGTGAGCGAGGGCGACAACGTGAACCGTGGCGATCAGCTCGTGGTTATCGAGTCGATGAAGCTTTTCCACATCATCAAGGCAGAGCAAAGCGGCGTGATCCGCCGCGTGACGATGGCCGAGGGCGATACGGTCCGTCAGGGCTACCCGCTTGTATATGTCGAGCTGTCCGGGGACAACGACGAGGCTAGAGATATTGAAGACGAAATCGACCCCGATTACATCCGGCCCGACCTCGAACTACTGTACGAACGTCGTGCGTTCACACTTGACGCGAACCGGCCAGATGCTGTCGCAAGTCGCCGCAGGTTCGGCTACCGGACAGCGCGCGAGAACATCGACGACCTTGTCGATGAGGGATCATTTGTTGAGTTCGGGCCTATCGTCGTGGCAGCACAGCGCGCACGTCGCACGGAGGAATGGTTGCGAGAGCGGACCCCAGCGGACGGAATGGTGCTGGGGCTAGCGCACGTCAACGGCCACTTGTTCCCGGAGACTCAATCACGCGTCATAGCGATGTCGTACGACTACACCGTTTTTGCCGGCACACAGGGCACCCGCAACCATTACAAACAGGACAGAATGTTTGACCTAGCACATCGGCATCAGATCCCTGTGATTGCATTCATGGAAGGTGGAGGCGGGCGGCCCGGAGATACGGACGGCAAAGGCGGCGTCGCTATGGACACCAAGACCTTTACGGACTGGGCCAAGCTCAGTGGCCTCGTGCCTCTGGTCGGGATAACCAACGGACGCTGCTTCGCAGGCAACACGGTGCTGCTCGCCTGCTGCGATGTGATCATCGCGACCGAAGGATCTACGGTAGGCATGGGCGGCCCCGCCATGATTGAAGGCGGCGGCGTCGGCATCTACACCCCGGAAGAGGTCGGGCCGATGTCGTTCCAGGTCCCGAACGGCGTTATAGACATTCTGGTCAAGGACGAGGCGGAGGCCGTCGCCACCGCCAAGAAATACGTGTCCTATTTCCAGGGCGCTACCGACGACTGGGAAGCCAACGACCAGCGCCGTTTGAGACACGTCGTTCCAGAAGATCGCGTGATGTCATACGACATGCGCGAGGCCATAGAGATCATCGCCGACACAGACTCTATGCTGGAGATCAGGCGCGAGTTCGGCATCGGAATCATCACTGCGTTCATCCGAATAGAAGGCAAGCCTATGGGCTTGATTGCCAACAACCCGCATCACCTCGGCGGAGCAGTCGACAGCGACGCAGCTGACAAAGGGGCCCGCTTCCTCCAACTATGCGACGCCTTCGATATACCGGTCCTCAGCATGATGGACTGCCCGGGCATCATGGTCGGCCCTGAGGTCGAGCGTACCGCGCTTGTGCGACACGCCGCACGTCTATTCAACACAGGCGCCAATATGACGGTACCGATGTTCGGGTTAATCCTACGTAAGGCTTACGGCCTTGGCGTTCAGGCGATGTGCGGCGGCAGTTCCATGTTCCCGACCTTCATGGCGGCATGGCCAACGGCCGAGTTCGCTGGAATGAACATCGAGGGCATGGTCAAACTAGGGTATCGGCAGGAGCTAGCCGACATCGAAGACCCGGAAGAACGCATCAAGTTTTATGACGACATGGTCGCCGAGCGATACGAAAAGGCGAAGGCTATCTACGCCGGAACCTTCTTCGGCATTGACGACGTGATAGACCCCGCAGAGTCCCGCCGTTGGATCGTCGCCGGGCTCGCAGCCCAGCCTCCGGCAGAGCCGCGAAAAGGCAAGAAAAAAGCGTACATCGATACCTGGTAAAGCCCCGTCCTGATGTAATACAGGGACCTAGGGTGGTAAGTCCTGACGAAACGCGCAGCAGCCTTCAACTTCCCTCACTCTTGATGGTTATTGGCCTCTCCCACCATGAGAGGGGACGACTTATAACCGCTAGACAGTCCACCTCTAACTAAAACGTCCGATCTGGCTCCTCGCCGATGATCCGTTCCGATTCCAATTGATTTAGCTGCTCGTCGCTCAAGTCCAGCAGGCCAGACAGGATTTCCCGGGAGTGCTCGCCAAGGGTTGGCGCCGGGGTGTCGATCTTGAACGGGTCGGGACCGGTTCGGTAAGGCGTGACGGGATGTGGAATCATCCCAGCGTACTCACGCTCCAACCACTGCCAGTACTCTCGTTTCTCGAACTGAGGGTGCGATAGAAGTTCGGCCGAATTAAGAACAGGTGCCGCCATAATTCCCAGATCCTGAAGTTGCTCAGATAATTCGTCGCGATCGCGAGTCCGGGTCCAAGCGGCGATCATATCGTCCATCAGATTGTGCCCCGACCATCGGGCGGCCAACGTCGCAAACTCCTCGTTCAGCAGATCTCTGTCCCCTGTCAGATCGGCAAACCGCGCCCATGTGTCGTCGCTATCTATCGTGATCGTGATCCACATCTCGTGACCCCTGCATGGGTACACACCGCGTGGAGCGGTTTGCAGATCACGAGAGCCGTAGCGAGCAGGTGGCTCACCAAGCATCACCTGCGAGGCAACACCGTGCAGACCTAGAGACGTACTGGCCTCAACGTGAGATATGTCCAGATGCTGCCCTAATCCTGTCCGTTGAGCGTGCAGGATGGCGATAAGTACTCCGCCCAACCCATGAAGGCCCGCCACTGGGTCTCCAAAAGCGACGTGTGTCATAGAGGGTGGATCCTGCGGTCGGCCCTGTAGGTGAGGCAGACCGGACGCCTGTTCCACCGTCGAGCCGTACGCTCGGTAAAAATGCCAAGGGCCGCCTACGCCGAAAGGCGGCATGGACAGCATCACAAGCTGGGGATTCACCTTCCGCAGCACCGGTTCGTCCAGTTCGAGCTTGGGAAGCACGCCAGCGGAGTAGTTCTGTATAACGACATCTGACACGGCTACCAGCCGCTTCAAGAGCTCCTTGCCACGGGGATCAACAAGGTTCAGCGTGATGCCTTGCTTGTTCCGGTTCATGATGTTGAAGTTCGGGGCTTTCTCGTACAACCGTTGGGCTACCCGTTCCGGGGACACATCCCAGTCACGCCACCAATCGAAATACTGACGAGACTCAACCTTGATCACTTCGGCCCCAACGTCTCCCAGGCTGCGTGCGCAAAGTGGACCAGCCCAACCCATCGAAAGGTCGATCACTCTCAGGCCACGTAGTAGTTTTGGTCTCAGAGACGGCTCCCGCACTGGGTCAGGTTTGGCTGAACGCGCCGACATTCCTTTACCTGTGATGGGATGAGACTGCGGGGACCCCATGGGCTGATGCTCACCAAGCCTCGCGACCTGTCCATCCTTGCGGGCCGGAGTTGTGTGCAACCGGAACGGTTGTCCAGGAACTTCCAGTTTCCGCCCCCCAGGAAGGATGATTTCACGGAACGCATCAACGGCACGTAACTGTGCGCTACTGAACAGGTCCGCCATCGTCGGAACGAGTGCCAGCGGAACGCGACGTCTTTGGCCTTCCGTAAACCAGTACTGGGCAGATTTTTTTTTCAGAGCTGGAACCAACGCTGCGTCGATCTGTTCAGCGCCCATGATGCGATTCGCTGCGACGTCGAATTTCGGGATCGCGGAAAGCTCTTCCACGTCAACCAGCGTGCAAAAGGTGTGCCACTGCGCCGGTGTCAGCGCAGTCACGCCGAGCCAGCCTTCACTTGTCTCGTATATCGATGCCGGGTACGTGGGATAGAATCGGTTTATGCCCAGCCGGTTAGGGCGGCCGGGGAGAGATTCAGGCGGGTTCGCAGCCCATGCCGCGCCAGTAGGTTCTTTGAGAGCCATGGCCGTCTCTAAGAGCGACAGGTCGATATGTGCGGCTTCGGTTCGATGTCCCAGCACGCTGGAAATAAGATGGACCGCCGTCGCCGAAAACCCGTTCATTCCCCCTAGGATCTGGACAGGATATCCACTCATTAAGAGTGGCGGGCCTTCGATGGGACCGAAGTTGATGACCTGGGTAATCATCGAAAGAACGCTCTGGTCGTTTCCGGGTTTATCCGCCATCGGACCGCTCTGCCCCCACCACGTGAGCGATGTCAAGATCACATTTGGGGCCACCGCCTTGAGGGCTTTGAATCCGATACCCAGATCGTCCAAAGTCCCCGGGGGTTCCGACTCAAGCACAACATCCGCCGTCTTCACCCACTCGAACAGTTCTTCACGATGGACCGGATTGCTTATGTCGAGAGCCAGCGACTCTTTGTTGGGGCTGAGCAGCGCGTGAATGCCGCTGTTGTCCGGGGCATCCAGCGTACGGTCAAACGGCGCCAACCTCCTTGTCTTGTGTCCCGTAGTCGGATTCTCAACGTTGATAACCCTTGCGCCAAAATCAGCGAACACCCTCGCACAGGATGCTGTTGCGATAGATCCTGAAAGATCAATGACGGTGTATTTGGAAAGCGGGTATGTCATGACGATTTCATTGCAAATGATTGCTATGGACGATGAGATCAACGAATCGACAGCAGCCTATCTGAACTCAGACCCCGACGGGCAAACAATGTTGCGCGTCAAAATAAACAATTCCCTAAAAAGCCATTCAGCCCAGCACGAGAGCTTCATGACGTGATCACACGGTCATACAGGCTGGGCTTGGTCCGGCCCTACACCGCGTTCATCTCATTACTAATCGCCGCGCATCGTCGGCGGGATGGCGTTAAACATTACGTCTACGGGCGCGTCCTGCCCGGTCCACAGTTTGAAACCTTCTGCGCCCTGGTAGATCAGCATTGAGAGCCCACCCGCAACCCGCGCACCGGCGTCCTCGGACGCCTCGAGAAATGGTGTGACAGGAGGCACATAGACGGCGTCGTAGCAAACGGCGTTGCCCGATATCAACTCGGGCGGCAACGGCGACTCTTCATCCGCGGATCCACCGCGCATCCCCATCGATGTTGCATTGACAATAAGGTCAGCATACGGTGCAAAATTTGCCAGTTGATCAACGTCCAAAGAAATCGCATCGGGCCGGAACCGTGCGCGTGACATGTCCCGTGCCAACGTATGTGCCCGCTCTTCCGTCCGATTGGCGATCGCCATTTGACTCACGCCGGCTTCTCGAAGCGCGTACACGATTCCACGTGCGGCGCCGCCAGCGCCAAGGACCAGCACCGAACTGTCCTTCGGTTCAAACCCGACCGACTCCCGAAGTCCCCGGATGAATCCGGGCGCGTCCGTGTTGTAACCCTTCAGTCGTCCGTCTGTATTTACGATGGTATTTATTGCACCGATTGTTTCCGCCGCTGAGTCCAACTCGTCTACTAGATCAAGCGCCACCTCTTTGTACGGCTGTGTAATGCAGCAGCCAAGGCAGTCGCCGGCACGCAGACCTTCGACCGCCTGTGCGAAATCCTCCGGCTTCGTAGGCCATCCCTCGAATTTGGCATCAATCCCGAGCGCGTCCAAAGCAGCCTGCTGGAACAGCGGTGATAGCGAGTAGTGCAGTGGGTACCCGAAAATTCCAAGGCGTTTCGTCATTTAGAACTCCGATCGGTTCGATTTGCCCTGGCCAACAGGAAACTTTCCAGGATGATCACCGCCGCCATCGAGTCCAGCCGGGCCCTATGACGACTCGGCTCGTAACCGGCCGCTCGAAGCCGACTTTCTGCTTCCGTAGTGGTGAATCTTTCATCGTAGCTTTCAACAGGTATGTCGGCTGATTTTCGCAGCGCTGAAGTAAACCGACGCATCTTACGTGCCGCGGGCCCATGAGTGCCGTCCAGCGAGAGCGGCAACCCTACGATGATCGTCTCAGCACCCTCGCGCTTTGCCAGTTCGACCACCGCCGCGATATCGTCCGACTCATTACTTCTGACAAGAGCCTCAATGGGGAGGCAGACAACACCGCGAGGGTCTGATATCGCCAACCCGATCCTCGCATCGCCTACATCCAGTGCCAGCGCACGCATGGGGTTAGCCCTGATTCGCCGCAAGCAGCGTGCCGATGACGTCCGGTGCGGCATCTAAAGCATTGGTCAATAAAGAACCATCGCTCCCACCGGCTTGAGCCACGTCAGGCCGTCCACCACCACGTCCATTCATTAGCTGTCCAATTGCGTTGACAAACTCGCCGGCGTCGATGCCCTTCCCAACAAGGTCTTTGGTGACCATGGTGATCACGATCGGCTTACCTTCGAACACACTGCCAACGACAACTATTCCGCTACCAATCTGATTTCTTAGATGATCGCCAAGTTCCCGCAACCCTTTTGCGTTCACACCATCTTTGCGATTTACAACCACTTTTATGCCGTTAATCAACTTCGCCTGTTCAGACGCGCTTGGCCCGGAACCGCCACCGCCAAGTAATGCCTCGCGCTCCAGCCGTGCCACGTTTCGACGTGCTTCGTCCAACTCGTCCAACTGTGACACGATGCGGGCATTCATCTCCAACACCGGTGTTCTGAGTTTATCTGAGATATCGGCCAGAATGCCGAACCGCTCCCACAGGTGGTCCTCGGCCCCCTTCCCGGTTAGGGCCTCAAGCCGACGCGTGCCGGATCCGATACCGGCCTCGGAGGTAATGAAGAACGCTCCCATGCCGCCCGTGTGCGCCATGTGCGTGCCGCCGCAGAGCTCGTAGCTCCACGTCCCGTCGATTTGAATGGTTCGTACGTCCGCCTCGTACTTGTCGCCAAAGAACGCCAGCGCACCGCGATCGATCGCCTCCCTGTACGACGTGTACTCGACACTGACGTCAAGGTTCTCGCGAATTTTGTCGTTCACAATGTCCTGGACCCGGCGAATTTCGTCAGGAGTCATCGATGCGACATGCGTAAAGTCGAAACGCAGCCGGTCCGGCGCGACCAGCGAACCGGTCTGCCGCACGTGTGAACCGAGCACCTGCCTGAGAGCGGAATGGACGAGGTGCGTCGCCGTGTGGTTACGACGGATACGCTCGCGACGTTCTTCATTCACCGTGGCGGTAACAGCGTCACCGACATGTATAGTCCCGCTGCTCACCAAAGCGGAGTGCACGTTCACGTGAGAGTACGGGTTCTGTGTATCGGTAATCTCCACCTCTACCCCGTCCGACCTCAGGCTCCCGGCATCACCCACCTGGCCACCGCGTTCCGCATAGAACGGCGTCTCGTGAAGGATGAGTTCTATCTCGTCGCCTTCGGAAGCCTCGGGGGTCGAATCCCCGTCTTTTATGATCCCGACAATCTGAGTGTCGACGGTCAAAGTCTCGTAACCGCGAAACGGCGTGTCATCTATGCCCAGTGATTCGTACACGCGTCGTGCCGCCACATCCCCTCTGAACGCATTGCCAGAAGCACGCCCGCGTTGCCGCTGCGCCTCCATCTGATCCTTGAAACCATCACGGTCTAGGAGCAGGTCCACTTCTCCATCTCGAGCTGGTTCCGGAGCAGACTCACCCGTCGACTCCATATAGCGATCAAGCGCGTCCTCGCGCACAAGTTCCGGTGGGAAACCGTACGTGTCGTACAGTAGGAATGCTTCTGGACCTGACACCATCGTCGTCCAGTTCAATGCCCGTTGACGCGCCATCTCATCGCCGTCGGAACCGAAGGCAGCGCCGATCAAGTCCTTAATTGCCTCGAAAGCCGCACGGCTTCCAACACTCGCAGAATCGTCGCCCTCCGGGGAATCGAATCCGTTTTCGTTCAACAACTCCATAAGCCCGTCCGACGTTGTCCCGGCCGCAATCGCCGCATCCAGCGTCTCGGTGACCGACGCATGTGAGTCGCGGTACTCAAACATTCCGTCAAGTACGCGCGTGCCCTGGGCGATGGCGCGGGCAAAGCTCTGCTCTTCAATATCCAACACACGGAGAATGAACAGTCGGTTGTCCTTCAACTCCGGGTACACGCCAGCCATCTGGTCCATGGCAACTTCCGCGATGCTGCCGATAAAGGGGCTCTCCATGCCCAGCGTGAGACCAAAACGCATGGCGCGCCTGATGATTCGGCGCAGCACGTAGCCGCGACCGGTATTGCCGGGAACCACACCATCACCGATCAGGAACGACGCCGAACGCGCATGCTCAGCGATCGCCCCTATTGCTCGGTCGATCCCCGGGTCATCTCCCCACTCCCGACCAGCAATCTGTTCAACTTTTGATATGACCGGCTGAAACACATCGATGTCGTAAAGCGTGGACACGTCTTGCAGGACGGCGGCGGCACGCTCAAGTCCCATCCCGGTATCGATGTTCTTATTCGGAAGAGGCGTATCGTTGCCATCGATATCCCGGTAGAACTGGGTGAATACGAGGTTATACACCTCAAGGAAATCGTCGTGGGTGTTCGGGCCCCAGCCGTTCTGTCGGATCGGGTCGTCCAGCGCCGGCACATCATCCATAGAGCCGCGGTAGTAGTGCAATTCGCTACACGGCCCACAGGGACCCTCGGCTCCGGCCGGTCCCCACCAGTTGTCCTCGTCGCCAAACCGGTATATCCGCTCCGGTTCCACACCGAGATCTAGCCATCCCTGCTCCGCCTCGTCGTCGTCGTCGTAGATCGTGATGTACATGCGATCACGGTCGAATCCGAGGTGGTTCACCATCAGATCGAGCGACCACTTGCAGGCTTCCTTCTTGAAGTAGTCGCCGAAACTAAAGTTACCAAGCATCTCGAACAACGTCAGATGCGTGGCATCGCCGACTTCGTCGATATCGGTCGTCCGGAAGCTCTTTTGCGACGTCGTGAGGCGCGGGTGAGGCGGGGTAGATTCCCCGGCGAAGTAGGCCTTGAATTGGGCCATGCCGGAGTTAGTCAGAAGCAGCGTAGGGTCGCCCGCCGGAATTAGCGATGCCGCTGGCATACGCAGGTGATCGTGCCCCTCGAAGTATTTCAAGAAGACTTCACGGATTTCGTCCGTGGTGCGCGGCATTGAACGTGAACTTTCCATGTTTAAAGGCTAGCGCTCGGCCTCCGGGCGGTCCAGTTATAGGGGTTGTGTCCGTGCTCTTTCGCCTTCGGGTTATCAACCGGGCATAATCCGTACGTGGCGAAAGCCTTACATTCTATGCTGGAGAGGCGAGTTCACCGACGTCCTGCCTGACTTAGCCCTCGCCATCGTCCTCATCAACCTCTCCGGGGTCCACTTTCCTGCGCCGGGTAGCCTGTTGACGCGCCATCCGGTCAAGCTCGGCCATGCGCTCCGATGAACGAGGATTCGATCGATGTTCTTCGTCATCTTCGTTGCTCAAGAACGCCGGACGCGATCGGTGCCTGATCTGCCGCGATATGTCGTCCAGCTCCGTCAGCCGCCCAAGCGAACGCGGATTGGGGCGACTGCGTCGCTCCGACTCTGCATTTAGCGCCGACTCCCGAAGCGCATCTCGTCGGGCGTCTTCCGGCATGTCAAGTTCGTTCAACATTTCGACTTGTGTGTTGACGTCTTCCGAGCCCTGGTTGCCCTTAGATGGATGCGCGCCTACACCCCAGTAAATTGTCTGATGCGGGAACGGTATCTCGATGCCTTCTTCGTCGAACCGGTCCTTGATGCGCTTGCGCAGCTCGCCCGCTATCTCCCACTGAGTCAGCGGACGGCAAACGCCAAGCATCTTGATCGTGATTTGCGAATCGTCGAAAGAGTCCAAGCGCAAAACCTGTGGCGGGTCGATGATCTTCTCCGCCCAATAGTCCTCTCCTGAAAGCTCCATCCCGATATCGTTCAGGATCTCGAAGACATGATCCATGTTCTCTTTGTAAGCAACGCCCACGTTCAAATTGATTCGGGACCAGAACTTCGTGTAGTTGGAGGCGACGCTGATCTCGCCGTTCGGCACTACGTGGACCTTTCCATCCAGGTCCCGTAGTACCGTGCGTCGCAGATTGATAGCCTCCACGGAGCCGGCAATACCGGCGATCGATACAACGTCTCCAGTACGGTACTGGTTTTCAGCCACGATGAAGAATCCGGCGATCATGTCTTTGACCATCGACTGCGCACCAAATCCGACAGCAATACCGGCAATGCCGAATCCGGCGATCATTGGTCCGATGGGCACGCCGATCTCGGAAAGCACGGAGAAGATAGCGATGGCCCAGACCAGAATCGCCAGCGCGTATGTGATGACTCCAGAGAGCGTAGCCGCCCGAAGTTCCTGAGCGCGATTACTGGAGGAGTTGGGAAGTCCAGGATCCTCACCCTCGGTCAACACCAGTTGCCCCATAGCGACCGGCACCATCCGCTTCAATAGTCTGATGCCGACGTACGCGGCCGCCCATATCACCAAGACCGGAATGATATGTGGCCTGATGTCGTCGCCGAGCGACAGGAATCCATCGCCGATCGCGTCCCATATCGGTGAGACGTTCTGATCCAGAATCGACGCAATCCAGAGACCAAACGGAATTCCGACAATGATCAACAACATCGGGCCTTCAGAAAGGAACAAAACGAACGAACGCACACGGTCGTTCACGTGTCCCATGCCCTGATCTTCAAGGGCGGACGCGCCAGTCTGGAGAAGACGATGCAAGTAGATGCGAAGTACGAACCATACGACGATGGCCGCAAGCGCGATCAACCCGGCCCAGATGCCCTCATCGGCCACCCATGCCAGGAACGATCCATCAGATGGGTTCCCAAACAGTTCTCGCATACCAAAGATTATATGGTCGTACGCGCCGTCAAACCTACCGTGTTGGCATGACGATTAGGTATGAACTGGGAAAAAGGAAGTGATTCCGACAGCGCGGAGTGGTTGCGTCATGTCGCTACTGGCCCTCACCAGGTCGGGAAAAGGCACAAGGAGAGAGGTGTGCCGCTCAGAGAGCCGGGGATGTCAGCGCGTTATCGAACGAATCCGGTCCTTCGAGATTCTCAGGACACTACCGCGGATGGAGCAAACTTAGCTTTTACGATAGCGTCTGCGAAAACGCGAGCGAACATAACCGCCCAGCCGGGCTTAGCGGAAGATGTTTTTGATCTTCTGGATGATCCCGCCACCTCCACCATCACGCCAGCGATCAAAACTAGCCTCGGCGGAACTAGCTCGGGATAAACGTGACTTCCGTTCCTTCATGTAGTCGCGGATGTGCTTCTCTTCTCCCTTATCAATCCAGTAGCCTTCTTCGTCCGGGCACCGTTCGATCTCAAGCGGCCACCCGCGGTACCTGAATCGCAGCATATTCTTGCCGCAATGTGGGCAGGCGTGATCGACCTCTTGATCGCCAAAATGGATCGTGCCCTTCGGAATATCGTGATCAAAGACCTGATCTTCTAGCTCACCGAGCTCGTGGTGGTCTAGGAACTCGCCATCACATTCTGGACAGCGATCTACCTCCAGGCCGCGGAGTTTGGCGTGCTGGAGCTCGGTTCCTTCTACGGGACACAACAAAGGAAATATCCTCAAGTCTGGGGATGGCGAATCTCAAACCTATAATACGGCCGCGATTGTTAATTGAGATTCCAGCGTCCCTAATTACGGACGCTGGCGCTCATATGAATGGAGCCAGGATTGGTGTCTACGAAAATCTTGGCAGGGTTCGAAACTGCGTCGGGTTGATTGGTGTCGGTGGGAGGGGGTTAACCTCGGCCGATGAAGGGCATTTTCGTTGCCATGATTGTCATGAATTGGATGTTGGTGTCGAGGGGTAGGTTTGCGATAAACAGAACCTGCTGGCCGACGTAGTTGACGTCGAAGGTGGGTTCTGGGGCCAGTTCCATGTTCGCCTGCATGGTTCCGCCTCCCATTCGTTGCGTCATGGGTGTGGCTGCGTTTCCGATGTCGATCTGGGAGCAGGCGATGTCGTATTTGCGTCCGTCGAGGGAGGTCGAACGGGTGAGTCCTGTCACGCCGTGTTTGGTTGCCGAGTACGGGGCGGAGCCTGGTCGGGGGACGTGGGCTGAGATGGAGCCGTTGTTAATGATCCGACCGCCCATGGGATCCTGATCCTTCATGATGAGCATGGCTTCCCTTGTGCATAGGAACGTGCCTGTGAGGTTGATGTCGACGACGGACTGCCACTGTTCGGGTGTGATTTGTTCTAGTGACGGGGCGCCTGCGCCGATTCCTGCGTTGTTGAAGAGCACGTCGAGTCTGCCGAACGACTCCATAGTTTTCTTGAATACGTTGGCAACGGCGTCTGCTTTTCCGGCGTCGGCTGAAATGGATAGAGCGTTTCCGGCGTTGTTTCCAGCTAAGGCTGCTGTTTCTTCGAGCGCTTCAGTTCTTCGTCCCACGAGCGTAACTTTGTAGCCATCGTCGAGTAATGCCAGCGCTGCGCTTCTCCCAACACCGCTGCCTGCCCCTGTGATTACGGCGACCCTATCGTTTGCCATTCAATTTCCTCCGTTGACATTGAATTAATTGACGGCATGTTACTTGAGCAACGTCGTTCGAGAGGACTCTGAGAAGGCGATGCAACGAGTTGCCGCGCAGCACTCACTACACTCAAATACCCGGCCCGGCCATCTCCCGTTGCATCTGCCCCAGTCCCATCGGCCCTAGATCCAGTGCACGGTTGTGCCACGCCTTTAGATCGAACCCGGCACCGGCCTTCGCCTTCGCCTGCTCACGTGCATCAAGCCAGTAACGCTCGCCCACCTTGTAGCTGATCGCCTGTCCCGGCATCCCGAGGTAGCGGTCGATCTCGCTGACCATGAATTCGGGACCGAACGGCGAAGTCGGCTGCATAAAGGCCAGCGCTAGGTCCGGCGTCCACACCTCTCCCGGGTGGAAATCGGAGTCGTTCGGTATCCGCAACCCCAGGTGCATACCGATATCGACGACCACACGCTGAGATCGGAACAGTTGCGACCCAAGCATCCCCAGGTAGTAGTCCGGATTGTCGAGATACCCCAGCTCACCCATGAGCCTTTCCGCGTACAGTCCCCAGCCCTCGACGTACCCAGATGTGCCCGCCGCCAGTTTCTGGAATCGGGAAAGCTGATCGCCCAGGCTTATCGTCGTTGCGATCTGGAAGTGATGTCCCGGAACACCCTCGTGGTAGACGATCGATACTTCGCCCCAAAGTGGGAATCGATCCTTACCTTCCGGCACCGGATACCATGTACGGCCCGGGCGGGAGAAGTCTTCTGACGGCCCGGTGTAGTACATCGCCAGTGCGCCGCCCGGAGGGGCGATCATCACCTCGACGTTCTTGACCGGATCGGCGATGTCGAAGTGTGTGCCATCCAGTTCTTCGATCGTCCGATTCTGGAGTTCTTGCATCCACACTTTGAAGGCTTCGACGCCTTCGATGGAGCGCTCCGGGTCCTCGTCCAGCAGCTTCTTCGCATCAAGGAAATTACCGCCCGGGAGGATTTTCTCTGAGGTAATCGCCATCTCGGATTCGGCCCAGCGCACCTGCTCCCATCCCCACGCATACGTCTCCTCGAAGTCGATCTGTGCCCCCAGATACGACCGGGCCTTCAACTCATATCGCTCACGACCGACGCCGTCCCGGTCCGGCGTGGCATTGATGTGATCTTCGGCCAGGAAAGTCCCAAATTTAGCGAACGCAGCGGAAGCGTCCACCGCTGAATTGGCGAGCCGTTCACGTAGCGCACCGTCGCTCAGCCCAGACGCGTCGTAGGCTGTGACAAGGCCATCAAAGAACGACGGACTTCCCTTCTGTCCGCTGTAGACCTTCGCTTGCTCAATCACCCCGATCACCTGTCGGCGTGTGGTCGTCTGCCCCCGCCCAACCCCCTCTGCGAGCGTCTCCTGATAGCTGCTGAGCGCATCCGGCACCCGTGCCATACGGGCGGCGATGTTGTCCCAGTCTTCCTTCTTATCACGGGCCATCAGGTCGAAAATTTGACGGGCGCTCTGGAAGGGGCTGTGCAGAATATTCATGCCCCTGTACTGCTCACCGGATTCGTACGCCTCAAGTCCGATCTCGATCTCTTCCGCCATCACATCTCGGGCGAGCCGGTCTCGGTCGTTCTCCGGCTCCGCCACTTTCAACTCCGCTAGAGTCGAACGGTCAAGCTCCGATTGAGCCGCGACCCCGTCCGGTGAATTGTCCGGCATCTCGGTCTCGTGTCCGGGCACGCCGAAGTATGTGGCAACGATCGGCTGCATCTCGGCGATCCGATCGATGTAATCGTCAGCAATATCAAAGATTCGGGACAAGGTTCTCTCCCATATTACGCAGGATCAGGGGACGGGAATTGAGGAAGTTAGGTCCCCAGGTAGTCAAGAGCGGCCCGGGCAAATATCTCTACGCCCAGAGGCAAACACTCTTCGTCAAATACGAACCGTGCATTGTGGTGAGGCGGTCGTTCCGGGTCGCCCGCGCCCAGTAGGAAGTAGCACCCAGGTGCTCGGTTAATGAACTCGGCCATGTCGTCTCCCACCGGGACTTCCTCATGCACACCGACTTTATCCACGCCCGGTACCTGACCGGCGATGCCCGTAAGCCAGGTCGCCACTTCAGGGTCGTTCACCACCGGAGGCGCACCGTTCAGAAGTTTGAAGTCGGCGCTCCCACGCATCGATTCCGCGATACCCCTCGCAATCCGTGCAACGGCGGCGATGATTTGATCTCGCATGTCGGACGTGTAGGCTCGAATTGTGCCTTTGATCGTCACGAAATCAGCGATCACGTTCGGCGCTGATCCACCTATCACCTGGCCCAACGTTACGACTCCCATCGCGTTCGGGGCAATCTCCCGGCTAACCACCGTCTGAAGTGCGGTGACTACCTGTGCTGTGATCGCCACGGGGTCGATCGCCGTGTGCGGCAGCGCCCCGTGGCCGCCCTGGCCCGTGATCGTGAGTTCGAACTGGTCTGCGCTGGCAAATACCGTCGCCTGATTCACGCCGACAAACCCCGTGTCGTACTGGTTCCAGAGATGCAGACCAATCACGCGGTCCGGTGAGTGATCAGACATCACGTCGTCAGCAATCATCGCCTTTGCACCCTCGACAAACTCCTCGGCCGGCTGAAATACGAAAACGACCTTGCCCGAGAGTTCGCCCGCACGTCCTGCCAGAAGGTCGGCCGCTCCGAGTGCCATCGTGATGTGACCATCGTGGCCGCAGGCGTGCATATTGCCGTTTGTCGAAGCGAAAGGGAGGTCGGACAGCTCGGACACGGGCAGCGCATCGATATCCGCCCGGATCATCAACGTCGGGCCGGGCCGTCCGGTCTCCAAAACTCCAACGACCCCTGTCCCTCCCACCTCGGCTTTGACCGTCATACCGGCAGCATTCAAACGCTCGACGATGATGCCCGCAGTCCTGGTCTCGTGAAACCCGAGTTCCGGATTTTCGTGGAGATCACGGCGCAACTCGATCAGGCCCGGAAGGGCCTCTGCAACCTGGTTGGTCACGGTGTCGGGCATGGTGTGGCGGCTCCATTTCGTCTCAAAAATATGCGTATGAAATCGGGGCCGGAGTCTATCACGGGCCTACCGGCGATTTTTCGTGCGGAAGCACTGGATGTCACGCTAGAATCAACCCGATGCCGAAACTACCGATCTTCCCGCTGAACACTGTCCTATTCCCGGGCTACAAGCTTCCAATCCGCATATTCGAGCCGCGGTACAAACGTATGCTCGAAGACTGCATCGATGCGGATGGACGGTTTGTCATCGCACTCATACGTGATGGCGTCGAGGTTGGAGGAGAGGCTACCCCACGGGACATTGGGACGATCGCCCTGATCGAAGAAGTAGGCGATCGAGGCGAAAAGGTGGTTCCCCTGCGTGCTCTTGGAGAACAGCGCGTCCGGATCGGCGAACTGGACCGCTCGCTCCCATATCTGAGCGCAGACGTGGAACCCTTATCTGAACCAGTCGGTGAAGATATCGACCCCGAGTTGATGGAACGGGCGAGAACAGCGACGACCCGGTTCGCACGGGCGATGCTCATGCAAATACGCGGCGAGTGGCGCGCCAACCCCGAAATGCCAGACGACCCAGGCGCACTCGGGTATCGTATGGGGACACTAATGGCCGGTCGCCCCACCGCAGCGCAACGCGTGCTGGAAGCGGCATCACTAAACGAGCGGCTACGACAGGCCATTCCGGCGGTTGAAGCGGCCGCTGGTGAGTTCGAGGCGGCACTACTTGAACAAGGCGCACAAGATCACCGCCGGGGCATGCATCGCAACTGAGGGGGCTCTTGGTTGTAGGTGCAGGGCTTGGCCATACCCCTCAGAGATATCGCAGACGGTTTCCCGACCTTTAACTTCCCGACCTAAACCGTTGGCGCAGGAGACTCGGTACGCGTCCATGCGAACGAGGTTCACTCATAGTTTCGTCCAATCGGGTGGGGCGATATGGTCCAACAGCATCACTGATGAAGCAGGTCTGTTCGACGCCGACCGTACGTTGGTCAGTCAGAAGAGTTACCCTCTGGGTGCTAGAGAACTCGATGCGTGTCGAGTTCAGGAGTATCACTGCATTGGCGCGAACCTTGTCCGCCGGGATGCACCAAATGGACCAGACGAGCACACCCCACCACATGTATCATCAGGCGTCTAAAACAGTAACTTGGAGGCGGTGAACGAAGTGTCTGAATACTTGGTATGTCGGTCGTGCGACATAGGCGACCTTTTGCCCCTGTCGGACTTTGGAGCGCATGGTGCAGCTGTCCACTACAAGGCCTGGGTGTGCTCGAACCCTGACTGTGGGTTCAACCTGAAGATCAGGAATGGCGACGTGTTCATAGGCGAGCCCGTTCGGGATGGCAATGAACGAGGTCAACGGGATACAGGGCCGTCTCAGGAGTTCCGCCGTTAGGTGGGGCACAGTTCACAATCCAACCAATCAGCGTAAATGTGACTTTTATGGGGAGGAAGGCGAGAGCACCTCAGGACCTGGTACGTCGAATCCCTCTTCTAGGCATGTCTTCCCTCTGCGGGAAACGTCCAGCCCCTGATTTATTGACTGGTGCCGCCTAAGAATGGACAGGTCATGTCCATCGAGAGCCTCCGGACTCTGACGAGCGCGGGCGTATTGCCATACTCCCTAGGGTGATGCACAGGATCGGGCGGAGCGGACCCGGCACCGCCGCCCTTGCCGTCACACGCGAAAACGCCGGCAGGCCGTCCGACATGAACAACCCACCGGCGTTCCAGCCAGCAATATCTGATCGGGCCAATTAGTCCGCTGGCGCACTCTTCATGTAGCCCTTGCCGTCCAGGAATTCAGCCAGTCTTGCGATACCGTCCCGGTTCTTTTCCGGGGTCTCGTATGCAAAACACAACCGGGCACAGTTCTGGCCATCGCCGTTAGGGGCGAAACTTACGCCCGGCAGGTAGCCGACTCCAGCATCAAAAGCCTCGTCAACAAGATCGCTCATTGGCGTGCCTTCCGGCATCGTGAGCCAGGTGTAACAACCACCTTGTGGCACAGCCCACTTCGCTCCAGTGCCTCCGAAGTTCTCCCCTAGTGAAGCAACCATCGCGTTCGCCTTGGCACCCAGTGACTCGGACAAGTCATTCTTATGGTCCTGAAGGTGCTCGGTTAGATAGCCCTCAACTGCGAGTGAAGCGAAATGATTCGCCGTGCCGGAACTGCGGAAACCTACTGCTCGGTCCGTAACCTCTTGTGGCGCCACAAAATAACCTAACCGGAGCCCCGGAACCAACAGCTTGGAATAGGAAGCTACGTGCATCACCATGCCGCTTGTGTCGAGAGAGGCGTACGCCTCCTGAGCCTCACCGTCAAACCGAAGGTCGACATAACAGTCGTCCTCGATTATCGGGACTTCATGTCGATGGCAGATTTCAATAACCTGTTTACGGCGGGCGGTCGGCATCGTTGTACCGGTCGGATTTTGGTGCTCGGGGATGGTGTATAAGAACTTCGGCTTCTTGCCCTGAGCCGTCAGATCAGTCATCAGTTCGTCCAACGATTCGGGAATGATTCCCTGATCGTCGATACGACTTCCAACGACATTTATCCCGTGATTCTTAAGCTGGTTGTGAGTACCGCCGTATACGTACTGCTCCGTGACGACCGTGTCACCCGGATCCGACAGCGCTTTAATCAAGACGAAGTTTGCCTCGCCTGACCCTGCGGTCATAAACACTTCGTCCGGAGTGGCGTTAATTCCCCGATCGTTCGCGAGCTTCTGTGCGGTGAACTCCCGAAGTGCCTCGTTACCATTGCGTTCCGTGTAGTAGACGAGGTCATGTCCCTCGCGCTCAAGGCCCTTCTTCAAACCTTCTACCAGTCCGTTAAACGGGACAGCCTCCGGTGGCGGGTACGCAACCGCAAAATCGTACGTAGCGTGGCGCGGGTGAGTGACCGCCGTATCTTTAGACCGAGTCGAAAATTTGCCTGCGTAACTGAACGTGGTGGTCATCCGGTTAAGTACTCCTGGGACGTATTTGCCCCGGCGTTGTTGTCTCTATGTGTTCTGCAGCGGACCTAGTCCCGGGGAGCAGCGTTGAGCATTCCATTCTCGTCGAGAATTTGCGCCAGCAGCGCCACGCCGTCCCGGTTTTTTTCGGGAGATTCGTAACCGAAGCACAGACGAGCGTAGTTGTCCCCGTCACCGTTTGGGGCGTAAACAGATCCGGCGATATATCCAACACCGGCATCGAACGCCTTATCTCTCAGTGAGGTCATGTCTGTGCCAATCGGCATTTCAAGCCATGTGTAACATCCGCCTTGCGGTTCACTCAACTTGGCACCAGTTCCGCCAAAGTGCTCACCAAAAGACGAAATCATTGCGTTACGTTTCTCGAGCAATGCAGCGTTCTGGTTGTCCTTGTGCTCCTGCATGTGTTCCTTCAAGAAACCTTCTACCGCCAGCGACGTGAAGTGGTTGGCGGTACTTGAGCTGCGGAATCCGATCGCCCGCTCACGAACCTCTTTGCTAGCGACGAAGTACCCGAGACGAAGGCCCGGGAGAAGCAACTTGGAGTATGAAGCAACGTGCGAAACCATACCGGAGTCGTCCAGTGCACGGAACGATTCCTGTGCCTCACCAAAGAAGCGTAGATCCACGTAGCAGTCGTCTTCTAGGATCGGTATCCCGTGCTTGTGACAGATGTCGACAATTTGCTTGCGGCGGGATGTTGGGAGGGTTGTACCGGTCGGATTCTGGTGCTCCGGGATCGTATAGAGCATCCGAGGTTTGTTTCCGGCAGCGGTCAAGCTGCTAAACAGCTCGTCCAACGCTTCCGGAATCAGACCATCATCGTCTATAGGGGAGCCCACGACGTTACAACCTGCAGCCCGAAGTTGCCCTAGCGTACCGTTGTACACGAATCTCTCGGTGACAACGGTACTACCCGGGTCGGTCAGTGCGTTGATCAGGCCGTAGTTCGCCTCACCAGAGCCGGCGCAGATGAAAATATCTTCGGGATCGACCTTGAATCCCCGGTCAGCTTCCAGCTTTTTAGCAGTGAATTCCCGAAGAGCCAGATTCCCGTTGGAGTCCGGGTAGTAGACGAGGTCGTGACCCTCCCGCTCAAGACCAGCGATCAATCCCTCTACTAGTTCGTTTAGCGGTGCCGTCTCAGGGGGAGGATACGCAACGGCAAAGTCGTACTTCGCGTGGGTGGGATGTATGACTTCCGTGTCAACGGAGTCCTTGGAGAATCGACCTGCATAGCTAAACGTGGATGTCATTCCGTGGCGGTCCTTAGATTCCTGTGGGTGGGTTTCGTCGGGCTATTTCAAGGTCCCTAGGTCCAATGAGAAGAGCGATCTCGCGCCCGACTCATTGTCTTTGGTGGCTTCGGCGGCTTAGTGTACCCCTACTCAGTGATTTCGATTCGAATCCGCTTGTTGATCCGGCCCTTACTCTGATGGCCCACGATCTTGATTTGGCCCACTTCTGCAGTGGACGCGACGTGCGTTCCACCGTCCGCCTGCAAGTCCAAACCGTTGATATTAATGGTCCGAACCTCTTCTATTCCTTCAGGCAATAAGTTGATCTTAGTACGGATCAGATCGGGTATAGCGAACGCTTCATCTCGAGGAAGGATATTGACCTCTATAGGCCGGTCTTCGGCGACTTCTATATTTATCGCAGACTCGATTTCTTCAGTTAGCTCGGAGCTCATGTTTTCAAACTCGAAGTCCATACGGCCCGCGAGTGGAGTCATGTTTCCTCCGGTGACCTGTGCTCCATAATCACGCCACACAACACCGCAAAGGATATGCAACGCCGTGTGTGTGCGCATCAACTTATGCCGAAGTTCCCAGTCGATCTCGCATCTAACTGAATCACCGACCGATAGTCCCGCCTCCGGGACGGTGTGGACAATCACCCCACCTCGTCCAGACATGTTGCTGACCTCTAACTCGGTCCCGTCGGCCTTCACTATCAACCCAACGTCATTCGGTTGCCCTCCGCCTCCCGGGTAAAACACGGTTCGGTCCAGTATTACTCCGAACTCGGTTACCTCTAAGACCGTCGCCTCACACTGACGCATATAGGCGTCGGTGTTGTAAATTTTTTCGGTCACGTTGCCTCCCGACCTGACTGCTTTATTCGAACCAGTCACAGATAAATCATAGCCGCAGTGCTCGAAATTCGTATCCGTTCTCCCGGTAAATCGGACATATACTCCGCAACCCGCGGAGGAAGACAATCCGCGTAACGGTAAGGAACCCTAAGACATCCCCTTGAACAACGGAGTTCCGTATGAGAGGCGCACGTTTCCTAGGCGACCGACAGGCAGAGGTCACCGATTTCCCGGATGTAGAACCTGGACCGCACGAGGTGCTCATCAAAGTCCGGGCCTCCGGAATGTGTGGCAGCGTCCTCCACACGTACCGGGCGTCCAGTTCAGAGGTAAACACGG
>JAPKBN010000003.1 GCA_026421215.1 Dehalococcoidia bacterium
GAGCAAATCCATCCGATACCCGGATTCGGGATCGGAAATAGCTTTGAAACTATGCGAAGAATATCACAGCAGGACCTTACTTCCGGGCGCTGACCATCAGTTACGGTGATCTCTCGTCAGGTATACGACGCTGGATTACAGTCGGGTTGCCGATTTACATGCTGTAAGGCCTGAGATCCCGGGTCAGGGTCCAGTCGACAGATCGTCCCAATCGTCGTCGTCGAGATCGTGATCGTGCTGATGACCGCTCGCAGGAACGCCTGTCTGCGGCATGGTCGCGTCGGAATGATCACCAGCGCCGCCCCGATTCTTGCGCGGAGGCAATCCGTCGATGCATTCGCGGTACTTCTTGAGATCGCCGGTCGAAGTGGAAGTTAGATCGATCAACAGCGCATCTACGGGCAGGTTTCGTACGATTTCAAGATCCTGCACGGAAGGTGGATTTTCCACCTTAAGGACGAAGTGACTACCGACGAGGCCGACGGTGCTTTCCAACTCGATCAAGCTCGATAACTTAAGCGGCCACAACGCTTTTGGGGGCGTCAGGCAGAGGAAGTCCACGGGGAGAAACTCAAGCGCCCGGGCCACGCTCTCGGTGAGGGCCGTGTCTACCTCATAGCCACGCGCCATATCGTCATCGCGGAGGATTGCTGCGGAGTGATCATCGGAAGACGGGACGACGAAGTCACATCCCTTCTCCTTGAGCCGGTCCAGTCCATCGAAATCGATGTCGCCGACAGAAACGCCCCAGATCTGGTCCTTGACGTCTTTTAGCGGGCTTTCGTCGCTGGCCAGCGCGTCCGCGCCGGTAAGAATGATGGCGTCCACGCCCGCCGTATCGGCGTACTTGTGGGCGTCTTTGGCCGGTGCTGAACCCAGAAGTAACATAGTAGCGGGCGTTTTGGTCCTGGGGCGCGTCGCAAACCCCATAGGGGCCGGTGTAGCGCGACCGAGGGCGTCAAATCGGTCGGTCAGTTTAGACACTCGGCGGGTTCCCTTCGTCTTGGGTGGAATCACTGGACTCGGCTTCCGGCGTATCGTTCTTTGAATTATCGGCTTCCTGGCGCAAAAAAGCTTCCAGTTCCGCTATCAACGGTGCTGCGTCAGAGCCTTCCGTAACCGTATCCGAGGCAGATTGTTCGTTATCCCAGCGTTCTTCTAGTTCGGCGACGTACTTCATGATCTCGTCCTGATCAGATAAAGCCTTGGTCAGCCGTCGCGTGAAGTCACCGGCACGGCGCTCAAGCCTTTCGGTATCGATCTTGATCGGGATGATCTCTGTGACCGCTTCGAGCAATGCTCTTGTGACGTTCGGGTTCGGCTTGGCCTGCACGTAATGCGGGGAGTGGCCCCAGTAGCTGGCGCTGGGGATACCGCCCGCAGCCATCCGGTCCAAGACGATGGACATTATTCCAGTCGGGCCCTGATAACTGGACTGTTTGAACTCAAGGTGCCCGTAGCCAGGCCCGAGGGTCTTCGCCTGTGATGAACGGGTGACCTTGACGGGACGCGTGTGCGGGACGGCGTCCAGCAGGGCGCCAAGCGTAACGACGAGCTCGACATTGCAGGCCTCTGCGACCTCGCAAATCATCGCCGAGTATGACCGCCACTTGAAGTGGGGCTCCACTCCGCGGAACAACAAAAGATCAGGCCCGTCGCCGTCCGTGTTCCGCCACGCGTAGAACTGATTCTCGGGCCAGGAGAGTATCCGTTCTCCGTTTGCACCGTTCCTAACCTTCGGGCGTTGCTCGACAAAGTTGTAAAACTCTTCTGGATCGATTGACGCGAATTTTTTGGCCGAGATCTGGTCGGCTAAAAATCTAATTGCTCGCGTTGCAGCCTCGGACGCGTCAGGCCAACCGGCAAATGCGGTCAACATGATTGTCCGCCGCAATTCAGGGCGTTCGGTGAATTCGAGGCTGTCCATATCGGCGCGCCTCACTCCTAGTTTGTCACTCGTCCGGTGGGGCACCGGGCCGGATTCGGCTCAGTCGTCTAGGAAGCGAGTGTAGCATCGCGTCAGGAGAATTAACCCGGTTGACGGAAAATTAACCCGGTTGACGGAAGCAATACTAAATTCCCATCAAAAGGGATCGACAATCTCAATACCGGGGTCTTGCGCTTCTAGTCAGATATTTAACCAGCGTGGAGTCGTATGGCAGGGCATCGGTGTCGTACTCCGGGAAAGTTGGCGGCATCGTGGCGGAAAGTGGAGTTCCGTACGCCATTTCGTCAACCACCATCTCAGTCAGTCGCGGGAGAGATGCCACGTCCTCTGCGTTGTAACGAATAAGCGTCGTTAGCGCTGCTGGCTCGCCGTCGTTCGCCATCTTCCAGAGCCGCACCGCGTCGTAACCGCTCAACCCGGACAACGCGCTCGGCCGTCCAAGATCAGTCGCCTGCTCGATCTTCTTGAGTCCGCCTTTGAACCCGAGTCTTCGTAACGGGTATCGGAGATCGAGATGTGCCGAATGCGCGAATAGCGAGTCGTGGCCATCCACTGCGAACCGACCAAACTCCTTATTTAGGAACGGCATGTCGAACGATGCGCCGTTATAGCTGACGAACAGCGAGTACTTCTCAAGGGCCTCCGGCAGCTCGTCCAGATTCTCGCCCCGCACGAACGCCGTAAACCCTGTGTAATCGATGATGCCGACCATCGTTACGTACGAGTCCTCAGGCGACAGGCCGGTCGTCTCTATGTCCAGGAACGCAGTGGTCTTTTGAAAGTTGGCGTAAAACCGCCAGCACTCTCGGGATCCGAGGATGTCCTGAAAGTAGCGGGCGTTCCCGTCATCCAGCCGTTGCTCAGCCTGTTGGAGTACCTCTATGTGTTGAGGTTGGCTCGACGCGAGCTGGGCCCAGGTGGTGATACCTTCGCTCCACAGTTCAGACTCCCTTTCGGGACCGATACCATCAATTAGTTGGAACGTGCTGCGCAGCAAACAATTTCACCGGAGGGGGTAGTGAGACGATTAATTTCAGGTTGCTAGGACAAACTAGCGGTGTTGGCAACATCCGTGGGTCCGTTTGTCACTAGGCACGGAACATACACCCGGCTCGTACAGGGACCGAACCCATCGTATCGAGGACTTCCGCCGTTTCGTCACCGATTCGTTCCCGGGGGCCCTGGCCGAAGACGTCGTCGTCGGCAGGCGAATAGTCGTAGAAGATCGCTCAAACTTATTCGCCGAACTCTCTTCCCATCAGCAACGCCACAGGTTTTTTCGTTTCTTCGGCCTCAGTGAACGCCATCGAGATGCGCTCCATGTCTTCGCCCTGTTCTACCAGGTAGTAACGGATGCCGTAAGCGTCCAGGATTGGCTCGATAAATCGAGCGGCGGAGTCCGGCGTGGCGCCGTGCCGAGTCCAACCGCGGTATCCGACCATCAGCACGAGCGGCATGCTGGTGTCGAGAGACATCCCACGTATCGAATCACCGGACTCAAACACGCCGGTGTTCTGGATCATCACAACCGGCTTCTTTCCGCCGACCCAGAGCCCGGCCGCGATGGCCATGGTCTCACCCTCACGGCACACCGGAACGAGACTTATAGAGTCATCATCGGTGAGGAGGATGTGCATGAAGTTGGTCTCGCTGTCCGGGAGCCAGACGGCGTGGGTAATCCCATGTTCGTGGAGGGCTGAAACGACGGCCGCAGCGCTGATAGTCGAGGAGTCGTAGGCGTTGGTCATATGATCCTTCTGGGTCGTTGATAAACCCCGGAGTAAGCCTAGATAGACCGTGGAGTAAGCCCGACGACGCGGATTATAGGGCGCGCGACGCCCTGGGGTCTCGACGGTATCAGTCAGATCGATACAACGGCCCATCTCGGAGCTATAATCCGCCTGCCTTGTATGGTCAGGTAACAAAAACATATCCCGCAATCGCGCTTCACAACTCTTCATGAGGAGATTCTTTCCATGGCCCTGCCTCTGGTAGCCATAATCGGACCGAATGATTCGCGCACCAAGGCTGTTGTACAGCGATATGAAATGCTCGCCGGCCAGCATGGGGGATCGGTCGACGTTCGTTGGATAGACAACGCCTCTGGCGACGCCGCAGTCCTTGAAAATGCCAAAGACGCGATCGCCGTAATCCCGGCAGGGCCCCGAGCAATAACGACGGAACTGGCCCTCAAGTTGCCTAACCTACGTCTTGTCCAGACCACCTCGGCCGGGACCGATTACTTGGACAAGACGGCGCTTGGCGAAAGCGGCGTTCTCGTTGCCAACAACGGCGGAGGTAACTCCGTGGCGGTCTCCGAGCACGCCGTCGCCCTCATGATTTCGGTCTACCGCAAGATGAACTTACAGCTCACCAGCACGCGGGCTGGAACGTGGATGGCGGGGGTGACTGGCGAAGAAGGCGAATATCACAACCTTGTCGACAAGACGGTCGGCATCGTGGGTCTGGGTCGGATCGGATCCCGGGTGGCGCGACGGTTGCGCGGCTGGGAATGTGAGATTATCTACTCGGACGTTATTTCGATTCCTGAAGACGTTGAAAAAGAGACTAGGGCGCGACGTGTCGAGTTGGATGAACTGCTGAGCACGTCTGACTTGATCACTCTCCACGTCCCGCTGGACCGCTCGACACACCACATGATCAGCACGCGCGAACTCGAGATGATGAAATCGACCGCCATCTTGATCAACGCCTGTCGAGGCCCGGTAGTTG
Organism: Dehalococcoidia bacterium; assembly: GCA_026421215.1. Taxonomy (GTDB): domain Bacteria; phylum Chloroflexota; class Dehalococcoidia; order Lucifugimonadales; family Lucifugimonadaceae. The sequence continues at coordinate 4,682 of JAPKBN010000003.1, forward strand.
ATGAAGCGGCCCTTACGACCGCGCTGCAATCCGGCCAGATATTCGGCGCTGGGCTTGACGTTCTGGAGCAGGAACCGACTCCAAGCGACAACCCTTTGCTGACCATGGACAACGTCGTCGTGACACCTCACCTGGCCAGCCTCTCAGTAGAGTCAGGGATCAGGTCTACCGACTTTGCGATGGCAAACGTCTCCCGGTTGGCTCGGGGTGAAGAGCTCGAGTCGATCGTCCACCCGGTCTAAGAGTGACCTCTTCTGACAACGGTGATTCAAGACGTCGCTTGCAAGCCGTCTGCTTTGACATGGACGGCGTCATCGCCGATTCAGAGCCGATCCATTACGAGGCGGATCGCCGCGCTATGGCCGCGCACGGTGTGGAGTTCACCTACGAAGACAAGAAGGTGAACTACATCGGTCGGACGGTCAGAGGCACAATGTTTGAGCTCTCTGAAGCCCACGGGATTCCTGACCCGGAGACCGTGTTACAAGCACGGCAAGACCTCTTCAAGGAATTGATCGCCACAGAGCTTCAGTTACGCGACGGTGTGCGCGAGTTGCTGATCCAACTTTCCGATAGAGGCCTGCCGTGCGCTTTGGTGACGTCAGGAGATCGTTGGTACATCGATAACGTTTTCGAGCGTTTTGACCTGACGCAATTCTTCGTAGGGATGATCACGGTAGATGATGTGAGTGGCCATAAACCGTTGCCAGATCCCTATCTGGCGGGAGCAAAGTTGCTTGGCGTTTCCCCAAAGACGTGTCTCGCAGTGGAAGATTCTACGGCCGGGGTGGTATCTGCGAAGGCAGCCGGCATGTATTGCATCGCCGCTCCTAGCGAGATGACGCTCGATGCCGATCTCTCCGCTGCGGACATGCGTGTGGAATCATTCCAGGAACTCGACCCAACGAGGCTAGACAGATTATTCGGAACGAAATGACCAGTTACGATGTTGCCATCATAGGCTTGGGAGCGATGGGCTCTGCCGCCGCCTATCAACTGGCGAAACGCGGAGTAAGTGTGATCGGGTTCGACCGTTTCACGCCGCCACATACGATGGGTTCTTCCCACGGCGATACGCGCATCATTCGCGAGGCGTATCACGAGTCGCCCGCATACGTGCCGATTGTTCAACGCGCATACGAACTATGGGATGAACTTGCGGAGGAAGCCGGCGAGACGCTTTTACAACAGACGGGTGGGTTGATGCTCGGAGAGCCGGAGGGCGAGACCGTCTCTGGCGCAATACGCTCGGCGGAGCTACACGGGTTGGCGTATGAGGTGCTGGATGCGGATGAGGTTCGCAAGCGATGGCCACAGTTCAATGCGCCTGACCAGTTCGCCGCTGTACATGAGGATCGATCCGGGATCCTGTTCCCGGAGAAGTGCATCTCCGCCCAGCTCAGCGGCAGTATCAGGGTTGGCGCAGAGCTTCGTTACGGGACGCAGGTTTCCGGCTGGGTGAAAGACGGAGACGGTGTGAATGTACATACGGACAGTGGGGATGTCAGCGCAGGCCAGTTGTTGATCACCGCAGGGGCCTGGATGCCGGGTCTTGTTCCGGAGTTGGCGCTGCCGGTCGAGATAGAGCGGCAGGTCCTGTTCTGGTTCGAACCAGCCTTAAACGCGGACCTTTTCGACCCGACTCACTGTCCGGTCTATATCTGGGAGTACGAGTCGGGGCACGCTTTTTACGGTTTTCCGAATCTTGGAGACGGTGTCAAAATCGCCCGCCACCATGATGGCAGGGTTGTAGACCCCGACTTCTTAGACCGGGATGAAGTTTCGGACGTAGACGAAGAGATGCTCCGGAAACAGTTGTCCCGTATGATGCCGTACGCCTCGGGCCGGGTGATCCGATCGGAGGTGTGCATGTATACGAACACACCGGATCAGCACTACCTGATCGGTTTCCACCCGGAAAACGCTTCTGTATTGATCGGTAGTCCCTGTTCCGGGCACGGCTTCAAGATGGCGTCTGCGCTCGGGGAGTCGTTCGCAGAACTGTTGCTGGACGGCGAATCACGGCACGATTTATCGTTGTTCGCGCTTGACAGATTGCTGACGTAGTGGCTTTGTTAAGCCTGATTGATCCTGTCTGAAGATGTGGCGGCAGAATAGAACTGTCCTGAATAAAAGTCTCACGCGCGCCTCAAATAAACGCCTTATATGACTTAGATGCCGGCTCGAGTCTTACCCAGCACTTCTGGGTTGATCACGATCTCCGGCATCTCGCCGTTCAGCACCCGTACAACTTCGCGGGCCGTTCGCTCTTCAAGCTCGATGGTCGATGCCTGTGAGAAGAACGCCGTGTGCGGTGTGATGATGACGTTGTCGAAGGCGTACAGCGGGTGATCGTCAGGCGGTGCTGTGTCCTCCAGCACGTCCAATCCTGCTCCCCCGATCTCGCCACTGCCCAACGCTTTCACCAGCGCAGACTCGTCGATCAAGGGTCCACGGGCGGCGTTAATCAAGAACGCGTCATCCTTCATCAATCGTAGCTCGTCGGTACCGATCATTCCCGTAGTTTCCGGGATTAGTGGAGCGTGGAGCGTCACGAAGTCTGAGTCCTTCAACATCGAATCCATCGAGGTCATATGGACGCCTTCTGGAGCGTCTGGCTGGTCAACAAATGGGTCGTGCGCAAGGACTGTCATCCCGAAGACCCGTGCGCGATCGGCCACAGCGCGGCCAATCCGACCCATCCCGGCGATGCCCATCGTCTTGTCACGCAGTCGGTGCATCGTGTCTGTAAGTGATACGGAACCCCAGCCAGATGACTTGACCATCGAGCTGTGTTTTACGATCTTGCGGTTAAACGAAAGCGCCATCGCCATCACGTGATCGGCCACTTCGTCGATGCAGTAGTCCGGGATATTTGTCACGACGATACCCAGCTCGGTGCAGGCGGCGATATCCAGGTTGTCGACCCCGATGCCATAGCGTGACGCCACCTTGCAGTTCGGTGCGTTCTGGAGCACCGATGCCGGGACCTGGGCGAAGCAGAACATGATGGCGTCCACATCGGCGGCAAGCCTAGTCAGAGTTTCCACAGACGAGTCCGGCGCAACCACGGGTTCGATGCCGGCGGCCTTCAGGATTGCCGTCTCGGCGTCTATGTTCGGCCACGTGTAGTCGGTAATCAGAACTTTGCTCAAGTCACGTTCCTTTTGGATCTACTGATTGATGCCGATGCCTGAGGTGTTGGCGCTACAGGGTAGCGCGAAATGCACCGATCGGCGTGTTCATATGCGGCCACGGTTACAAAAGGAACAATTTGTGATCACAGCCATTTTTCATCCAAATGTCGGCCAGCCTGGATTATGGCCGTAGATTACGATCTAATCGACTACCGTCGCCTCGGCCGGGATGATGCCCAGATTTTCGCAGGTCTGTGCGACGACGGCGGCGCGGTTGAGCGTGTAGAAATGGAGCTCATCCACACCCTCAAGCATCAGCCGGTGAGTGAACTCTGTTGCAACGCTGACCGCTACGCTCAAGCGGGCCTGGGTCCCGTTCCCCGCGCGTCCAAACCGTGCCACGAGCCAATCTGGCACGCTGGTTCCAGACCGTTTGGCGAACCGACTCGTACTCACGATATCCACGACCGGCATTACGCCTGGGACGATCGGGACTGTAATTCCAGCAGCGCGTGCTCGGTCCATGAAACGGAGATATAACTCTGGTTGGAAGAAAAACTGCGTGATCGCCCTTGTGGCACCGGCGTCGATCTTCCGCTTCAGATTGTCCAGATCCGCCTTTGCGCTAATCGCCTCTGGGTGAGGCTCGGGATAGGCGGCCGCGGTGATCTCGAAATCCGCCACGCGTTTAAGACCTGCGATCAGATCGGATGCGTAATGGTAGCCATGTGGGTGCGGTTCGTAGCGATCCTTTCCAGCGGGGGGGTCGCCTCGCAGAGCCACGATGTGCCTGATCCCGGCTGCCCAGTAATCACGCGCCACCTCGTCAACCTCGTCGCGCGATGCGCCGACACAGGTCAAGTGCGCGGCGGGTGGAATGTCACTCTCTTCAAGCATTCTGCGGACGATCTGATGGGTACGCTCGCGAGTGCTGCCGCCGGCGCCGTAAGTTACCGACATGAAGCGAGGTCCGTACGGCTCAAGACGTTTGAAAGATCTCCAGAGAGTTCGTGCTGCGTGAGGTGTGCGCGGCGGAAAGAATTCGAACGACACCGACGGCAACCTGCGGGAACTAGAGGTCAATTGGCGGTCGTCACAGAGTCACGCGCCGTTCCGGGTTCCGACGAAGTTGAAGCCGTGTGTGACGCCAACCAGACGTTCACCGTCAAAGGATCGCCTTTCAACGAGCTGGTCATCTCAGACCGTAACCCAGCGAACTTGCACCATGTGGAGACCTCCTCGTCAGCCAGTCCGAGCCTGTGGTGGGCGTGATCCTCGATGAGAATATCCTGTGTGTGAGGGGCAAAGTCGATCACCACAAGGCGTCCGCTCTGGCGTAACACCCGCGATGCCTCTGCGATGGCGGAAGCCGGATCCTCTGCGTAGTGCAACACCTGATGGAAGACGACAGCGTCCTGTGAGGCATCGTCGAACGGGAGTTCGTACATATCGCCGTGACGGACCTGGCAATGTTCCAGACCTGGTTTCCCCAATTTCACGCGCGCTACAGCCAACATTTCATGAGACAAATCGATGCCGAAACCGTTACGGATGTCCGATGCCATAACCTCAAGGATTCGCCCAGTGCCGGTTCCAATGTCCAGCAGATCTGAGATGTCGCCGCCCCCCAGTAAATCGCGAACGCATGCCTCGACCTCCGCCTCCGCGACGTACATGGAGCGTATCTGGTCCCATCGAGGGGCGTTTTCCCGGAAGTAGGCCGCGGCCGCATCAGCGCGGGCTTCCTTGATCTCTTCCAGTCTTTCCTGGTCACGGAGGTAGACAGGATCGTTTTCAGGAATGAGGTCGACGATGGCCCTGGCTAAGAGCGGCCCGTGGGGGCCGCTTGAGATCCGGTAAAACGCCCACTGACCCTCTCGGAATCGACTCAAAAGCCCGGCTTCAACGAGCAACTTCAGATGCCGTGAGACCCGCGGCTGACTCTGTCGCAAAATCTGCGTCAGCTCGGTCACCGTTAGCTCAGCATGGGCGCACAAGGTTAACAAGCGAAGCCGTGTCGGCTCTCCCGCTGCCCTCAGTCCCGCCAGAAGCTGTTCCATGGATCGTTCACTTATCCCCGGAGTGCCGGAGCTAATGAGAGTTGATTAAGTAGATGCATATAAACATTTCCTTATATGTCGGTCAAGTTAGATCGAAAACGGGATTGCAGCCGGATTGCATGACCGGAAAACAGGGCTAGGCTGACGCCAGATCTTGCTTCATAGGCTTGAACTGGCAGCCCTCTACGAACAGGTCAAAGAAGTCCGGGGTGGTCTCAAGCTCGACGTGCTCGATGTCGCGTGTGAGCAGCTCAATTTCTTTCCGCTTGACGCGGGATGTAAGCATGATCGTCGCTCCCTCCAGCGCGGCATTTCCGACCTGCGAAACGCGATTTGTCGGGACGTTGGCGATGAAGCCGATGTCGCGGGCGTTTTTGACGTCGATGTAATTGGCAAAACCACCGGCAAGGTACATGCGCGTCAAATTTTCCGGTGGAGTCCCGTACTCCCGGAGGACGATCCACTGGCCGCAATAGTTGGCCGCCTTTGCCTGTGCAAGCGCGCTCATGTCAGCACGCGAGAACGTGATGCCGCGTTCGGGCACCACGTCAAATTCTGATGCGCCGTTCTTCAGGACCCCGAGTTCGTTCATCGTTTCCGTTCTGACGAGCTCCGCTAGCAGATCCACAAGACCAGAGCCGCAAATCCCTTCCGGAATTGCGCCGCCGATCGTGTCGAACTCCACATCGCCGTTGACGATGCGGACAGACTCGATCGCCCCGTCATAGCCGGGCATGCCGAATTTGACCTCTGCGCCCTCGAACGCCGGGCCGGCGGGGCAGGACGCGGCGAGCATGCGGTAGCGATTGCCGACGATTACTTCCGTGTTGGTGCCGATGTCTACAAGCGCGACGACGTCTTCAGATTCATCCATGCCGATAGCCAGGATATCCGCCGCTATATCACCGCCGATGTGGCTTCCGATGAGTGGCGCGCCGTAAACGTTGGCGCCCGGGAAGATGCGCAGGTCCAGATCGCGCGCTTTGACATTTAATGCCGTCGTGTCACGTTTGCCAGCCCTGAACTCCTCTTCCACAAAAGACCGGTAGGGTTTCTCGCCGATCGACTGGACATCTAGTCCGAAGAACAACTCACGCATCGTGGAGTTGCCCACTATGACGGCTTCGTAGATATGCGGACGGCGAATCCTCAGCCGCCGAACCATGTCTCCGATCTCGAAATTGATCGACGACAAGATGACCTGGCCAAGCTCGCCCTGGTATTCGCCGCTGTCGTATGTGATGCGACGCATTGTGTCGCTGCCCCCGAACCTTTGAGGATTTTCGAACGACCCCGTATGGAGAATCTCGCCCGATTCCAGGTCGACAAGGTTCAACACAACGGTTGTGGTACCGACATCGATGGCTAGGCCGTAGATGTGACCGCGGTATCGATCAATCACCTCCCCATCGAACACAACGCCGTCGCCCACGCGCATGGTCAGCGGATCCAGCGTCACGTTGCGCGAAACCGTACGAGTCATGATCCGTGGCTGCCGGCGCAGCACAGCGAACTCGATATCGGCGTCCGGGTTTTTCACCACCGCCTGACAGGCAAGCCGGTAGTTGTCGTTCAACAGAAACTGTTCAGACTCGGTTGGATCGTTGAGCGCTTCGGCCCCGCGTCTCACCTCGACGATGCACTCGTGGCACTCGCCGGTCCGCCCGCAAGAGGTCGGCACGCGCACGTTCAGCGCGTCTGCGTAGTCGAAGATGCTCTGATCGGCGACAAGTTCAAGTATCTGGTCGCCGTGATGTAGGGGAGACATTCGTTAATCAGTTGCTCGTTGAGGTGTGTTGAGTAAACCGCTGTGGGCGTTTAAAGAATGAGAATATCGAGGGGCAGTGGTAGCTCGGCCTACGTTTCCCACGCCGACCGGTAATCGATCTCATCGCTTCCGGTGCAGATCGCTTTTTCTCCGACTACTTTGAAGAACTGATTTCGGCAAGGGAACTTCGCCGTGCACCGCGACTTTGCGTCCTTGTAAGGGCAACGGGTCTGGCCAGGAGTGGCGGCGGTCTCAGAGATATCGGAGTAGATATCCATGAGTCGTGACATGCTCGCCCGCAAACGACCCGGGGCCACCGATTTCTTCGGCGGGAGATTGTCTGTTGATTCCGCCAGGTTGACCTCCTCCCTGAACCAAGGTTGGTCAATGTCTTGCCGTCGATTATCTATGTGGGAACGCTATTCGGCGCTTGCGGCCCTGAGCATCGCGATCAACTCTTTGGCCTTTTCCACACACGTGATGGCGTTGTCCGCGTATCCGTCTGCGCCCATATCGTCGGCAAACTCTTGCGTTACAGGAGCGCCGCCGGTCATGAACTTGTACTCGTCGCGCAGCCCCATGTCCTCAAACTCGATGATGGTGCGCCCCATGTTTGGCATCGTCGTCGTGAGCAGTGCGGACATCATCACAAGGTCCGCTCCGTTATCGTCTGCCGCCTCCATGAATTCGTCCGGCTTCGTGTCTACGCCGAGGTCATGCACCACAAAACCAGCCCCGCGCATCATCATGATGCAGAGGTTCTTGCCGATGTCGTGGAGATCACCCTTCACGGTCCCGAAAACGGCGGTGCCTATCGGCTCCACACCGGACGCCGAAAGGATCGGGTCGATGTGTGCCATTCCGGCCTTCATGGCACGTGCTGCGATGAGCACTTCAGGGACGAAGATGATGTTGTCCCTGAATTTCACGCCAACGACGGCCATCCCAGAGATAAGGCCTTCGTCCAAGACATCGTTGGCCTCACGGCCTTCGCCAAGCGCCTGTTTCGTAAGCTCATCAACGGCGTGGTGATTGCCGGTAATCAGGCTGTACGCCATCTCCTGCATGAGTGCGTCACCCGCTTCGATTTGCTCGAGGATCATTTCGCGCTCGTCTTCACGCGTGACGTACTCGAACTCTCTGGCAAGGCCTTCATGAACGATTGGCAAGTTTGAATCTCCGATTGAACCAGGCTGACGCCGCGTACTTAACAGGGCGACTTAGATCAAGCGATATAGATACATAAACATATCGTTATATATCTGTCAATGCAAGATTGCAGCGCATTAAACCAGGTACTGGTACCCGGTCCGGCGGGGGTTAGAGGCGCTCGGCACTCCAGTCTTTGACCGCGTCCGGGATGGCCAGGAGATTCTGGAGTTTCGTTTGAAGAGGTATTGCGCACTCCGGAGCGATCATCTGTACCCCCGCCTCGAGGCAGGCGTACACCTCTTTCCGGACCTCAGCAGGCCCGCGTGAGTAAAGGGTTTCAGGGTTATTGATATTGCCCACAAGCCCTATGCCACCATCCACGGCGTCCATGGCCGCCTGCGGGTCGTTTCTGGAGTCGAAGTGGAATGCAGCCATGCCTGTCTGCGCGATGTACGGCATTCGGTCCAGTGTCTGGCCACAGATATGAAGAATGAGCGGGGCGTCGATTCGCTCCGCCATCTCAGTGTGGATGTCCTGCAAGAAGCGCTTGTAGTACTCCCCCGACACGAGATCTCCGGTGGCGTGGTCCGGGACGCAAATTGCGTCCGCTCCTGCAGCGATCTGGGCGTCTGCGAACAGGTACGTCGCCACTTTGAGCTTGTCCAGAATTCGCATCGTCATGTCGGGATCGTCGATGGTCATCAGGAGGAAAGTTTCGACGCCGAACACGTGATAGGCGAGCGTCCACGGTCCCATGGACTTGCCGATGATGGCGACCTCATCACCGAATTGCTTTTTCAAGATCTCAATAGCGCCGGTGACGCTCTTCATGTCACGGTGCTCAAGAAAATCGGCCGGGATCTTGACGTCGTCCTCGCCCTTCCAAATCGGGTTGGACATTCGGACGGTCGGCCAGTTGTCCTTCTGCTCCCACTGCATCTCGCAGCCGAGCGCGGAGGACTCCTGGATGATCGTAAAGTAGGGCTGTATTGAGTCGAACCCAAGTTCCGTGTAGCCGGTCGCAGCCAGCTGCGCGTTCAACTCTGGATTCCGGCAGGCGTCCGGAAATGGCGCGTCCACCATATCCATCAGCTCGACCGTCGCGACGTTGGTCGGGTTGGATACGGGGGGGCGGTCCACGGGCAGACCGGCAAGCGCGTTCATGACCCGCTCCCGGGATGTCATGGTCTCTGCATATGGCATTGGAGTGGCCTTGATTCCTTGGCTTAAGTGCTGGCGAACCCGAGTGTAGATGTCGTCATCTGGCCGCGTAGAGCGTCGGCTTCAAAAGCGTCTTCTACGGCGCTGATGTTTCGGGAGTAGGGCAGTATTAGACGAGCTAGACCATCGTGGCGCTGGCCGCAGCTGAACGTGAGGGTTGTGTCGTCCGTTTTTTCCATCTCTCCGTAACGCACGAATCCGGCGATTATGGCTCGAAGTCGTAAAGCTGGATTTTTTGCCTCGCCGGTTGTCGAAATACGGTACACGTAACGGTTGCCATCCTGTTCGCCCGTCATGTCGATCGTGAGGGGGCTTTTGGAATCCTGGATCTGGAGCTCTTCCGGCCTGTCCCGCTCAGCTGTCCGCTCAATCGCCGCTGTGGTCAAAAATTTGAGCGGTCGGGTGTGAATGTGCCCGCAGGAGAAGCGCAGCCGATTCCAGGCATCTGCGATCTCCATGCCGCCAAGCTTGACCAGCCGATCCACGACATCCCTCATTCGGTCATCCACGCCGGGTCGCCGACTGAAGGTCCAGATGGTGGCAATGCCATCGCGTTCGTACAATCCGATGCTGATGTCGTGGAAGTTTGGATCCATCGGCACCAGCTCCACGCAGTCGCCGAAGCGAGTGACTACTTCCCGTGCGCTGAGTAGTTCTAGCGTTGTCATCTGGAGATGGAACCTCTGATCGTGTTATCCCGTGTTCAGCCTTTGACGGCGTGCACAAGAGATTTTATGTGGTCTGGCCCGGTACCGCAGCATCCGCCAAGTATGTTGATCCCAAGGCCATGCAGTGTCTTGAAATGCTCAGCCATGAACTCAGGTGTCTCAGGATAGACGATCTCCATATTGATGATCGCAGGAATACCGGCGTTTGAGTGCACAAGCATAAAACCGTCATCCACGGCGCGCATTAGCTTCGCGATTTCGATCATTCGCTCGATGCCGTTGCCACAGTTGGTACCCACCACGTCCGCCCCGGCCTCACGCAGCTTTTTTACACCAACTTCCGGGGTGATCCCCATCATCGTGAAGAACCCGCGGGGTCCTGGGTCGTACACCATCGTGGACATCACGACGAGGTCCGTGTTGTCCTTGGCGGCTTTCACGGCCAGCGTGGCTTCTTCTATGGCGGTCATGGTTTCTATGACGACACCGTCGGCGCCGCCCTCGGCGAGGGCGGTAATTTGCTCGGTAAAGGCGTCGTACATCTCCGTTTCGGACACAGGCCCTAACGGCTCAAGGAACTCTCCCGTTGGGCCAACAGAACCGATCACAAAGCCGCCGGAAGGGGCGACCGATCGTGCGTGTTCCGCCGCCAGACGGTTGAACTCAGACACATTGTCTTCATAACCGTACTTTTTGGTCATGAACTTGGTTCCGCCGAATGAGTTGGTAAGGACCATCTCCGAGCCGGCGTCGAAGTAACGCTTTGCCATCTCTTTGATGGTGTCCGGGTGACTGACGTTGAACTCTTCAGGGCAACCGCCCGGTTCCAGCCCATGTTCCTGGAGATATGAGCCTGTGGCGCCGTCAGAGATGATCGTGTCGCCCCGTTCGAGGCGTTCGAGAAGTGTCGGGACAGATGTTGAAGTCATTGGGATCCAATATGCTGCTGGCGTCGTCCGAGCGAGTTCGGGTACATGGTCAGCGCGTCCATAGCTATACGAAGTTTACTTCGGTCCGGGTCGAGTCGGCGCCTGATTCAAGAACGATTACCCCTTGATCCAGTTGTCTATAGCGCCTGGTGATATGTCTCGTTCACCGGCGTTTGCAAGATCCCGGATCCGGGCCACGAAATCGTCCGGAAAACCGTCGTTGAATCGCTGAGCGATGGCGGCGGCGGCTTCCTTGGCAGGGGCATCCACTTCGCCATAATCCTTAAGCTCCCATGACATCAGGTACGCGTCGGTACCGGCGCTACCGTCAAACATGGCGATAGCGTCGGCGGCTTCCTGGAACCGTGCGTCGAGTGGATGTGAAATGGTCTCTCTTCCGTCACTGGCCTGGACCGTGACGGGGATTTCTTTCCAGTACATGAGGCGTACGAGCGCCAATGGAGTTCCTCCAACTGGGTGAGTTTCTAAATGCTTAGTCCAGGCGACCGTCGCGAAACGCCTGAATGAAGTTCATGCAGTAGTCATCGTTGCCTTTAAGCATGTCCATAGCGAGCTTCACAGGCTCTGAATCAAGGTCCAGATCCAGCACCTTCTGGATGGAGGCAGGGATCGGATCGATGATCCCGCTATCCAGTCCGCTTTCAATCGCCAGATGAAGAAAGACGTCGTTGACGAGCCTCCGTTTTGGAAGCCCGAAAGACACGTTACTGACGCCGCCCGTGATGTGGACTTCAGGGTCGTACTGCTCCCTTATCGCAGAGACGGCGTCCAGGTAGTCGTTCCCGTACTGAGGAGCGACGCCGATTGGAAAGGCGAGGCAATCGATATACACGTCACCCAGCGGGATGCCGGCGTCCTGTATGTGCACCATAAGCTGGGCGATGTTCTCCACTCGCTCTTTGGCGTTGTCCGGCATCCCGGACTCTCCGGCGGCCGTGACGATCACATGTGCATTGTTATCTGTCACAAGTTTGATCGTGTCGAGGCGCTCGAGAGCGACCGAGTTGATCATCGGCCGGCCGGCGACTCCGGTGTAGGCCGCCAGACCGGTCTTGATGATCTCGGGATTCGACGAGTCGATGCTTGAAGGGATGGTGGAAACCGCCTCAACGGTCCTGACCAACCACTCCATCGACTCGTTCTGGATCTCGATATATGGGCTGACCTCGTCGACGTTCAGATCCAGAAACGAGGCTCCGGCCTGTGTCTGACGCCGCACCTCGCGATGAACGTAAGCGGTTCCGATTGCCTGTTCCTCGGCACCGCCATTTAGGCCCTTCCACACGGCGATCATGAAGTGTTTGGCCTGGTTCAGGCTGTAGGGCTGCTGCTCTTTGAAATGGTCCGGGATGGAGAGAAACAGGTCGTTCCCGTTCTCGTCCTTGAACGGCACGCCCTCGGTCCCGTCATCAAGTTTCCGTACACGGCGTCCGTTGAGCAAGACGATACGAGTGGTATGAATATTTTCACCGATCGTTACGAAGTCATCAGCGGATTTCAGATGGCGAGGCAGGATTTATCTCCGGGATATAAAAGGCTCGTGGATGCCTTGATATAAACATTTCTTTATATGTCAGTCAAATTTGAATGTTTGTCAAACTTCTTGCTCAGGAGCGTGCAGTTGTCACCACTTCCCGGCAGTCTCGATACCGTATCACCTTGATGCTTGGCAGGCTGGAATGGCGCGGTACGCTGGTCATCCCTGAGAGCCGCTAGCGCCACTAGGCGATCAAGTAGGTTCCCCCCCTGATGCCATCCATGATGTCAACGGAAAGATGGCAATAGACCTCAGCCTCTCCCACCTCACGCACCCTTTTTCACTAGGCAGTCACGCTCTTGCGAGACTCCCAACCTCGGATAAAGTCGCGCGCTTGGACCATCGCTGACATCGGGGATGGCGTGGTCAGCTTGAACTCGATGCCAAGTCCGCCGTCATACGGCAGCGAAACTAGCGTTTCCAGGAAATCGTTGATCACCGGTGCCTTTAGTACACCATCAAAAAGCGCCACGTGATCGTCCAACTTGCCGTGGTTATCGTCGATGTGGACGTAACCCAGACGATCCCCGGCGTTCCGGATGCTCTCGGATGGACTCTCTTTGGTGATCAGGCAGTGGCCGAAATCGACCAGGACATGGACGTTTTCGTGCTCGGATTTCTTGACGAAGGCAAGACATGCCGCATCACTTGGTATGGATCGGCCCGGGTGCGGTTCGATGGAGAGCTTCACGCCCGCCGAGGCCGCGTGATCACCAAGCGCCCGGATGGAGTCCAGAAAATACGAATCGTCATCGGGGTACTCCGAAGGCGTAACCATGTACGCCCGTTTCGCACCTAGTGCGGCCGCCTGGTCGATGTTGGCACACATAAGATCGAGCATCGGTTGCGCGTTGGCCCCGGTGATGTCGTCGAGCGACAGTCCGACCGGCAATGGGATCGCCCCGGCAAGCAGGCCAAAGCAACCTGGCTTCAGTCCGCGGCTTGTGATCTCATCGGCACTACCGATTTCATCGAACGAGTTGGGCCACAGATCCACAGTGTCAAAGCCGGCCAGACTTATACGATCCAAGGACTCTTTGGGAGATGTCGAGAGCGCCCATGCGCAGGCCGAAATTTGGAGCAATTGAACCTCTGAATCGCTGGTGGATCACCTGTAAACTATCGAATAGGCACTTGAAAGAATTCAAGTTTGTACAGAACAATGAATCCCGCCGCATTGTCGGGAAGCAGCCGGGATATCAAGCTCGCCCGTAGGGCGGCGGTATGTTACCACTCAAGAATACGAACGCCGTCATCATGCGATCCAGCTTGGGGGCGTTTCCGGGCCAATAATCGGTAGAGGAAATCGGGTAGCGTTTTTGGTCAAACTTGTAGTCATAGACGATGCACCTCCCGTGATCAGCGACACCCCGGCTCTGGTGCGTTTGCGCTCGTCTCCTGAGATCGAACTTGAACTATTCGATACCCTGCCGTCCGGGACGGACGAGATCGTGGAACGGATCGCGTCCGCGCACACGGTTCTGAATGTGCGGGCATCGACACGCTTTGATTACGAAGTGCTGTCACGATGCGGACGACTCAAACATCTGGCGCTGTGGGGGCCGAACGCCGGGCACGTCGACCTGGAAAGCGCTCAGAGATTTGGGATCACCGTAACCAACACGCCTGGAATTGCGACAGCATCGGTCGCCGAGCACGCGCTGGCACTCCTACTCGCTATAGCGCACCGAGTTCGACAGTTGGACTATCGGATCCACCAAGGCGAATGGCCCCGAGGAATGATTACCCAGCTCCACGGAAAGACGCTCGGCATACTGGGCGCAGGACGGGTCGGGCAGCAGATGGCCGCCATCGCCCGTGGTATTGGGATGAACGTGATTGCGTGGACGCTCCATCCGGAGCTTTACAACCCGGAAACGACCGAGCTGGAGTTCGTCGACCTATCGACGTTACTGACACGGTCTGATGCGATCTCCATCCATCTACGCGGCTCCGAAGAAACCCGTCATCTGATCGGTTCGGCCGAATTGTCGCAGATGAAGCCTTCGGCGTTTGTGATCAACACTGCACGAGGCGACATGATCGACGAACAGGCGCTCGAAGAGGCACTACGTGGTGGCGCTCTGGCCGGAGCCGGGCTGGATACGTTTGAATCCGAGCCGTTGTCACCGGAAAGCCCTCTCCGGACGCTACCCAACGCGCTGTTGTCGCCTCACACCGCAAGCACGACGGACGCAGCTCTGGCATCCAGCCTCAAGATGGTCGTGGACAACGTGCTGTCATTCTTGGAAGGGGATGTCAGGTACCAGGTCGATTTCGAGCCCCCCACCCGTCAACGTTAGACAGTTCCAATATCACTAGGCGGGCATACGCGTCGTCGGGCTCCAGTCCACAAGCTCACGCACCGGTACAACGGTCGGATGCAGCGGGAGGAGTACCGCCAACTTCTCGGATGCGTTGAAGACCGTGTGTCGGACGCCGGCCTCTGCGACAAACATATCTCCCGGCCGAAGCGGAATCTCTTCACCGTTGTACATCGCCATGAACTCGCCTTCGATGCAGTACATGGCCTCTTCCGTTTCCGGGTGGAAGTGCGGCGGGGCCATCGAACCGGGCTCGAAATCGAGCTGACTGAACGCGGTCGATAGTGCGCCCCGTTCCTGATTCATCATGTCGTATCGGGTGCATCGCTCCCAGGGCGTCCAAGCTTCAACGTTGGTCCTCGGCACGATGTACGGCGGGAGATCGCCGCTGGCTGGCTCTCCTGGGTCGATATGAGACACATCCGGGTCGGTGTGCGGGAACATCGTCACGACGCGCGCTTCGTTCTTACCGCTGTTTGTGAAACCGTGGCCAGTCCCCGGAGGGGCCATCACAAGGTCTCCTGAATGCAGTTCCACTCGGTGATCGTCCACCACTGCTGCGATATCGCCATCAAGTACAAAGTAGGTCGCCTCGGTGTTGCCATGTGCGTGGTATGGGATCGACGCTCCGGGCTGTATCACGGCGTCAAAAACACGTATCTGAGTGGCCCCGGTTTCTACACCCGCGGGATTTCGCTGACTGACACCGGGATACGGCGAAGTAACTTTCTGGTCTTTGAGGCGAAGGATCGTCATGTGCGGGAATGCTCCAAAATTCTAAGGACTACTAGTTGCTAGATATCGTTGGAAGGGGTTTTGACGGCGCCCAGTCCACCAACTCCCGGACCGGTGCAGTCGTCGGGTGAATTGCGATCAAGGTCGCCATTTCAGTTGAGGCGTTAAATATTGCGTGCTGCGCGCCGGGCTCGGCCAGAAGCATATCTCCGGCGTGAAGCGGGAACTCTTCGCCTTTGTACATCGCCATAAGTTCGCCTTCCAGGCAGTACATAAACTCCTCGGTCTCTGGATGAAAATGTGGAGGCCCAAGGGAGCCTGGCGCGATAACGCCCTTACTGAACAGAATGGTGGACGAACCAAAACTGGCGTCCATAGCATCAAATCGCTCGGTGCCGGGCCAGGGATGCGATGGGACAATGTCCTCGGCAAACACCACATATTTCGGGAGCGGACCGTGGCTGGGGAGATCGAGTTCATGGTCCTCCCGGGTCGCTCCGATGGTGGTCCCGGCGGTGATGAATTTCGCCAGCGCTCCGCTGCGGTTCTCAAACGAATGCTTCACGTTGACCGGGGCGAGAGCACCATCGCCTGCGTGAAGGGTGATCCGGTGTCCGTCCAATACACACTCGACATCTCCTTCAATCACGTAGTGCATGATCTCGGCGTCCGGGTGGGAGTGGTAGGTGATGATCGACCCCGGAGCCAGCGTATTCAGCCCCGCCGTCATTTGCGTAGCGCCGGAGTTAGGCCCACCGATACGGCGCCCGACTATGGCGGACGTTGACTCAGATGTGATCATATCTGCCTGACGCAGAATCGCCATTTGTGACCTCCCTGTTTGTGACGTCATAGAAACTGTTGCCGGGCACGCGATTTGAACAGCCGGATAATTGACTTCGCTCAGTCCAAGGCATGCCGTCCCGGAGTATATAATCGCTCCCGCTTCAATCGGGCCGATTGCAGCCACCCGACGTGGTCAATACAGGGGCTACGTTCAGAATCGCCACATTTTCCATCAGAAGGGTTCACGTCAACTATGACAACGATAAAGGTCGGGTTTATTGGACTCGGCAGTATGGGGCGACCAATGGCGGTGAATTTGCTGAACGCCGGGACGACGCTTATCGTCCATAACCGGAGTCAGCAGGTTGTACGTGAATTGGAGGACATGGGCGCGGAAGCAGCCACCAGCGTGGAGCAACTGGCGTCTCAATGCGACAGGATTTTCGTGTGCCTCCCTAACGAGGAGACCTGTGAGGAGATTCTCATGGGCGATGACGGTGTGTTTGCAAACATCAAGTCGGGAACGATTGTGACGGATCATAGTACGGTGAGTGTTGGCCTCTCAAAGAAAGCCGCCGATCGTGCCATGCGCGTTGGCGCAAAATTCCTAGATGCGCCTATTTCCGGTGGGCCGGGCGGGGCAACCGACGGGACTTTATCGATCATGGTTGGTGGGGATGAGGCTGCATTTAATAGTGCGCTTTCCGAGTTTGAGAAGATGGGAACCAACGTCGTGCGTTTCGGTGACAGCGGAGCCGGGACGGCGATGAAATTGATCAACCAGCTCCTGACATGCATCCACACGGTCGCCGCCGCGGAGGCGTTCAACCTTGCGAACAGCGCTGGCGTCGATATCTTGAAGGCTACCGATCTGCTCCAGAAGAGTTTTGGTGGCAGCACCATGGTCGGGCGATCAGGTCCAATAACGGCGGCCCGAAACTTTGAAAACTCCGGCGCGCCGATGCGCAATTTGATCAAAGACATCGGCATCATCATGACGATGGCTGACGAGATGAATCTGTCTTTGCCGACCGGGACCGCAGCAGCCGAAATCCTGTACGAAGGTCGGGACACCGGCCTTTCAGATCATGATATTGCGGCGGCAATAGTTCCGATTGAAACGCACTCAGGCGGATAAGGCAGAACGGCTGATCCGAGTAACAATAAAATCACCAACCCTTTGGGATTAACAGGACGGGCGGAAATATGAGCAAGCACAAGATCGCAGTAATCAGGGGTGATGGAATCGGCGTCGAAGTTGTTGGAGAGGCGCTAAAAGTCCTGAAGGCTGCAGGGTCAAAATTCGGCATCGATTGGACCTTTGATGAGCTGCCGTGGAGTTCCGCCTACTACGACGATCACGGTCAGATGATGCCGGATGACGGGGTCGATCAGTTGCGAGGCTACGATGCGATATTCTTGGGCGCCGTCGGCCGGCCGGACATTCAGGACCACATCACCCTGAACGGTCTACTGTTGCCCATACGCCGGACCTTTGACCAGTACGTTTGTGAACGGCCGTCGGTGCTCTATCCAGGCGTCACCTCGCCGCTTGCGGGCAAGAATCCATACGACATCGATATGGTGGTGATCCGGGAGAACACCGAGGGTGAATACGCCAATATGGGTGGCTTCTTGTACGAAGGCGACCCCAACGAAGTGGCTATCCAGACGTCGGCGTTCACCCGGCGAGGCTGTGAGCGGATCATTCGTTATTCGTTTGACCTCGCACGGAGGAGAAACAAGAATAACCATGTCACTTCCATCACGAAGTCCAACGCTCTTGGATACGGTATGGTGCTCTGGGACCGCACCTTTGCGGAGGTGGCCGAGGATTACCCGGACATCACGACCAACTCGCTACTTATTGACGCGGCGTGCATGGACTTCATCCGTCGCCCGGAGGCCTTTGACGTGGTTGTCGCCAGCAATTTGTTCGGAGACATTCTGACCGACATTGGCGCCGTGGTTGCCGGAAGCGTCGGACTTGCTTCCAGCGCGAATTTTGACCCGACTCGCGCTAACCCGTCGATGTTCGAGCCGACCCACGGGAGCGCGCCAGACATAGCAGGGCAGGGGCTGGCAAATCCGATGGCGCAGATACTTACCTCGGTGATGATGGTTCGTCATCTAGGTGAGGACGAGGCTGCGGACGCCATCGAAGAGAGCGTGAAGAGCGTCCTGGCCCTTGGTGAGATTCTGACGCCGGACCTCGGCGGAAGTGCCAGCACGGGCAGCGTAGGAGACGCTATCGCTGGAAATATCTAGGTTCCCCTCTCGCAACATGCTCGAAATTCAAACTCACAGGCCAATGTCCCGCTAGGAGCGACTTCGTGAACCCGTTCGAGAGCATCCCGATAGGCGACCAAGGGGCTGAGGTAACACGCCTTGGAATGGGCGGCGTGTTTATCGCCGGCCGGGGCTCCGCGGACGGTGGAGATACACCCGCCTACGACACATCCCTTGCGACGATCGCAAAAGCGCACGAGGTCGGGATCAAGTATTTCGACACGGCGCCGCTATATGGCAATGGCCGGAGTGAAAAGCGATACGGCAAGGTTCTAGGCGGATACCCTCGGGACTCGTTTGTGCTGTCGTCCAAAGTAGGGCGGGTGCTTGTGCCGGACGTGTCCGATCCGGGTTGCTGGGCGGTGGACGACATTCCGCACCTTACCGATCAATTTGACCTTACGCGTGACGGCATCATGCGTGCGCTCGAAGAAGGACTTGAGCGCAGCGGTCTGGACCACGTCGACATTCTCTACCTCCACGACCCGGACGTGGAAGATATGGAGGACGCGGCCAACGCGACGGCTTTTCCGACGATGATCGAACTTCGCGATCAGGGCGTCGTGAAAGCGATCGGCTGCGGAATGAACCAGTGGCAGATGCCCGGCCGGTTTATCGAGCGCTTTGATCTCGACATCATCCTGCTGGCGGGGCGTTATACCCTTCTTGACCACGACGCTTACCCGGAATTCCTGCCGCTCTGTGTCGAGAAGAACGTCAAGATAGCGACCGGCGGCCCATACAACTCCGGAATCCTTGCTGCACAGGACCTGGATGGCCCATTGGCTTTCAATTATGAGCAGGCAGCACCTCAGTGGATCGACAAGGCTCGGGCTTTGAAGGGTATTTGCGACGCACACGGCGTCGACATGAGGGCGGCGGCGCTCCAATTCCCCCTCGCGCACCCCGCCGTTGCATCAGTGATACCGGGCGCTGCGACCCCGGAACAGGTGGTGCAGAACGTCGAGCTAATCCGCGTCGAAATACCTGAAGCTATGTGGTCCGAGATGAAGTCCGAAGGATTGATTCCTTCGGACGCGCCCACACCGTAAACGGGCGTGGGCGGACGTAATACTGTCCCCTTACAGATGGACGGCCGGTACCATTCTCAATGTTGACGATTTCGCCGGTAAGGGTCCCTAGGATTCGCTCAGAACCCAAACCGGAATCCGCAATCTCAACTGTCTGGAACCGATAATACAATCGCCAACGCGTAGATTAATTCGTCGCGTATGCGGCCTCAGACCACCATTTTGTCGAGGCCCACGCGCGTGATTTTTGCTACCTCGCTGAAGGCGAAATACAGCTCCATATCGGTGCTGTCGTTACCTAGATGCTGCTCCACCATCGCCAGAATCTCTGCTGCGTTCCGGCCCCGTAGCGCTGCGATGAACGGGAACCCGAACCTCCTTTTGTATGCGCTTAAAAGATGTTCGATCCGCTTCTGTTGAGCAGAAGACAACTTGTCGAAACCCGCGCTTATGTGCTCCTGTCGCGAGTCAGGAGTCATGGCGTCTATCGCTTCCGGCGTGACCTGCATATCGGAGTGGCCGCGGAGAAATTGGATCTGCGTCCCCCTGTCAGCATCCTTCAACGCCTGCACCATCCCATCGTGCAACACTCCGACATCCTCGAACGGTCGACCTTCCCAGGCATTTGACGCTATCCATGGTGCGTATTCGAACACCGGACTTACCGCCTCAACAAAATCATCGTGGCTCATGTCATTGAGGCTAGCTATCGAAATTCGCTGGTCCTGGCTCTGGGCTTCGGGACTCATGTTTGTGGCACCTTCTCTGTGCCGGGATCCCCGGCTCCACAACCGAGATCGAGAACATCAGAGCATCCCGGCAATTCATCGGTCAGGTAGCGAATATACTGCTCCCGCAACCCGCCATCGTCCTTCCGCGCCTCCACTAGATTAGGCGTCGCCGATGGCATCATAGCCATCGGCAACGATCTGTCTGGCGTCCGCAGACGCCGGGAGTGGATTGGTCATCACCCAGCAGAGTGCATCTCGGCGTGTGTCTCCACCGGGTCGTTACCGACTAGGAAGTCGAAATCGCAGCCGTACTGGGCCTGCATAACGTGCTCGGAAAACATCAAGCCGTAGCCCCGCGTGTAGCGAGGCGCTGGTGCCTTCCATGCCGCTCTTCGTCGTTCCATCTCAGCCTCATCCACCAGTAGATCGATCCGTCGTCCCTCGACATCGAGCTCGATCATGTCGCCGTTCTGCACAAGTCCTAGCGGCCCCCCGAGCGCCGATTCCGGCGAGATGTGCAGCACTACCGTGCCAAACGCCGTGCCGCTCATCCGGGCGTCGCTGATGCGCACCATGTCGCGGACGCCCTGTTCAAGCAGCTTCTTTGGGATTGGCAGCATGCCCCACTCCGGGATACCTGGTCCTCCGACCGGTCCCGCCGACTTCATCACGAGAACGTCGTCCTTGGTCACGTCCAGATCCAGGTCGTCCACGCGGGCGTGCATATCCTCATAATTTTCGAATACGACGGCGCGCCCCACATGGTGGAGCAGATCGGGTGAAGCCGCGCTCTGTTTGATCACCGCGCCATCTGGAGCGAGCGAACCATTTAGCATCGCAATCCCGCCCTCTTCATACATCGGCGTCTCAAGTGTCTTGATGATCTTGTCGTCAATGGCTACGGTGTCGGCGATGTTCTCCCCCAGCGTGTGCCCGTTGACCGTGATGGTGTCCAGGTGGAGCAGGGGAGCCAGGCGATTTAACACTGCCTCGATGCCGCCTGCATAGAAGAGGTCTTCCATCAGGTACTCGCCCGACGGCTTCAAGTTGACGATCGTTGGAGTTGCGCGTGAGATCTCGTCGAACTTGTCCGGTGTGAGCTCGTATCCGAGTCTCCCGGCGATGGCAGTGAGGTGGACAATGGCGTTCGTAGAACCACCGGCTGCCATTAGGAAACGCATTGCGTTTTCGATAGCGTCTTCGGTCATGATGTCGGAAGGCCGGGTGCCCTTCTCGACGAGATCAACAACCATACGTCCGGCCGTCTCGGCCAGCGCGCTTCGGCGCATGTCGGCACCCGGGATAGACGCACCGCCCGGGGGAGTCATGCCCAGCGCTTCGGTGATGCCGCCCATTGTGGACGCGGTGCCCATCACCATGCAGTGTCCGGGCGAGCGGTAAATTGCGGACTCAAGCGAGTCGTACTCTTCCTGAGTGATCGTCCCGGCGCGTAGTTCACCCCAGTAACGTCGGCAGTCCGTGCAGGAGCCAAGTTCCTCACCCTTCCAATTGCCCTTCAGCGAGGGGCCACCGGTGACGACGATGGCCGGTAAGTCAGCGCTGGCTGCACCCATCAGCGCGGCGGGTGTGGTCTTGTCGCAACCGGTAAGGAGCACGACGCCGTCGATCGGCAAACCGCGGATCATCTCTTCGATGTCCATAGCCATCAGGTTGCGTAGAAGCATAGAAGTTGGTTGCAGGAAGAATTCACCGAGAGAGATGGTCGGGAACTCGAGCGGGAACCCACCGGCGGCCATGATCCCGCGCTTCACGTGTCCCGCCAGTGCGCGCAAGTGGACGTTACAGTGGGTCGCCTCACTCCACGAGTTGGCGATACCGATCACGGGCTTTCCTGCAAAGGACTCTTCCGTAAATCCCTGGGACTTAAGCCCGGCACGGTGAAGGAAGCCTTCAAGGTCACGAGGTCCGAACCACTCGTGGCTTCTGCGGACCATGTTTTTGCCGTTCGAGTCGTGGCCGTTGCTGCTCATGCGTATCCCTGTTCGTTACGGTTGTGTGATGACTGATACAAACGATGCCGCCGAACCTACATTCAACGTGCCGTCAAGATGGCCTGCTAGGGCGGCGCGGAGTGTAGCACGGGGTCGCCAGAATCCTTCGAATGACGTGTAGAGTTGTGGAGGTAAATTTCAGAGTCGGGCGACTATTCACAAGGACCAAACTGACACGATATGAGACTGTCCGGGTTCACGCGCATGGGCGCCATGATCGGCTTCTTTGGCGCTATCGCCATCATGTTGATCTCCGCACTCCAGTTCGATTCCGATGAGGTGTCACGTAAAGACGTGATCCTCGCCGAAATCTTGTTCGGCATCCCGATATTCACGATTGCCGGGGCCGCTCTCGGCGCCGGATGGGACTTCTTTGAGAAGTGGAGCGCATCACGAGACGCACAGGCCGTTCCGGCAATTGAAGAGGTGAAAGACCCCGATAATTCGCCGCCGCCCACAGCTTCGCTAAACCCGCAACGCGGGCGTCGCCGCAATCCCCCGGGTGGACGTCGACAACACTAGGATCGCGTCGCGTAGCGATACCCAGAGGACGGACTGGATGTTGAGGTGTTCAGGAACCACGATTTTCGGTCCGGCTATTACGATTATCGATTGGGAGGCGTATGATCCCGACATTCACGCTGGTACGGGCCTTCGTTGGATGCCCGATAGATGACAGCGGATACCGTGTTGAAGGAGAAAAACGACTTGGTCGAACAACAGGCTGCAATCCTCAGGCCAGAGACACTGGTCGACGAATTTAAGAAAAACGGCGTGACCCACGTCGTCACGATTCCTGACAGCGAGACCAACTATCTTTATGAATTGATGGTGGATCAGGACTGGCTCGACGTTATCCCGATCTCACGTGAAGGTGAGGCATCGGCAACGGCTCTCGGTCTCTGTGTCGCCGGCAAAGTCCCCGTTGTTCTGATCCAGAACACCGGGATGATGGAATCGGGAGACTCGATAAGGGGCATGGCGCTCGATGCCGGGTTCCCGATGGTCTTCGTTGTCGGATATCGCGGGTGGACGCGGCGAGGTGTGATCCGCGACTCTGCGGCGAAGTACACCGAACCGTTCCTGAACGCTTTCGGACTCGATTACTACTTTGTTGAGAGCAACACCGACGGCGACCGGATCACCACTGCGTTCGAGCAGGCAAATGCGACCAAGCGCCCGGTTGTGGTGCTTATCGGCGACGAATACCACGGCTTCAACCGCTAATCCGGTCTCGGATGCTGGCTGCTCAATCTCAGTGGCCGGCATTAGTAACCAATTCAACCGGATCAGCTACTGGACGCCCGTTACTTATTCGGGCCTTTAAGGGGAACTAAATGATCAAATCTCAGGACGTGTTCCGCGTTTTCGAACCGCATCGTGGCAAGGCAATTGTGACCACGAGTGGGACGTCGGGACGGAACTGGCCGGACGCAAGTAAGAACCCGGAACGCGACATTTCGATGGGCTCAGCAATGGGCCAGACTACTTCGGCGGCGTTTGGACTTGCACTGGGTCTGCCGGACGAAAAAATCGTCCTGTTCGACTCAGAGGGCGCACTGCTCATGAACCTTGGGGTGTTGGCGTCTATCGCAGGAAAGCAGCCGAAGAACTTCGTCCACTTCCTGCTTGACAACGAGGTCTACGCTACGACCGGTGGGCAGCCTGTTCCGAACAACGCGAATATCGACTACGCCGGTATGGCGAAGGCGATCGGTTACGCCTCGACCCACCACTTTGACGACCTCGAAGACTTTGCGACGCAGGTCGAGGGGATCATGGCCGAAGAAGGCCCGGTGTTCGTTTCGATCAAGGTCGTTCCCGAGGTAGAGAATATGCCGATGGGATTGCGTGCACAGCGAAAGACACGGACCAGGCCGGAAACCATTGCAGCGCTGCAAGAAGAGCTAGGAATCACCGGCTAAGTTTCTCCGCGACCCGCGACCGTTGATCGCACGGTCTGATGAAAGTTAAAGACGAGAAAAGGCGTCACCTACGGGTGGCGCCTTTTCTCGCGTAAACAAGTGCGCACTGGTACGGTTATCCAACCGTTAGGATGATGATAACTATGACGATGATCACGGCAGCCGCCCCGATCATGACGCTCCAGTTGCCCCCACTTCCGATCATCCGATCGCCAACGCTGCGGCGTCTCCCGCGCTTGTTACGTCGCTCGGTACAGGTAACGCAGGTACAGGTAGGTGGGTGGGGACTGCGTCCGTAATCTCTATCCAGCAAGCGGACCTCCAGTTTGGCGTGCCCGGTTTGGTGTCCGAGGTTGTCTACAGCTTAGCCCTCTTGCGGCTTCCGGTTTAGCACTGAATTACGGCAGGCAGCGTTATTGCGAGATAACCGATTGTAGATAGTTATCGGTGACGTATCGGAATGTGGCTGCACGGTTACTCTGCCGGTAAAGGCCCCTGAGACTTATACCTTCAAGATCGCCGGTTCATGTCGTTCTTTTTGCGATGACGATATGAGTGATCTCTTTTGTCGTCACACATATGTCCTCACAGGCATACAGTCGATGTGTGAGAGAAGTTCTGAACTGTTCGTGCGTTCAGATACAATTCTGTTCTTCAGCGCCCCGGATTTACGATCCTGGCAACAATCGTTTAGCGCCTGTTTGTAGAAAGCCACTGTACGTTGACATCAACACCTCCGATAACAACAGATACCGCGTTTGCAATCGATAACTCGTCCATTCACTTTGGTTCCGGCGTTACAGGGGAAGTTGGGTTTGAGATGCGGCGGCTCGGCGCGAAGCGGGTGATGGTGGTGACCGACCCGCGTTTGAAAAACAGCCGGGCCGTCGGCATTACGATGGAGTCCCTTGCAGCTGAGGGCCTCGACGCCGTGCTGTTCGATCGCGTCGAGGTCGAACCAACCGACCTGTCGTTCAAGGATGCCATCGCTTTTGCGATAGATGGCAAATTCGATGGGTACGTCGGTGTCGGCGGAGGCTCGGCGATCGATACATGCAAGGCCGCCAACCTTTACGCTACGTTCCCGGCCGACTTTCTTGACTACGTAAACGCCCCGATCGGGAAAGGCAAACTGGCGCCAGGACCGCTGAAGCCGATGATCGCCATCCCGACAACGGCGGGCACCGGTAGCGAGACGACCGGTGGCGCTATTTTCGATCTGCTGGAGATGAAGGCGAAGACTGGTATCTCCGATCGTGCCATCCGACCGACGATTGGTCTCGTGGATCCGGATAATTCCGACACGATGCCGTCGATGGTTGCGGCGTGCAGCGGATTCGACGTCCTGTGCCACTCCCTTGAATCGTACACGGCGATCCCGTTCAGTGACCGGGAAGCACCGGAGGACCCGGGGAAGCGGCCGGCGTATCAAGGAGCCAACCCGATTAGCGATGTGTGGGCGATGGCCGCACTGGAGATGGTGGCAAAAAACATCATTCCGGCCGTCAAAGACCCGAACGACCAGGCGGCGCGCTCCAACATGATGCTTGCCGCCACGTTTGCCGGGGTCGGATTCGGAAACGCCGGCGTCCACCTAGCCCACGGCATGTCGTACCCGGTGTCCGGAATGGTGAAGGAGTACGTTCCGGAAGGTTATCCGGAAGGCCACGCGATGGTGCCGCACGGCATGGGGGTGATCCTGACAGCCCCCTCAGTGTTCCGATACACGGCGCCGACCAACCCGGACCGACACTTGCACTGTGCCCGAATTCTCGGAGCTGACACAAGGGGAGCTAGCCCGGAGGACGCTGGTGATCTGCTGGCGACCGCAATCGTCGGATTCATAAGGGATCTGGATATGCCAAACGGCTTGGCTGGCGTCGGATACACATCAGCGGACATTGGTGCCCTGGTGGCGGGAACCCTGCCGCAGCATCGTGTGACCAAGCTGTCTCCTCGCCCAATCGACGAGCCCAATCTGCAACGGATGTTCCAGGATTCGATGACCCTCTGGTAACCAACCATTGGTCTGAATATCTGGACAGGTAATTCCTGAATATCCTTTGAGGACGTTTACAATCCTGTTGATATGCCGATAGATAAAACCGTAAATAATTTCGCCGAAGCCGTGTCCGATATATCTGATGGTTCGGTGGTGATGATCGGGGGTTTTGGTGGTGCAGGTGGGATGCCGCATCTTTTGATGCTGGCGCTCCGAGACCAGGGTTCACGCAACCTCACTATCGTTGGGAACACGGCTGGTATAGCCGCGCCAACAGGCTTTGGTTGGCCAGAAGGTGTGGAACCGATAGACCACGCCGTACTGATCGAGAACGGGCAGGTTACAAAGGTCATAGCGTCGTTCCCGGTTTCCGGATCTGTGTCGCGTCCCAACGCGTTCGAGACTGGATTTCGGGCAGGTGAAATAGAGCTCGAGGTCGTCCCTCAAGGCACGCTGGCCGAGAGGATGCGTGCAGCCGGAGCTGGGATCGCCGCGTTTTACACGCCAACCGCCGCCGGAACGATGCTGGCCGAGGGCAAAGAGTCACGGATGTTCGGCGGGCGTGAGTATGTGCTCGAGGAGGCATTGCATGCCGACTTTGCGCTGATAAGGGCGAGGACGGCGGATACGCTTGGCAACTTGATTTACAAAGGTACCTCCCGCACCTTCAACCCTCCAATGGCGGCGGCGGCTCGCGTGACAATCGCCGAAGTTGACGAGATAGTCGAACCGGGAGGGATCGACCCAGAACGTGTCGACACGCCAGGGATCTACATCCAACGGATAGTCGTCCGCCCCCCAGTTTTAGAAGGCGGTTTGGAGCTGCCATGATGAAACTCAAATGCGTTCTCTCTCAGCGGTTAAGGCCACAAGCATCAAGGGTGAGCGGGCCGAGGGCGACAACCGAACTAGGCGGGATAACATGACAGACCCCGCGCCCCGGCTAGGCCGTGAAGTGATCGCCATGCGCGTTGCGCGTGAGTTTCGTGATGGTGAGGTCGTTAACCTCGGCATCGGCATCCCAACACTGTGTTCCGACTTTGTGCCGCCCGGCGTTCAACTCATGTATCACTCGGAAAGCGGCTTGCTGAACTGCGGACCGTTGGCCGACGAGGGGCACGGTGATGTGGACTTGATCAACGCCGGCGGCCAGTTTCTCAGCCCGATACCGGGCATGGCGTATTTCGATTCCGCTGAGGCGTTCGCCATGATTCGAGGTGGCCATGTGGACGTCACCGCTCTCGGCGCATTGCAGGTTTCGGAGACCGGCGATCTGGCGAACTGGTTCCTCCCAGCACGCGGTGTCGGAAACGTCGGCGGGGCGATGGACCTGGCCGTTGGCGCGAAACGCGTTATCGTGGCGATGGAACACAACGGACGTGACAAAACACCAAAAATAGTTTCGGAGTGCAGTTTCCCACTCACAGGCCAAGGATGCGTGGGGTTGATAGTTACCGACATCGCCGTGATTGAAGTGCTGCCAGAAGGTGGGGGGCTACGGCTTATCGAGCACGCGCCCGGCTGGGACGCGGCCTCAATCCAGTCTCATACGGGAGCCAAGTTGGCGGTGTCGCCGGACCTTGCCGAGATCACACTGGCCTGATCACGACACCAATTTGGTCTACCGCGCATCTGTTGTTGCGCCACATCCGTAATCCCCATTCACGACGATTCGTCATAATGTCGATCCTCGATGAGAAAGATGAAGAAATTGGGGTGTGAGTCAAGCTTCTAGATACTCGACGGGCTTGGCCGATCAGATCAATAGTGTTCTCTACCCTCAAACCATCCGGTACGTCCGATTCTCCTCACCGGCCTCCGCGTACTCGTCAGCCCAGCGCTTTTCGATCGCTGCACGCCAGTCTTCTGCCAGGCGTTTCAACTCGCAAGTAACCTCTGGTTCGGCGTCAGCGAGATTAATCGCCTCACCGGGGTCATTCTCAAGATTCGATAGATGGACCTCGGATATTGGATCTGAGTGCTCTACGAGCTGCCCGTTCAGGACGAGCTTCCATTTTCCACGTCGGATCGCCGTCTGGTCGCCGATCTCCCAGAAGATCGGTCGTTCAGAAAGCCCCTCGTTCTTAGTCACGTGGCTTAGGAGGCTTGTGCCGTCGATCTCGTACTGACTCGAG
Source organism: Dehalococcoidia bacterium (assembly GCA_026421215.1). Lineage (GTDB taxonomy): Bacteria > Chloroflexota > Dehalococcoidia > Lucifugimonadales > Lucifugimonadaceae. The sequence goes on from JAPKBN010000003.1 coordinate 33,145, forward strand.
TCGATCCCAACAGCCTCCAGTACGGTCGGTACGACATCCATAGAGACAGCCGGCGTGTCTGAGACGACCCCGGGAGTGATATGCCCGGGCCAGTGCATGATCCCGGGAAGCCGAATGCCACCCTCGAACAGACTATATTTGTGGCCCTTGAACTGGCCGGACGTGCCGCCGTAATACGGGTCGAGCGTGCCATCGAGCCAGTTACGCGACTCTCGTGAAGGTCCGTTGTCCGATGTGAAGATCGATAGGGTATCGCCGGCTATTCCCAGGCGACCGACTTCGTTCATGATCTTTCCGATCGAGTCGTCCACGACGCTTATCATCGCCGCCATCACCTGCCGGTCCCATGGCAGATGGTCGAACCGGTCCATATATTCTCCAGGTGCATGCATAGGGTAGTGCGGGGCGTTGAACGGCAGGTACAGGAAGAACGGCTCGTCCCTGGCCGCCATCTCCCGGATGTATTCGACCGCCTTGTTGGCGATCATCTCTGTGAAATACTCGCCATTCCTCCAGACCTCTTCGTCGTCCTCCCACAGATCGTGAGTTGGGTTCTGACCCAGCCCACCCTGATTGGCGCCGTGATAGAAGATGTGTGAGTAGTAGTCGATGCATCCTGCGAAGAATCCGAAAGAATGGTCGAATCCGTGGCTTTGTGGGCGAGACTCCTCGGTCAACCCCAGGTGCCACTTCCCGGACAGCGCCGTATGATACCCGGCGTCGCCGAGCATGGTGGCAAGGGTCGTGGTCGATTGCGGCAGCCCCGGGGTCGAGCGGTGTCCCCGCAGGATCACCCGGATTCCGGCGTTCCCCGGATAGCGGCCAGAGAGCAGGGCGGCACGGGATGGGCTGCACACCGGGCTGTTGGAGTACCAGTCCGTGAACCTGACTCCATCCTTCGCCATATGGTCAAGGTGGGGTGTGCGGAAGTCGGTGGCTCCCATACACGACAGATCACCGTATCCCTGATCGTCAGTGAGAAAAACGATGACGTTTGGTCGTGAATTGGACATATAGCAGGCTTTCTTGGCTGGCGTCGGAGGCATTGCAAAAGCAAGCCTGAGACTACATGACTAGTGTTGATATGGGGGACCGAATGAGGAGTCGAATACGGCTCACTACTGCTGAGCGCGCGGCCGACGCCACAGCGCTTTCGCCTATAATCGTTACCAACTTCAAGGCCCGCCATCAGCCATACACGGCGATCACACAGGAGCCACCAATGCCTGAAGAGCCACGTTCGTTTACCGAAGCCGATATCGACTCAATGCCTGTCCTTGTACGACGCCGTATCGAGGCGATGGTCCTCGGACCGATGATCCGCGCATTTCAGGACAACTTCGGGGAACAGGAGGCCAATGCGGTCGCCCAGCGGGTGATTGAAGAAATAGCGCAGGATCAGGGAGCTGCGATGGCCAAAAAGGTGGGGGCACAGGACCTCTCGACCTATATCGCCAGTAAAAGTGCCTGGACTGCAAACAACGCGCTTGAGACCGAGACTCTGGTGATGGAGGAAAAGCGGTACGACTACAACGTCACCCGTTGCCGCTACGCCGAGATGTATCAAGAACTGGACATGCAGGATCTTGGCTTCATTGTCTCGTGTGGGCGCGACTTCAACTTCCCAGCCGGCTTCAACAAGAACATGAATCTAACCCGTACCCAGACCATCATGCAGGGCGCGTCACACTGCGATTTCCGCTACGAGATGGTTGAAGAGCACCAGGTGTAAGAACTGCTAAACGACAGGTGACTGACCGCCGTCGATGTTGATGGCTGCTCCTGTCACGTAGCTCGCACGTTCACTTGCCAGGAACGCGATTACGTCTCCGACTTCTTCGGACTCTCCGATACGACCGAGCGGCACCGTCCCGCCTATGCGATCATTGAAGTCGTCCTCCGTTAGTGACGGATTGGCCTCGCGTTGCGCCTCGAAGATACGCTGGGTCTGCCCACTTTTGATAACCCCGACACACACGGTATTTACCAGGATGCCATCGGCTGCGTAGTCCTTAGACATCGCCTTTGTGAGCGAGATCCCTGCGGCCCGCGAGAGCGATGTCGGCATCGTTCCGCCCGGGGTTGCCTTGCCGCCCCACGTAGTCAGGTTGATGATGCGCCCGGCGCTGCTTTTCTTGAGATGTGGAAGCGCCGCCAGGCAGCAGTAAATGGCTCCGTATACCTTCAGTTGGATGTCCGACTTCCAAGTGTCGATCGCTATATCCTCAAATTTCCCCGAGGCGGAAGTCCCGGCGTTATTCACGAGGATGTCGATGCCGCCCCATGTGCCGATCACGGTATCGACCATACGAGCGACCTGGGACTCATCGGTGACATCGGTCGATACGCCGATCACATCATTACTACCCGTGGCGACCTTGATCTCGGCGATAGCGGAATCGAGCCGCGTCTGATCGCGCGCCGCGAGCGCCACTTTAGCGCCCTCCATCGCCATCCGCTTAGCAGCGGCTTTTCCGAGGCCGTCGCTGCCGCCGGTGATGATAACGACCTTGCCGGTGAGTTCAAGATCCATGGGTTGCGTTCCCTCGTGAACTTAACGGGCCTTCGTGCGATCAAATTGCACGAAGGCCCGTTGCAGTTTCTTACCGCTTCAGCGGAGCATTTAAACGACCGGCGAACTACCGCCATCGACATTCACGGATGCCCCGGTGATGTAGCTAGCGCGCTCGGAAGCGAGGAAAGCGATCACGTCGCCCGCCTCACGTGCCTCGCCGATCCGTCCGACCGGCACACCCCCGCCCATGGTGGCGTAAAAGGCGTCCAGCGTGAGGCTCGGGTCCTTCTTGTGGGCGGCTTCCCAGCGGCGTCGGTGCTGACGACTCTTTAGGATGCCGACGCAAATCGTGTTTATCAGGATATTGTCGGCGGCGTAATCCTTGGACATCGCCTTTGTCAGGGAGATACCGGCGGCGCGTGAAAGGGAGGTCGGTAAGGAAGCAGCCCCTGAAGCCTTACCGCCCGGCGTCGTGGTGTTGATGATTCGGCCACCGCCACGCTGTTTCATGTGCGGAAGGGCGGCGCGTGAGCAGTGGATCGCGCCGTAAACCTTGATGCCGAGGTCGGTCTCCCATGTCTCGTTCTCTACGGTCTCAAATTTACCAGCAGAAGATGTGCCAGCGTTGTTCACAAGGATGTCCAGCCCGCCCCATGTGCCGACGACGGTGTCGACCATCTTCTGGACCTGCGCTTCGTCGGTGACATCAGCGGCGATGCCAAGGATATGGTTATTGCCCGTCTCTTTCTTAAGTTCTTCGGCCGTCCTATCGAGGTCTGCTTGCGTTCGCGCCACTATTGCGACCTTGGCACCTTCTTCGGCCATAGCGGTCGCCGCGGCCCTGCCGATACCTTCGCTGCCGCCGGTTACGATCGCGATTTTTCCGGTGAGTCCTAGATCCATATTCGTTGGCCTCCATTGCCATGTCTTGCCGTAAGTAAAGGAGCGATTGCGGGCCAATCGCCGGTGTTACGCCGGTATTAATGTCAAAGCTGATCCCCGATTGAGGGACAGCGGCATTATACGTCCGTCAGACGTAGGTGCTAGTCGGCGGCGTCGCCGAGCCGATACGACTCATCCATCAGATCAATTACGTACCGGACCTGCGCGCGCTCGCCCGCACGGGTCAGCGCCTGCTCCATCTGGATAACGCACCCGGGATTTGCGGTGGCGACGACATCGGCGTTGGAAGCGGCGATGTGGCCCGCCTTGCGGTTTCCCAACCGCGTCGACATCCCCTGTTCGATCAGCGAGTAGGTACCAGCTGAACCACAGCAAACCAATGACTCTTCCATCTCTACAAACTGCAGGCCGGGAATGGCCTTCAGAAGTTCGCGAGGAGGCGTTGTGATCTGCTGGGCATGTCCCAGGTGGCACGAGTCCTGGTAGGTGACCTTCAGGTCAACTCCCTTGGTAGCCAAAGATCCTGTTGGCACCTCGAATCCGAGGTCACTGAGGAACTCGTGGATATCCTTCGTCCGTTCGGCAACCTCGGCGGCCTTATCGGCATACTCCAGATCACTGGCAAGCAACTCGTCGTATTCCTTCATGGTCGAACCGCAACCTGCAGACGCAACAATGATTGCGTCGGTCTCGACCTCGAGGAAAGCGTCAATGTTCTTGCGGGCCATGTCGCGTGCAGAATCGCGCTCGCCGGAGTGAGCGTTCAGCGCCCCGCAGCAACCCTGTGATTCGGGTACATAGACCTCGACGCCGTTGCGGGCTAGCACACGGGTGACGGCTTCCAGAGTCGACGCATGAGTGAGCCGCATGACACAGCCACCAAGTAGTGTGACGCGTGCTCGGACCTCACCTTCGGGCCGGATCAGCTGGCCAGAGGTAATAAAGAACTTGTCACTGAGCTTCGGTAGGTATTTCTCCAGTTTCCCGCCGGGGGCGAGGCGCACTGCACCCGTCTTTCGCGCGATCGTTTGCAATCCCGACTTCTGGTAGAACCTGAGAACGCCACCGATGCGGTTCAGTCGCTTCGTGTTTGGCAGCACGCCGTTGAACCCCATGTTCCTGGCTTTTCGCTGCTTGAACCCTCGCTGAAACACACTTTCCACGTTAGCGCGGGTCGCCTCCATGAGTCGTCCGTACGGTACTCCGGAGGGGCACACGACCTCGCAGGCACGGCACTGAAGGCACTTGTCCCAGTGTCCCACAATTGCTTCAGTGATCTCGGTGCGGCCTTCCTCGACCGCCTTCATAAGTGCGATGCGCCCACGGGGCGACTCGGCCTCAAGCCCGGTTTCGAGGTAGGTAGGACAGGCCTGCAGGCAGAAACCACAGTGCACGCATTTGTACATGTCTTCAGGAGATGGGACGTCAGGGCCCCTGAAGTTGCTTGTGCGTCCTGTCGTCGACCCGGGTTTAGTGGACATCTAAATCCTCCCGGCGAAGCGACCCGGAGACAGCGTCCCGGCGGAGTCGAACTGTTGCTTCATCCGTCGCATCACCTCAAGTGGCGCGCCGAGGTCACCAAAAACGTCTAGCTCATGTTTCAGTTCGGATGGACAGCGCTCTATCATGCAGGCGCCCCCTGTGCTAATCACTGCGTCCCGCACCGACCGTACGACTTCTCCCGATACGTCGCCCCGGAAGTGCGCTTCGATCGTGCCGAACCCTATTTGAGACACGATGTGTGTGTCATCAAAGCTATCTAACTTCGCCAGGGCGCCCAAGAGGCCTACGGCTGCCGTCGGCTTGACCGTTGAGCGTATCGAAAGGGCGGGAGCAGGACTCTGCTGACCAGTCAGCGACCACGCGGCGAACTGTAGATCATCATCTAGGACGACGAATCCATCGGCCATCGCACCACCGAGTGTTGCCGTTGTGTCGTTCACTTGCCGTTCCACGGTGGCCGGCCCGGCCGCGAGTGCGACCAGCAACATCACGGCATTGTCTGAAACCTTGCCTGGTCCATCGGCGGCAAGCTCTGAAGCCTTCGCAGAAGCGCGTTGCCCGGCGACAAGTGTTACGGCCTCCGGCATGAACGCTCCGTTGGTAATCCGGATGCCTGCGATAGCGGCCGATTCCGCCGAATCGAACCAGGCGGCGATGGTCCGCATGACCTCCGGAACGGGTCCGATCTTGAAAGCGACCGTGGCGATAGCGCCCAATGTCCCGAGAGCGCCGATGTGAAGACGCGCCATGTCGTAGCCGGCCACATTCTTGACGACGCTGCCTCCGCTTTTTGTCATCGTCCCATCGGCCTGAACGATCGACATGCCGATGACGAGATCCCGGACTCCGCCATATCGCCCACACAAGGGTCCGACGGTGTTGGAGGCCAGCGACCCGCCAATAGTCGCGCTGTCGGCGGATTGCACGTCAAAGGGAAGCCGCTGGTTGTTCTTTCCAAGTTCCGTCTGGAGGGCAGCGATCGTCATCCCTGCCTCAGCGACTACCACGAGGTCTGGCGGGCGGTAATCGACGATCCGGTTGAGGCCCGTCATATCCACGGCGGCGTCGTATCGGGCAACCGTGTTTCCGACGTGCATCCGCGTTCCTCCACCCCATAAGACCGCGGCCTGTCGGTCGGAGTGGATCGATTTCAGTACAGTCGACAGGTTGTCGACCGTGTCGGGACGTTCGATCCGGGACGGTGTAATACCGTCAAGTTTGTAAGATTCAGTCAAAAGAGTGTTACTTGGACCTGTAGCAGGGCGAGATGGTCAATATTTACGATTTACACTGCACCGCTTCCGCCAAGCGGGGGACAGCGAAGGGCGACGGGTAGTTATAAGGTGTCTTTGCGGCGAAATCATTGGTGATCCGACGTACTTCCGCTATCACGTCCGCGGACCACACATCGATTATGCCTTTGATATGGTCCTCGCGCCGCGCTCCGATGATCGTCTCGGAGTTGCCGTTGGCGTACTGATCGGCGGAGTCGATGAAGTTGACGCCGAAATCTAGCGCTCGGTCCATGATGCGGAAGCTAGTCTCTGCGTTGTGCCGAACGAATTCTCGAAGTCATCACTCCCAAGGTACAAGGTACAGTCCTGATACCTTCAACCCTGTCCGTCCGAGTTTCCTATACTGCATTAACGTTCCTGACCTAGCGCTTTCACCTCCATTGATCCAATCTGGCTAGCTCAAATCCACCCAACGGGCCTCTTTTGATGAGAGAAAAACTGCATCCACAATCTCCGCCGCTTTCATGCCGTCGTAAAAACTGGTCCGCACCGGCGTGCCAGTCAGAATGGCGTCGATGAACTGACGGTAGGGCTGCGGGTACTCCGGTCCCGGCTCGACGTCCCGCAACACGCCTGAGATGCCGTGGACTCCCTTGATCCCCGTCATGCCAACGTTCTCCAGGCGACCCTGAGATCCCGAGATCTCTATACGAGGATTGGTTCTTCCGTCCGGGTCTTCGCCCTTGGACACGAAACTGGTGTGCACCACCGCGTATCCCCCGTCAATCCACTCAAGCAGGTAGCCTCCGGAGTCCGGGACATCGACCTCGACCTCCTCGCCGCCAGCGAAGGTTCTATGCGGGACGGCGGTCGTGAGCAGGGCGCAGACGCGCTTGATTTCGCCGCCGATCAACCGTGCCATGTCGAATACATGAATCAATTCGTACACGGGACCGCCGCCGTCCTCAGCCTTGAATCGCCAGGGGGCGACGTACGGCTTATCCTCGAAGGCCTGTGTTTGGCCCCACCAGATATTGGTGTGGAAAAGCTGGCCGATGTACCCGGAGTCCATGTGTTGCTTCATCTGGCCAACAGGGGTGCGGCCGCGCTGATTGAAATTGGTGGCGTGCACCACACCCGCGGCTTCTGCCGCGTCCAACATTTCTTTAGCGTCGGAGGCCACAAGCGCCAGTGGCTTCTCACACAACACGTGTTTGCCGGCCGCAATGGCGTCAAGCGCTATCTGCCTGTGCGACCCGGTCGGTGTGATGATCGCAACTGCATCGAGGCCATCCATATTCAGCATGTCCCCGTAATTGGTAAATCGATGTTCGATGCCGTACATGTCCGCCGCCTCGTTCAGCAACGTTTCATTTCGACGGCAGAATGCGACGACCTCTGCCTCAGGGATCTCCGCAAAAGAATCCATATGCGTGTGCATAAACCCGCCAGCACCGATGATGCCGATTCGAACCGGAGCGGAATGTGGCATAGGAAGACCTCAAGATTGGTGTGGGACGGGGGGGGTAGTTTAGCGAAATTGCGCAACGCAGTAGGGGCGTATGGGAATACGCCCAAGGTCTTTTGCAGTCGCCTCTACTTCGAACACTCATGTGAACTACACGAACGCATCAATCTGTCATCCCTGGCCGAGTCGTGGGACCTTTATCTACCCCCAACCGAGAAACCAAACATGTCAACGGAAGAACCTTTGTCTCCCTCATCCTCGAAATATCTGACCTCTCCCACCGCGAGAAGGGGCGGCTCCCTGATTTCAACGTATTCAAATGCAAGCGATGGTGTATTGCGATACGCCCGTACGGCGTGATGAATGGACGGACAGACTTCCTCCTCTTCCGTCCGGGAGAGGAGGAAGTGAAGCCCTTGCCACTCGAAAAGCGGCAAAGGCCAAGTGCGTTATGAAATCTTGATGGTGATTTGCCGTACACACTTACGGCGACGGGTTGTCTAAATCACCATGTCCGCGGTGAGACGCTGCATGATCGCTCCGTGCGGGAGACCTGTTCGCTGCTCGTCCGTCGGGAAGATCTTGCCGGGGTTGAACATCCCGGCTGCGCCGAAGGCTGGCTTTAAACGCGCCATCGCCTCAAGGTCCTCGTCTGTGAACACCAGTGGCAGATAGCCCTGCTTCTCTAGCCCGATGCCGTGCTCGCCGGAAAGCGCTCCTCCCACCTCGACACACATCTCCAAGATTCGCCCGCCCGCGATCAGTGCTTTTTCGACCTGCACCGGGTCTCGGGAATCGAACAGGATGCAGGGGTGCAGATTGCCGTCACCTGCGTGGAGCACGTTTGCTATCGGGATGTCCAGCTCGTCAGACAGAGCGTTGATCTTGGACATCGTTTCGGGGAGCCGTGTCGGCGGGATTACGCCGTCGATCAGGTAGTAGTTAGGGGCGAGTCGACCCAGCGCCCCGAGCGCCTTCTTACGGGATGCCCACAACGTCTCTCGCTCCGTTTCGTCCTCCGCAGTGCGCCAGTCGGTCGTGCCGTGCTTTCGGCACAACTCTTCCACGAGAGCCGCCTGTTCTGCGACCGTCTCAACGAGGCCATCGACCTCCACCAGCAGTATGGCCTGAGCGTCTTCCGGATAGCCGGGGTGGAACGCCGGTTCGACTGCTTCGATGCATAGACGATCGATCATCTCGACCGCGCCGGGAATGACGCCGGACGCCACGATGTCCGCCACGGTCTCGCTTGCCGCCTCGACGCTGGGGAACGCCGCCACCATTGTGCGGATCGCCTCGGGAATTGGTACCAACCGGACAGCCACTTTGGTGACCACACCGAGCGTACCTTCTGATCCGATGAAGACGCCCCGGAGGTCGTAGCCTGGAACTTCACGCGAATCGCCACCCAGCCACGTGACTGTCCCATCTGCCAGCACCACCTCCATCCCGAGGACGTGGTTGGTGGTCACGCCGTACGCCAGACAGTGCGGGCCGCCTGCATTTTCGCCCACGTTGCCTCCGATCGTGCAGGCGCTCTGGCTTGACGGGTCTGGGACGTACTGCAATCCATAAGGAGCGACCGCCTGCCCGAGCTCGAGGTTGACCAGACCGGGTTCGACGATAGCGACCCGGTTTTCTTGGTCGATATCAAGAACCTTATTGAGACGGGTGAGGACTAGAACGATTGCGCCCTCCATCGCTATGGCCCCACCGGATAGCCCTGTGCCAGCGCCGCGAGGCACGACCGGGACGTTGTGTTTGCGAGCGATATTGATGATCTCTGACACCTGTTCGGCGGAGGCAGGAACCACCACTGCGCCCGGGTTGTTACGGTCGATAGAACCGTCGTACTCATACACAAGGAGGTCTTCCGGCTTCCACACCACGTGTGTGGGCTCGACAACCTTTTCAAGATCTCGGACGAGAGCAGATTTTTCTTGCATGGTTTCAGGATGACATATTGAGGGATGCTGTGGGTGACGCTTCGGGTTTGAAATGAAACGGCGGCTGGCTCGTCGCGGGAAGAATGTGTTCCTTCTCTCAATCAGGAGAGGATGCTTGGTGGGGATAGCCGGTAGGCTGGCAGTACACCAACCCTCTTGACAGTAATGACACCGTAAGTTGGCAATCCCGTCCCTACGCGTGCTCCTCAGGGACCATCTCCACATACACGTTGCGGACGTAATTCTTGGCGCGACCAACCACTTGCGCCGTCCATTCTGATCGTCCCTGACCAGACGCGTACTTGTATGCTGGCGAATCCAGTATTTCCGGACTTTCCATCTCGTATATGGCCAGGTACTTCGGCCCGCCTTCGATCGCACGATACCGACGGCCGGTCAGGAACCCGGGGATCGCCATACGCTCCGGGACGTGCTCACCGTCATACCAGCGATTGAAGTCGTCCTCGTGCTCCGGATCGATGTCCATCATCACGAGAAGTAGACCAGTTCCATGCTCAGTCATTTAATCCCGTTCTTCCACGATTCGCCGTCCGCCGTCCAGGAGCATCGAGTGCACCCAGTTGGCGGTCATGAAATCGTCAGCAACACGGCCTCCGCCAGCCCGAACCCTGTCCAAAATCTGTGCTTTGGCTTGCCCGACTTCGGGTGAATCACCCATACCGGGCAGGCCGATCGATTGGCCAAAGTCGTTTGCTCCGACGCCGAAGTAATCGATCCCATCTACTTCGAGTATTTCGTCCAGATCGTCGATAACCTGCGCATCTTCCAGGAGCGCGCCAACCAGCATGTTGTCGTTCGCGTTCTTATAGAACTCCCGTCGATCGGGCCAGCCGTCGGGACCTGGCTCGAAATAGTCATACCCGGTTCCGCGGTTTGCGCCGTAGGACCGATCGCCCTCGGGCCCGAACCTCGATGCCCTGACAAGCTGCTCGGCATCGGCGCGTGAAGCAATGTGCGGCCCCATGATCCCTTTCAATCCGCGGTCCAGGTACTGGAGCACGATGTGTGACTGGATGCTTGGGACGCGACCGATGGGTGTGATTCCAACGGCTTCAGCAGTCCTGCAGGCGGCTTCGACGTCCTGGAGCGAAAATGGCCCATGCTCGCAATCCAACCACACGTAGTCGAAATCCAAGGGCGCCATGATTTCGATAATCTGGGGAGCCGGGAAGGTAAGCTGGAATCCGTACGCTTTTCGACCTTCGCGCATTGCCGTGACGACTCGGTTGGGTTGATCCAATGGAATGGCTCCAGACGATGGGTTGGTTCATGAACAAAGAAGGGCCCGTAAGGTACGCCTGCCTTGTAGATGAGGCAACCCGGGCTCAGGGGTTATGTCTTCAAATCATCGGGAACAGGTCATTTTGAGGAACCTGCGGCGAAGAATCTCTACGCTGTATGCCAGCGAGCACGATCGAATGTCCTGCACTTCTGCCGCCGCTAAGATCCTTACGTTCCGCTCCGGATGACTTGTCGTGGACAGGACGCACAAAGACGGACCAGTGAACGGGCTGTCGGCCTAAATCATGTCTTCGGAAAGGCCGAATACTGCACTCGCGGGCCATATAATCTGCCGATCTCGCTAATCGATTACGCCTCACCAAATCGCAGGAAATCGTCAAGTTGACCAACATCACCGACTGGCGCACCAGCGCCGGCACGTCCTTCCAGACCTTCAAGCAGTCTGCCATCGCATCACGCGGGATGGTCGTAACCAATCATCCGATGGGCTCAGCGGCCGGGCTTGAAATGCTGTCCATGGGCGGCAACGCCATCGACGCCGCAATAGGGGCCGTGTTCGCCCTCAGTGTGGTCGAGCCCATGATGGTCGGGCCATTTGGAGGCGGGTACATCAACCTGCGTACCGCCGACGGCGAATCGGTCTGCATCGACAACTACACGCTCGCTCCTTCAGCTGCAACTCCGGACATGTACCGGGCGGTCTCCGATAGCTGGCCCGACTACCTACTCACCGAGGACCGGGAGAGCCAGGTTGGCTACCTCTCTGTCGGTGTTCCTGGCAATTTAAAGGCATGGGACGAACTGCACTCCGGGTACGGTAAGCTCAGTTGGGAGACTGTAATCGCCCCGGCGATTAGGTACGCTGCAAACGGATTCCCAGCGTCCGAGTACCTGGTACGGCTCATCACAGAGAACCAGGAAGATCTCAGAAAATTTCCAGCGACGGCCGCGATATTTCTGCCGGGAGGTTTGCCACCCGCGCCTGGGCAGAGCATCGTCCGGCGTGACTACGCAGAATCCTTGAAGGCCATCGCTGCTGGCGGAGCCGCTGCACTGTATGACGGCCCTCTGGGACATGCCATCGCTGAAGACATGAAGCGTAACGGCGGGTTGATCACTATCGACGATCTCCGGGACTACAACACTCTTAGAAAGGATCCCGTTCGCGGAACCTACCGGGGCTTTGAAATATCTGGCCCGCCGCCCGGCAATACCGGCATCACGCTCATCATCGAGATGCTAAACATTCTTGAGAACTTCGATGTCGCAGGCCAGGGTTTCGGAACCCGGCAGGGTCTGCACCTTATCGCCGAGTCACTCAAGATCGCCTTTGCAGACAGATTTGAGTATCTCGGCGACCCGGCCACCATGGAGATACCGCTCGAATGGATGACCTCCAAGGATTACGGGAGTCAGCGGGCTGCAGAGATAGACGCGTCGCGTGCCAGCGAACAGCGTGCCGGTACGCGGACCTCTGAATCGGAAAACACTACGCACCTGACCACCGCCGACGACGAGGGCAACATGGTCTCCATGACGCAGACCATTAACGAGGTATTTGGTTCCAAGGTAACCGTTCCTGGCACCGGTATCCTGCTCAACAACACGCAGGCTATGTTCGACCCGCACCCCGGAAACCCGAACTCGGTGCTGCCTAACAAACGGGTTGTGAGCAGCATGTCGCCTGCCATCGTCAGCCGGGACGGCAAACCCTTCCTCGGCATCGGCACTCCAGGCGGAGTTCGCATCTTCGGATCGGTCATGCAGGCGATCATGAACGTGATCGACCACGGCATGACTCTTCAGGAAGCGGTAGAAGCACCGCGTTTGTGGACGCAGGGCCAGGAAGTCGAGCTTGAACAAGAGTTCGGTGAGGGGCCGAGTGCCGGGATGTCCGGGCTTGGCCATCCCGTTCTGCGTGTCGCCAACGTCGCCGGAGGCATGAACGGGATTTTGATTGACCATGAACGTGGCCTGATGACCGGCGCTGCTTGCTGGCGAGCCGATGGGGTCCCGGCAGGCCTGAGCGGCGGCCCGGCCAACTCCAACGCCCGTTTCAACCCACTCGTTTGATGCCAATGTCGTTTGATTTTCGATGCGTCTCGTGTGGCGCAACACAACCGGCCCGGATCACCGATCTCGCCTGTGCGTCGTGTAGCTCGGCGATGGACGTGTCGTACGACGAACCGGCCGACGAATACTCGCCTCGCCTCCCACTTGCCCGGATCTCAGAACGGATGTCGCTGGGAGAGGGCAACACGCCGCTGGTGGCTTTGCCGTCGATAGCTCGGTCGCTTGGCATCCAGGGACTGTGGGCCAAACTGGAGATGATGGCACCGACCGGATCGTTCAAAGACCGCGGGTCTGCCGTCCTGGTTTCTGCCGCGCTGGAGGCCGGGGTTACCGAATTCGTGGAAGACTCGTCCGGCAACGCCGGCGCATCTTTATCGGCATACGCCGCTGCTGCGGGGATTACAGCGCACGTCTTTTTCCCGGATAGCGCTGCTCAGGGTAAGGTCGATCAGATCGGAATATTCGGCGCGATCCTGCACCCGACGTCCGGCCCACGACAGGCGGCCACAGACGCCGCTGTGTCGTACGTGGCGGAGCACTCCCTGCCGTATCTGTCTCACAACTTGAGCCCTTACTTCCTTGAAGGAATGAAGTCGTTCTCCTACGAGATAGCGGGTTCCGACGCCGCCTCGATCACCGACATCGTCGTCCCGGTTGGCAACGGCTCGCTATTGATCGGCATATTCAAAGGATTTGAGGAGTTGAGAGCGTCTGAACGGATCAGTTCGGCCCCGACCCTCCATGCTGTGCAGGCTTCAGCGGTGCGCCCACTAGTGGCGGCATTGAACGATCAGGAATGGGGGTTTGATGCCGAACTAAAGACCATCGCAAGTGGAATCTCCGTATCACAACCGCCTCGCCTGCAGCAGTGCGTGGACGTGATCAGGCTATCCGACGGATCTGCGATCGCTGTTGATGACGACGCGATGCTGCGCTGGCAGCACCGACTATCTGCTGAAGCGGGCATTTTTTGCGAGGCAACCTCCGCAGCGGCATTTGCCGGACTGGAGGGGATGGTCGCAAATGGTGCGATCCCAGAGGACGCCCGTGTGTTGATCCCGATCACCGGGTCAGGTCTGAAAGAACCACTGACGCGATGACCTGATTGCTGCGATCGATGGACCGAAAATCAACTCGATCGCCAATCAAAACGAAAGGAGGCCTCATTGGAGACGACGCAACTCGGACGCACAGGCGTGCAGGTCAGTTGAATCACGAAGGGTGGTTTTTGCAACATATTGAGGACTCGTCAATGCGTCGTTTGGTCGGATCGTTAAGTTTGATGGGAATTCCGATAGCAGGTGCCCCGAGTTTACGCTGGCGATCCGGATGGGACCGGAGACGCTATGGTGCTCACAGGCACCCCCGTCACTGCGCCCGCACCTCCTCGAGCGCTTCTCTGAAACCGTTCAGAGAACCCTCCAGCACTCGGTCCGGGACGGAGAACGACAGCCGGAAGTAGCCCGGCCCGCCGAATCCGCTTCCCGGCACCACCAGGACCATCTTTTCCTGGAGCGTCCGTACAAACTCCACATCGTCCTCAAGCGGCGACTTCGGGAACAGGTAGAACGCTCCACCTGGCTTCACGACGTCGTAACCGATATCGGTTAGCGCGTCGTAGATGAAATCACGTTTCTTGCGGTACTCGGACACGTCCACCGTGACGTCCTGGAGCCCGGCGACCAGACGCTGCATTAGTGCCGGGGCGTTTACGAATCCTAGCGTCCGAAGTGAGAACACCATTGCCTCCATCATCTCACCCTTGTCGGGGTAGTCTGGGTTGATGGCAATGTAACCGATGCGTTCTCCGGCCAGGCCCAGATCCTTTGAGTGTGAGGAAGCGACGATTGTCCGCGGATGATGCTTGAACACGAAGGGATAAGTTTCGTCCGTGTAGATCAACTTGCGGTAAGGCTCGTCCGTGATCAGTGCAATCTCGGTTCCAAACCTCCGCTCTGCGTCGCCGATCCGTTTGCCGATTTCGGCAACTACAGATTCCGGATATATCACGCCGGTTGGGTTGTTCGGGGAGTTCATCATGACGGCCTTGGTACGTGGTGAGATCTTGGCCTCAAGATCGTCCATATCCGGCATGAAGCCATCCTTGAACCCCACGAGCTTGTGAACGCCGTTGTTGTGGCTTACGTAGTAAACGTACTCCACAAAGAAAGGCGTCAGGATCACCACCTCGTCGCCCGGATCCAACAGCGACCGGAGGATGGTATTTAACGAACTGCTCGCGCCGTTGGTCATGATGATGTCGCCGCCCTTCAGAGCAGCGCCGGACTCGCGTGCGAGGCTTTTCGCGACAGCGGCGCGTACTTCCGGGAATCCAGGATTCGGCATGTACCGGTGCGTGTTTGGAGCATCGTCCCGGGCTAGTTCGAGCAGTCGGTCCCTGAACTCCTGGGGCGGTTCGAGCAAGGGATTGCCGAGGCTGAGATCGAACACGTTCTCGGCGCCATGTTCCGCCGTCAGCCGAATTCCTTCTTCAAACATCCGGCGGATCCACGATGCTCCTTCTAACTGGCCGCGTACCGCTTCAGAAACTGCCATCGGTGATCCTTTGCGAGGGTGACTGCGTGTTGCCGTACTTAACCGGAGCGGCGGCTATTATAAGTCTGCCAACCCAATCAACCTCAATGGAGCCAAGATGCCGTCATCTCCCGGAGAATCGGGTCCGCCATTTGCCGACAGCCTGGCTCTTGTGACCGGCGGCACGGGGATGGTTGGTGGTGCAATTTCACGCCTTCTCATAAAACGAGGAGACCGGGTGCGCGTGCTTGTGCGTAGACGATCGATTGCTGCATTGGAACTGGAAGCGCTGGGCGCTGAGATAGTCTTTGGTGATGTGACCGATATAGCGTCGATGACCGCGGCTATAGGCGGTTGCACCGATGTGTATCACTGTGCGGCGTTGGTTGATCCGTTCCACTGGGATCTGGACGACTTCGATCGCATTAACGTGGAAGGCACTCGGAATGTTCTGGACGCGGCACTTACGTCAGGAGTCCGCCGTTTTCTCCACTTAAGTAGCATCGCAGCACTAGGCGCAAAACCTGGACTTCGTGCCGATGAATTCACCCAACCGCACGGTCGGTGGAAGCCGGGATACGGCCGCTCAAAGTTCGAGTCAGGTGAACTGGTCGTCGCCGCGGCTGGTGAACTCCATGCCGTTACGGTCAACCCTGCGATCGTCTTTGGACCGGGAGACCGTCACTTCGTGCAGCTCATCAACGCGTTCGTTCGTGGCCGTATTCCGGTAATTGCATTCGCCAACCGACCGATGCCGCTTGTGTACGTGGACGACGTGGCCCACGGGAGTCTGTTCGCGTTGGAACGGGGAGAGAGCGGTCAGCGCTATATTCTCGCCCAACAGACGGTCACGATAGCTGAATTTTTCTTCGAGTTGGCCACTGCTTCGGGCCGTCGCCCTCCGAGGGTGCACCTGCCGGACTGGCTGGCAATCCCCGGGGCGTTGGCATGGTCGTTCGCTTCATGGGCGAGACGAAAACGATCGCCGGTCAGCTCGCTCCAGGCTCTGCGCATCGGGGCTGCGGAGTTCGACGGTGGGCGCGCCAGCAGAGAACTTGGGCTTGAGTACACGGACTTCCGGGGAGCAGTCGCAGCAACGGTTTCAGCATTGCTACGGGACGGCTAACCTTTGCGGCGGAACCGCCATGGGCGTTGTTTGGCCCGTTGCTTCCCGCGTGAATCTCCGGGGTTATACCCATTGAGCCCGGGTCGCTTGGGGCGTTCAGGTTTTGCCTTCATCACGACATACGTTCCGGCGATCTTGTCGTGCCATCCCTGGCGTTTAGGGTCGAGCGAAATCCACGCCAACCCCAATCCGAGAGCTGCGCTTGCGATCAGCCTTCCAACCATCTCTCGGGGTATCGCGACCGCAACCCCCGGCACATGACCATCATCGTCCACGACGATGATGCCTGCGACCATCTTGCCCGGCGTCTGCCCTTTGATTCCGGTGAAGAGGATCAGATACCCGAGCAGGATGAAAATGTCCTGTGGCGCGGTATTTGATCCGGTAAATGCGTTGCCGCCGGTCACCCAACGTACCGTCACGATGATAATCAGAAGCAGCCCGATGTCCACAATCGCTGCGTACATACGCCGGAAGGCGTGCGCGTAAACGAACGGATACGTGGGGCGTTCCGGCGCGCTGTTATCGGATTGGGAAGCCATCACCAAGAATGATACGCGGATTCGCCGCCGACAGGCGCTTTGCGTTGACCGGCAATCGCCCCATCTTTACGATGCCTCAACAGGTCAGTTCTGGATAGTTCAGTTTTTGAACAATAGGCTAGATTCCGTGGATTCGTACTCCGGATGGATCGGCCTCGCACATTCTTGAGAAAGGACGCTCCATGCGACTAGAGAACAAGGTTGCTCTGATCACCGGCGGCGGCTCCGGCATCGGCGAGGCGTCTTCCGAGTTGTTCGCCAGAGAAGGAGCGGCGGTCGGTGTCTGCGACCTGAACGCCGATACCGCTGAATCGGTAGCTACACGTATCAAGGACGCGGGCGGCCGGGCGATCGCGTTGCAAGCGGACGTGACGAGCCGGGCCGATGTGGAAAGAGTTGTTGACGCCATTGTCGGAGAGTTCGGCGGACTGAACATACTGGTCAACTCTGCGGGCGTATCTGATCGTGGCGCTCCCGCCGATTACGACACAGACCAGACATGGCAGTGGGTGATGGACATAAACGTGAGTGGCACACTGCTGCCTTGCCGGATAGGGGTCGAAGCGATGCGGAAATCGGGTGGCGGATCGATTATCAACCTGAGTTCGATTTACGGACTGGTTGGACGCACTGAATGGCTCGGAGACGGATTCAGCGCGTACGCACATTCCAAGGGCGCTGTGCTTCAGATCACGCGGGACCTTGCGATCAAGACGGCCCGGGAGGGTATACGGGTCAACGCACTCTGTCCCGGCTTCGCCCACACGGCGTTGACGGCTGGACTGCGCGACAACCCGGAGCTACTGGCGCGGATGGAAGAGGCACACCCGATGGGTCGGCTCGGCGAGGCGATCGAGATCGCCAACTGCGCGCTTTTCCTGGCGTCGGATGAGGCATCTTTTGTGACCGGCACGGCGCTGAGTGTGGACGGCGGTTACACGGCTCAATGACCGGAATCGTCCAGGAACCGACTGCCTACCCGCCCAGTGTCGCTCGGACTCCGCAGATAATGCATCTGATTACCCCGCCATAATTTCGCCGTTAGTAGAGCGTGAATAGGTCCCCGGTGAGGCCGTCATTCAGCAGTGAGGTCCTTGGTCCCAAGCTCCTTAGGATGACGTGTCTGGTGACCGGGTTGAGTGCCTACAGCAACTTCAACTTCCCGCCGACCCACCATTGTCCAACTACCCGTACGAAAACCGTGAGGCGTCAAATTCGATCGGGATCGCGTCACGGCCAACGTCACCTGTGATCGCCCCCGCCACCATTCGGCCCATCACCGGGCTGAGGAGAATTCCCTTCTTGCCTGCGCCGTTCGCTGCAAACAGACCGTCGTAACCCGGCAATTCGCCGAGGATAGGCATCTCGTCCGACGACACCGGTCGAAGGCAGGCCGTATGTTGCACGATCTCGGCGCTCTCCAGCGAAGGCGCTAATGCAAGGATGCCCGCCATGATCGAATCCCGGGCGGCAGACGTAGGCCTATCATCGAACCCGGCGTCTTCCTCGGTAGATCCGCCCCAGACAAGGCCGTCCGGCTTGCGTGCGATGTAGTGCCCTCCGATCGAAACCCGGTGGACGAAATCCCGTCCCGGGAATCTCAATCGGAGAATCTCACCCTTTTTGGGTTTCACCGGAAAATGGGGGAGGCCCTCACTGCCATCTCCAGACCACGGACCAGTTGCCAACACCACAGAGCCGCCGGGAATCTCTGACCCGTTCCCAAGTCGCACACCGGTCACGCGTTCTTTGTCCCTCAGCAACCCGACCACGTCACCTGGTATATGTGCACCACCGGCGCGCTCAAAAGCCGTTACAAGCGCGAGCGTGTACTTGTACGAATCGACCTCGAAATGACTCCGTTGCAACAACCCACCGGCCAGTTCACCGGTTAACGAAGGCTCCTCAGAACGGACGCCCGCTGCGTCAAGCAAATCGGCCTCAAGGTCTTCTTCGGCCTGCCAGGCAAGAGACTTCTGAAGCTTCTTGTACCCAGCCTCGTCTACAGCCAGATCGATCGACCGCACTGCTCGGAGCTCGATATCAATCCCGGTGTCGTCTTCCAGCTCAGGTGCCAGCCGTTTATGAAGTGAAATTCCACGCTTGGCGGTCTGCAACACCGGACCTGGAATACCGGCGCCCATCGTCGGAAACAGTCCGCCGTACGCAAAACCGCTCGCGTGGCTGGCTATCGAATCGCGCTCGATCATCGTGACGCTTACGCCGCGTTTGACCAGCTCGTAGGCAACCGAAGCTCCTGCCGCTCCAGCCCCGACGACGATCACATCCGGAGCGTTCCTCATATGACACCTCGCTCTACACGTGCACCGTCCTGGTAGACATCGATCACGTCCCATAGTGCCTTTAAATCACGCGAAGGATCCCCGCCAACAATCAGCAAATCGGCCGACCTTCCGGTGGATAAACGACCGGATATATCGCCCATGCCGATCGAGTCAGCCGCGCCGGACATGCCCGATGTTAGCGCCTCGGAAGTGGACAAACCCGCGCCCGCTAGCATCAAAACCTCATTAACGAACTCCCCCGGCGCGTAGTCGCCCCACGGAGAATCGGAGCCAGCGGTCATTCTCACCCCGGCCTCCATCATCTTGCCGCACGCCTCCATACGGTTGTCCAACCCACGCCTCCGTTGATCAAGCGCCTCTTGCATTACAGGATTATCTTCACCAGCCGATGCCACGCGCTCGGACAATCTCTCTATTCCTGCCTGAACCACGTACAACGTCGGGTTCACCCACGCATCCGCTTCAAGAAGCCGATCCACAAGGTCCGGCCGGTATTCATATCGGCCCTGAGCGTCTTCGAAAACGCAGTGGACAATCATGTCCACCTCGGCGTCCAGGCAGTTCTGGACGCCCTGTGCAGAGGCGCAGTGGGCGGCGGTGAGCTTGCCGAATCTATGTGCCTCATCTGTTGCTACACGTAACTCTGCGACGGAGTACGAGGGGAGTAGGGGATTCGAGGTGATTGTGCTGCCACCCGTGGCGACGATCTTGATGTAATCCGCGCCGTCTTTGATTAGTTGTCGGACCTGTTTGCGGACGCCCTCGGTCCCGTCCGCCTCACCGCCGAAGTACCACATGTGGCCACCGGTGATTGTGACCGGCCGGCCACAGAGCGTCATCTTTGGTCCGGCCGCCAGCCCGCGATCTATGCCCTCGCGTAGCGAGAACGTCACTTGGTTCTTCGCGCCGTTCTCACGTATGGAGGTGACGCCGGAATGGAGAATAGTCCGAGCGTTCTTGATCGCCTGCATGAGCAGGATATCGTCGGACTCCTGGCCGACAACGTCAGATGGCGTACCGTCGCCTGGAGACACTAGGTGGGTATGGGCATCGACCATACCTGGGAGTATCGAGGCGTCGCCGTAATCGATTATCGTGACCTCGGCCCCGTCTGGAGCGCGGACCTCGGACCGGCTCCCAACCAGCTCAATTCTGTCCTCGTGGATCAGGACGGCGGCGTCTTCGATGCCGGGGTTGCCCTGTCCGTCCAGAACACGGGAACTGGTTAGCAGCGTGTATCGGTTTTCTGTGGAGGGTGTGGAGGCCATGCGTCGCTACTCCAGGCTGATTCCCAATTCGTGCAGGTCAGATTCAAGTTGCTTAATAGTGGTGAACTGTAACGCCTGAATACCGGCCGCTATCGCCGACTCGATGTTCTTCTGGTTATCGTCGATGAACACGATCTGGCTAGGTTCGGCGGAGCATGCATTGATCAGATCCCGATAGATTCGCTGATCCGGCTTCATCGATCCGACTTCAAATGACAACACCTTCGGTCCAAACAGGTCGGTCACCGGGACGGATGTACGGATCTCATCCCAGTGCGCCCCACTTGTGTTGCTACAGCAGCCGAGTTTGAACCGGGGAGCCAGCGCGCGCACGATATCAAACATCGGCTCGTACGGCGTTAAGACCGAAGTGAATACACCCCGGAACTCGTTGTCGTCCATATCTAGGCCTAGTTCAGAGCGGATCATTTCCGAGTACTCGGCCCAGGTCTGGAAACCTGATTCAAGCGGCAATTTCCGTTCGGGGGAGAACATGGCTGTATTGACCTTGTCTTCGGCCCGCCCGGTGCGCGCCGAAACGACGCGCACCGCTACCGATTCATCGACCAGCGTCAGTACCTGGCCCAAGTCGAAAATGACATGGGAGATTCCAGGTGGCAAGGCCATTAGTAGACGACCGGCATTCCTGGCGTCTGGACTTGGATGCTGTAGACAGAGGTCCGGGACGTGAACACCAGAGTCTTCCGGTCGTCGCCGATAAAGCCCAGGTTTGCCGGCAACTCGGGCGCTTCAATGACGCCGATCTTGGTGCCGTCGGGCGAGAAGACCCAGCCGCCGCCTGCGCCCGTGCAAAAGACGTTTCCTGCCTCATCTACTTTGACGCCGTCAGGTACTCCATCCACCGGGCCTTTGGACCCGTACGGAATGTCAGCGAAACGTTCGCCCTTGCCGAGCGAACCATCTGATTTCACCTCGTATACATTCAGGTAAGGGTCGGGCCGGGTATTGGACACATATAACTTGCTGCCATCAGTTGACAGAGCCAGACCATTCGGAAATTCGTTTTCGTCTGCTTCCAGGTGCACCTCACCGTCCGGAGCAATTCGATACACACCAGCGAAGTCAAGCTGCCGTTTTTCGGGCTTTACGGACCAGGGGGGGTCGGTGAAATATACCGTGCCATCAGGTCGTGCGATCACATCGTTCGGGGAGTTGAGCCGGAGCTTGTTCCAGCGCTCCGCGATGATCTCGATCCGGCCAGTGTCTTTATTGGTCCGTGTCAGGCGGCGATGACTACCCTCGCACATCAAGAGATTGCCGTTGTGGTCAAAGGTCAGGCCGTCTCCTGAACCGGTCTCCCTCCGAATAACCTCAGGCTCTTCACCCGGCTTCATCCGCAACAGCAGATTCGTCCGAATATCGACGAAATAGAGGTAGCCCGAGTCCCAGACCGGACCCTCCGTGAATACGAAACCGGTCGCCATCTGCTCAAACTCTGAGCCGGCTTCGATGATGTTGCTGACGTCGCCTGCCATTTATCACTCCCGTAGATGATTGTGCGGCTTAAATACGCGGCTGGCCGAACCTACTTTGAAGTGGTGTGCGTGTCAATCAATCCGGGGTGCCTGAGCGGCCAGAAATCTACGCGTCTGATGTCGGTCCGGCGAACGGGATCTGGACCGTGAAAGTGGTTTCGGAGCCGAAGACGCTGCTGACTTCCACTTGACCGCCGTGTACCTCGACAAGCCGTTTGACGATTGTGAGTCCCAGTCCGGCCCCGCCGGTCCCGCGGTTACGTGATGGGTCCACCCGATAGAATCGGTCGAAAACGTGCGGCAAGTCCTCCGGAGATATGCCGGTTCCGGTGTCGGATACGGAGATGATGGCGGCAACGGTGTGGGTTGTGGGACTCACGTTCACGACCACACGTCCGCCGTCTGGAGTGTGTGTGATCGCGTTCTCGATCAAGTTGGATACCACCTGCCTGATGCGTGTCGGATCAAGTCGGGTGCCGGGCATGCCGACAGAGACCGTAACTTCCAATTTGATCGAACGATCGACGGCGCGTGGCCGGAACGCTTCTGCGGCGTTGCTGACCAACTCGGAGATGTCTGCATTTGTCAGTTCGAGGCGCAAATTTCCCGCCTCTACAAGTGCAAGCAAACGTAGGTCTTCTACCAGTGCGCTAAGGTGCTTCGTCTGCGAATAGATCGTGTCGACGGTACTCTCATCTGCCTCCAGCACCCCGTCCTTGATCGCCTCAAGATAGCCCTGGATGTTGGTCAACGGGCTTCGCAGTTCGTGTGCGATATCCGCGACGAGCCGTCGGCGCTCAGATTCGGCGTCTTCCAGAGCACCGGCCATATCGTTGAAAGCGATTCCCAGATTCCCTAGTTCGCTCCCAGGGTTCGCATCGACACGCTGCGAAAGATCTCCCCGAGCGACCTCGGAAGCGGCGGCGCTCAAGACATGTACGGGCGCAAGGGCTCGGCGGGTGGTATAGGTCACCATGCCGATTCCTGCCGCGGCGGCGGCTAGGCCAGACCAGAGCAAGGACCTATTAAATGCAGAAGCTAGTTCCGAGAGTTGCGGCTCGGCTGCGATTTCGGTCTGCGCCAGAGGTGGCGGCGGTGGTGAAATCTGGCCGGTCTTGCCTTGGGCGTTCGTCTTTTTGTCGCGTGTAGTCTCGCTCTGTCGTTGGAGATCCTGACTCAGCTCACGAATGATGGATGAGCGCGACCCCGGAGGGGCCACAAACCCCTCGCCTGTTTCGATGTAGAAATTGCCCTTCTGTATTCCGGCAACCAGCAACGGTCGTTGGAAGAACACCTGGGACAGCAGTGGGCTCCGGGTGAAGACGGAATGGGAGTCGCCAACGATACGGCCGGCCTGGTCTTCGATCACGATCCGCCAGTCGTATAGGCGGGACACCTGTTCAAGCGCGTCCTGAACGCCCTCCCAGTTATCGTTCTTTGAGTACGATTGTGATACCACCTGATCCAGCCGCTCTGCTCTTGCGATGGATATTTCTTCGCTGAAGGCGGCGATCTTCCGTTCGGTAGTTGCATACGCGAACGCGCTTACGGACAGAAGGGCGCCGCCCAGGATCAATGTGAACCCCAACGTCAACCTGAATTGGAGGGACTGTGCCCAGCTAGGCATCACCAAACCTGTAACCCATCCCGTAAACGGTGTGTACGAACCGCCGTCCAGTGGACTTTTCCAGTTTCCTACGGATGTTTGAAATATGCGTATCCACAGTGCGGTCCATGCCGTCGTAGGCGTGACCAAGGACCTTCTCGATGATGCTGTCTCTCGACAATATCTGCCCGCCGGAGATCATCAGATATGAAAGCAAGCGCATCTCGGTTGCGGTGAAGCGGAGCATTTTCCCGTCCACCTTCACCGAGCCCGCCCGAATATCCACCTCGATCGGACCAAATCTCTGGATCTCCTGATCCTCTTCGGCATCTTCTTTTGGCGACGTGCGCCTGAGTACGGCTCGAATCCTTGCTGCAAGCTCTCGTGGCGAAAACGGCTTGGTAATGTAATCGTCCGCGCCGCTGTCGAGGCCGGTCAGGCGCTCTGACTCGTCAACACGGGCGGTCAGCATGATGATCGGCACGTCAGATTCAGCACGGAGTTTTTCGCATACAGCAAGTCCATCCATACTGGGCAGCATCATGTCCAGCACCACAAGCCGTGGGGATTCGGTAAGAGCCATCTGAAGTCCGTTTATGCCGTCTCCGGCTTCGATAACGCTGTGGCCGTCGCGCTCGAGATAGAGCCGAATGAGCCGGACCGTGTCGGGATCGTCCTCGACAATGAGGATTGGCTTTTGTGAGCCGGTGGATTGACTTGAGTTATCCATGACCGTGTGCGGCTGTGCCATATTGATAACCCTCTTTGGATGACCTACAGGTTGACCGGATCGGGCTCGTTCGTCGGGTCCAGTGTCTCGGGCGTGAAATCGTGGAAGGGTGGTAATCCCTCTGGGAAGCCGAAGTCGCGTAAACCCTCATGTGCGACCCCATCCTTTCCTGGTCGGAAGAAGAACTCCGGGACATCGCCTTTGAACTCAAACTTAAAGCCATGTCCGCCAAATCGGAAGAACCTCCCCCTAAAGGGTGATATGCCATCACGAAACGACGGGGTCCCCTCAAATGCCCTCATGGAGTCCGGTATCAGTTTATCGACCGACTCTGGGCGTGCGTCGAGCCAAGTTTGAATGGCGTCTGCGTCTTCTTGCGAAAGCTTATCTATCTCAACGAGTCGAGCGAGGTGTTCAGCGCTTACCGATGGGATATCCGATTTCAGGATTGAAGCCGTGGGATCCAGGCTTCCGCCGTGGAATTTGAAAGCTTTTCGCTTGCCCAACTTGATGCCGTCCAGCGCTACAGGCCGCCCCTCAAGCCAGTTGCCAATTTCGAGAGCTTCGTCTTCGTTAAGAGTGTAGTTATCGACGAGCGCCTTCAGCGTCTCGGCCTGTTTCTGGTTTTTGAGTTCAGATCTCGCCTGTGTGAACGCATCATCAAGCTCGGATCTATCTATGCCGAGGACCGAGGCTACCCTGTCGAGTACCTCACCCCCGTGAACACCGTCCGGGAAATCTGCTGAGACCGCGGTCGCTCCAACCACCGCGCCTGTTGCACCAAGGGCAACAACAAGGCTCAATATCCATCGACGTCTCATCCGTTAAAACTCACTGACCGGGCATTTGCCCGCTTTAATTACATTGCTCAACTCTGTTCTACACGTGCAATGTTAAGAAACTTTCAAGTTTTTACGACAATTTGGATCTTGGTTACGATTTTAGGTTACTGGACTCTCCTGAGGATGAAACATTTGTTCATCGGCAGGCGTCACTGCATGACGATGGGCACCCAAAAGTAAATTGGTCCTATGGCATTCTGATCCAAAAGGAGAACATGTACCTGAGCAAGTATGCGTCAACCCGTCTCGGGCCGCTGCGCGCTGGCAAAAGGTGTCCGGACATGGATCCTAGCGATCACGCTGCGTTGGAAAGAGAGCGGGGTGACGCGGGTGTGCTTTTGATAGTGGCCGCACTGGCGTTTCGTCTGGGCGGAGGGTTGTTGGCATCCCGGAATCGGAGCTGAATCGGAAGCGTTGCTCGATTAAAAGTCCACTAGGTTCCAGGGCTTGCGAGCCGTTATAAACATACGATCTGCCCGACCAAGCGCCCCCACACTGTTCTCAATAACTCGACCGGCGCGCGCCAGTTCAGATGGCCGAGACCCGCCCATGTAGATGGACGCAAGATCGCCCGCAGACATGGAGATGTCAGGCTGCTCGTTGGTTGACGCGCATTCCGCGCCTTTTGGCCCGCCATCGATTCGCCAATTACCGTCATTCCATTTACAAAACGAGTCTTCCACCCGGATAACCAGCGAACCATCTTCTGAATAGGTTCGGGCCGACAACGCCATCGGCACGTCGATCAACCTCAACCACAATCCGTCATATGAACTGCGTTTGAGCCGTCGCGGATCGGACAGCATCCACGGCAGGCCGTCGTCTGTGGTCGCTCCGTGTCCGACGGTGAGTGTGGACGCGAGGTCGATATCAAAACAGAACCGCCATAATGCGGCCGTGGCCTCGTCATCGGAAGCGACCAACTCGTGAATCTGGACGCTATTGGTTGCATCGCCGGCGGTCACACCGTGCCGAATTCGGTACATCACGTATCCGGTGGCTACACCGTCAACTTCGTATACGGCATAGAAAAGCGCCGGCGCTCTACTGCGAAGCCCGTCCTGATCCGTGATCGCCGCTTCCCATGCGAGATCGTCACGCCGGATCATCGCGGGGTACTCCAGCCAGGCCTTCTCAAGGATCGGAGAGAACACTTTCTGGGCGTCTTCTTTATCCAGAAATCTCATCTGTCCTCGGATGTCAGGGCCATGAGTGAAAGATGTGTGCCGTAGATCGATCTCTCGGTGCTCGTGCGTGACGGCCATGCCGTACCCGTACCGACCGTAGATCACCGATTCAGACGCCCAGAGAGCGGCCAACGGGATCTCCCGCTCGTGGTGGGCATCTAACTGCCTCCGCATCATCTCGGTGAGGATTCCGCGCCTCCTGTGCGTGGGAGACACCGTGACCTCGGTGATACCGCCGACCGGTAGCGTGTTTGCCCCGGGGATTGAGATTTCAAATGTGAAGGAGCTCGATGTTCCGACTATCTGTTCGCCGTCAAACGCAATGACGCTTTGTTCTGGCTCAAAGGATCGTTTTGCGAAATCCTTAAACCATGGATTGGATTCCGGGTGCGCTGAGAAACCTCGCATCACAGCGAAGTCGAACTCGTCGAATTCGTCTAGGGTGATGGGGCGATAGGTGATTGGCATGTGGTGACCGGTTCAGCCTACGCAGCTGAATAAAACTAGTTTAGGAATGGCAAACCGATATTCTACGGCTCGGCAACGCCTGAAAGACCCTTTTGGAGACTTGGTAATGGAGGTGGCGCGCGATAGACGAGTAACGTCCGTAATTAACCGACCCCTACCCCCAGTCCTTCGACTTCAGCATGCTGACATCCGTAGGCACCGGCGTGAGCGTGCGCACGACCACGTTCAACGTCCCTTCTCGGTGCGACACCACGCCGCTGCACAGCAAAATCGGCTCATGTGCTGTTCGGCGAACCCTCTCGTACACATCCGGCCAGATCACCAGAGGCGCGTGACCCGTCTCGTCCTCAATCGTGATGAACACCGCCTTTGCGAGCGGCCGCTGGCGACGAATCACCACGCCTGCCACACATATCGGCGTGCCGTCCTGCAGGTCACGGATATCTGCGCTTCGCACTAGGTCCGGCGGAAGGTGCGGTCTCAACTTCTCCATCAGGTGAGCGCGTGGATACAGCCCGAGCGTGTTGTACTCGCCCTTCATCACGTCCCACTCGGATGCCTCCGGCAATGCCACCATGTCCTGCTCAACCGGAAACTCGAAGGCGAGCTGGCGTCCGACAGGTCGATATCGCAGCCCCACCTCCCACTTTGTTTCACGCCTGTTCTCGTCGGTGGGAGTCCAGACAGTTCGCTGTTCCCGGACGATAACGTGGGTGGCGGGACTCGACGGCAGGGGCACAGGACCAGGCACCTCAAGCGCGCCAACCAGCGCTGGAGCCTTTGTTGCTACCGCCCGTGATACAAGCGAATCAAATGTCCCGGCATCCACCAACTTGTCAAGGGGGCCGTGCCGTACACCGGTGCGCACCATAAAGTCCGAGACAGAGGTAAACGACCCGTGCATCTCGCGTTCCACCAGCACCTGATCGGCCGTCGCAGAGCGCACAGTCGCTACGTGCGCGAAGCCGAGCCGCAAACGCTCATCATCAATCACAGAGAACTTCCCGCTGCGGTTTGCGTCCGGGTTCAGGACTTGTACGCCGTGGCGCTTCGCGTCCTCCTTCAGCGTTTCCAGGTTGTAAAACCCCATCGGCTGCTGGTTGAACAACCCGACAAAGAACTCCAGCGGGTAGTAACGCTTCATCCAGGACATCTGGTAGGCGGTGACGCCGAAGGCAAAAGCGTGTGCCTCCGGAAACTGGAACTCCCCGTGGAATTTGTTGAATATCGTTTCCGCTGCTTCCGGAGGCACTCCCTTAGCAAGCGCGCCGGTCATGAACTTTTCACGCCAGATGGGGATCAATTCGTGCCGGTTTCGTCGACCGAAGGCACGGCGCATTCGGTCTCCCTCAGCCGGCGTGAACCCGCCGACGTGGACCGCCAGTTCCATCAACTGGTCCTGATAGAGCGGCACTCCGTATGTACGCTCAAGCGCCGCCTTCTCAAGTGGATGGTCGTATTGCCAACCCGGTTCTTTGCCGTTGTGCCGTCGGATCAGCATCGATACGCCGTCGTTGACGCCTACGCCGGGGCGGACGGCCCCGACTTCCCACGCCATCTCGAACAGGTTCTTCGGGCGGATCCGGGGGGTTGTCTGCATCTGGGCGGCGGACTCAACTTGAAATACGCCTACGGTGTCTGATCTGTGCAGCATGGCGTACACCTTAGGGTCCTCGAAATCGATGCGCGACAGATCGACACGTTCCTCCGTGCGCTGCTCTATCAGCCTGAGCGCCTCGTTCATCTGCGATAGCGCGCCAAGTGCCAGGAAATCGATCTTCACAAACCCTGCGTCGTCTGCGCTGTCCTTGTCCCACTGGCAAATGTATCGACCATCGATGGCGCTGCGCTGGAGAGGGACGGTCTCTGAGAGCGGACGTGCCGAGAGGATCATACCGCCCGGGTGCTGTGCCAGGTACTTCGGGAATCCGCCGAGTTGGAGGGCGAGTCGAACGAGGTCCTGCCACAACGGCAGGTCTGCACGGTTCCGGTACTCCGGAAGTGACCGCATCTCCACCGGAAGGTCCTTCACACCTGCGTGCCCATCAACCCGCTTTGTGAGCTTGTCCAGGTCATCTGCAGGCAGCCCGAGGGCCTTCCCGATGTCACGGATGGCGCCCTTGATTCGGTATGTAGAGATCATCCCGGTGAGTACAGCGCGATCGTTGCCCCAGCGCTCGTGGACGCGCAGGATTAGCTTCTCCCGGATGTCACGCGGGAAGTCCAGATCGATGTCGGGAGGGCCGTCCATCTCGGCGTCCGGTATGAAGCGGTCTAGCGTCAATCCGAACTCCAACGGATCAATGTGTGAGAGGCCGATCAGGTATCCAATGAGCATCGCAACCGAGGACCCGCGCCCACGCCCGGGCGGGTTTTCCTCAAGTGGCAACCCGGGTTCAACGAGGCCGAGGTCTTCCTGGACCTCTCGGGCGATCCTGATGATGTCGTAGTACTGGAGTACGAACCCGGCTAGGTTGTGTTTCTCCAGCAGCGCTATCTCCTCATCCAGCCGCTCCCGAATTGGGTCGTTGACTTCGCCGTACTTACGGATAGCGGCTTCCTCGCATAGCTTGCGGAGCCATCTGGTCTGGGTGTGGCCTTCGGGCACGTCATAGTCCGGGAAGTCGTACACCTTTTCGGATGTGAGATCGAAATCACATCGGTCGGCTATGCGGACCGTGTTCTCGATCGCTTCCGGGTACGCTGTGAACAACGACGCCATCTCGTCAGGCGGTTTCAGGTAGAACTGATCGTTGGCACGCCGCTCCCGGTGCGTTTCTTCGAGCGATTTGTTGTGCTGGATGGCGACGAGGATGTCGTTCAGGTGGCTGCGCTCACGGAGGTGGTAGTGGGCGTTGTTGGTGGCGACGATGGGTATACCGAGGTCTGAACCGATGTCCGCCATGAGCCGGTTGCGCTCGGTGTCGTCGAGCACCAGATTTTGCTGTAACTCAAGGAAGAAATTGTTCGCACCGAACCAGTCCCGGTACTGAGCACTCAGCCGCCGGGCCTCGCTCAGCCTTCCTGCAAGAACGAGTTCGGAGATCTCGCCGTGACGACAGCCTGAAAGGCAGATCACCCCGCTTGCGTGGTCTTTGAGCAGAGAGGGGGTGAGCGCTGGAAGGACACCGTTTGGGCCGGGCCGCTCGGGCGGGTCCATATGCGCCCGCGTGGTGAGCTTGCATATGTTTTTATAACCCTCTGCGTTCTCCGCAAGCAGGGTCAGATGGTGGCCACTCGCAAGTGTGATCTCGACCCCGATGATCGGCTTGATCCCAACGCCCTTCGCCGCCTGGGCAAACTCCATCACCCCGCACAGGTTGTCGTGATCCGTAATGGCGAGGGCACGCATGCCAAGCGCCTGCGCCTCTATCAACAGCTCCGAGGTACGGGAAGCGCCCTCTTTGAACGAGTAGTTTGAGTGGCAATGCAGCTCGGCGTAGGAGGATGAGCGAGGTTCAAGGGTTTCTTTAACACGCGCCTTAGCCTCACGAGCACGAACGCTAGAAGTACGCCGCTTCTCCAACCTCGGAGAACTATCAACAGATCTCGAGCTAATCTGCTCAGCAATCTCAGCCGCATCACATGGCCCACCTGGCGCTATATCCAGATCGCGATAATTCCCGGCTCGGCTCCGATGTTCCTTTTTACGTCTTGGCATTTAGATGGCTGCTGTCTCTAGAAACACAACCCCTCACTGCCGGAACCAGCCATCGACTACCAGATCGTGGAACAGCGTTACCGGGCGGCCGTCGGATAAGCGGGTATGGAAATACACCCGCTCTATCTCCTTATCCGGTCCCCGCCACCATTCGTCGTTGATCTTCCACATGTCCTCGATAGCGACCACCCTATTCAGCTTGCCCCTAACAGAGACCGACGACGGCATCCCGCGTTCGTCTGCGTTCACCGTCACCTGAGTCGGGGTGTTTAAGGGCTTAATCGCACTAGCGCGTGCCTTCGTTCCGGAATTCGGGACCATGGCTCTAACTCCCTTACCTGATAGACCGGCGGGGTTGTGTCCAGCCGTGCCTCTAGTTGATTCACCGCTTCCTGCAACTTCTGATCTCGACGGACCTCTGCCCACAGGGACTCCTGGCGACCGGCCTCGCCGGTCAGCCGGGAAAGCGTCAGGCGTATGTCCTCTATCGGCCCCGGCAGCGCCAGATCATGCAGCTTAGATTTAATAGAAAACAGGGCCTTCGTCGGTGACCCGGCAGGCTCCTTGAACGCCACGCGCATCGTCCACGGCGATCGACGCAGGACACTCGCCTCCAACTTTGCTTCCCGTGCATACCGGCGTGCGAGTTGTGGGTGGGTGTACGCACGTGACAGGAGGCTTTCGATCGCTGGGAGGATCGCCGTCATGCTTACCGTGGCGTCGGGGAATTCCAAGTATTCCGAAACGGTCTCTTCCGTCCGATGTGCCACGAGAGGCCGCTGGTCGATGCCGTTCGAGAGGTCTGACATCAGCGTCCCGTCGTTGCCAAATTGCGCTTGCATTGCGCCCGGCGGCAGCGCTGCGATGTCTCCCATCGTGTGCAAGCCGAATCCATGTAGTTGTGTGGTCAGCTTGAAATCCACAGGCAACAGCTCAACCGGAAGCTTCGTGAGGAACCGGCCTGGTTCGCCCGTTATCTTGAGTCCGCGCCCCGATGAACTGGCCGATGCCGCAACGTACGCCAGCCACTTGTTTTCGCCAACACCGATGCGGGCGTCGAACTGGTTCACGGCGTTGGACAGCGCCCGGACTACATGGGCGTCGTCGCCGTACAGCCGGTCGAGCCCCCAGATGCCGATGTATGCACGGCCGAGCCCGTAACTATCGGCTCTTTCAGTGTCCGGCTCCACGTCGGGACAGCGCGCCTCAAGCCCGACTAGGACCTCGCCGAACGTGCGCCCATACAGAGGCATATCCGGTTCCAGTAGAAGCACATCCTTGCGGGCGATAGCCAGCGCCTCGCTGAGCGGCATACCCCTGCTCATCTTTGGGCCAAGCTCGGGCGACCAGTCGAGTACCGACTGCGCACCTTTGCTGGCGTTCGCACCGTTTTCTCCAACGATGATCGCTGGACGATCGACCAGTTCAGGCCGCCTCATTAACTCCACCTGCCACATGAAGTTGGGGATGTGGACGCAAGCTATGGCTGCGCGTTTTCTATCAGGGGTTGGTATTAGATCAATCCCCCCTGTGCTGCATTCTCCTGCTGTTGTGCTTTCACTCCACCCCCCAGAGTTACTCAGAGCGGTGTGTTGATATCACCGCTAGAGATATATTAGAACGGTTGTTCTAATAATCAAGCGATGCTTGGCGGAAGAAGAGATTGATTAGAGGGTCCCGATCGTCCACACCTCTTAGGTGCAAGAATTACTGTTCGCCCTCTGGTGGGATTGGAAAGCCTTAAAAATCCAATCCTATTGTCCTGGTCAGGTATTCCACCATCGGGGATACGCTGTAGCAGGCATCTGTGTACTCGTCTAGGAAATCAGGTGAACATATCTCATCATCTGTAAATGACGACCAGGCGATAAAATCTTTGCGTTTTATCTCGTCGATTTCCGGGTGCTCAGGGTCGAATCCACGAGGTGCGCGAACCAGCGATTCACCGGTAACATCCCATCGGTGTTTAAACTCATCGCGAGAGGTGGCATCACGCCATCCGGATGGGCTTATTGCTATCGCTCCACGCACCTTTGCCAGTTCGTCACGCCCCGGCTTCCAGATTCCCGCCGCCGCTCCAGAACCACCTGGCTTCAGGTGTAAATAGAAACCTGGTGCGTGAGCGTCGCCAGCACGTTCATGCCGAAACTGGATACCGGCGTTAGTTTTGTATGGACTCTTATCCTTCGAAAACCGTACGTCACGATGGATGCGGAACATCGATCCTCCAACGAGTCTCGGATCGGCCGCGAACGAAAAACTGATCCCGGATAGGCGCGGCGCAAAGTCTGTGATGAACTTTACGATAGGATCACGCACATCGCGAAGGTATCGCTCGCGTTGGTCCTTGAACCATTCGCGATCATTATTTAGATCTAGCTCACCGAAGAAGTCGAAAAGGGCATGGGTGAAGTGTGGCTCGCCTGACATAAGCGCAGTTTAATACGACTGGCGAAAATCCTTTGACATATGTGAACCGGAGAAACAGTGTTTCGGTCATAAGTTGCAACAACCTCGCCAGTAGATTCAAAACGGTTCAAGCGCGAGACTGCGCCGCGTGTGCCGCAACAGCCGATGGTTGAAACAACGGCTTGTAACAATCGTGCCCAATAAAATTCCAAGGAGTGCCACAATGGCAGTGCCCGGCTGGGGAGACATCTATGACGAGCTCGGTGTCACGCCCGTAATTAACGCCATAGGTTCGGTGACGCTACTGGGTGGGTCGCAGACATCCCCAACTGTCAGGGACGCAATGGAGCGTGCCAACTCGGCATACGTACCGCTGCCAGAGTTGGAGAACAAGGCCGGCGGTTTGATCGCTGACATGTTAGGCGTCGAGTCCGCCTATATAACCTCGGGGGCAGCATCCGCGCTTGTGCTTTCAACCGCCGCCGCTATGGCGCGAGACAATGATGATTTCGTTGCGCAGCTTCCGGACACGACTGGAATGGCGGACGAAATCCTTATCCAGAAAAAGCAGCGCTATCACTACGATCGCACGCTGAACTTCGCCGGTGCGAAACTGATCGAATACGGCACCGATGAAGGCACGTCCGAGGAAGATCTTGAAGCGTCGATCAACGATAAGACTGCGGCGCTTCACTATGTCGCAAACGAGAAGATAAAAGACCCGTCAGTCCTCACAATCGAGCAAGTAATTGCGATCGCCAAAAAGCACGACCTTCCGGTGATCGTGGACGCCGCTGGCCAGGTGTACCCGACGGAGAACATGGGTAAGTACGCCAAGCTAGGGGCTGACATGGTGGCCTACGGAACCAAGTACATCGGTACACCGCACTCGGCGGGCATGGTTGTCGGCTCAAAGATTTGGATCGACCGTGTCCGTCTAAACAGCTTTATCTCATTTGAAGAGCGGAGGGTCCGCGGAATCGGCCGACCCCAGAAGATCGACCGACAGGAGATCGTCGGCGTGGCCGCAGCTGTGCGTGAGTGGCTGACGATGAACCACGAAGAGCGCATCACCAAACTGGATGTCAAACTGACACATATCGAGCGCGCCATTACCGGAATTCCGGGAGTAAAGGTAGAGGCCGATCGCGACCCGACCGGCGCATCCGTGTTTAACCTTTTCCTGACCATCGACGAGAAAGTTTGCGGCATTTCGGAGGACGGAGTCGTCGCGCAGTTAAAGGACGGAGATCCGCCGATCTGGACCCGGGTGAACCCCTACTTCGGCGGTATGCAGGTGGGCATGGTCGGACTGAACGACGGCGAGGAACAGCTCGTGGCGGAGCGGCTAGTGGCGGCGTTGAAGGGATAAGGCCAATCCCTTCTCCCAGCGAGAGAAGGCGAGGATGAGGGAGAAGTCTCTAACGCGTCCGCAATCTACGTGACCTCTAGAGGCCCTCGCCCGTGTCCTGAGGTTCCTCGAAGCACGGGCGGAGCGAGCGGCGCCCCCACGGACTAAATCTAGGTAACTGGGCGCTGCCAGCCACCCAGCAGATCGCGTGTGAGTTGCTCCATGACTCGCGACAGGTTGGCGTAGGTCACTATCCCGACCATCACGCCTGAATCGTCGACCACAGGTAGTCGGCTGACTCCGCGCTCTGCCATGACACGCGCTGCGTCCACGGCCTCCATATCGACGCGCCCCGTGTGCACCGGGCTACTCATGTGCCTGAACACCGGGCAGTCGTGCGGATCGTGGCCTGCTCCAAGACAGCCTGCGATCATGTCCCAGGTCGTTAGGATGCCTTCAACAGCGTCGCCTCGCATCACGACAAGCGACCCGACCGAAAGCTCCCGCATCTGGGCAGCAGCGTTCACAATCGACTGTTCCGAGCCGATCGTATATACCGTGCTGGTCATCAGATCCCTGAGCTTCATCAGCCTTACCTCCTCGTCGACGGCGCCTTCGCACCTGGTGGGCCTACATCCCTATTCTAGTGATTATCGGCGAACGACTTTTCGACTGGCCTGTTTTGAGAGTCTAATTTCCGCGGCAACAGCCAGTTCGAAACCCCCATGCAGATTGAGAAGTGCCATCCCGGTAGACCCCGAATACATGGAATACGTGATGGAGATGATTCAGCCGCTCGGCAATGTAACTCCATCGCATGAACGATCTCAGGCCGATTTGGCGCTTGCCAGGACAACCCGGTATACAGTTACGCCCGCACAAGTGAATCAATGAGGCATCGGAATGCCTGGCTGATCGGGGAGATGTACTTTGGATCTCGAACTCAACGGAAAAACTGCGATCGTCACCGGCGGCAGTCGTGGCATTGGTAAGGCCATCGCACGGGAACTGGCGATTGAAGGCGTAGACGTGGTCATCGCGTCACGAGGCAAGGAAGCGCTTGAGGCGACCGCCACCGAACTGGCTGCGGAGACCGGGCGGCGCATCATACCGATCACCGTCGATACCAGCGAAGACGATTCGGTGAAGTCGATGGTCGCGCAGGCAAACGAGGCGCTCGGACACATCGACATTCTGGTCAACAACGCGGCCGTTGTCGGAGGTGGTGCGGTTCCGACTCTGGCGGAGACTACGAAGGATCACCTGTGGGCTGACATGAACGTCAAGGTCATGGGCTACCTTCGAGGAGCACAAGCCGTCGCTCCGCTCATGCAGGCGCAGGGCTGGGGCCGCATCATCAACATTTCTGGCATGGCCGCCCGAAACGCGGGCTCTACCATCGGCAGCATGCGCAATGTATCAGTCGTGGCGATGACGAAAAACCTGGCGAATCTGCTCGGCCCGGACGGCATCAACGTGACCGTTGTTCACCCCGGCGCCACGAAGACGGAGCGGACCGTCAGCGTCGTCACTGACCGTGCTGCT
Organism: Dehalococcoidia bacterium; assembly: GCA_026421215.1. Taxonomy (GTDB): domain Bacteria; phylum Chloroflexota; class Dehalococcoidia; order Lucifugimonadales; family Lucifugimonadaceae. The sequence continues at coordinate 69,123 of JAPKBN010000003.1, forward strand.
GCGGAGGGCGTGTCGGAGGCGGAGATCGAGGCAAAGATGGACAGCGTGAATTCGATAAAGCACCTGGTCGATGCGCGCGAAATCGCATATGTCGTTACCTTCCTGGCTTCCCCGCGGTCGATCGCAATAAACGGCGATGTCATCGCAGCGGCTGGCGGCCTGGGCACAGCGATCCACTACTGATCTGAAAGAAAGACCCCACAAATGCGGATCGCCATAGGAGGGGATCACGCCGGATTCCCGATGAAGGCTCCGGTAGTGGACCTGCTTCAATCATGGGGCCACGACGTCGTCGACCACGGGACGAACAGCACAGAGCCAGTCGATTTCCCGGACATAGCGCGGATCGTCTGCGGCGACGTCAAGTCGGGTAGGGCAGACCGCGGGATCATGGTGTGTGGCACCGGCGTCGGCGCCGCCATCGCAGCCAACAAAATCCCAGGGATACGCGCCTCTCTGAGCCACGACACGTATTCGGCGCACCAGGGCGTCGAACATGACGATGTGAACGTGATCTGCCTCGGGGCTCAGATAATCGGCCTGAACCTCGCCGAAGAGATACTCAAAGCGTTCCTGGACGCGAAGTTCAGCACCGAAGACCACTTTCGCAGGCGCGTGGAGAAGCTGGGCGAGTTAGAGCGAGACGCGGCCCGAGAACTGGGTTGATTGGGCTTTAGTTCCCGACCGGTAGCGCGAGTAAGTTGGCGATGAGATCGTCGATCTCGCCATTTCCCCAATTGCCCGTCACGTTGTGCGTTGTCCTGGATTACAACACCTGGTCAAGTGTGTTCGCAATCCCTTCGTGGGGCGTGGCGTGGTGAGCCAGAGTCAGCACAGACTCGGCGTATCGAACATCGTCCCGAGCTCGTGGGAGTTCTTCTCCGGCGCCGGGTCTCCAGTTTCCACATCCTGTATCTCTCCGTCTAAGAATGTCTTCTGGATGTGACACTCGGCGCATCCAAGCGCCTGAAACGCCTGCTCTCCAGCCGCAAACGCGCCCGGTTTTGTCTCGTACCCGGAGACTCGCCAGATGCCAGGTTGATCGCCCTCAGCGCGCCGCTCCTAAACACGGTGATAAACGCCGTTACCCCGTCATTCACAACGCTATGCCAATGCAAATCGGCCCATGACGTTTCTCGTGCAACACGACTGGAAGTTATAGAACCCACTGGAGCTAATTAGTCGTCGTCCAATATTCCCCGCGAGATCCACGCCTGCGTTATCCTCCCCGCAGTTTTCCATTCAAATCTCAATCGCCCGTAACGTCAGGAGCCGCCCAGATGCCGTTCGCGAAGATCATCTCCGAGACGACGCCCGAAGGGGTGCTCATCCTCACGATGAACGACCCGGACACGCTCAACGCGCTTGGTGAGCCGCTTATGCCGGAGCTTGAGTCGGAAGTCGATCGGTTCGCCGCAGATAACGATCTTCGAGTTCTGGTGATAACCGGGTCGGGCAGGGCGTTTTCTTCTGGAGCGAATGTCCGTGGGTTCCAGCGTCGCATCAACGACGCCGAGACCGCAGCCGAAGCAGTTCCCGAGCCACGGGCTACATCCTGGGAAGAACTGGACCCGGATTACACTGCGCGTGAGGCGTTAGGTCAGAAGTCTGGACCAGCGATCGTGCCAAAGCTTCACAACCTCCACAAGCCGTCGTTCGCTGCCGTCAACGGCCATGCCTACGGCCTCGGTTGCGGCATAGCGATTTCTTGCGATATCAGAATCGCCGGCGAGAGCGCACGATTTAACGAGGCATTTATCCGTAACGGCCTCGTCCCGGCGGATGGCTCGGCATGGCAATTGCCAAAACTAGTCGGCATGGCGAACGCCCTCTGGATGCAGTACTCGGGCGACCCGATCGACGGCCAGGAAGCGTACCGAATAGGTCTTGCCAACAAAGTCGTGCCGGACGACAAACTGATGGAGACAACGCTCGAGATGGCCACCAAACTGGCCCGCGGGCCAGTCTACGCAATGGGCATCGTGAAGCAGTTGATCCACCAGGCCTACCAGCAGGACCTTGCCGAGCACCTTCCTCTGGCGTCACGTGGACAGGACTTGACCCGCACTACCTTCGACCACAAAGAAGGCGTCGCCGCCTTCCTGGAGAAGCGAAAACCCGAGTTCCGTGGCCACTAAGGAGGGCTGTAGAAGGAGGGATTCGACTTACGGAACGTCTTCCTCGGCCTAACCCTCTCCCACTGGGAGAGGGAGCTTCCGAGATCGTTATAAGCGCCAGGATAGCCCGAGGAGGATTGAGCAGCATGCCCGGACCGTTGGATGGCGTTCGCGTCCTGGAGTTCTCACAGATCGTAGCGTTGCCGTTCAACGGTGCGATCATGTCCGACCTGGGTGCCGAAGTGATAAAGGTTGAACCCCTCACAGGCGACCCACACCGCAACCGCGGCACCGTTATGCCAAACGAAGGGAAGCGATTTCAGTCGTTGAATCGTGGCAAGCAAAGTGTCGCTGTCAATCTTCGTGATCCGCGTGGACTCGCCTTCATTCACAAGGTCGTTCAGACCGTCGACATTGTGACCATAAACTTCCGGCCTGGCGTATCGAAGCGTCTTGGCATCGATTACGAAACGCTCAAAAAGCTCAACCCCGGGCTTATCTACTGTGAGATTACTGGTTTTGGGAATCGGGGGCCTATGGGTGATCGCGGCGGCACAGATATCGTTGCCAATGGCTACAGCGGCCTCATGATGGCCGATCAAAAAGTCGACGAGCACGGTCAGCCTGCCAACATAAGCGCCATCTCACTGGCTGATTACTGCGCCGGATTTTCGGCGACTGTCGGCATTACGTCAGCGTTGTATCACCGGGCGATAACTGGCCAGGGACAAAAGATCGAGACGTCTCTTCTTCAGGCCGCGATAGCAGTGCAGGACACCGTTGTCATGCGGGAGCCGGTGCACGACGCCACACTACGAGACCCAATGGTTACGGAGATCTTAGAGCTTAGGAAACAGGGCGCCGGCTACTCTGAGGTCCAGGATGCTTACCGAAGAGGCCGGGGAGCGTCCCGCGTTGCTTCAAGGGCGTACTACTCCACCTACCAGGTGAAGGACGGATCGATGGTGCTCGGCGCGCTTACTCCCGCGAACCGAGCTGCCGCCCGAACTGTTCTCGGGATCGCATACGATCCGAGTGATGAGCCCGATTTTGACGAGTCGCAGCAACAAAGCATGGACCAGGCGACCGCGCTGCATGCCGAGATGCGGTCGACCCTGCGGACTCGCACACTGGAGGACTGGCTTGAGGCGTTTACAAACGCCGGCGTCCCGGTAGCGCCGGTCAATATGCCCGAGGAAATGTCGGATGACCCACAGGTCGAGGCGATGGGCTTCATGCGGGACCTGGAACACCCACTCTTTGGCCCACAGCGACTGGCAGGCCCTGTGGTCTCAATGTCCGAGACTCCGACCGATATCCGAGGTGTCTCCCCGGGATTGGGCACCGACACAGAGTCCGTAATGCTGGCGGTAGGGATGTCAGAGGAAGACATAAAGGAACTCCGCCAGGACGGCGTGATTCTGTAGGGACCTTCAGGTTGTCCATGCACCTTCTCTTGATGGGACCTATGTTCTTGTCGCAGGGTACGTTTTTTTTGCGACTTGGATTGTCACTTAGAACGCCGTAGGGGAAAGATAGAACATAAACGCGGCGGAACGATGGCCGGGAGATTCCTCGCGTGCCGACTTCGGAATGACAGATTACTCGCATCAACCCCATATGGACGGCGCTAGCTCTGCCCGTCGCCCGCCTTTCAAAGATCTCAGAAAACCAGAAAGAGGGCCGATTCACATCGACCCTCTTTCATCGTTGCTCTAAGAGTGGATTTACACGGCCACAGCGAACGGCGAAATCTTCTCAAAATTCCCGCCAACAATCTCCTGCGCGTCCAGTCCCAGCCAGTCTTCCAGCAGGTCCGTGTAAAGGCCACGGAAATCAAAATTGTATTGCAGGTCGCCCTCCATCAACCGGCCCACGTCCAGGGACGGGTACTCGGAGTAGTGACCGCCTTTGACTGAATCTCCGATTACGAACGAAACGCCACCGGAGCCGTGGTCGGTTCCATTGCCGTTGTCCTTGACTCGACGACCGAACTCGGAGAACACGAGGATTGTGACCTCCGGGCCGAGATCGTGCTCTTCGAGGTCCTGATAGAAGGCGCGAAGCCCTGTCGAAACCTCTTCCCACAGGCCTCTCTGTAACGAGAGTTCATTGGTGTGCGTGTCCCAACCGCCGGACGTCGTGTAAAAGACACGGGTGCCGAGGTCCGCAAAGTGAACCTGTGCGACGCCCTTTAGGGCCTTTGCGATCGGGTTGTCGGGGTACTCCACCGTCGACTCGTACATCTTCGGTGCCTGCTTGAGGATGTCGGCGCCCTTTAGTGCGTCCAAACCAGTCTTGCCCAGATAGTCCATCACCATGCCGCTGCCGACGCCTGGCGTGTAGATGCGACTGAAGGCGGTCAATGCCTTCTCACGCTGCTCTGCTCCAGACATGCCGGTCAGCAGCCCGTAGTCGTCCAGATTGCCGACCGAGGCCACAGGGACGCCAGGGGCCGCTAGGGCGCGTGGCAGGCCATTGCCGAAGTTAACGGCGGTCACCACGTTTGATCCTGTCGGGTCCAATTGGCGAACGGCCTGACCAAGCCAGCCCTCATCACCGACCCTGTCCGGGGTCGCGGTGTGCCAGATGTCCATCGATCGAAAGTGTGACCGGCTGGGGGTCGGGTAGCCAATGCCGTGAATGATGGCGACGCGATCCTGATCGTAAAGCTCTTTGAACGCGCCCATGCCGGGGTTAAGTCCCAGGCCATTGTCCAGAGGAATCACGTCTTCCTCGGTGATCCTGACACCCGACCGCACGTCCTGATACATGGGATCTTCCCACGGAACGACGCAGTTCAGGTAGTCGTTACCACCTGAAAGCTGGACAATTACCAGCACCTTTTCTCTCTGCTCTGCCATCGTTTCCTCCATCTGGACCCGTTTGCGTCAGGGTTGTCCCGGCCATCTCTGGTGACCGGATGACATCGTAGCGCCGTTGTCGGATTGGCGCATTAGTTTTTAGACAATTTCAAATATCTGGAATCGGTGTCTGGCGGTTTCTAACACGAGTAACCGGTCATCGCCATATGTCGTCACCGCAACTGGTACCCAGAAATAGGGTTCAGTGCGGGCCGAAACTTCGTAAGGTTCATCGACATCCAACTTGGGGTAGGGGTTGAATACCTCGCGAGCGATCTTCTCGTCCTTGTTGGCGTTGATGTAATCAGCCGCCCACGGAGACAATCCAGCTTCACCGAGAACGATCGTCTGGAAGTTCCAGTCCTTGTCGAACACCTGCACACGTTGATTCTGCCAGTCGGCCACATAAATGAAACCGTCGTCATCCACGGCGACCGAAGAAGGCCGATTGAACTGACCATCTCCGTCTCCGGACTCTCCGTGCGCGTCGATGAACACGCCGTCTTCTTCAAAGCGCTGGATCCTGTCGTTGCGCCAATCGGCTACGTAGATCCTTCCGTCCGAGGCGGTGGTGATGCCCCAGGGATAGTTGAACTGGCCTTTGGCCGATCCTTCAGAACCAAACGAATCGATATATTCGCCGTCCACTGTGTACCGCTGGATGCGGTGATTCTTGTGGTCGACAACAAGCAGATTGCCATTGGCGTCAAATGCCAATCCTGAAGGGCCATCAAACTCGTTTGGCCCGGAGCCGGCGGTTCCCCAGTGGCTCACGTAGTTGTTTTCCGAGTCGAAGATGGTGATCCGCTGCATCTTTTCGTCGGCTAGGAACAGACGATCACTGGAGTCGATCGCAATGGCGGTACCCCATTGCATCTCACCGTCGCCGGTTCCGTATCCGGAAAACTCGCCGTGCCAGTTGTGGTCGATGTCCGTGACGCTGATGCCCGTTCCGGCGAGGGACCCTTGTCCGCTGCGACTCAAGACAAAGATGAGCCCATCTTTTCGGACAGCGAAGTCGACAGGAAAATGGTAGCCGCGACCACCCTGGGCGGCGCCGAAGCCGTTGGTGTCTATGTACTTCAGTTGTCTTTGTTTCCGTATTTCAGTCGTCATTGGATTACTCCGTGTGCCGCTTCTGGCGCCACTGCACACATATCAGGCAAGTTGGTACTCGCGGGTGGAGACGATCAGTTGGAGCAGGGAAGTGATCTTGCCCGCCCCATCCTCGGTCGACGGATCGACATCACCTTGCTCACGCACAAAGGCCAAGAGACCATTGAGTGTGCCGTCTTCCACGCGCAGACGGCCCACCAGTCCAAGACAATCTTCCACCAGCGCTTCGGGCTCGACATTTCCTGACGGATGACGGTCCGCTATGCGGCTGACGATGGCTTTAACGCCCCTCTTGTCGGGATCACCGATTGTATCGCTGGCGAAATTAATCCGCTGGACCATAGAGCCGGTGCTAATCCAGTCATCTCCGCCCATCCATCCCTCAACACTTGTCGGGCCAAGAAGCTGCTGTCCCATGTAGTTGCAGGCAGCGGTGGCCTTGTAAACGTCATCTGTCGGCCAGTCAAAATCACCGGCCAGGCGCAGGGTGCCAACTACGACCTCTGCCGGACTCTTGATTCTTGCGAACCGTTTAGTTTCAGACTTGAAAATGTCTGACTCAAACATCGCTCGTAGCATGGCCCCGATGCTGTAATCATTTGCGAAGTAAGCGTCGACCATCAATTGAATGGCCTCCGGATCCTTGGGTCCTTCAAACGGCCACTGCGGAACGGGAAGTTCGTCGGCCACGAAGTGGTGATACAGGTGGCGAGCAATGAACTGTGGAGTCGCCGGGTTCTTGCAGATGATGTCGATGACATCTTCGCCCGTGAAGTTTCCGGTCTCGCCAAGGAACGTTTTCTCGCCATCGTCGTGATCCGACTCGTCGTACTCAAACTGCCATGCGATGTAGCCGTACGGCCGGAGCGTGTTGTTCCGCATCTTTGTCGACATGTACGGCATATTGGCGATCGTCCAACCTGTGAACGCCCGCGCACACTCTTTAACGTCATCTTCCGTGTAGTTGCCCACGCCCATAGCGAACAACTCGAGAATTTCACGGCCGTAGTTCTCGTTGATGTTGTCCTTGTGATTGTCCTGGTTGTCCAGCCACAGGATCATCGCCGGGTCTTTGGATAGCTGTATGAGAAGTTCACGGAAGCTGCCAAGGCCGTACTTACGGAACATGTCTATCTGGCTGATCATGACCTTGCCCTGGATCACCTTCGTCTGTCCCGTGGCGAACACACGGTGCCAGAACAGGGCGATCTTTTCTTCGAATGGTGTCTTGGTGGTCACCAGCCTGTACATCCAGAACGAGCCAGATGATGGCGGAATGCGCAGGTCGTTATGGTCTGCGTGATACCGGCGAATCAGGTCAACAGGCAACGGATCTGCGTCACCCGGGTTGAACAGCTGATCAAGCGTTCCTTCGTAGCCGAGCTCGCCGGCTTCCTCAAGTTCTCCGGGGGTCGATCCGAACCCTGTACGGCGCAACAAATGCGCAATTAGATCAAGTTCGGTTCCAATATTCGTAGCGGTAGCCATGTAACAGCCTCCAGATGTTGTGCTGGATTGTACCGTGAACGCGATAACCTTCAAACCATCGCTAGACAATCGGTTCAAGTGTGCATGTCCGTGCTTACGAAAGCAGTCGCCCGGACTAGACCTTCTCGTACACTTGGAATCGGTGTCGGCCGGTCTCTAGGATCAAGATCCGGGTGTCGTCGTACAAAGCGATCGATACCGGGTCCCAGAAGTAGGGCTCCGTCCGGGCCGATACCTCGTGCGGATCGTTCACATCAAGCTCCGGATAAGGGTCGAAGGTGGAGCGTGCTTCCTTTTCGTCGGCATTGGCGTCGATGTACTCGGCCGCCCACTTGGACAGCTCGCCCGCGCCGCGGATGCTTGTCTGGAAGTTCCAGTCCTTGTCGAAAGCCTGGACGCGCTGGTTGCCCCAGTCGGCGACAAAGATGTTCCCATCGTCGTCAACAGCGACGTTTGCCGGCCGGTTGAACTGGCCTTGGCCATGTCCGGTGGTGCCGCAGGCGTCGATAAATTTACCCTCGTGGGTGAACCGCTGGATGCGATCATTGCGCCAGTCTGCGATGTAAATCACACCGTCCGGCGCAACCGTGACGCCCCAAGGGAAGCTGAACTCGCCATTTCCATCACCCGCGGAACCGAATGAATTCAGATACTTACCGTCCGGCGTGTAGCGCTGGATGCGCTGATTCTTATCATCCACCACGAGAAGATTTCCGTCACGGTCAAAAGCTATGCCAGACGGTCCGTCGAACTCGCCCTCGCCGGACCCCTCGGTCCCCCAGTGAGATTCGTAGTTGTGGTCGGCATCGAAGATGGTGATGCGGTGAAGCGCTTCGTCAGCCATGAACAGTCGGTCGCTGGCGTCGAAAGCGATCGCCGTCGCGGAGATGAACTGCCCGGGCGCGATCCCGCGACTGGAGATCTCTTCGAACCAGTTGTGGTCGATATCGGTGATTTTGATGCCGTTGCCGCCCTGAATCGCGTCGCCGCGGCTCAGGACGTATATCCGGCCGTCACTTCGCACCGCGAGATCCACAGGAAGGTAGTACCCGCGCCCGCCCTGTGCTGCGCCGAATCCGTTTGTGTCGCGGTACTCGAGGCCAAGCCTGGCCCCAGTTTCGGTTGCCATAATTCAACTACTCCGTAACGACCCTGCCTGACCCTGGATGGGATGAGGACTCGGCCTCAGGATTAGACCAACTGGTACTCGCGGGTCGAGACGATCAACTGAAGGACCGAAACGATCTTGTCCACTCCATCATCGGTGCGGGGGTCGATGTCGCCCTGTTCCCTTGCGTACGTGACGATCCCTTCCTTAGTGTCGTCCTCGACCCTGAGAGAACCGACAAGTTCCAGGCACTCATCCACCAGCGCTTTGGGTGTTACAAGTCCTCGAGGGTGACGGTCAGAAATCTGATTGATGATCGATTTGATGCCCTTTTTGGTGGGATCACCGACCGTGGCGCTGGCGAAGTTGATCCGTTGCACCATCGAACCGGTGCTTATCCAGTCATCGCCGCCCATCCAACCCTCGACGCTCACCGGTGCCAACAACGCCTGCCCCATAAAGCCGCAGGCGGCGGTCGCTTTGAAGATATCGGCGGTCGGCCAGTCAAAGCCGCCGGCGAGTCGCAATGTTCCAACCACAAGCTCGACGGGGCTCTTGATGCGGGCGTACTGAGTGGCTTCTGACTTGAACATCTCGGACTCGAAGACCGCCCGCAACATGGCGCCGATGCTGTAGTTGTCGGCGAAGTAGGCGTCGACCATCAGCTCGATCGCTCCCGGATCCTTCGGACCCTCGAACGGCCACTGCGGCACGGGGAGCTCGTCGGCGATGAAGTGATGGTACAAGTGGCGTGCTATGAAGCGTGCTGTGGCTGGGTTCTTACAGATGATGTCGATGATGTCATCGCCGTTGAAGTTGCCAGTCTCACCCAGGAACGTCTTCTCACCCTCATCGTGATCTTCAGGGTCGAACTTGTACTGCCAGGCGACGTATCCGTACGGGCGCAACGTGTTGTTGCGCATCCTGATCGACATGTACGGCATGTTCGCGATCGTCCAGCCGGTAAAAGCTCGTGAGCATTCTTTGATGTCTTGCTCTGAATAGTTGCCGACGCCCATGGCGAACAATTCGAGGATTTCTCGTCCGTAGTTCTCGTTGATGTTGTCCTTGTGATTGTCCTGGTTGTCCAGCCACAAGATCATCGCCGGGTTCTGGGAGAGCTGGACGAGCAGGTCTCGGAAACTGCCAAGACCGAACTGCCTGAACATCTCGATTTGGGTGAGCATCACTTTGCCCTGAATCAACTTGGTCTGACCAGTGGCAAAGATGCGATGCCAGAACAGCGCGATTTTCTCTTCAAACGGCGTTTTCGTGGTCGACATCCGGTACATCCAGACCGATCCCGACGACGGAGCGATCTGTGTAATCGACTGGTCGGGATGGTACCTACGGATGATGTCCGAAGGCATCGACTCCGGGTCGCCAGGGTTGAAAAGAAGGTCGAGCGTCCCCTGATAACCGAGATCGCCGGCAGCCTGAAGCTCTTCCCACGTTGCGCCAAACCCTGCGCGTCGCAACAGATGGGCGATCAGCTCGATGTCGGTTCCGGATCTTGCGGCGGTAGTCAAGGTCAACGTCTCCCAGGCTTCACCCAAATGAGTTAGTGGGGTGGGCGGATTGTAACGGTTGGCCGGGAAGCTTCAAACCCATGTCACCTCCGACGGGCATCGGGTGAAATAGTCAAATTACTAGGGACCTGTTCCGTTGCTTGAGTCAGATCTCAAGGTCGGATCGTAATCGGCGACCAGATCGGCTAGTTTCCGGCGGTGATATTTAGGGTCACCAAGTGAGTGGTATAGAGAACGCGAAAGCTGTGTGAAAAGCGATAGGCCGTACTCCCGCATGACGCCCACGCCGGCGTGTACTTCATGCGCGTAGTTGGTCGCCTGAACGAACCCCTCGCTGGTGACAGCCTTCGCGAGATGCACCGAAATTTCCTGGTCCGGCCTGTGTGCGTCGATCTTCCACAGCGCCTCGTAGGTGGTCCAGCGCGCTGAGTCAAGGTGGTTTACAAGTTGAACGATGTGGTTCTGGACGTGCTGAAATCGACCGATCAGCTGTCCGAACTGAACTCGCTCACGGCTGTACTCAACAGACATGTCGTAAACGGCCTGGGAACCGCCAACTTTGAATGCGCAAAGGATCGGTGTGGAGTGCCGCAGCGCCGCCTCGAAACCGCTCAGCGCAGAGGCCGATCCTCCAAGCAGTGCGTCACCAGGGACGTCGACGTTATCGAAGGTCACTTCGCATTCTGTAGTGAGGAAGCCTTCGATCCGCCGAATAGATACGCCAGGAAGCGATGTGTCCACCATCAAGAAACCTATATCGGTGGGATTGTCGCCGGTACGCACCGCTGTGATCAGGTAGTCTGCCGTGAAGGCGTCGTACACAAACAGTTTGGTGCCGTTCAGCCCGTAGCTATTCCTACGACGCTCGATCTTCAGTTGAATCCCGTCAACTCCCCACGCCCAGTCCGGCTCTGTAATCGCGAGCGCAACTACACTCTCACCGCTGGCGATCTTCGGCAGATATTCCGACCTCTGGGGCGGATCGCCGAGCGCTAGCAATGTGTGCGCTGCCAGTACGCCGGACGAGAAGAATGGACCCGGGACCGGCCCATATCCAAGCGCCTCATACACGACCGCTGTGTCGGTGAGGCTGCTACCGCTTCCGCCGTACTCCTCCGGGATCACCATGCCAAGCCATCCGATTTCGGCGGCCTTGCTCCAGGTGTCCCGTGAGTAACCTTCTTCGGTCTGTACGAGCTCGATGATCGCCTCACGAGGGGACTCGTGGGTGATGAAGTCCTCGACTCCGGACTTCAGTAGCTGCTGCGTTTCTGTGAGTGAAAGATCCATGGATGTTGAAACTGGCTTTCTTCAGGCGGTTTGAGGCTGGGCGAAGTATCGAAAATAAGCTGGCATATACCCGCTTATTCAGCCGTTTTGCCTGCCTTCTCCCGGACCTTCCTACCTATGCCGATACGGCGGGCCATGATCACCTTCTGGATGTCGGCGGTCGCTCCCGGGTGGAGGTCGACGATGCTGGACTTCATGAAAGAGTCCAGCTGCCCGCCAGACGTGTCCCAACGAGGGTCGTTGGTCAGAGCATAAGGGCCGACCAGCTCCATGATTGACTCCGCGGTCGCTAGGTGGGCCATCTTCCGGAAGTAAGAAGCCTGCGGGCCCTCGTACGTCATCTCGATATGAGAGCGGTTCATCCAGAAATTCCGGAGATCGAATAGTCGGGCGACCTCCGTCCTGATGAACACATCGGCAAGCCGGTCCCGGACATCGCTGTCCTCCAGAATCGGGTTCCCACCCTTCTTGAGGCCCATCGCGCGCTGTCGAGCACGGTCAAACCATCGGTTACGCCCAATACGGCCGCCGGAGCCATGTTCAAGCTCGAGGTGAGTGGTGGCGACCTTCCAACCGTTGTTCACGCCGCCGACAAGGTTTGATCCAGGAACCCGAACGTTGTCAAAGAAGATCGTGTTCTTATGCCCGCGTCCCGGTCCGCCGCCTTCGTCGCCCATCAAGTCCATAGGCGTGATGGTGATACCGGGAGAATCCGCCGGTATCAGGAACCAGCTCAAGTTCTCGTGGCGCTTGCCTTCGGGGTCGGTGCGGGTGATAGTCCAGAGATAGTCAGCACCGTGGGTGCCGCCGACATAGATCTTCTGGCCGTTCACTATGTAGTCGTCGCCATCCTGAACCGCCTCGGTTTGCGTTCCAGCTAGGTCGGAACCAGCCTCTGGCCCTGTGAGCAACTGCCATGTAACGACCTCGCCCGTGAAGATAGGCGGCAGCATCCGGGTCTTCTGCTCGTCTGTGCCCCACACAAGGATCGATGCGCCACCGAGAGTTCCTCCTGTGTCGTAATAGGGCGGAATTCCAAGATCGTACGCGTCGATCTCTTCGCCGATCACGATGGCGTTGTCGACCGACAGACCGCCGCCGCCGTACTCCACTGGTGCGGTCGGCCTTAACCAGCCAAGTTTGCCCAACTGACGGCCGAACTCTCGGTACTTCGGGTAGTTCTCGTCAGAGTCGGAATCTCCCTCGATCACAGGAACGTGCTCTGCTAGCCATGAACGGACCTCCTCACGAAAGGCTTCCTGTTCAGCCGTGTAGGCGGGCTCAAAATCCAAAATTTACTCTCCGCTACTCTCAAGGGCGTACGGTCATGGCCCAAACAAGACTCAATCGGGAGTGTACAGCAGGCTCCGGGACAAATATGGCTGAGTTCTACCCGGAATCAAGGCCATCTATTAATGCCAAGATCTCGAGTGCTGTCGCTAGCTTATTTACCGTTTTTGATGAAGTCGGCGACGCGTTCGCCAACCATGATGATCGTGGCATTCGTGTTGGCGCGGATGCAGTCCGGCATTACCGAGCCATCTGCCAAGCGAAGGCCCTCAACGCCTCGCACACGACAGTACTGATCCAGAACCGCCATTTCGTCCGAATCTGGACCCATCTTCGCTGTCCCAGAGATATGGTGCATCGTCTCTACGTTGCGCATCATCCACGCATCTAACGTTTCATCCGTCACAAGATCGGCTGGCGCCGGGTCTATAAGGGCGCCGATGATCGGCTCGAACGCTTTGTGTTCCGAAAGGCGAAGATTCAATCGCACTCCATCACGCAAACGTTTTATGTCGGACGGATCGTCCAAGAAGTTGTAATTGAGGGATGGTTGGACAGACACATCGGGGGAAGTAAGTCGTAGTTCTCCCGAAGACTTCGCTAGATAAAGCCCGGCGCTCATCACAATTAGCCTTTCGGGAGAGTTCCAGCGCATGACCGTTATCATGTCGTTGCGCTGGTTCGAGTCCGTCGCCGTGTACCGGAGAGCGACTTTCTGTGGTCCGATATCGGTGCCGGGCATCTGGAAGTCATCTTTCGCGTTCCAGCGCGTGTGAACCGTGACGTGATCCCGTAGGTTCTGCCCCACCCCGGGGGAGTCTAGGACAACTGGTATGTCAAACTTGCGAAGGTGTGCAGCGGGCCCGATGCCGGACAGCATCAGCAACTGAGGACTAGCAATTGGGCCAGCAGACAAAATTATCTCGTTGCCTGTAACGGTGAAGGTCTCCCCCCCAGATTCCACCACCACCCCGGATGCGCGTTGGCCGTCGAAAATGACCTTATGAGCCGTACAGTTCGGTCTGATGGTGAGGTTGATGCGGTGCCGCGCCTGCGACAGGTAACCAATGCTGGTGCTCCACCGGATGTCGTTGGGATTGTTCAAGGGTAGAGGGCCGATGCCGGTGGAATCCGGATCGTTGTGATCTGGGCTGTTGGCAAAACCAGCGTCCCGGCAAGCGTCAGTGAATGCCGCCTGGTCGTTCATCAATTCATCCGGCATGAAGCGACGAACCATGATCGGCCCGTCGTTGCCGTGGTAGTCGCCGGAATAATTAGTGTCGGTCTCTATCTTGTTCAAGTAGGGGAATACCTTCTCGTACGCCCACTCTTGGTTGCCCCGTGATGCCCAGTCGTCGAAATCTTCAGGTAAGCCACGCAGAAAAACGGATCCATTGATGGCACTTGTTCCGCCAGTGACGCGCCCTCGTGGGACACGCATGGGAGGGGCTGTGGCTGTTGCGGTGCCGGTGAACTGCCAGTCGTGGTCTCCGCCTACAGCAGAGTTGAGGCCGATTCCAAGGTCTGTCCCGGTGCCGTGATTGAATTTGACGTCGTCTGGAAGTGAGTCGACGTTCGGGTAATCCGGCCCGGCTTCCAGTAGCAAAACGCTACGGTTCGGGTCTTCTGAAAGTCTTGTCGCAACAGTCGCGCCGCCGGAGCCAGATCCAACAACGATGACGTCATAATTCACGCCGGTTCTCCCTGATCAAACTCTGGATAACTCAACCCAATGGTCTCTAAACCTAGTGGTAAATAAAATGGAAGTATGAGCACGCGGCGAACAAGGATAGTCGCTATCGGAGTCGTGTGTAGGGACGAAGGAAATTCGAACTAGCGCAAGGCATTGATCGTTTCGATGTCGCATGTTCTAACAGTCTCCCTTGATGAAATCAGCTACGCGCTTGCCGATCATGATGACCGTGGCGTTTATGTTTGCTCGCACGCAGTAGGGCATAACAGACGCGTCCGCTACTCGAAGTCCGTTGACGCCCTTAACACGGCAGTAATGGCCAATTTCAGCTGACTTGTCGGAATCCGGCCCCAGCTTTCAGAAGTAGAACGCTGCGACTCGGGTCCTCCGATAGCCTTGCAGCGACGGTTGCCCCGCCGGATTCAGCTCCGACGACTACGACGTCATACTTCAAATTAAATCCTTCTGCTCGACCTCTAGACACCCTGAGGGGAAGGTCGCTAACCGTCGGGTAGGCGACGCGAGATGAACACTTAGTGAATAGCCAGTCACACTGGTTACTTCGGGGCCGTATCCCCTACTACACGCACTCGTACCCGAAGTGCGTCGCCGGGTACGTATGAAAGTGGCAAATCTTCCACCTCCACGACGGATAATGTTGCTGAATCGGCGCCCGCTAGGACGGTACGTTTTTTGGCTAATTCCGTTGCCGCCTCGATAGATGCCGTGCGACCCATCTCGGTGAAGACCTGATCTACTTCGCCACTTACCTGGGCGATTGCAGCCCCAACCGCGTTAGCGACCCCACGATGTTCGACCTGGATGACTTCGGAAATCCCAGATAGTTGGTCCGGAACTAGAAATGCAGCTCCGCCGACCGCGATCAGTGGAACTGGGTTGGCATCAACCTTCATCCTGTCAACGGCCTCACCGACCATCTCAGCTATTCGACTCATGGCTGTGTCCTGCACCGATGGTTCTAGAGATTCCACGGCAGTAGTATCGCCAAATTTGATTAAACCAGCCGCTGAGGCAACGTCTGTGGCAGTCAACGTATCGCCGCCAAACACAAGCGCTTCTGTGGTGATCCGGTGTCCGACGCTGACCGGCCCAATCGAAGAACCGCCTACTTGCACGACAGAACCTCCTCCAAGTCCCACTGAAAGCAGGTCTGGCATTCGGAAAAGCGTGCGGACTCCGCCGATTTCGACTACGTTATTGGCCTCACGAGGGAAACCTGCTTGTAGCACCCCTACGTCCGTGGTGGTGCCACCCACATCGATAACAATTCCGTCGTTGAGCCCCGTCAAAAAAGCTGCTCCCCGCATGCTGTTCGTCGGTCCGGATGCGAAGCTGTAAATAGGGAACTCTGCGGCGAATTCGGCCCGCATCACGGTGCCGTCGTTTTGCGTCATATAGAGCGGCGCTTGTATGCCACTTTGGCCAAGCGCCGTTGTGAAAGCGCGAGTGGTTTTACGGGCAAGATCGATGATGCAGGCATTCAGGAGGGTGGCGTTCTCACGCTCTAGCAGACCAATGCGTCCGAGATCGTGAGAGAGTGTGATGTCCACTCCTGGGCATTCCTGTCGGACTATCTCGCCTGCAGCCTCTTCACACTCCGCCGTCAATGGCGAAAAGACGCTTGCTATACCGACGGACGTGATACCGGAGTCAGCGATCTCCCGTGCCGCTTTTCGCATTTCGTCGGCGTCGAAATCGACAAGAGGGCGCCCATCATATTCGTGTCCACCTTCGATCATGAATACGCGTCCACGAACGATCCTCGCAAGATCATTGGGCCAGTCCACAAATGGCGGAAGAGATGCACTTGCAGGAAGACCGATACGTACGGCGGCGACAGGTTTCAGATCGCGTCTTTGTATCACGGCGTTGGTGAAATGCGTGGTTCCGATCATCACGGCATCGATTTCCCCGGGACCTTCATCCATCCCGGACACAAGATCCTTCAGGGCATTCAAAATACCGCCGGTGACATCCTCTGTGGTTGGCGTTTTGACCCCGACAACCACAGAGTCATCTTGAATCAAGACAGCGTCCGTGTTAGTTCCCCCGACATCTATTCCGATACGCCTCATGTTTGAGCTCCGTCAGCAAACACAGACCTGAACTCCATATCGTATCCAAACGCCCGCGGCCCAACGTTTTGGAGGCCACGCTCGGAGGTCAATATCGACGCCGCGGGCAGGGCTATCACGGAGACCCGCTGACCGTAACGAAGGGTCTCCGTGCCGATCGCCTCGCCGGATAGTGTGTCCATCACGCAGATAATCTCCGGCACCGTGGCCGCTGGTTTACCGTCCAGGAGGCCGATGATGAATTCGTTCTGAAATTCCAACCGAAACTCGTGGTCGGCGTCCTCATCAAGCCCATCGATCGCGGCCGAGCCGCGCAGGAATCCCTCGGTGGCCCGTCTGTCTATATCCGTGATCTTCCCGCGGAACAGCAGTATTCCGCCTTCTTGATCCAGTGCCGCCGCCACCGGGTCTTCATGTGCGGCACGGGCGGCCTCGACGGCGTGACCGAGTTCGATGGCCCTTGTTGTCGTGTAGAGAATGCCCCAGTCCTTGACCTCTTTGCCGGAACGGGGCGCTTTGCATGTAGAGGCCACCGAACCCACTTCGGTACAGATCTTCCGACTGATCCGCTCCATCCACTTCCAGCTTGCGGCTCGGGCGACGATCGTCTCGTTATCCCGGATGTCGGCCAAGCAGAGCGGGAACATCTGGAGGTCTCCAATGGCAAAACTTGTCATCTGCGCTTCCGGAAACGCCCGCCCCATCGAGTCAGCATCGACCACCGGAAGCCCCGTCACGGCCGACACCATGAGGGGCTGCAGGGCGTTGCCGCCGCCGATTTCCAGAGACATGACGGCGTTGAACTTGCGTCCGAGGTACTCCTCCATCATCCGCACGGGCTTGGCGGCGAAATCAGGATCCCGCAATCGCTCCTGGCCAACCAGAGGCGCTCCCATGCTGGAAACGACCGCTACGAGATCGTCATCGCCCAGTGTCATCGGATCGATCAGTGTGACTCGCTTGCCCGCCTTGTACATCTCTCGCATGTTCAGATACGAGTAGTAAGGGCTTCCGCCGCCGCCTGCGCCAAGGATCCACGCGCCGGTGGAGAGAGCGGTCAGTTCGGCGGTCTCAATTTCCCTGGAATCAACCATTCGACTCTGACTCGTTTCGTTTCGATGCTTGAAGCGCCTCATAGTTGTCGAACGCCCGCTGGACCATCGGCCGTCGTCTTCCTTCTGGCTTCTGCAGGGCGTATCCCGGGTCGCTTTCACCAAGTGAGCTGAGGTTGAAGAGCGGGAAGGCGCCCTGGATGTGCTGGGTGAAGCCCTGAGCGTCCTGCATTTGATTGATCGCAAGTTTGATCATCCGCAACTGGAACGGATCGTTCGCTGCCACGCGCGCTGCATATGCCATCGACTCGTCTTCAAGTTTCTCCTTCGGAAACACCCGGTTCACGTAGCCAAGCTCCAACGCTTCCTGAGCGTCCACGAACCGACTCTCAAACAGGATCTCGCGGGCCTTGCGGTGGTGCATCTCCCAAGGCACCGAGAAGTACTGGAAGTTGGCCGGGAGAAACATGGCGTCTTCAGCGGCAAACACCACGTCCATCGCTGACGAGATGATCCATCCAGCGAAGATACAGTAACCCTGTACGGCGGCGATGGTGGGCTTGGGAAGATTGCGCCAGCGTAAGGACTTATCGATGTTTTGGTCGAACCCCCGCCTGTACTTGCCTCGGAGCCCCTCCTCGATAGGACGCAGTTCACGGTCCGCCATCTCTTCCGGTGTTCCCAGATCGTGGCCTGCCGAGAAGTGGTCGCCTGCGCCCGCAAGGACTATCGCCCCGATACTGTCGTCCTCGCCCGCATACCCGAAAGCGTGGTCCAGCTCTTCCAACAGGATACGGCTCTGAGCGTTGCGGTAACTCTGCCGATTGAGAACGATCCGAGCAACCCGCCCGTGCTGCTCGTAAAGGATCTGTTTGTAGTCGCTGGGTGGCATGAATGCGCTCCCGCACTTGTTGATTAACTTTGTTTAAGAAGGCCCTGCGCCGGTGATGCGGCGATTAACTAGATCCGCGTATTCGTCTTCTTCGAGGCCAAGCAATCGTTCAAGCACTTCCTGCGTGTGTTGACCTTGCAGGGGTGCGTGACGGCTCACCATCACCGGAGTGCCGGAGAACTGCACCGGTATCCCGGAATGCGGGTGAGTCCCGGCTTCCGGGTGATCGATTTCTACGATGAAGCCGCGCTCGCGGAGTGTCTCGTCATCGGCAACCTCATGGGCGTCCAGCACCGGCGCCGCGATTACACCCGCGTTCGATAAGCGTTCCGCAAGGTCGTCACGTTTGTGACCGCCAACCCATGCGTTGATCTCAGCATCAAGCGCGTCTTCATTCGCTTTTCGGGCGGCGTTGTTCGAGAACCGGATTTCTTCGAGCCAGCCGTTCCCACCGGCGACCCCACACAGAGTCATCCACTGGCTCTCCGTCTCTGCGGCCAGTGCGAGCCACTTATCGTCGGCCGTCGCGTAGATGCCGTGCGGGGCGAATGTCATATGCCGATTGCCGCGGCGACCACGTACATTCCCGGTCATGCGCTCCTCAAGCAGTGCATCGCCGATGAATGCCAGGCTGGATTCCTGCATCGATAGATCGACGTACTGGCCCTCGCCGGTCATCTCACGGTGCATCAACGCCGTGACGATTCCGGCGAATCCGTTCAACCCGGCTGCGGCGTCCGGGTACATCTGCCCGGAGTTGAGCGGAGGACCGTCTTCGTAGCCCAGTAAGGAGGACATCCCAGAAATCGGCTCGATGGTGCCACCGATCCCGGGGACATCCCGCCACGGTCCGTTATTTCCGAAGGCCGAGAGGCTGCATACGATGATGTCCGACTTGATTTGGCGCAGCGCTTCGTATTCGATCCCCAGATTGCTTAGCACGCGCGGCGCAAAATTCTCAGCCACGAAGTCCGCCAGCGGGACGAGGCGTTTGAAAATATCTACGCCTTCCGGGTCTGTCAGATCCAGCGTGATGCACTGTTTATTTAGATTGACAGAGTTGTAGAGAGGATTGACGTTCCACGGATGCTGGTCTGCGGCGGCTCCGGGAGCATCCGCCACTGTGTCTGGGATCGGCCGGTCGTAGGAGCCGCGCCATGAATCCGGCCGGCCGTGAAATTCCACCTGGATGATCTCTGCCCCGAGCATTCCCAGCAGCTGTGTCGCGTACGACCCGGCCCAGGCCTGAGTCAGAACGATGCCCCGATATCCTGTCAGGGGACCACTCATCGAGCCACCCCGGATGCGAGAAGAGCATCGATAACGGACTGACTAAGACCGGCGAAATCGCGCAACACCTCCGCCGTGTGATCCCCCGGACCCGGTGCCCCCTGATTTAGATGCGCCGGCGTTGCGCTCATCTGGAACGCAGGGCCGGGGTGCTGTGGGCCACTGTTTTCCGGGGTGCGAAAGAACCCCCGTTCCTTCAGGTGCACGTTTTCAGACAACTCGTCGGTTTCGAGCACCGGTCCGGCGATCACACGCAACGCTGCCAGAGTGTCGAATAGGTCCATCTTGTTCCACTGCGCAAGCTTCTCTTGGGCACGGTCTACGTACTCGTCGGCATGCTCCTTCCGATACCAACTCGTGCCCCAGCGAGGGTCCTTTGCCAGGTCGTCCAATCCCAGAACGTTCATAGCGTCACGCCAGAAATGCGGACGACTGATGGTGAGGGCGAAGTGGCCGTCTTTGACCGGCACCGGACCAGTGGACATATCCACTTTCGTCTTCCTGGGTTGCGGCTCACGCTGATACTGGCTGGTCAGTAGGGCAGGACCAAATGTTGAAGTCATCACCTCAAGCTCAGACACATCAATCAACTGTCCAAGAAAGGGGTTCTGATTGCAACGTGCGAGAAGAGTGCTCACGATCGAGGCGTATGCAATCGTTCCGGCGCAGTAGGACGACTGGAGCCCGCTCGGCTTTAGCGGCGGCTTACCCGCAAGCCCGTTGATCGAAGCCCAACCGGACAGGGCTGCGGTGGTGAGATCGTTGCCGGGGTGTTTGGATCGCGCTCCGGTTGATCCATGCGGCGTGATCGAGCAAATGACTATTCCTGGATTCAGTTGCAGCAGAGAGTTGAAGTCGAGTCCAAAGGTTTCCATCTCGGCCCGCGTCCCGGAGCACACCAACACGTCGGCACCCGCCACGGCCGCCCGAACCGCCGAGATGCCATCTGATGACTTGAACTCTAAGATGGCCGAACGCCGATCGGCAAGGACGTACTCGGCGATCACGCTGTTCCCGGTGTCGTCGAACGGCCCCAGACGCCGCACAGGATGGCCGTCAGCATCCTCGAAGAGCGCCACGTCCGCTCCGAAATCGGCCAGCATTCGGACGCACCATGCGGCAGATACGGAGGTCGAAAGGTCGATCACCCGTATTCCGTGCAATGCCGAGTTCGTAATCATCGGGCCTTCCGGGCCGTATGCCAGTGCGTTTCTAAACCTGCCAGTTCGGATAAGCGTGCCGGGATATGACCGACATTCCGGCGTCTACAGACAGTACGTGTCCCGTTATCCAGCGGGCATCGTCGCTCGCCAGGAACAGGGCGGCGTTGCCTACGTCCCACGCCGTGCCTTCGGTCCCGAGCATCGTGGAGTTTCGTCGATGCTGTCGCATATCTGAGTCCAATCGGTACTCAACCATCGGCGTGAAAACGACTCCCGGCGCAACGCAGTTGACCCGGATTCCCTCTCGCCCATGATCGCCCGCCATGGCAATAGTCAGTCCGATAACCGCCGCTTTTGAGGTCGTATAAGCGGCGTCTCCGATAGCCTCGATACCGGCCCCAGAGGAGATGTTTACGATCGACCCGCCGCCGGTCTCGATCATGCGCGGGATGGCGTGCCGGGAGGTGAGCACCATGCTTCGGACATTGGTGCTCTGCACTTTGTCCCAATCGTCCATATCGATCTCAGGCACCGTTTTGCGGAGGCTGATGCCGACGTTGTTATCCAGCACATCTAGCCGGCCGTAGCGCTCCACGGCGGTGTCCACCATGGACTTGCAGTCTTCCTCGTTTGTGACGTCCGCCTGGAACGTACTGGCGATCCCACCCTCGGCCTCGATCATGGCGAGCGTCTCTTCTGTGCGCTCAATTTGCGCATCTACGAGTAGAACGCTTGCGCCCTCGCGTGCAAAAAGCACGGCGGTCGCCTTGCCGTTGCCGACGCCCGGCCCCCGAGAGCCCGCGCCTGTCACGATCGCGACCTTCCCTTCAAGCCGCCCTAAACGTTCAGCCATGTATCTATCTCCTGCCATCTAGAATTGCGCCAGATCAGTCAAGCGTCACGAAGATACTACGGCGCATCTCGCCGTTAACCGCTCGGCTGATGTGGCCGTGGCCGTGCGTGTCTTCCGCGAGCAAAATTTCTCCCGCCGGGATCAAGCGTTTAGAGCCGTCTCCGACCTCGATCTCCACCCCCCCGGATAGGTTGATTATGTATTGCCGACGGGGAGCCGTGTGAAAGTCTAGATCGTAATCGGGACTGGTCTCTCTGAAGATGATTTTCGTAACGTCCTGCGGCTCGGAGAGTGCACCGGTCACTGTTGGGCTGAGTTTGATATCAAGGTCCTCGAAGTGGGATTCGTCATCATCACCTGTGTAAACGCGTGTGATCTTCATTGAACTAATTATTCCTTCCAGTTAGTAATCGAAGCCCCCTCTCCCAACTAAAACCTCATACAGGCTCTACAGCCGCCAATCGCGTCTTCGTAGCCTCATCCGCAAACCGATCTACCGCTTCTACGTCGTTGAAGATGCCGCCGGTGCATGAATCGACCGTCTGCATCGCAAGCAACGTGGCCGCTTCGACATAGCTGTCGGGCGGAGGCATCTTGTTGTGCGGAGTGCCGCCACCGACCTGGCCTGGAGCGCGCCCGAAACGGATGCCGGGGGTGTCAATACCGCCAACCGGTTTCAGGGCGTTCACCACAATTCCGTCGTCCTTCATATCGTTCGCAAGCCCTCGCGTCATCGCCTCGATCGCAAGCTTAGTGGCACCGTAGTGCGAGAGACCGCGATCCGCCGCTACCGATGAGATGTTGATGATGTTGCCGCTCTTCTGCTCCACCATCGCAGGCAGCACAGCACGCGAGCAGTGGAAGGGGCCGTGGACGTTAATCTTGAACTCTAGTTCCCAGTGCCGTGGCTGGATGGTGTTGATGTATCCGGGCGGTTGCACCGCTGCGTTGTTCATCAGAATGTCGATACGACCGTATTTGGCCAGAACGGTGTCGACCATCCCCTGGATTGACTCCACATCGCCGACGTTGCAGACCACAGCAAACGCTTCTCCGCCTTCTTCTTCGATCATGCGTACGGTGTCGTGTATGGTGCCCGGAAGTCGCGGATCCCGTTCCTGCTCAGTCCGTGCTGCGACGATCACCTTTGCTCCTTCTCTGGCGTATTGCATGGCGCAGTACTGACCAAGGCCCCGGCTCGCACCGGTCACGATGGCGATTTTTCCGTCTAGTCTTCCGGCCATATCTTTCTCCCGTTATTGAGTTTCCTGAATGGTGTCGGACAGTGTCACCGTCCGCGAATTTCGTTCACTTGGTAAAGGGCATAACTTCCGTCGCGAAGCGCTCCATCCGACCCAATGTCTCGTCCGGCGTCGAACCGGTAAGCCCGACGATCAGATGTCGCACGCCAAGTGATTCAAATTCACGTATGTCGGCGACGATCTGGTCAGGTGTTCCGGTGAACACCATCCGTACGCCATCACGTCCGCTCTTCTCTCCACGATCGTCATACCAGCCTGCGCTATACCCGAAGTCGATCGACGCCGGGTCTCTTCCGGCCTCTTCGGCGTGTCTGCGCACGGTTGCAATACCTTCGGCGAGTCGTTCGGGTGTGTCCATAGGGAAGGCGGGGTTACTGCCGATTGGATACCAGGCGTCGCCAAGCTGACCGGCGCGTCTTAACGCAGGTGGGCTCTCTCCTCCGACCCAGATCGGTGGGTGGGGATCCTGTATTGGCTTCGGGTAGAAGCTCATTCCTGAAATCTGGGCGTACGTCCCGTTGTACTCCGGCGTGTCGCTCGTCCACATCTCCTTGAAGATCCCGATGTACTCGTTGGCGACGGAACCACGATGTTCGTACGGCGCCGTGCCCAATGCCTCAAACTCTTCCTGCATCCAGCCAGCACCGACCCCGACGATCAGCCGACCCCGTGACAAAACGTCCAAGGAGGCCAGTATCTTTGCCGCCAGCACCGGAGGCCGGTGGGGTAGGACCATCACCGATGTCATGACCTTGATGGTGGAGGTGTGGGCGGCGAGGAACATCGCCACCGTTAGCTGCTCTAGGCACTCACCGGCATCAACCCCGGAGAACGCGCCGTCCTCGCTGTACGGGTAGATCGATTGCACTTCCTTCGGGATTATGACGTGATCGGACACCGTCACGACGTCGAATCCCAGTGATTCTCCGTGCTTGACCTGGCGTTCCAGGAACTCCGGCGCGGCTGCGTCACCACGCATCGCAACTCCGAATCCAAACTCCATATAGATGGCTCCTCAAGTCTGAAAATGTGTGCCGGTGCGAGTGATCGTCGATCACAGATTGGCGGAAGCATAACCCGGCTTCCGACATCTGGGGGGTCTGGAACACTACAGGATGGTGTTATGCGTAGGGATTGGCCCCATCCGAAGTAACCTCCGCTGCGATCAAAGCGTCGATCTCGGCCTCTGTGCGACCCAGTTCGCCAAGAATCGGACGTGTATGTTGTCCTGCGAGTGGGGGGCCGAAAGTCGCTCCGCGTCCTGCGCCTGAAAATACGATCGGCGTGTTGATAGCCCGTAGCGAACCATCCAGCGGGTCATCGGTTTCAACGATCATCCCGCGCTCGGCGAAATAGGGGTGCTCAACGGCATCCCGCATCGACTTTGACACGCCATAAGGCGCGCCAGCCGCCTCAAGACCTGCCGCCGCATCCGACGCAGTGTGCTCGCCCACCCATGCCCCCACGAGCGAATTCGCTTCGTCCGGCGATTCCGGCATGGTCACTCCGGAATGTCCCAGACCTTCGGCTATCCGCTCCCAGTTGCGTGCCCCGCCAATGTTGATCGTCATATGACCGTCTTTGGCCACGTGCAGCGGATGCCGGAACGGCTTCCAGTCGTCGACCCCGCCGCTGCTAAGCGGAGCCGCCGCGACCTCGTTCAGCATGGATAGCTGGGCGTCCATTAGGGAGACATCGACCCGCTGTCCCTGCCCAGTGTTTTCGCGATCGTATAGAGCCGCCAGAATCCCCGAAAAACACGATAGGCCCGCCGCCATATCCGCGATGGTGATGCCCGGGGCAAAAGGTTCACTGGTTCCAGCAGCCTGCTGTTGCACCCACAGCCACCCGGCCTCGGCGTGCGCCGTCGCGCCGTACGCACGTCGGTGCGCGTATGTCCCGGATTGGCCGAACCCTGAGATAGACGCGAACACCAGTCGAGGGTGATCTCCCTTCAGATCGTCGTACCCGAGTCCCAGGCGGTCCATGACGCCGGGGGAAAAGTTCTCCACCATGACATCTGCCAGCGCCACAAGTTCGTGCGCGACCTTGATACCTTCAGGATGTTTCAGGTCGAGTGTGATGGATCTCTTGCCCATGTTGTTGCCAGCGCTTCCGGATGTACGCGTCCTGGGAGACTCCGGGATGGCGTCAATCTTCAAGACGTTCGCTCCCATATCGGCCAGCATCCGGGTGCAGTAGGGCCCGGCGATCACTCTTGTGAAATCCAGGACATTAACGCCTTCAAGAATCCGTCGGCCGTTCATGCTCAACCTCTCGCCAACGCCAGTGGCGGTTATATTTTGATGTCTGATATTGCCCGTACTGGGCCTCAGATGAAGTATCGGGTGTTAGCGATTGCCTGTCATCAGACGACCTGAACCTGATCGCCACTTACAGACGGCTACCTTCGGGTGCAAAATGGTCCAGGTTGAAAGCTAATTCATGAAAGTGATCGATGACGCAATCATCAGGAAACGGCAGGTCCGGCGTCCTCGCACTGGCCGGGGGCGTTGGCGGGGCGAAACTGGCGGTCGGGTTGGCCAGAATTCTCAAGCCGGACGCCCTAACGATAGTTGTGAATACAGGTGATGATGAGACCTTTTACGGCCTGCATATATCGCCCGATATCGACACCGTCACATACTCCCTGGCTGGCCTGGCAAACCCCGATACGGGCTGGGGTTTTGCAGGCGACACGTTCAACGCGCTCGAAACGTTGAAAACGCTTGGCGCAGACACCTGGTTTGGGCTCGGCGATCACGACTTCGCACTGCACCTCCGCCGCACAGACATGCTGCGAAGCGGAATGACACTTTCAGAGGTCACACTTGATCTGGCGGGACGGATGGGCGTGCGCCATCCGGTCCTGCCCATGAGCGACCAGCCGGTCAGGACCATTATTAAATCGACCGATGGCGAAATGTCGTTTCAGGAGTACTTTGTGCATCGCAGGTCGGAGCCAGAAGTGATCGGACTAAGGTTCGATGGGGCTGATTCCGCGAACGCATCTCCGATGTTTCAGAGGGCACTTGAGAACGCAGAAGCGATTGTATTTTGCCCGTCCAACCCGTTCCTCAGCGTCGACCCCATACTGGCGTTGCCGGACGTGAGGGAGATGATTGTCGCTTCGGACGTGCCCCGGGTGATAGTAAGCCCGATAATTGGTGGTAGGGCGGTCAAAGGCCCAGCGGCACGGATATTTGAGACGTTTGCGCACAAGCCGCCGAGCGCACTGGCCGTGGCCGAGCACTATGAAGGAATCGCGACGCATTTCGTGATGGATAACGAGGATGAGGCAAGCCGTGACGCCGTTGAGGCCCTCGGATACCAAGTCCTTGTGACAGAGACTCTCATGATTGAAGACACACACAAGATCGCCCTGTCGACGGCCGTATGCAAAATGGCCGGGGTGTCGATCTGAGTTCGGATATGGATCAGGGGCGGATCAGGGCGATAGTGCCTATGAAGCCGATCACCGAGGGGAAATCGCGCTTGGCCCCGATGCTGAATTCGGATCAACGGGCGCTGTTGTCATTAGCTATGTTGATACGCGTACTCGGTGTAGTCGCTGCTACACCGGGGATTAAAGACGTAGTTGTATACGGTGGCGACGATGCTGTCCGACGGGCCTGTGAGCGGGATGGAGCCGGTTGGTTGCCCGATCCCGGACTTGGGCTGAACGGATGCCTGGCCACTGGATTCTCGGACGCCATCGATGAGGGATCTACCCACGGCATGTTCCTCCCGGCTGATATACCGCTTGTCACCGCTGAAGCTTTATCTATCTTGATCGAGGCTGGCCAGGACAAGCAGCTGGTCATCGCCCCGGACCTGGCAAATGACGGTACAAACGCGTTACTGGTAGACCTGTCTACAACCTTTCCAACCTTGCTTGGCGAGGCTAGTTTTGATCGACATATCGATCAGGCAAGGCAACTCGGTATCAATTACGTCGATCACCGCCCCGAGAGTTTCAGGTTAGAACTCGGGCTGGACATAGATACCGCTCCTGATATGGAACTGCTCATAGATTTAGTGCCAGCTCTCTGGGCCGATCTTCGGCGTGAAATCCAGGTGGCCGGACTCGAAGCATTACTGCCAGGAAATCCCGGCGATTCAGTAAAAGAACCAGTAGAAGAAGGAACTGAATGACAGGTGATGGACCATTGTTGGGAATCGTTCTTCCCACCCGCGGGGTAGTTCTGGCCGGTGGTGACTCCCCAGACGCAGGACTTATCGTAAAAATGGCGCGCCTCGCAGAAGATGCCGGGGTCGATTCGGTGTGGGTTGGAGACAGCCTCGTTGCCAAGCCTCGCCTGGAGCCACTGACCGCCCTGGCCGCAGTGGCCGCATCTACCTCAAGAGTCCGGATGGGTACGTCTGTGCTACTGGCTGCACTGCGCCACCCTGTTTTACTTGCGCAGACGGCCGCAACGGTGGATCAGTTATCAGAAGGTCGGCTGACATTAGCAATGGGTGTAGGCGGCGCTTTTACCGATGCACAACAGAACGAATGGGCGACCGCCGGCGTTGAAAAACGGACCCGCGCAACTCGGGTGGAAGAGATTGTCGAGGTCATGCGCGGGCTGTGGTCCGGCGACCCCGTTACGTTCCACGGCCAGCACTTCGATTTCGATGATGTGAGTCTCGGCTACCGCCCTTATCAACGCCCCGGCGTACCGATCCTATTGGCGACTCACTCCGGAGACGGCCGGGATCGGCAACCGGCACGTGCGGCTAGGCTTTCGGACGGGATAATCTCGATTTCAGACAGCCCGGAAGAGTTTGCATCTGTAAGGGCTAGGGTCGCCGAGGAGGCCGTAGCTATCTGCCGATCGCCGGACGAGCTGCGGTCGGTCTACTACATGACCGTCAACCTGGACCCGGACGCCGCTCGCGGCAAAGAAGAAGGCGTGCGCTGGGTGACGGACTACTACGGCCTGAACTTCTGGGGCGACCGTTGGGGACCATACGGCGACACCGAGGGTGTTATCGAACGCATACGGAAGTTCGCCGCCGCGGGTGCCGACGAAGTGATCGTGCGGTTCGCGTCATACGACCAGCCGCGGCAGATGGAGCAGTTTGCAAAGCGAGTGCTTCCAGCATTCCGCTAACTGGAGAGCACGCTGAAGAGCCAAATCGTCTGGACGGTTGAGACTGGTAGGCTGTCTGGGGCCTATACGCCCCCTTGAACACGCTCGGTATGATGGATGCCACAGCCACAGTTTTGGCAGAGCGTACCTAATAGAGCAGGGTCGACCTGGTTCGGGCATTCGCAGGCATCACAATGACACCATGGCCAGCGATTATCTATGGTGGCGCCATCAAGCGCAGATTTCAGATCGCAAGCGATGTCGTGATAGCCGGTAGACCTGGCGGCGGCACAGGATGGACAGCATGCGTCGCCATGAGGCGTCAGCCCTTCCCATTCAAGCCGTCGAACAACAGCGAGCAAATGGGAAAACGCCTCGTTTTGCCTGTTACCGGGGGGCTGGTCTTCTGTCACCTGCAGCCTCGTGTCCCATGTTCTGTGGGAGCGAACCCACGACCTGATGAGCCACTACGGCTCATGATGGTCTGATTGTAATTGAAACCTGTTCAGTTTCCGGTGCGCAGCAGGTGGTGATTGGGTACTTTTTACCGAACTCTCCCATGTCGCCCTGTGAGCGCTTCTGCCACTTTTCGGTCTAGGAATTGGCCGTTCCACTGGCCTGCCTGCCGCCATCCTGTTCGCCATCCAGACATTTGGGCCTGATAGTGACCGCCGCTTGATCTTGTTCTCCAACGCCATCAGAGCATCTGGCAGAGCCATCGCCCATTCTTCGCACAGGCGGCTGCATTCATTACTCCGAATACGATATGCACTCGGAGTAAAAAGTAATGAAAACTCTGTCCGGCGGATAACAAGGTTCTTAGCGTTCCATCTGATGATTGGATCGTCACCAGTGAGTCGCCCACTTCGAGTTGCGGCCAATACACATACTCAGAACAGTTACTCTTGGCACGCGAAAATCCCCAGAGATCACATATTCGGCCCGTGACACCACGGTAGAAGCGGGCATATGTCGCTATGACAATGTGGCGACTTACAGAGGAATCGAGACCTCGGACAGCAATGACAGCAGTGCCACAAAAAGAACCTGTCGTCTGCGCTCGCTGTGGTCGCGACCTGGGCAGCACCGCTTACGAGATGTTGTTGAATGCGACTCGGGCCCCGCATTGTCTGCGTTGCGCTTTGGAGTTTCGGCCGATGCTGAAACGCTCCCTGGCTGTGTCTCTAATCGTCGGCACCGTGCTTGTGGCGATCAACCAGGGTGACTTTATCCTCTCGGGCAACTTCCAGATCGCAATGGTCTGGAAAATCCCGCTGACCTACGCCGTGCCGTTCATCGTCACGACGCTAGGAGGCCTGCTGAATGCGCGGACGGTGACCGCGCGTCCAGCAGACACAAAGGGCTAATCGCTAAACCTCCGAACCCAACCTAAGGGCGGCGCTTGCACTACCCTCAGTGGCACGCGTGTAGTTACTTCTCGGTGAAAAGGGCACGAGTTCCACAAAGACCGCCCATCCCTAGTCTGCGGACACCTCTGCCGGCGCGTCCACGTAGTGGGGCATCACTTCTTCTGTGAACAGGCGGATAGATCGCATAGCCTCGTCTGACGTGATGCTTCCCCACTGGAACGAACACACGTAGTAGTTCGCACCGCTCTGGACGTATTCGTCAAGATACTCTCGCATCGAAGCCGGAGAACCGGCCATCGCAACGCCACCGAGCCTGCCAGGGTTCTGTGTCGTGTGGCTGGAGTCAAACTTCTCAATTTCGGCATCGATGTCACGTCGCAACTCGCGAGCCGGTGCGTTTGCCGGACGGTTTCCAACGAAACCAAAGCCCTGACCGTCTTTAGTTGACATGAACCGGTCAAGACCACGGCGTTCTGCCTCAATACGACGGGGAGCCGCCAGGTTGTATCGATATTGCTCCCAGGCCGGTTTGGCGATAGCAATGGCTTCCTCGTCCGTTTCGGCCAGTACCATATGTACAGTCAAACCGATCTTCGGTTCTTTTCCGTGGATCGTGAGAGCGCCCTTGCCCTGGTGCTCCTCCCACTTCTCCTTGTATCGTTTTGCTTCTGGGCCGATGCTGTCCAGTGATCCGACGATGATCGTGTCCATGCCGTTGATAGCAGCAGTTTCCGCGTTCCGCATGTACCACATTGGTGGGTATGGCTTCTGAACCGAGTGCATGAACATCGGAAGGTCGTCGAAGTTGTAAACATTTCCTTGGAAATTCAGGCGGTCATTCGACAGTCCGTTCTGGATTACCGCTAGCGTCTCCTGGTAGCGCTCGTAGTTGGACTCTGCGGTGGCCTCCTGCCCCCAGAAAAATGCCTCCATTTCACCACCGCGCCCTACACCTATCTCCATTCTTCCGTTGGAAAGGGTATCCACCATGCTGATCTCCTCGATCAACCTGAGTGGGTGATGCAGTGGAAGGACGTAAACGCAGGGCGCTAGATGGATTTTTGTCGTGCGTTGAGAAGCTGCGGCGAGGAACACGTTCTGGGATGGGGCGAGGCTGTGAATGGCCGGAGTGTGATGCTCGGCGAGGTGGTAACAGTAAAAGCCGGCACGATCCATATATTCGATCTGTTTTAGACGCTTCTCATACGTCTCCGTAAGGGGCTTGCCTTCTTCTGGTTCAATGTGGTCGAAAACTCCGAATTGAAGACCCATCCGTTGAGTACGTCCTTTAACTAATCTGATTAGGCTTGTACCTAATGTACATGAGTGGTATCAGGGATTCTAGCCTGTAATGGATTTCGAACCTAGTCCGCGGCTGCGACGACCGCCGCCCGGGCGTACCTCTTGAGGAACAACGCCATCGAATCGGCGATGGGGCCGCTGTACATATCTTCACGGTCAAACACGTGGTCCTGACCGGAGTACAACTGCAAATCAACGGGCACACCGGCGGCCTCCAACGCATCGAACATTCGGACCGTACGCCGATAGTCGACGCGGACATCGCCTGTTCCGTGCACAAGCAGAGTCGGCGGGAAATCGGGATTGGCGTATGAGATCGGGCTGGCGTCGAGAAGAGCTACTTCTGTCACGCCGTCTGGGAACAGCTGGGACAGATCGTTCTTTTCCGCTGTGGCAAGTAGATCCACCACCGGGTATACACCGATCGCAGTTGCGAGAGCGCTGCTGACGTCCTCGAAATAGGGGGGCTCAAGGTCGGAAGAGTTCGGCGTCCCAGCGGCCAGAAGCGCCAGATGCCCGCCTGCGGAGCTCCCACCGGCGCTGATCCGGTCCGGATCGACGCCCAGCCGGTCGGCCGAATCTCGCATCCACCGGATGATCGTCTTCACATCCTGGAGCGGCGCCGGCCACGGGGCCTCGGTCATCACCCGGTACTCGCCAGCGATGCAGACCACGCCGCGCTCAGCCATCTTGATCCCGTAGCGGTCTTTCATGTCCCCACGGTTCTTTGTCCGCCACGAACCACCAGGCAGGAACAGCAGGGCAGGAGCGAGTCCGTGGGTCTTCGCCGGACGAAACACGTCAACCAGGAGGCCGGAATCGCCAACAGGGACGTTTTCTTCGATAAGTACGTCAGTCAATTGGAATTCCTCCCACGTGTTTTACGGGTATCGCCTGTTATTTCAGAAGCTACCGTAAAACACCATCAGGCCGCAGCGCGTTATTCACGGCGTTGCGGCCTGATGGGTTTCAGCTCATTAATCAGCTAGAGCGTTAAGTGCGGCAGCCTGTCCGGATAGCCGTTGCCCGCGCTCATCCGCAAACCGTTTTACGCCTGCGAAGATTGATTCCGGGTCCAGGTGCGCCTCCGCAATAACGTCAGACTCGCTACCACCGGTCAGCCATTCGTCGCTGTGGTCTGACACCAAAGAGTACTCGTCGGTCAAGGGGCCGAGGTTTTTCACGGGCCACACGCGATGCGTGCCCGTGCTGACAACCATCATGTCGTAGAGAGACTCCGGAGGAAGCACCGAGTTCCGGTAAGACTCAGGTTGACGGTCAAATAACGCCTCGCTGATCGATGCGATCACCTTCACGTTCACCCCGGCCTCTTCGAGTCTTGAGAGGACCGAAACCAGGTTCACCGTGGAGGAAGATCCCTGCACCAGCACATATCCGCCCTTGGGTTTCGATGGGTCGAAGTCCCGGATCACGTAAAGGCCCTTGGCGGCGGCGTTGATGTCGGTATCCGCAAATGTGGTCCGGTCCGCAACTGCGAAGTCAGGCCGTGCGACCTCGAGAACGATTATGTTGACCTTTGGGTCACGTGCTGCGATCTCTGCGGCTGCAAAGTAGCCCGGGGCCACATCGTTGTAATCCCAGAAGCTCAAGCGAATCACCTGGCCCCGAGGGAACAGATCCCACACCTGTGGCGAGAAGATCCCGAAGTGAGTCCGAGCGTCCGCCGCCGTCTCCGGGCCGGAATGACCGGCAAGGATGTTCAGCACGCCAACCCGGAACGGGCTGTCCTGGGCCTGCTGGCTCCAGACACGCGCCGGAAGGTACATGAGGGGCGTGAACGCTCCGTACGTGCCACTGATGGCCCAAACACCTGCATGCTTGTCCGGGTCGAGCGACGCCGACTGACTTACCAGTCCTATAGCAGTGGAAGCGTTCCCAGCCTCTTGAATGGCAGCCTTGAGTCGTGAACCGGCCGGGTTGGTGACCGGATCAAAGTGACCCCAAATCGACCCGCCTTCAACGTTGATGGATTCAGCAAGGTCGGCCGCTGCAATGATGAATTTGTTTTCGGTGACGTAGTTCATCCACTTGATGATCTCGGAAATTGCTCGTCGAGTGCCGCGGACATTGCCCGGCTCCTCGTAGAGCTTGATAGCGACCTCTTTCTCCTCGCCAGAGAAGGGGTTCTTGGCTGTAACGGTCTGGGCTTCCCGCGGGAGGCTGTCGACCGCGAGCCTTGTGTCCTGGAACGGATCTGTCCTGTTGTCAGTCTTCAGAGGTAGATTATCGTCGACGGATTCTCCGATCTCGACCATTCGCTCCGCAAGCCAATCGCCAAGTCCGTTTTGTTCCAACACGGACATACAAACATCCATATTGGTCTTGAGTTGGATCAGGCGCTCCCTCTCGTCCGCGGGTGGGCCGTCATGGATCCCCTGGAACTCCACGCCGTACTTCTTCTCAAATGTCGATGCCAGAGCCTGGAAGTAGTCGCCGTTCATCGGGAAGCCCCATGGGTGGCTTGCGTGATCGATGATCTGGTTCTCGCTTCCGACCAGCCCATTCTCTGCCCCGGGCCACCACCCTTTCACGGTCGGTCCGACTAGGATCATTGGGCGGTCGTCGTCCGGGTCCCAGTCTTCCATCGTCTTGAAGGCGCCGACGACCTGGTTGTATTTGTTGGCGTCCTGTACCGACAGCACGTTCCAACCGTAGGAAGACCATTGGTCTTCGATGCGGTAACCGTCGTACTGGGACTTGATGACGCTGCCGACCAGCTCATCGTCGATTCCGGCGTTATTGAAGGACAACAGGAGACGAAGGCGTTTGCCGACCTGCTGCGCCACTGCCTGCGTCTTGAGTTCCTGTGAGTGGCCGGACGTCAGGGCGAACTCGCCCTCGATCGCCATGATTTTGAGAGAGTCTGGGGCGCCCACCATGTCCCAGAATGCGGCTTTGCCGGCCATCGTCGCGATTCCGACACCCGAAGGTCCACCGTTCACGTCGTTTGTAAGGTCCGTAGTCTCGGCATGGCCTGAGAGTGCGCGGATCCCGCGTAAGCCTGCCTGGCCCATGAGCGCGTGGTCTTCAAGGTTGTGTTCACGCAGCATGGTGCTGAGCGCGCCTGCGCCGCGGCGGAAGCCAAGCGCGTCGATCGGGAGCATCGCTACATTGGGGTCGGCGTGGTATCGGCTATCGCCGGTTGCCGCTTCTTTGCGGGCCAACGCCTCGCCCTGGATCATCCAGAGCGCGTACAACACCGGGGCGTTGTGTCCACCGGCCAGCATGAATCGGTCGGAGAACGGGTGCTTGGGACGGCGGTAGTCGTATCTAAGCCCTCCGAGTTCCGGACCGATCAGGTGAGCAGCCACCGTGTACGGCGTGTACGCGAGAGGGCCTCCAAAGTGGCCGGTTTGTGCGTAGTTGCACATGACGGTCAGGGTCATCGCCGTAAGGAATCCGATATCTTCAAGACGTCCGCGATCGAAGTCCGGTAGATCGACCACGGTTTCCGTAGCGGAACGCGAAAGCGACAGGTTCATTACCGTCGCGCTTGAACTGCCGTTCATCCCTGCCATTCATTATCTCCTGAGTATTCCTGATCATGCCGATATGAGGTTCGGCAGAATATCCTGCCGTTGGTTAACGTTGGGAGGCCGACGCGGCAATTCCAGACCGAAACACATCTCAAGATGCCAGAAACGACCCGAACCACCGCGGGGCCACCATAGAGTGGACGTTAAATGCGCGCGAGGCAAGTGCTTGAGGCAACTTTGGGTGCCTGATCTATTCGGGCCGACCTCAAGATGGGGTGTACGATGCCCCGGCTTATACGCGAAAATCCCGAATTATCGTCAGGCAACATCATGTATGCCAGGAGAAGTTCGGGGTGATATCCGATTCCCGCTGTACGATGATTAATTCGAGGGATACATGGCAACGAGCGCAACAATTGGAAATTTTCAAGTCACGGCACTGGTAGATCTGATCCCGCCACCACGGGATGTCTCGGCGATCTACCCGGATGTACCGGCCGATGACTGGGGTCCATACCAGGAGTTCGCTCTGGAGAACGGTATGTGGCAGACGCAGTTCTGCGCTTTCCTGATAAAAGCAATCAACGGTAATGGCCCGATCGTGCTGGTGGACACGGCGATGGGACCGGGCGAAGAGCCGGGAAAACTTCTTGAAGAGCTGGCCGCAAACGGCGTAGAGCCGGCTGACATATCGGCTGTCGTTACGACGCACCCGCACGGCGATCATGTTGGTTGGAACGTTTCGTACGATGGCGACACCCCGAGAGCTACCTTCCCGAACGCTCGATACATGCTTGCCCGCTCAGACTGGGACCACTGGACCAGTGACGAAATAGCGCCAAACGTTCCCGCGATCGGTAAGTCGGTCCAACCGCTGGAAGGGCTTGGAGTACTGCATCTAGTCGACGGTGAGGAAGAGGTCGCTCCCGGCGTTAAGATACTTCCGGCCAACGGCCACACGCCGGGGCACCAGGTCGTAGTGGTCGAATCCAACGGTGAGACAGGTGTGATCATCGGCGATCTGGTCCATAACGTCGCACAGGTCACGGAGACCGAATGGTGCCCGATGTTTGACTGGAACCAGGACATGGCACGTGCGTCACGGCGTGACATTCTTGGCCGGGCCGCGGGCGGCAGTTGGACGGTGTTTGCCGGGCACCTCAAAATTGGAGCCAACATCGGCAAAGTAAGCGGCTCGGGCGATCGGTTCACTTGGCAATCTGTATAGCGATAAGGTTTCCTCAGACAACCGCTGACGGATGTCCAATTTGACCCAGAATCAACTCAAATTGCTCCACACATCTGATCTGCACCTTGGAAGCGACATCTACCCGGATGATGCGATTCGTGGATTTGAACAGGTCCTGCAGCTCAGCCGGCAACACTCGGTGGACGGCGTCATAGTGGCGGGGGATCTGTTCGACAACAGGGGCGTCGCTCCCGAGTTGGTTTCGGACGTTTTCGCGCGCTTTAGCGAGCTCGGCCGTCCGGTCGTCGTGGTGCCCGGCAACCACGACACGTTTTTGATGAACGGGTCATTCGATAGCTCCACCTTGGGGGAAGACGTCCACGTGTTGCTGGAACGTGGAGGCGAGACCCTCGACATAGACTCGATCGGCCTTTCCGTATGGGGAGAGCCTGTCTACGACCACAGCCCGGAATTCAGGCCGATGGGCGCACTCAAGCCCCGTTCTTCCGAGAATTGGTACGTCGGAATCGCACACGGGCTCGTGACCAACAACGATCCCTATAACGAGTACAGCTCCAAGATTACGTTTGATGAACTGGCGGGAGCCGATTGCGACTACGTGGCCCTGGGTCACGTCCATGTTTTCCGTGAAGTCACAAGCGGAGACGGCGCTCCCGCGTTTTACAGTGGAGCGCCGTCGGGTGGGAATTCACCTACATTAGCCATCGTGACTCTGGATCCCATCGCAGGCGTCTCCGTACAGGCGATTCAACTCAAGCGATAAGAATTCGGGGGTCCAGCATACCCACGGGTACACTAAACGGTTTACGCAGACCATTTTTGAGTCGCTCCGATATGCACGATTTGCGATGCGAGGATCGTCCACCGACATCCTGTGTCTAGCGGGGGCGTTCCATAGGTTCATTGGGAGACAACGAGTGGCCTCATCGTTAATACGTGGTAAATATGTCGTGTGCCGGGCGCTTGGCGATGACGCGAGCGAAATCATCACCGACGGCGCTGTATTCCAGCGCGACGGGGAGATTATCGAGATCGGCCGGTACGATGATCTCAAGGCGCGCCACCAACCGGATGAGGTGATCGGCGGCCCGGGATTCATCGTCATCCCAGGGCTGATCAATGCCCACCACCATTCCGGATTGACACCCTTCCAGCTCGGCTCCCCAGACCTGCCGCTGGAGACATGGATAACGACCAAGTTCGGGCAACGTGACGTCGATCCGTACCTGGACACGCTTTACTGCGCCATTCAGATGATCGAATCCGGGATCACCACGGTGATGCACAATCACGCCCTTCGCTCGGCACCGGAGGGAGTATCGCTGGACGACTGGGGCGGTAGCCTTGTCGCCGCATACGAGGCGTCAGGAATGCGGGCGGCGTTTTCCTTCTTCAACCGCGACCAGAACCACCTTGTTTACGAAGACAACGACGGTTTTCTAAACACACTGCCCATAGCGCTTGTCACTCAGATCAATGATGTATTTCCGTTCAGCCCGATATCGTCGGCAGATCACCTCGACCTGACGGAGGAGTTGATTAAACGTAATCAATCTGACCGGATCCACATCTTCATCAGCGCACATAACGTGCACTGGTGCTCGGATGAGATGTTGGCCGATGTAAAGGCGTTCGGCAAACAGCACGAGACCGGGATTCACATCCATGTCCAGGAGACCATTTACCAGAAAATGTACGGCAACCTGCACTGGGGGACGACACCGCTGGCGCACCTCAACGACCTGGGGTTTCTCGGGCCCGAGGTCTCGATCGCTCACGGCACGTGGTTGACCGATTCTGATATCGATCTCATGGTCGAAACGGGAACGATGCTGTGTCACAACCCCAGCTCAAACCTGCGACTTGGCAGCGGCGTGGCACCGATCAACCGGCTGCTGGCCCGAGGCGTCGAAGTGGCGATCGGTATCGACGAGGCCGGGATAAACGACGACAACGATCTTCTCCAGGAGATGCGACTGGCGCAAAAGATCCACCGGGAGCCGGGCGTCGGCGTGCCGAGCCCGTCTTCGCACAGGATTTTCGACATGGCGACTCGGGCCGGTGCCGAGGTGACTTTCTTTGGCAATGAGGTCGGCACGCTGGAGGTTGGCAAACGCGCCGATATCGTTCTGCTGGATCTATCGCGCATTTCAGAGCCGTATCTGGACCCGGACACAAACATCGTGGACGTTATCGTGTACCGGGGGAAGGGCGAGGACGTGGATACCGTGATCGTGGACGGCGAAGTGCTGTTGAAGGAACGAGAATTGACGCGAGTGAACAAGGCCGATGTTCACGCAGAACTAAAGGCGTCGCTTTCCCAACCCCTGAAATCGCATGAGTTGAACCGTGCGGCGCTGAGCAGTGCACTACTCCCGCACGTCAATCAGTGGTTCGCAAACTGGGAACTAGAACAATCTGGTCCCCACTACCGATACAACGCCCGCGGCTAACCACAACCTTAAAACAAGCCCCGGTGCTAGCCGGCTAGGTGGCCCGTTCTTCCAGCCACTCCAGGTTGATCTCCAGACCCAGTCCCGGCGCGTCGGACGGCGTCACGTAGCCGTCTTTGATGACTGCAGTCCCCGGAAGTAACACCATCTCCTCCAGAGGCACTCCGGGAGGCGCCACCCCTTCCGATTTCTCGGCCCACATAACTGCCGGCATGGCCATCGCGAGATGCTGTCCCCAAGGGTAGCTAGAACTGGCGTGTGGGATGACTGTAATCCCGTGTGCCTCTGCAAGGTGACAAATCTTGACCGCGGCAGTGATTCCTCCAACCCACGATAGGTCTGGCTGGAAAATATCGACCAGGCCGTGAGTCGCCGCCAGTGCAAACGGGTGTATCGAGTACCAGTGCTCGCCGGTGGCCAGCGTCTGAAACGGGATCCGCTCCCGGACACGGAAATAGCTGTCCATATCCTCGGGAATCAGATAATCCTCTAGCCACTTGATCCGATACGGCCTTAACGCCTCGGCGATACGTACGGCGTAATCGGTGTTGAACGACATCCATGCGTCGAGAGCGATCTCTACTTCGTCGCCAACCTGTTCCCTCGTAGCGGCGACTAGCTCCTCAGTTTTCTTGATGCCGTCCAGCCCATCCTCGGGCCCGGCCCGCTGGAACAGTTTCACCGCTTTAAAGCCAAGCTCCAGGAACCAGTCAATGCTGTGCTCGGTGCCGTACGAAATGTCCGTGTTGGATGCGTAGACGAAAATCTTTTCCTTCTGCGGCCCGCCGAGCAGCTCGTACACAGGCAATCCCAGAATCTTGCCCTTGAGGTCCCATAGCGCCTGGTCAACCGCGCTTATGGCGAAACTGGCGAGTCCGGCGCTGCTGTAAGGGGCCGAAGCGCGTTGCATCAGGTCCCAGAGCCGTTCCGTTGCCATCACGTTGCCGCCCTCGACCACCTGGGAGAGGTGATCGTTGATGATGCTGACGGTCGGACCGCTGTGGAGTGTCATTCCAAATCCCCAGGTCCCATCTTCTGCGGTGACCACACAGGCAGTTCGCTTCCACGTCGCTGACCAGTCGTCACGAGTCAATTCTGGATACCGACGCATCGGGCTGACAAAGCCATCACCCGGCAGTTGTGGGAC
This sequence comes from Dehalococcoidia bacterium, assembly GCA_026421215.1. Classification (GTDB taxonomy): domain Bacteria; phylum Chloroflexota; class Dehalococcoidia; order Lucifugimonadales; family Lucifugimonadaceae. Next base: position 108,301 of record JAPKBN010000003.1, read on the forward strand.
CCGAGGAGTGGTCTTGATCGGGGGTCTGACATCGATTTCGACGGCGCGAACGGACTTGATTTTCATGTTGCGGCTTACTCCTGTTGTGGCGATGCGGATGCTGCTCGGCGCCGGAATTCTATGCCGACACGGGCGTTCGTGCGCTACATTCGCGGCCATCTGTCCTAGAAACCCCGAAGAGAGGAAGGGCTAACATGATTTCTGTTACCGCTTCAAGGGGGACGAAGAGTTCTTCGTGCTGGCCTTAAGAAGGGGATGCGATCAAGGACGCCGTTACTTGATCGACAACTCTGCGCCGACTAGATTAGCCCGGCGATTTGCATTGCTGCTCGAATAACCTCACGGCCGGCGTCCGTCACCGGTGGGTTTGGCGACCTAGGTGATCCTCCGTCGTAACCTAAAATATCGAGCGCCGCTTTAATGCCGGCGGCCCCGCGATCTAGAATCTGGTGATCGGCTTCCATAATCCGGGTCTGAATCTCCTGAGCTGCAGCCAGATCGCCCTTCATGACACTTGAGATGATCTCATGGCACTCGGTGGGAGCCACATTCCCAAACATGAGACAGGCCCCGTTTGCGCCTATAGCGCTCATCGCAAGCAAGAGGACGCCGTTACCCAACCAGAACGGCTTTTCGGTCGTCACGAAATTGCGCACCCGGGCTTCAAATCGAACGTTCCCGGAGGCGATGTATCCAAACACGTTGTCGATATCGACAAGATCGCCAATAACTTCGGCAGGGGCACCAACCGGCTGGGAGCCGCCGTGGAATGCCCCCGGTGCCATCTGGTGGATGATGACCACCGGTGCAGGTACGCGGGGCACGACCTGTTCAAAGTATTCGCTTACGTTGGGCGTAAGCCTCGGAATCCGTATACGTATCATCTCGGCCCCGGCCTCAACCAGTGCCTCGGCCGTACGAATCGAATCCGTTATGGATGAACTATCGACTCCGCCAACGATGAACTTATCGCCCCCACGTGCGGCGTTCACGGTGCGGACAATTTCCATCCGTTCGCCCTCTGAAAGAAACTGCTCTTCGCCGTTCTCAGAGTTCAACACGAACCCGGAAAGCGGCGTCTTCAGCCACCTCTCAACGTTGCGTTCGATAGCGTCGTGGTCCACCGAATCATCGGCCTTGAACGGCGTGGGACTGGGCGCGACAACAATCGGATTGGTAGTTGGGATGGACATTCGGTGATTGTTCTCGAACAGGTAGGGGTAGGGATAGGTTGGCCGGCGAAACGGAAGTGTCTACCCAACCTTCGTCGTGCCAAACCGAACGGCATCACATGGCCAGCATCGATATAAGAAGCTCAGTGATCCCGAATAAAATGAAAAATGGCGCCCCCGGAGGGAATTGAACCCCCGACCAACTGCTTAGAAGGCAGCTGCTCTATCCGCTGAGCTACGAGGGCGCGGGCGCCTGTGCGTCTGTAACAGGATATCGGGATCAGGCCACCTTCGTCTACGCGTCAGTATGTGAGCGCTATGCAGATTCACGTTGTTCACGTCGCGGTCGAATGTTGTCCTTTGACTTCGTTCATTCCTTACTGGTAACTCGTGCGTAGTCCGGAGGGTTCTCCAACCCGCCCACGACGGTCCCTACTTCACGCAAACGCGGGGGCGGGTATAATCCCCTCAAATGCCGAAGGCCCGGAACTACGTTAAGAACCAGTTGGGCTCTGGAGCACATCAACGAACCAGATGATACGCCCGCCGTACAGGAGGCAGCGATGACCTCGAAAGTCTATTTCATGGATGCCCGCAGCGACTCTGCAGATACGAGTCTCATCGCTAAGACGCTGACCGTATTTGACGCCGCAGGGCTCGACAAGATGGTCAACAAGGGTGACGTTGTCGCCATCAAGGTCCACTGTGGAGAGTGGAACAGCAGCGCATACCTACGTCCCGTATACGCCCGGGCGCTGGCGGACCGCGTCAAGGAACTCGGCGGCCGACCCTTCGTCTGCGATACCACGACACAGACCTACAACCCCTATGGAAGTCGGGCGACGGAGCTCGACCTTCTGGAGACCGCATCCCGAAACGGCTTCAACGCCCTCACCCTTAACTGCCCGTTCATCAGTGCAGACGGCTACGTCGGCACCAGCGACTACCGGGTCGACATCCCGGACGGCTACATCCTTAAAGAAGCCTATGTCGCCCAAGCGATCGCAGCAGCTGACGTCCTTATCACTTTGACCCACTTCAAGGGTCACGGTATGGGCGTCATCGGCGGAGCGCTCAAGAATCTGGGGATCGGTGCACAGTCCAAACGTGGCAAGTTCAACGTCCACATGGGTCGCCACCCGAAGTACGGTGCAGGCGATGCGATGGAGTTCCTCCCGGAGAACTTTAAGGGCAAGGCGAAGGACCCTGACTGGACCCTCCTTGAGGATTGCTGCCCGCTCAGCCTGTTTGAAGTCACCGATGACGATGAGCTCAAGTGGGACCGGGAACGCTGCATCAACTGCCTGGGCTGCATGGGAGTCATGAACCCACGTGGAATATTCAAACCAAACCTGGCCAACTTTGACGCCACCGACGCGGCCATCGCTGACGGTGCTCTTGGCGTCGTAACGGCGGTAGGCCCCGAGCGTTGCGGCTTTGTAACGGTTGCAGTTGATGTGTCACCGAAGTGTGACTGTGCCGGTTTCTCCGACGTGCCAATAGTTCCGCACCTCGGCGTATTTGCAAGCACAGATCCGGTCGCCATTGATCAGGCCTGTGTCGATGCCGCCCAACACGCGCCGGGCATTCCTGGGTCACTTTCTGAAGAGGTCGGAGTAGACGCGCCGGGCGACCGTAAATTCGATCTTGCTGGCTCCTCAATCGAGGGAGCGAGCGAGCAGACGACCATCAACACAGCGGTCGTGAATGGACTCGGTTCCCGAGAGCACGAACTTATCCATGTCGAACGGGCAGGAGCCGAGAAATTCCGGTTCCCGCTCGACACACGACCAACTCGGCAGCGCTTTCAAAAACTGTTCGAGAAATTCCAGCCGTTCCCGTTCGATCGGTACGACACCCGTGGCTTCAACCGACTGCCAGAGGTGGACCTGGACGCTGTCAAGGGTCACGGCGGCCCGACGGTGGACCCGCATTCACACGGCGACGCCCCGTACCACGGCGATGGTGTGTTGTGGCATCCGGGGATGGAAGAGGCCGCCGGTCACAGTGGAATGAACCCGACCGATTCGGAGAAGGCGGAAACTCCCGCTGGCGACGACTAGCCGCGTGCGGACCTTATTCGGATAAGGTCTTGAGATCATGAAAAAGAGGCGTTCCCTGAAAGGGGAGCGCCTCTTTTTTGGCCTTGCCTCGGAGCGATTTTTCGGCCATCCTGATGACGTTATATCTGCACCTTTCCTTTGCAAAAGAGACTAAGGGCTGATTTCATGACACTTACGGTCGCCAGCGATTTAGAGATTTGCGGTACCGGACGACAGAGCGACTAGAAAAAATTCAAGGAGAACGATTCATTTGGCCAGGGCACAAGACCAGCTCGACGAAGCGATCGGCATCATTCGTGAGACCGCTAGTGGGCTTGATGATGACCTCAAAGGACGCTCGGAAGCAGCAGCCTCCGCGATGGAAGTCCACCGAGAGAAGTTCTTTTTCCAGTCCCTCACAGGACTGCCGTTTGCCGTAAAAGCGAACAGAGGCGCCAAGGCGTTCGCTGCCTCCGCAAGTGATACCACGATTGCTGTGCTGGAGGCGGTCGCAAAAGAGATCGACGACAAGGCCGATGCTCCCGGCACCGTCCTGACCTAAACATGTCGACAATACTGGTAACGGGCGGGGCTGGCAGCATGGGTCGCCTCGTCGTCGGCAATCTACTGGAACAAGGTCACACTGTCCGAGTATTTGACCTGCCGACGGTCAACTACGAGGGACTTGAAGGTGAACCACGCGTTGAGATAGCACGAGGAGATCTGACGAATCCTTCCGATGTAGGCAATGCCTGTGGCGGCGTAGACGCCATCGCACATCTTGCGGCCATCCTGCCGCCGGTCGCAGAAGCCAAACCTGAGCTGACCCGCCAAGTCAATATCGACGGCACGCGCGTGGTTGTGGAGGCGGCGCTGACCAAATCACCATCTGCCCGGCTCGTGCTCAGCTCCTCTGTTAGCGTCTACGGGGATACCACGCCGCAGGCCGACGAAATCACGGTGCAGCGAGAAGCAAACCCGGATGATGTGTACGCAGCGTCCAAGGCGGAATCTGAACAGATCGTTGTTGAGTCGGATCTAGATTGGGTCGCTCTCAGGATTTCCGGCGTTGCAGTTCCCGTGTTCCAGGAACCACCTGCAGAGTGGCCGTTCACACGCGACGAGCGAATCGAGTTCGTGCATCGTGACGACGCAGTTTCAGCACTGTCCGCAGCACTCACCGCGCCCAACGCGGGACGCAACATCTTCAACGTAAGCGGTGGACCAACCTGGCGAATGTTCGGAGAGAAGTACGTCAACGACTACTACGAGCTGGTCGAAGCCGACCCCTCAATGGCCGTGTACCAGGCTAACCCTGGCCACTTCGACTGGTACCAGTCGGCAGACGGCCAGGCGACACTGTCGTACCAGAACACGCCATATGATCGGTACCTGGAGCAGATTCAGGAAGACATTATGAAGATGCTTGAAGGGTAAGACTTGGGGCATCCTCAACGCGGAGTATATTGAATCTAAGGCTAATCACCCTGCGCCCCTACAACGTGGGGCAATGCATTCGGCGCGGATCGACACGATTAACTGTCATCTCTAGCTTGATTCGGAAAGCCTGTCCTGAACTTGATTCAGGAATCTCCCGGCCAGCATTCCGCCACAGGAGTAATCTTCGTATAGGTCGTCCCGCACCCTGGCTACGGAGCGATGACTATTTATCACCGTCCTCTTCCTGACGACTCCGCGCCCGTATCTCCTCACGCAATCGCCGTGTTTGCCTTCGATCTCGCCATGCGGCGATCATCCACGTCACGCCCACTGCGCCCATGCCGTACAGGGCGAATATCGGCAGAGGAAGGGACCGGCAGGCCAGCACCGTCCCTTGATCGGAGTTGCGTTTTACTGTTCTATTGCTCAATCTCACTCATCCGTGTTCAAGGAAGTAGCTGCCAGAGCCGCCTCACGGGACTCCGTCCTAATCTCTCGTACCCTGTGCCATACGAACCATCCCACCAATCCCAATATGGTCAGGATGATCGGGATATCGAACGGGCGGGTGGCAGACCTTATGTCTTCGTAATTAGCGCCCAGTAGAAATCCCCCGAGGGCCAGGCCAAAGGTCCATGGCAACGCGCCCACGAAGGTGAATAGAGCAAACTTCCATACATTCATCCGAGCGATTCCGGCGGGAATGGCGATGAACCCGCGCACTCCCGGGATCATTCGGGCTACGAAAACGGTCAGGTCGCCACGGGTCTCAAACCAGCGATCGGCACGATCCAGATCGGTATTCGTTATTAATAGATACTTCCCGTACTTTTCAATCAACGGGCGCCCACCGGCGCGAGCGACGAAGTACTCGATGAGCGAACCGGCAAGGCTTCCGACCGCTCCGGCCAGCCCCACAAGTACCACGAACACAAAGCCCAGGTCTTTCTCTTCGACAAGCTTCCACCCGGCGAATGGCATCACGATCTCGCTAGGGAGAGGTATTGCCGTGCTCTCGATGGCCATAAGGCCGATGACGCCGAACCACCCAATGGCGTCGAAAACGTTGGTGACGAAATCGAGAAGCCAGGCCTCGGTGCCATCGATCAGGTCGCGAATGAAATCGATGGCGGGTCTCTCCGGTCGCTGTTGGTTGATGAGTCGAATTTCGGGCAGGGTAGGGCAGTGGTCTTCATAAATGCCTTCCCTCGCTAAATTTAAGTAGAACTCCAACGGAATCAAGGATATGAGTCTAGCAAAGCTACGATGCGCGTCCACTCTCCCCAGAAACCGGTCCGTTTGGAGGGTTTGAACGTAACGGTCGCCGGAGAGGGGTGTTTATGACGCCGACACCACGGGAACCCCATTTGCGTCGGTAACGGCCCGTCCGTGCATGACAAATTCTCCATTGAATATTCGGAATCATGAATCTTTAGATCTTTCGGTCGTGGTTTTGGGAAATTCGAAATGCTCTTTTCACACCCATTCATGTCGAGGTACACGTATCCGGATAGCTGTCCGGGGCCACGTATCACCTGAATTGCATATTGCGGGTCTCAAAACGAGACGGATCGGCTTTGTTCGTCGCTTGATGCCCCCCCCCCCGGTTGTCAAGCTAGCCTAGCTATAAATAAGTCATCCTTTTTATGAATAAAATGTATATATTTAAATCAAATACCAAAAAAGAACAGATAAAACATAGATCAAATTCAGTACGGTGTACAATATCTCTCAAGCGCACCAGTAGCGCCCTTTGGGCCCCTTCAGTGGAAGGATCGGCAGGGCGGCGCAGGAAAGGGAATGCATGGTCGTCAGGAAGACCAAAAAGATGCTCGACGTCGAGAAGCGCATCCGCAGGCCGCTCGAACGGGCCATACCTGAGATGCTGAACGAAGAGGGCTTCACCGAGACGGCTAAACAGTTGAAGCTGCCTAAACCCACCCTTACCTACTGGATGTTGAAGTTGGGTATCGAGATGCGCAGGGTGGCGCTGGCCCCCGGAGAAGAGATCGAGATAAAGCGGTCCAACGTCTAACACCCCAATCTCCCGAACGCCGTCTCATCGTCCTGAGTCGGCCTTCATCAAGCCTCACCACGAATACGCACGCCACTACCCCCCCCAATCACCCCCGATAGCGGTGTGCCGGAAACCGATTTGGGAATGCGATCCATTCGCGCCAGCAACAGGTCTCATGGCTGCTCAATTTACGATTGACTGAGCCTGTTTCGGCTGCTAGATTTTTCTTTGTGAATCACGGAACAATATTGTTTGAAACGCGTATTGTTCGTAAATCGCACCAGATGCAGATCTGAATACGGACGTGAGTTTGCGGTTGACAGGTACTTAAATACGCGAAAAGCGGGGAGTCTCTCAAGAAATGATTTCGACTCGGCGAATGAGTCTGATTGGCCTGTTGATCGTAGGGGCCATCTTCTTTGCTGCGTGCGAGGGTGAGGACGCAGAAGTCGTACCGACCCCCGTATTCCACCCGACGGCTGCCCCTGCTGGCGATGCGCCGGCAGCAATGTCCGTCCCGGACGCGCCGGCGGAAGTTGCCCCGACAGTTGTGCCCGAAGCGCCATCTGCCGCGGCCGCTGATGCGGCGAACGGCGAGGCACTATTTGCGGCGCAGGGGTGCTCAGGATGCCACTCGACCGGCGCAAACAGCGTTGTGGGACCGGGACTCTCGGGAGTCGGTGTTAGGGCCGAAACCAGGGTCGAAGGACAGTCAGCAACCGATTACCTGACGATGTCCATCAAATCGCCGAACGATTTCCTAGTACCGGACTTCCCGGGAATCATGCCCGGAAACTTCGGATCAAGCATGTCAAAAACCGAGATATCAGATCTGGTCGCTTATCTGATATCGATCCCGTAACCAGATAAAAGCGCCTATGCCCTGACCCGGCGGAGGGGATCGTCTGGCCCAGTGCGCCTCTCGATAAGGGTGCAGCTACATTCCATCAGTCAGCTTTGCCGGGCATCCCCTGTGGCCGAGCGTGCACGCAACGTTCCCGATTCCGATTACAGCAGACCCGATCAGCATTAATCCCTGCCGGCTATTGCTCGTACGATCTTCGCCGCCATCACGCCTGCTCCAAAGCCGTTGTCGATATTCACGACGGCGATTCCAGCGGCACAACTGTTCAGCATCGCCAGCAGGGCGGTGATACCGCCCAGGCTAGCGCCGTACCCGGTGCTTGTCGGAACCGCTATAACCGGCGACTTCACAAGTCCTCCGATCACGCTAGGCAGCGCGCCCTCCATCCCGGCGACCACGACCAGAACCTTTGCTTCACGCAATTCTGGAAGAGATCCTAGCGTGCGGTGCAGCCCCGCCACACCCACGTCCACGATGCGAACCACGTCGCACCCCATCAAGCGGGCAGTTTCAGACGCCTCCTCCGCCACAGGCAGATCGGCCGTCCCGGCGGTCACAACCGCCACACCCGGTATGGGCGTCTCAAGTGGCCGTCGATCGGCCCACACAATTCCGGCCAGCTCATTGAACTGCGCATCGGGCACCGTCGACTTCACGGCGGCATAACCCTCGGCATCTGTTCTTGTCACCAGGATTACCCCTGAGCGCTCGTAAAGTCTCTCGGTAATCTCGGCGAGCTGAGCCTCGGACTTGCCGGGCCCGTACACGACCTCGGGAAAGCCTGTGCGCACGGCGCGGTGATGGTCAAGGAGCGCATCTCCCGCCTTTTCAAGTGGCAGGCGCCCGAGGCTCTCGAAAGCCTCGCTGGCGCTCGTGTCGCCTGCGGCTACTGCGTCTAAGATGTGTTTGATCTCTTGCGCGTCGATAGGAGAATCTCTTGCTATAGCTGGGGGTTTCGGGTGTTCGATACGGGACACCGCGTTTGCGACATACCGGACGCTAATTATATGGCCTCCTAAATCAGCACCAAAGTCGCCTCCCGCGGGTGCTCGCGTAATTGACGATCCATTGTGGTCACACATATACTCAGCCCCATATATTGGGGGTTTAAAGAACTATGTGGATAACCTGTCTTCAAGAGAACATGTCACGTGGACTCGGTGTCGTAGGCCGTGCCGTGGCAACACGCGCCACACTACCAGTCACGCAGAACGTTCTCCTGACGACAGATCAATCGCGTTTGAAGTTAACGGCTACTAACCTTGAGATCGCGATCAGCACCTGGATAGGAGCTCAGATCGATCACGAGGGGTCGGTGACCATCCCCGCACGACTGCTCACCGAGTTCGTCAACCAACTTCCTGATGACAAGATCGAGATCGATCTGCTCGACGGCTCCAAAGGTGTAACGCTTGAATGCGCACGCTTCAAGGCGAGTATGAATGGCACGGACGCAGAAGAGTTCCCTCCGATCCCGACGGTCGAAGGCGGAACAACGGTAGTTGTCCCGGCGGATGTCCTCAAAGGCGCGATTGAGCGCGTCGCGTTCGCCGCTGCCACGGAAGATTCACGACCGGTGCTGACCGGCATCAAGGTAGAGATCGCCGGCAACAAGCTCACCCTGGCTGCAGCAGACGGCTTTCGCCTAGGTGTTGAGACGGTTGAACTTGTCGCAGGCGTCGAGGAAGACATGGGCTTCATAGTTCCGGCAAAGACGATGCAGGAAGTCCAGCGCCTCATCAGCGATAGGGCGGACGACATTACGATTACAGTCACAGAGCCCGCCAGCCAGGTGCTGTTCAAGTTTGGGGATATCGAGATCGTGTCCCAACTTGTGCAGGGCGCATTCCCTGACTATGGAAAACTGATCCCAGCGAGTGCAGGGACCACCGCGACCATGAAGGTGGAGGACTTCCTCCAGGCAACGCGTGCGGCGGCGGTCTTCGCCCGCGATGGAAGCGGAATCGTCCGATTGATCGTCAGCCCCGGTGAAGACGGCGAGAAGGGCAAAGTAACGGTCGAATCTCGTGCTGAAGAAATCGGTGGTGACGAGGGCGAATTTGATGCGACCATTGATGGCGATGAGGCCAAGGTGGCGTTCGACAGTCGTTATTTGCTGGACGTCCTCGGGGTACTCGGCAGCGGCACCGTTACGCTAGAGACCACAACACCTTCAAGTCCTGGCGTAATCCGTGCGACCGACCGGGAAAGTTACACGCACGTCGTGATGCCGATGTTTGTTCAGTGGTGAGTTCGGACTAGTTCCAAACGTAAATTCTGGCTAACTACGACGAAAATTAAGATCAAGTATCCAGCGAATACCGAAGCGCACGTATCAGCAGTGCAAGTGGTCACGCGATCTCGATTGCGACAAGACAACGATCGGCCCCTTGAACATTGTCGTGAATATGGGCGCTCGAGATACTGCTCTTAAATCCGGCGTTCACAAAGAAACAGTCCAGCCGCCATCCAACGTTTCTTGATCGGGCGCTGCAAGTTCCATTCGGGTCAGACTCCGATCAGTTCGCCGTGAACTCATTCACCTTCAGGAATTACGTACAGGGTCCGTAATCTTCAGCCCGTAATCGTTCACGAAAGCCGTATCATCGACAGAATCTTAAATCTCACGAACTCGCAATTGCGCGGACCGGCGTACCTGTATCGCCGTTGCATACATACGGAGAGGCATACATGGGCATCCATGACGGCAAGGCCGTAATTGTCACCGGCGGGGCACTGGGCATCGGCGGCGGCGCATCTCGCGGATTTGCGGAAGAGGGCGCCCGGGTGATCGTGGCGGACAAAGACCCTCATGCCGGCCATCAGACTGTTGACGAGATCAAGGCCGAAGGCGGGGATGCGACTTTTGTCCAGGCAGACTTCAGTTTGTCGGCGGACCCGAAGCGAGTTGTCGAGCGGGCGGTCGCCATCTACGGTGGAGTCGATTTCGTATTCAATAACGTTGGAATCCAGCCGCGCACCTCCTACACGAACGCCGAAGACACGACCGAGGATATTTGGGACGCCATCATGTCGGTCAATCTGAAGAGCTACTGGCTGATGGCCAAGTACGCGATTCCGGAGATGCGTAGTCGCGGAGGCGGCGTGATCGTGAACAACGCAAGCGTACAGGGCCAGCAGTCTGCGCCACTCGTCACGGCATACGCGGCAAGTAAGGGCGGTGTGTTGTCGCTTACCCGACAACTATCGATCGATTACGCACGTCAGAATATCCGGGTACTCGCCGTATGCCCCGGCTCGATCGACACGCCGCTGATGCGTGATGCCGTCTCCGGAGATTCTGGAGAAATTCCGGACGATATGGAGGCGGCGATCCATACCGCCGGCGCGCGATCTCCAATAGCACGAATCGGGACGCCAGAGGACATAGCTAACGTGGTGGTTTTCCTGTGCTCAGATAAGGCATCGTTTATGACGGGCGAGTTCGTGAACGTCGATGGCGGAGTGATGGCGCAGGGCGCATGGGCGGACTTGAGCCGAACGAAGCAGGATGGGCGCTAGGTCAGAGATTCTCATGTACATGGGACAGAACCTGATTCCAGGTTGGCGTCGCTGGACGGCGGCGTGACGTGGTGCTGCTATTCGTCAGGACCACGGGATGGGCGGAAATCCTTGCGGCCGAGGGTGCGCCGTAGGCCTCGATTCTGCGTGCTGAGGGGTTCGCCGAAGCGCTGAAAAGCCTGAAAGAAGGCGAATCTTACAAGCTGATCTTTCCCGATAGAGTTCACGAAGTTCCCGGGCCCGATAGGCGCCATGTTCGGGGCTAACTGGTCAGCCGAGGACGACGACGAGACGGGGAATCCTCGGGTTTCTATCCAAAAGCCCTCTCCCACGCCGGCGGATTAGATGTATGCGATGGACCCGTCTGAGAGTTTTTTGTCGCCTCTGTACCAGTTCGACTCAAAGGGGCGCTCCGCAATCGCGTCCAGGTCCAGATCGATGCCCCAGCCTGGCCCGGACGGGATCTCGTGGTGGCCGTTTGTTACGACCGGGGACGATTTAACGAACGACAATTCGACATCGTTGAACGCGCGCATCTCCTGGATCAGGAAGTTGGGGATGGCGGCGTCAAAGTGCAGGTTGACCGTCGTCGCAAGAGGACCCATCTACAATGCTTTGTGAGGTGTGTCGGGACTCTC
>JAPKBN010000016.1 GCA_026421215.1 Dehalococcoidia bacterium
TCACGTCATTCGGTTCTGCTCTTTGAGCGCGAATTAAGCACAACTTATGGCCGCCACAAAGGCTGAACAAGAAAACTCCGAGCCGCTAGGGCCACCTCCCACAGAGGAGCCCCAATCTCTCGATACGCCCGTGCTCGCTCCACGCGTCGGCCCGATGGAAGTTATGCGGATACCAGACTTCCGCTGGATGGCGTTCGCCAGTGTTTTCATGGTGTTCGGATTTGAGGCTCGGGCCGCGGTCCAGTCTTGGCTCTCGTACGAACTGACCGGATCACAAGCCTGGGTTGGGGCAGTTAACGGCGCGCCGGCCATCGCCGTGATCGCGCTATCACTCGTTGGGGGCCTCGCCGCAGACAGATTTCCGAAACGAGACATCCTGCTTGTCGTTCGCGGGGCAATTGTGGCGATGTCCTTCCTCACTGCCTATCTTATCTCCGCCGATCTGATGACCGTATGGTTACTGTTGGGACTGGCCCTGGCACAGGGGAGCGTCGTGGCGTTCGGAATGCCCGCCAACCAGAGCTTTGTCGTGGAGCTTGTTGGGCGAGATAAGCTGATGAGCGCCACGTCGATGATGCAATCCTCCGGCACGATGGGCTTGATTATTGGGCCAGCCATCGCTGGGGTCATGATCGGCGCGTGGGGCGCTGACTCGGTCTACTTCCTTGTTGGGGGGCTTGGAGTTGTCGGGCTGCCGATGCTGTTCATGGTGAAAAACCGGACTGTCCATCGAAGCGACAAATCGAAATCAGCCTGGGAGGACATGAAGGACGGCCTGAACTTCGTCAAGTCTGACCCGATGATCCGGGTACTCATGTCGCTGAACCTGCTCTCACTATTTGCCGGGTTCATCATGCCCCTAGTCCCGGTCTACGCAGAAGACGTATTTGACGTGGGCGGCGAAGGGTTCGGGATGATGATGGCCGCGTTTGGAATAGGTGGCGCGCTCGGCACAATTGTGCTGTTCGTTAGTGGTGACAAATTCGACAAGGGACTTCTGTTGATCGGCACTGGAGTTCTGTTTGGTCTCTGCATGGTTATTTTCGCGTTTTCGCGGGATTATTACCTGTCGTTGTTTCTCCTGGGACTGATGGGCGTCACTGGCCTCGCCTACGTCGTAACGATCAGCGTTCTTGTGCAGAGTCACACCCCCAATGAAATGAGGGGCCGGGTTATGAGTTTGTTCGGGATTTCCATGCAGCTGTTTTCACTGGGGTTTCTGTTCGGTGGTGTTATCGCACAGGTGACGAGCAACGAGATCGCCCTCCTTATCGGAGGCGTTGGATCGGGGGTTCCACCGCTGCTCGCGTACGCCACATCGGCGGAACTGCGCCGGGTGTCCTGATCGCCTTCGACCTGAGTGCCGGGTCTGAGCATCGGATACGGTGGGCCGATGAATGAGTAAGTTGCCCTCAGAAATCCTTCAAGACTTGATCAGGTTTGTTATCACGAACTTGCCGGGCAGCGAACGCGCCTTCGTCGAATAGCTTGAGCGATTGTTCGCCGCGCACGGGTTTGAAACGAAGATCCTTCCCCTCGATTGCAGGCGTCCGGATCTGGTGGGGCGCCCCGCATGAAGGAAATCGGAGGAATGTCACGTGCTAGGTGATGAAGTCTCTTTGGCGATTGCGATAAGTAACTCGAAGAAGCGACGGTCTTTCGCTCTCGATGCCGCGCCCGCGAGTAGTTCCAGTGTCCCAATGTGCTGTGAGCGGTACTCAGGTTCGAGATCGCTTTTATCAACACCGGACAGGTAATCGGAGACGCCTGCACCAATAAACTCAGCGGTCTGATTTTCTCCGACTATGTCACGTAGCGCGGTCAACAGCGCGCCCGCTGAGTCCAACCTGCCCGTTGGCCCGGCGCCTAAACCTGACCAATAAGCGTCGTACACAATGGTGTTGAGTGTGCCCGTCATTACATCTGCGCGCCCTACGTCAAGAGTGGCCAGCATTAAGCCGGCTGCCGTTTCCGCATCGGAATATGCCAGCTGCCGGACGATCCGCTCCGGAGTTGGTTCCGGTCCGTCGAGGGCGACCAGCAAAACTGCGGACCGATCCAGATCAGTGGCCAGAACGATCGCCGCCTCTTTTGCATGGCCGATCACCCACGGCAACAACCGGAGGTTCGTTTCTTTGAAAACTCGAAGCACGAAGTCTGGATCACTGGCTGCGAATCCGTCCAGAAGTTCGTATATGGCCTCATCGAACGGCGCGTCGATGGCAAAGTTACCGGAGCTGTTTTCAGCAAGGATGGCGATTCCCTCAACCAACGCATCCGGTGAGGCGCCAAAAGCGATCCCGACGGCGTTCAACAATTGTTCGGGTTGAACTTCGCCTATGCGGGCCGCAGATGGCCGAACGTCCAGCAACCTGAGTAGCAGCGAATCTGGGATCGTTTGGATCACGCTTCTTGTGATCTCGGGTTCAGCATCTCGCATCGTACTGAAAATCGTGTCGATACGGCCCGCCAACTCGTCGTCCGAGAAATCGAGCAGCCGGTCGGAAAGTTTATTCGCCGCCTCCTCCGGCGCTGTGGTTCCAAGATTCAACACCGCATCTGCGAGGGTCACCAACTCACCTAGCTCTTCGGCATATGCACCAGCGGAAGCTTCGATACCTTCAAGTTCAGAAGTACTCCCCGCGGGAAACAGCTCAAGGAGCGTGCGCGCTTTCAGAAGGGGTGCAAAGTCCTGAATATCATGACCGCCGTCCGATCCGACAAGCATTCGATACCTTTGTGCCTGTTCTTTCGGTGACAGCGGGTCTAACTCTCGATAGATATCGAGCGTCTGGCCGAGTTCCTTACCTCGTGGACCAGCCCCGGCTGTCAGGACGTCAGGATGTTTTGTGTGCAGATCGAGCAGGTCACCGAGATATCGCGCCCAGAAGTTGAACCCCCGGTCTGTTCCGGTGGCGTCCGTCAAGGAGTTGTACTGTTCTTTGATCTCGTCAAACTGGTCAGCGAAATCGACAAGTCGTTGCTTCTCTTCAGCGTCTATGAATGCTGTCGTGGTGCTGCTCAGTTCGGCATTCTTACGTTGAGGAAGGGCCTCGTATTGATCAAGTGGGAAGTGCTGCAGCCCGAATACCTCTCCGGCATCCGCCCGTTTCTCGTCGTCCAATGCGAACCACCAGCCGAGGGCATCCGGCCAGTCCTTCACATCAGGTACCACTCCCGCGTCGGAAAGGTATGAGGTGTAGTACTTCCGGAGAATTGGCGGGATCAGATCAAGATCCCCTCCGGTGAGGTAAATCAGATCCGCCTCCCCGAAATGCGCGAGGTCCGGCAGATCCCCTCTATCAAGATTGGGAAGATTACGGAATCGATCCCGAAGTGGCTCAAATCGATCGGGTGACTGGCGCATGAACTTGAGCAGATCGTCCTGGTATAACGCCAGGATTTCCTGGACGTCAGAACCGGGAATCAGATCTGGCTGACCTTCCACCGGGAATGCGCCCCAGTAGGAGTGACCCAGCTCATGCATGACTGAACGCGGCACGGCCTGTCCCGCGCCAGCCCATCCCTTTGATCCAGTGCTGCCAAACCAAGCCGGCTGTCCACGCATCTGCCGGTAGTCGTAAGAGTTTTGCCAGTCGATACCATCCGCTGTGAATCCCCAGATCCCCTGCAACGCATCCAGCCTTCCGCTGACCCAGTCCTGTTCCGAGATCAACGGATCTGAATCCGGTTCGAAATCACTTGTGGCGTTTTCAGGATTGTGATCGGTAATTACGAAATCCGGGGATGAACTGACGGGAACCTGTGGGTCAGACGAACTGCACCCAGCCGCGGCCATGGCTACGATAACGACGAGCGCGACTGCGCTGACTGAGATGATGGGAGGTCTCATTTTCACGAGGTTATACGTACCAGCCGGATCGGTCGGTTCATCTGGACTCCATATCTCGAACGAAGAACGTATATACGTGAGACAGTCTTGGCCAGTAACCACAGAGAATCACTTTCATCACGAGACAACGATGTTAATTCGTCGCTATCTCAACCCAAGGAACTGACCACTGGAAACGTTGGGCCACCCTTCGCTGGCAACCAGATCAGCCGATTGATGCACATCCTCATTCGCTTGCTTCAATCCCTGTGCTGGCCGTTCCGCGCCATTTGCCGTGTGTTGAAAAACCGGAGATTTAGCAGAGGCGTCCTGATATTCGTAGTGGTGGCCCTGTTGGTCTTCACCCCGCGCTCCACCCGGGTCCTAGGGCCCGCTCATGCGGCAGCACGAGGCTACGAGTTCGGTCTTGTTGGCTGGGAGATCTCCAACTTCCTGGACAAGTGGGCTTATCGCGCCACAGAGTTTATTCCATGGGTTGGAACCTCAGACGAAGAAAAACGTGAACGGCTCGGCCGTTATCTGGTGCTAAACGATGAGATTAAAACGGTAAAACGCGATATCGAACGTAAAGCGTCCGTCTTAGATTCAGGTAGCGATCAATTGACGTCGCTACAAGATCATCTTGATCGGCTTGAGAAAGAACGCCGCGGGCTACGGAACGACGTTGAGGAACTGATGGAATCGGCCATCGATGCAGTTCTTCGGGATCTGGGCATCGGCGAACTTGGCCCGGTTACATGGCCTCCCGTCGATTTCAGGCTGGACTCAACCCCGCGAGTTCTTGTCACCTCACCGCGAGATCGGATCCAGCGGCTGCAATCGATTTTGATCGATTCCGACATCACGCTGACCGAACGACAAGTCGTGGAAGACGCGGTTTACGACAACTCAGGGCTGTCAGCCATTGTGCTCGGAACTGGCGGTGTCGCGACGTTCCCAACCGTAATTCCGCATGATCGTGATCTGTTGTCAACGTTGGATGTCGCAGCGCACGAGTGGCTCCATGCCTATCTGATCTTCAAGCCGTTAGGACGTGGTTACTGGAGCAGCGCTGATCTCGCGACGGTCAATGAAACGGTCGCCAACCTGTTTGGTGAGGAGGTGGGACGGCTCACTTATGAGGACATTACCGGCGAGACTCTTCCGCCCCCGGACCCGTTTATAGCTGAGATAGCCCCGAATTCAGAGGAATTCAATTTCCACGAATTCATGCGCCAGACGCGCCTCAACGTTGACGAAATACTTGGAGATGGCAATGTATCCGGGGCCGAGGATTACATGGAACAGAGGCGAATTGCGCTTCATGACCACGGAATCTTTATCCGGAAAATCAATCAGGCTTACTTCGCGTTCAATGGCTCGTATGGTGACAACCCCGCCTCGGTTAGCCCGATAGGTGAGCAGATACAAGAGCTGAGAACGTACGTCGAAAATGTTGCCGACCTTGTAAAAGCCATACAGGGCACAACTAGTTACGAGGGATTTCTTCAGCGTCTTAACCGGGAGCGATCTGCGTTCGAGGAACGAATCGGTGATTAACCCGTTCGTCGCGACGGAAGATATAGGCCTAAAAGGAATCCAGGAGATCTAGGTACAGGAATATGCGCGAGCCTCGGGTATACTTCAGGATGGTCTGGCAATGGTACGCAGTGGCGTTTGCCGGGCAATTTAATAATCAGATACCTTCACCGGTTCGCATCACGTCCCGATATGGGTATCAGTGAACCGAAATCAGGCGGGGCTTTTGTGCCACCGTCGGGCGGCGATCGAATCAGCGCCGCCGGCAGGAGTAATAATGGCCGCTGGTAGCGATCCCATACCTCGGATGGGCCGAGATGAAATGTACCGCCCACCAGAAGACGGTGGTGGAGAGAATAGAGGAACCCCCCCCCCGCAGCAGGTCTCATTAGAAGATCTGATCGGACGTTTCAAGGGAGGAATTCCGCCCCTTGGATTCCTCGGGGGAGGCGGTATAAGCCTGATTGTTCTGCTCGGCATAATCGTCGCGAGCCTCATCTGGCTGGCTTCCGGAGTGTTTACAGTTGATCCTGACGAGCAAGCGTCCTTGCGCATGTTCGGCAAATTCAACAGTACGGCCGGATCTGGACTGAACTGGTGGTGGCCGTCACCGGTAGGCCAGCGCGACATCGTTCAAGTGACGCAGACGAGAACTTTGGAGCTCGGCTTCCGAAGTGGAACTGACGGAACGACGTCGATAACTCTGGTCTCCGTCGAAGCCCAGATGATCACGGGTGACGAAAATATCGTGGACGTTGGCGCCGTGATCCAGTACAGGATCTCGGACCTCCGCAACTACCTGTTCGAGGTTGACGACCCTGGAGACTTGGACAGAGGTGTCGCCGTCGGAAGGCCTGACGGGCGAACCCTGCGTGACATTGCTGAAACATCGTTACGCCAGGTCGTCGGGGCTCGCACGATCGACGACGCACTGACCGAGGGTCGTGAGCAGATCCAGGAGGACACACGCCTCCAAATGCAAACAATCCTCAACTCTTACGATGCCGGCATCAGCATCATCTCTGTGCTGCTGCAGAACGTGAATCCGCCGGAAGAAGTACGGGACGCGTTTGAAGACGTAGTGGTGGCGCAGGAGGAGAAAGAGCGGCTAAGAAACCTGGCCGACGCTTACGAGGCTGACCAGTTGCCGAGGGCACGGGGTGAAGCGGCTCGGATCATTGAGTCTGCTGAAGGTTTTAAACAGGGTCGCATAGCGCTGGCACAAGGTGAGGCCGACGGGTTCAAAGAGCTCCTTGAGGGTTACCTGAACTCCAAGGACGTCACCCGGCAGCGCCTGTACCTGGAAGCGATGGAAGTGATTCTGCCGGGGACCACGAAATTTGTTGTGACAGGGGATGTGGCAGATGGCGTTTTGCCGTTCCTGCCCTTGTCCTCTACCGGCAATACGAGCTCAGGGGGAGGGCAGTAAGATGCGTAAAATTGCAATTCCACTTCTCGTGATCCTGATAATTGCCGGAATCGTTGCCTCTCAAGTTCTCTACAAGGTTGACGAGACGCAGGTCGCGATCGTTACCCGTCTTGGAGAATTTAGAGAGTCCAAGATAAGCCCCGGACTTGGGGTCAAGGCTCCGTTCATCGAGTCCGTGACCAAGCTGGACAAACGTCTGCTTCGCGTTGACGCACCACCTTCTTCACTACTGACTCTCGACAAGCGCACACTCGTGATCGATGCGTACGCTCGTTACAAAATCACCGATCCATTGAAGTTCTTCCAGGCTCTCCGCACGGAATCCAACGCAGAGGCAAGAGTGGGCGACATCGTCAACTCAAACCTGCGTCGTGAGGTGGCACTGGACCTCCAGTCTGAGATCATCGACGAGACACGTGAAGAGATCATGGCGCGGGTAACCGCTTCGTCGAAGCTCCTGGACATCCAGCGATCTGAGGCCGAACGGCTTCCTGGTGGATTGAGGGACTCCAGCCTGTCGATCGTCATCGCCGGAAAGGCAGTGGCAGAGGGTGAAGAGGCCATCAGAGATCGCGTGCCAACTCCGGACCAGTTGGAGTCGATCATTAACAGTTCCGCTCCCCTAGATTTCGATCTAGAAGGTGAAAATTTCCGTTACCGAGTCCCGCTGAACGACCAGTTCGGTATCGAGATTATCGATGTTCGGATCAAGCGCGCTGACTTCCCACAGGGAGTCGCAGCCTCGGTATTCGACAGGATGAGGGCTGAGCGTGAACGAATTGCATCCGCTGAACGTGCGGAAGGAGCGCAGATTGACCTTGAGAAACGTGCTGAGGTGGACAGGAAAGTCCAGATCATCACGCAAACGGCTCAGGGTGACTCGGCAAGGCTCATCGGTGAGGCTGAAGGAGAGGCGATCTCGATCCTCTCCGAACAACTGGGCCGGGATCCGGAGTTCTACGCGTTCACACGGTCTCTTGAGTCCTACAAGGCCCTGCTGGAGACCGACGCAACGTTGATCTTGAACGTCGACAGCGATCTCTGGCGTTACCTGGAATCGCCACTCGCTCCGGTTGACCGCTAATCGCGGCCAGTTAGCGAGAGCAAGATAAATACGAGAACGCCGCCGTGGCTGACAGGCCCGGCGGCGTTCTCGCGTTCGGTTCTAAAAATACCGGATAGTTAGAGCAAGTTTTGAAGTCTGTCCCGGAGCAAGTACCGGACGACCGATAGGATTACGGCCGCGCTCAAAATGAAGGCTATGAAGGTGAACGACAGCCCCACAACGATGATGCCGAAGGCCGTTCCCGCGGCTGGAGGATGCTCCGTATTCGTGGTCGCCATGACTAGCACAGACAGCCCAACAGCCGCAGCTCCGAAGATGTCGATCTGCAGGTTGGACGCACCGCTGACGTGGCCGCCGGTCACAAGGTGAAGCCCGCCCCAGAGCGCAAGGCCAACGAGCACGCTTACAACGTGACCGCCTATGACTCTCTTCGGGGAAGAAGCGATCGAGAGCGGCACAACAAACACGGTCGCCGTAGATGAAGCGATAGTGACGACAATGATGCCATCGGACACGCCCTTTTCGATGAGCAAAATCGCAAGTAGAGCAAACGACGCCAGCGTTGCCTGGGTAATGTACGGTCGCACCCGACCCCTGATGTGGGATCTTTCGAATGCCGCAGGTGTATGTGGGTGAGGGGCGTGAAGGCGCATGGTGCTGACGTGCGCTTTCGTTAGGGATCGCCTTTCATAACGATCTCCGTTTCATAGCGCAATGACGACAAATACTAGAGATGCACTCCCCGAAACTCTCGAGAAAACTTATGCGCGTTCCGATGAGTTTCAATGTCTGGAGAGGGGCCGGAATTTTACTGCTCTATCTGGGGCGCTCCATGGGCCATTCCGGGATTCCATCCTCCGGCACGAATCCGATGACCACCCTTGAATGGTCGATATCGCGATAGCGGCCGCGGTTGTTGGAGACCGCATAAAACAGGTCAAAGCGAACTGATTCAGGAGCAGATACACATTTCTCGATCATCTGAATGACGTCGCGATGACTGCAATACACCGCCGCATGCCGAGCGTCGTACGGCCAGTCTTCTTTGACCACCCGGCCAATGCGGACGCATATCACTGACATGCCGTGTGCATCGGAGTAGTAGCGCCCAAGTCCCTCTCCCCATAACTTTGCGGCGCCGTAAATACCGTTGGGCCGGGGTGCGTCCTGCGGAGTGAGGATTGGCCGAGGTGAAGGCACATCGTCCCAGCGTGCCTCTACCATCGCCTTTATTGGCTCGTCCGCCTCGTACTGCATCTGTGTTGCGCCGGAGCTACCGAATATGACGCGGCTAACGCCGGCCTCGCGCGCAGCCTCAAAAACGTTGTAGGCGCCGATAAGATTCCCCGACACTTGGCCTGAGAACTCCGGACCCAGGTAGGCAGCCATATGTACGACCGTTTCGATGCCCTCAAATGCTGGACGGATGGCGTCTAGGTCAGAGATGTCGGCCTGTACGCAGTCCACTCCTTCAACATCCCGGCGGTTTAACGCACGTACGTAGTTTTTCTTCGCCAACGACCGACCGACCATGCCGCCGATTAGCCCACTCATACCTGTCACCAGAATGCGTTTGCCGCCTTGTGTCTCGTCGGTCATTCATATACTCCGATACTAGATTCGCTTACAGCGGCATTATTTTGCGAGAGCGTCCCGTGGGCAAGTCCGATCGGTCAGTCTCTGATATGCCGTAACATCACTTTAGTAATCAGAAACTAGAGCATGTGCTGACCGGGATGATCTAGGAATCAATGGGAGTGAGACGAACATGGCCGACCGAAAGATCAAAGTAAGTCTCGTTAGCGGGTCTGACCGAACCAGCACTGTTCCCGAGGCATTGGCCCTCATATCAGATCAGGTCCAGATTCCAGACCGGCCGGTCTTGATCAAGCCTAACTTCGTTTCAACCCTCAACCAGTTGAGCGCGACTCCAGTAGACGCCGTGCGGTCAACGCTGACCTTTCTCAAGGATAAAGGCGTCAACGAGTTCACTGTCGCTGCCGGACCGGCCATCGGAACTGCGGACGACGGGTTTGATAACTACGGATACCGCCCACTCGCTAGCGAGTTCAATATCACGTGGCTTGATCTCAATACGGATGAGACCGTGAAGGTTGCCTCTTTTGATGACAAGCTGAATGCTCAGTACCTCAACATGTCACGCACGATGTCGGAGTCGTACGTCGTCTCCGTGACACGAACCAAGACACACAACAACGTTGTCGTCACCCTTGGACTCAAGAACATTTTGGTCGGAACACTGGCCGGCCGCTCCGAAAAACAGAAGATCCACCAGGGTAGCAAGGCGATCAACCTCACCCTCGCCAAGATGGCGCAGCATGTTGCTCCTGATCTCACGGTCCTTGACGGCACCGAGGGCATGCAGGGCAATGGACCGGTCAGTGGGGATCCCATCGACTCTCGAATCACCCTAGCCTCAGCGCACAGCATCGCTGCAGATGTGATCGGGTTGCAGGCGATGGGCTATCACCTGGGGCAGGTTGGATACCTTCGCTACGCCATGGAGCTACGAAGGCTCACCTTGGAAGATATCGAAGTCGTAGGTGAGCGGGTAGAAGACGTCAAGATCGATTTCCGGCCGCACGACAACATCGCCAGTCAGCTTACGTGGCCGGTCGATGGCGACTGGCGGCCGGTCTTCGACGCCGTCGGAGACTAAGTCCGACGAAGCCTTTGGACTGCGGGCACCAAGACTATGCGATGCCCCGCGCTCTGGCCGCCGCCGTGTGATCCCAGGGACCAATCCATTCCGACTTGATCTCCATACCGAATCCCGGAGCGTCGGACGGCGTCACATATCCGTCCTTCGGCATCGGCATTCCGGGGATCGGGCATATCTCTTCTAGCGGGATTCCGGGATCACTGCCCATCCAGTATTCGGCTATCGGGGATTCTGGCGCGGCGGCGGCAAAATGCTGGCCCCACGGCGTACCCGCGGAAGTGTGCGGCACGGTGATCAGACCAGCGGCCTCGGCGATGGTGTAGATCTTCATCACCTCGGTCAGCCCACCGGACCACTTCATGTCCGGCTGCAGGATATCTACCGCTCGCCTCTCGACGAGCTGTCGATAAGCCTGCCGTCCGTGGTGGTGCTCCCCTGTAGCGATCGGGACCCAGTTAACTGCTTTCTTTAGTTCAACGTAGCCTTCGAGGTCGCTGGAGATCAGCGGTTCTTCGAACCAGCGCAGGTTGTATGGCCGTACACGGTCCGCAACCCTGATAGCGAACTCGACGTTGAACGAACTCACCGGGTTGTACATCAACTCTGCGTTTGGCCCGACCTGTTCACGGGCTTTCGCTATATGTTCCTCAGCCAGGTTCACGCCGTCCAGACCCATCCGGTAATGGGCCGGATTGCTGATTTTGAACGCCTTGAAGCCCAGCTCCTGCGACCAGTCCAGGTCGTCGCTGGTCGCGTATACGGGAACCTTGTCCCTGACCGGACCACCCAGAAGGCTATAAACCGGTACATCGAGCAGCTTGCCCTTGAGGTCCCAGAGGGCGAGGTCCACGCCAGATCGGGCTACCGTAGCAAGACCGCTCGCACCGTAGTTCTGCACGGAACGCCACATCAGGTCGTTCAGGAGCTCCGTTGCGAGTGCGTCTCTACCTTCAAGCAATGGGGCGTAGTGATAGTCGATCAACGCCGCCACCGGTTCTCCGTAACTACAGGCGCCAAGTCCAAAGGTGCCGTCCTCTGCGATCACCTGGACCCAGACGTCTCCCGCACTTGCACCGGGCATCTTCCCGAATTCGGTTGCGAACTCCGGGTAATAGTTGATCGGGAGTGCTCGGCGGGCAGAAACCTTGTTTGCGGCCGGTCGAGTAGGTTTGGATTTTGGCGGCGTTACCGGGATATTCAGTTCAACGACGCGAATCTGCTTGATCTTCATGCACGTTCTCCCGGTTAACGGATATTGGTGATCGGCAACGGCGGCAACAATACACGGAGATTACCCCGCATGTGGAACCGGGATAGGGCGAGCTCAATTGATGACTTCCGTAGGTCGGAAACAGTCGGCCATCAACCAGATCAGTTGGGATACGCAGAGGGTGAAGATCGAACTCACGAAGAACGTCTTCTCTTGACCTGCAAATCCTGTCAGAGAGACCTCGGAAATGAACGCGCTCAACGCCACGCCTCCTATAGCTGCGACAGAGCTACGGCGCAGTAGGAACGCGATCGCCTGTTTTCTCTCAACTCCGGCGCGATGCCTCGACCGCAGCGGGCGCAATCAATATCCGATGCGTCGACGGGCGTTTGACAGCGGAAACACTCGATGATTTGACGTTTAATCATCCCCAGATGTTATTTGTCCCGGAGGTTTATTGAACTATTTTTAGACGAAACGCGTATTGCGGATTGGCACTTATGCGAGTGCGGTTAGTACTTGCTCGGCTGCCTGCATACCGATACGGGGGCTGAACGACCCTTCAAAAGTCCCCGGACTTTGCACGACGATCAAATCATGCTCACGGTCGACCCAGATGAACTGTTTTCCCGCGCCGACAGCGGCGAACGAGTCTGTTGGAAGGTCGGGCCACAGCACTCCTTGATCATTGCACCAGAAACCAAGGCCGTATTGCCACAGTGAGTTGGGCTCGTGCTGGAGGAGCATGTCGGAGACACGAGTCGCCTGCCGTATCCACCCGGCCGGAACGATCTGCTTTCCTGCCCAGTCCCCATCGTTCAGCCAGAGAAGCCCAAGGCGGGCCATGTCACGGGCTGTCATCTGGAATGTCGTTGCGTAGCCAAAAACACCAAGTTTTGCCTTCGGCTGAAGATCGAAGTTGGAGTACACCCACTTCCATGATCCGTCGATCAGGTTGCGCAGTTTACGTTCGGCAAGCCTTCCAAAACCGGCGCCGTGCTCTGGGTCAGATGAGCGGTACAACGAGTACTCGGACGCCAGGGCGTGTGTCACCACGTTCATGCCAAATGTCTGGTAGTTGAACGTGCGCCCGGGTGATTCTTCGGGCTTCATGTAGCCGGACATGTTGCCGATCATCTGCCGAAATGTGATTCTCGCGTTCTCCGGGAACGCGTAACGATTCTCTTTGGGTCCCTCGTCCGGGGCGACATCCAGGAATTCTGGATAGTAGTCGGCCACGAGATCGTCCGCCGAGCTAATCACACCTTCGCCAATCGCTATGCCAAGCACGGTCGAATAGGTCGATTTGGAAGCGGACGCCTGTCCTTGTAGATCCTCCGGTCCCATACCACCGCCGTGCCACTCGGCCGCAATCCGGCCGTGCCTAACCACAAGTAGCCGGTACGGCGATTCATCAGCGTGCTCACCCTGCCATTTGCCGACCGCGGCAAGTCGTGCCGAGTCAAACCCGAGCGTCTCGGGGTCACCGGACTCCCACTGCACTCCTGGAAACACGCCTTTCGATTCCAAATCGGGCATCACCCGGTCAACGCGTCGCGCACGAGCTGTGAGAACATCTGTAACCGCGGGTCGTTCACCTCGTCGGGCTGCATACCTGACGTGATGATAGCGACGCCCACCTTCAGGTCCGGGTCTCCCCAGCTGATGCAGGTACCGACTCCACCGTGTCCAAATACACGAGGCCCCGGCGCATCTCCCATCCGGCCCGGCCCCTCTTTCGCAAGCTGCAGGCCAAGGCCAAATTTATACTCGCTGCCTGAAACAGGGCCGATGCCCTCGGCGTGAAGCGCCGTCACATCGGCGATCGTTTCAGCGCTCAACCACTGTTCGTCGTCAACAGAACCGTCATTCACGAGAACGTTGTAGAACCGCGCCAGGTCTCGGGCGGTCGACGTGCCGTTCCCTCCCGGTGCTGGGTGGGCCTTGAAAAGTTGAGCATTGCCCTGATCGGCCAGAGATGGGTCGGTGAAATCTGGCATCGACTTCAACCTCGCCAGTCTAGGCATCTTTTCTGCGCCCAGCGCGTATGTTGTGTCAACTAACCCGAGAGGCCCGGCAACTTCCGATTGGAAGAACTCTTCGAACCCCTTCCCTGAAATTCGTTGCACCAGTTCTGCCACGAGAAACCCGAAAGTCATGCTGTGATATTCGATCGCAGAACCGGGCTTAAATTCCGCCTCTGCGGCCTCCATTGCGGCGACGACGGTCGTCCAGTCAGCCTTTCCAGCAGCAGCCATCTCAGGGATTTCCGCGGGTGTGGTCGGCACTCCTGCCTGGTGGGTTAGCACTTGGCGGACGGTCGTGGACTCCTTGCCGTTGATCCCGTATCCGGGCCAGATGTCTCCAACTAGATCGTCCCAGCCCATTTTGCCCCGATCTTTAAGCACCCAGAGGCATGCCGCGGCCATCGGCTTGCCGCATGACCAGATGCTGAACAGGGTGTCCGCAGAAACCTTGGAGCCGTCTCCGGATCCGATCTCTCCGCCGTACATGTCGACGACGAGTTCACCGTCTTTGTATGCAGCGATGGCACATGCCGGGTGAACTCCGAGCGCAAGGTGGTGCCAGAGGCGAGAATCGATCATGTCTACGGCGCGTCTGCTCAAGGTGGCCACGGGCGTTTCCTTTCGATCCTTTAAAAAACGAATTCGGAAGAAATTGTCGAACTAAAACGTATCGGGAGGAGCCGATTATATGGTCGTTAGCCGCGGCGCATGTGCCCGGGTCTAATTCGTCTTATTCATCGGTGCCGGTAATCCTGATATTCGGGGTCGCCGGTCCAGAAGTAGTTCTCAAACAACTGCGGGGTGGAGTATTACCCTTGCGTTGCGCCAGGCCGGCACCCAGCGTCACGAGAATCGCGCCAGCCCACAATAAATTGGTGAGCGGCTCGTCCAGGATCAACCAGGCCAGGATGATCCCGAAGACAGGCTGGCTCAGGTTCAGCGCACCGACCTGGGATGGGAGGTATCGCTGGATGAGCCACAGGTTGGAGATAAATCCAAATCCAGCGATCACGGCACCCTGGTAGAAGATAGAAATGGCGAGTTCCTTGTTCATCAACCATGGCTCGCCCTCCAAAATCAGGCCTGCGGGAATAAATACCACTGCGCCGAACGCCGCCTGTGCAAGCAGCAGTTTGTTCGGATCCATTCTTCCAGATTGCCGGGCGTTGTATATGAGGCGTGCGCCCAGAAGGAAGCCCCCGATGATTGAGAGTATGTCGCCCAGTAACACCTCACCAGATGCATCTCCGCCAAGACCGTCCAGCGAGATCACCACCACGCCAACATAGGCCACCAGGATTCCGATAAGACGAGATGGAACAAGTCGATCCCCGGCTATGAAGAAATGGGCCAGGATCGCCATCCAGATCGGGAATGTCACGCCGAGCACTGCGCCATGCCCGGCGGTTGTGTACTTCAGGCCCAGATTCATGAATGCGAGTTGAACGCAAAAGAGCAGGCCGAGGATGGTCAGGACCCGTAGCTCGCTCCGGCGTACACGCAGGTCTGCGCGTGTGTAGATCGCCCATGCCAAGATGACGATGGCGCCGGTGAGGAATCGGTACCACCCCAGCCGCAAAGGCGGCGCGTACTCCAGCCCGGACTTGATGGCGACTGAGTTGCCGGACCACAACGCCGATACGAAGATGGTGAAAGCACCTGCGCGCGGAGTGATGCTGCGGTGCTGGGATGGTGGCATTGCCGGGAAGGTACACCCGCATCTGGGCGCGGTCAACGCGGTTCCGGACGGCGATTCCAACCGCTAAAGGTTAGTTGGCCGCCGCGCTCTCCGAATCATCGCCAGGAGACCTCGTACTGTCCGAGCGCTTCCGTCGTTGAGCCAATCCCGCTCCAAGCATCACGAGAACTGCCCCGGCCCACAGGTTGGAGGTCGGTGTTTCGCCAAGGATGGCCCACGCAAGCAGGATCCCGCTGATCGGTGATATCAGCCCAAGGGCGGCAAGACGAGATGGGAAGTAGTGTGTGATCAACCACAGGCTGGCGATGAATCCGAAGCCGGCGATCAGGATTCCCTGGTAGGCAAGAGAGGTCCACAACTCCCAGGCCCATGACCATGGTTCGGACTCGAAGACGGCGCTCATTGCGATGAAGAAGATCGTTCCCATGAGGAACTGCGTGAGCAGTAGTTTGCTGGGATTGATCCCCTCGACAAGCCGGGCGGCGAAGATCTGCCGGGATGCGAGAAGAAATGCCGAGATCAGTGACAGTCCGTCACCCAGCAATATGTCCCTGTTTACGCCGGAACGTAAGCCGTCCAAGGAGATAACGATGATGCCAGCGTATGCAACAAGGATTCCCAGGAATCGCCCTCTTTCAAGGCGATCTCCGGCGATGAAGAAGTGTGCCAGTAGGGCTGTCCATATGGACGTTGTTACGTTCAAAGAGAGGGCATGGCCGGCGGTTGTGTATTTGATACCAAGGTTCATGAACACGAGCTGCACTGTGAATAAGAGCCCGAGTAATATCAGCGGTCTGTACTCTTCCCGGTGAATCCGAAGATCTGCCTTCGTGTAGATCGCCCATACAAGTGTCACGAGCGCGCCCGCAACGAAACGCATCCATCCGATACGGAGCGGGCCGGCGTAATCGAGGCCCGCTTTAATGGCGATTGAGTTGCCGCTCCAGAAGATGCCGACGATCACGGCAAATGCGCCTGCGCGTATCGTCAAGGGCCTACGTTTAGTGTCCGCCAATTTCGTTACGCGTCTCCGCCGGATGACGGCTGTTTCACCGGTGGCGTCGGGTGAGCGGGTTTCGCCGGAGAACTGCGCCTCTGAGCGAGCAGTGCGCCCGCCATGACGAGAATGCCACCTGCCCACAAAAGCTCACTCGGATCTTCGTCCAAGATCAGCCATGCGAAGAGTATTCCGGTGACGGGTTGGGTAAGGGATATCGCACTGATACGGGACGGGAAGAAGTATTTGCTCATCAGCAGCATGGCTAGGAATCCGAAACCGGCGATCACCATGCCCTGGTAGAAGAGCGAAACAGCTAGTTGCCACGTCCACAACCACGGATCAGGTTCAAATATGAAGCTAATAATGATGAAAGCGACGGTGCCAACCGCCGCCTGGAACAACAGCATCTTCGCTGGGTCGATGCGCGACACGAGCCTGGCGTTGTAAACAATCCTTGCGCCCAGCAGGAAGCCAGAAATGGCGGAGAGTATGTCTCCCATTATCAGGTTCTCAGCGCCGGGCTCTCGTAGAGAGTCCGCCGAGATCACGATGATCCCGGAGTAAGCGACCATGATCCCGATAAGCCTGACTGGCGCTAGCCTGTCCCCCGGGATGAAGAAATGGGATAGGACTGAGATCCAGATCGATGAAGTAACGATCAACACGGTTGCGTGACCGGCCGTCGTGTACTTGATGCCCAGATTCATGAATATGATCTGGACGCCGAAGAACACGGACAACGAGATTAAAGGCCACCATTCGCCGCGATGGATTCTGAGATCAGCCTTCGTGTAGATGGCCCAACCCAAAATTACGACGGACCCCGCCAGCATCCGCATCCAGCCCAGCCTGAGGGCAGGCGCGTAATCCAGTCCGGCCTTGATCGCGATCGAGTTTCCGCTCCACAGTGTGGTGACGAACAACACGAACAACCCGGACTTGAGACTTAACGGACGACGGCGCAGATCGGTCGTCGGCGGAGAGGAGGAACTCATCTCCGCCGTAGGCGATGCTTTATCGTTACGATCGGCGACGTCAGAGGACACTAATTGAGCCTATTTCCGCGCAGGCAGGTGGTCAACGAAATCAATAGCGTCCCGGGATCAGGTGATTCCCACCGTCATCCAGATGCCGTAGCAACACCAGCTCTTCCTCCGTCGGCGGGTCCATATAGGTCAGATCCTGTGACACCTTCAGTTTCCACGGGATGGTGGTCTGAACCTCTTCCAGCGATACGCCGGGGAAGAGGCGTTCAAGAACCATCTCGCATGAACCGGTTGTGCCACCGTCCTCCGTGTCGAACCCGAACACGCACATGGTTGTTGCGCACTTATTTGGTCCCTGTGGAGCGAGACCTGCTTCGGCCCGCCCACCTGGCCCGTCGATATACCCTGCGGTTGTCCGGAAATCCGCGCGCTCTTTGAAACGCCGTGTCTCCAGTGGCATCGTCGAAATAACGCGTTCCACCGAAGCGCCGATGTCGGCATTACCGCCCGTGCCTGGGAGCCTGCGTATAGGGTCTTCAAACGTGCCCGCCAACATCGTATTCAGGTTACCAAACCTGTCGATCTGCGCTGCCTGTAGCACGGCTGACTGTGCCCAGCCCCCGTTCACGAACGCGCCCAAAGCATCGACCATGTCTCCAGACATTGCAGACCCCTGAGTGAGGCTGTGATCTGCGATTCCGATCGGCGCCGGGAGCTCTCGACTGGTTGGAATCCAATCGAGCGGGCCCGACTCGGTGCAGTACCACATGTTCGGCGCATGATGATACTTGGCCAAAGCCGCAGAAAGGAGTGGCGGGCCCATGCCCACGATGCATGATTCACCATCCCGGACCTGGCGCGCAGTTGCGATGATCATCATCTCGGCGCGTGTGTATTTGTCCAGATTTATAGACACGTAATCACCGCCAACCGTACCTTGCTGGCTGTTCCGGGACCATCGTGTCTTTCACCCTCAGGTTGTCAAGTAAGTCTTCGCCAAATCGAGCTTTATATTTGGCGATGTAGCCGGCGTGATCCTTCGTGCCGTACACCCATTCATCCAGGTATTCACGGGCCCCATGCCAGGTTGTCATACCTGCGCCGGTCAGGCCTGCCCACTCCCGGTCAGCCCGGTAATAGCCGTTCAGCCCGCTGGGATGAGAGCCCCACGGTTCGTGGATGACGGCGCTCACCTTGAACCCGGGCACTATCGTGAAATGCGGCTCTGTTGCGATAACCGATCGAGGAACGATCTCCTCGGCGGTCACGAGAACGTTTTTTGAGGACCACAGTCCCCACTTGGTATCCGCCTGTGGACCCCAGACCTGAACGTTTCCTTCTTCATCCGCCCGCTGGCAATGGACGATAGCCACATCGGGCTTCAACGCCGGGTACAGAAGCGCTTTTCGGCCGTCAAACGGTGAATCGATCACGGCGTATGGCGGCGCAATGCTGCCGTCCTCCCGCTTCCGATCCTCTTTGAGGCTGCGGGAGTGGTTCATCGTTTCTTCAAGGAGATAGTCGGTGCCCAGGAAAGAGTTGGCGCAGATGAACGGCATGCCAAGCCCGCCTGCCATAAGGCGAAGCGTGATGGTCATGTTTGTGTAGTCGTTCCACTTCACGCGGCCATCCCGCATCATTTCCTGGAACGGTTTACTCCTGAGGGTCCCACTCAGGTAGCCGGTCTCGATCCGATTTACGTTGCCGTCTATCGACATCATCGTGACGTTGGGCGTCACCGATCCGGCCACCGCCTTAAGTCCCTTTATCCCCTGGCGGATTATCTCGTTCGTGAGGGCGAACGAGATAATGTTGAAGCCGGAGTAGATCGTATCGCCGTCATTTACGAAACGCTCAACCGCTTCATGGGCGGTCATCAACTTTGACCGGCCTGATGGCCATGAATTTATAGGCTCAGCCATCGTTGGTGGAGTGCCTACGCTTCTAACCGGCTTGTGTACTGAGACACCCAGTCGAAGTCGACGAAATCAACGTAGGCGTCCATGAGCGCCTTCGTGATCGGTCCCGGCGTTATGCCGTCTGCTATGGGCTTTCCGTTTACCGTCCTCACGCCGCATATGCAGAGGCTTGTAGAGGTCAGAAATACCTCGTCAGCGACATATGCGTCGAACGGATCGATATCGTCCTCAACCACCGGGATGCCCAGTCCTTTGGCGAGTTCCATCACCGTCTCACGGCTGATTCCGCCAAGCACGAACTGTGATCGCGGGGTGTGGATGACTCCGTCTTTGACGGTAAAGAAATTGGAGCCAATGCCCTCCGCAAAATTGCCTTGCATGTCCAGCAGAATGGCCCACGCGGCCGGGTTATACGCCTTCGCCTCAAGGTCGCCCATGATCAGGTTCAGGTAGTTGTGTGACTTGGCTCTGGGACTCAACGACTCTGGCGGCGTGCGTCGTACAGAAGGCACGATCACATCAATGCCGTCTTTGAACAACGGAGCTCGCGCCTTGAGAGGAAGTGGTGTGCACTCGATAACCACCGTGGCGCCTTCGTGCTCCCACATGTCGCCACCGACGATGTCCGTTCCGCGACTAACCCGCTGCCCAACCCAGTAGTCCTCGGTTTCGTCGATCAAAGGCAGGTTCGCCTCAAGAACCTCCATGGACTTATCTATCATCTCTTTCTCGGTCATGCCGGGATCGAGCTGAAAGTACCTGAGTGTGTTTGAGAATCGGGAGATGTGCTCTTCTAACTTGAAAATCTTGTGTCCAAAGGTGCGCGTCATATCAAACGCGCCATCGCCATACTTGAAACTGCGATCTCGGAACGAGACGAGAGCTTTGCTCTCGGGGACAATCTCGCCGTTGAAATAGGCGACGCGTTCCTTCGTAGTTGTGGTCATGGAATCCCCTTTAACTGCGGGAGGTGAGATGCTGGGACGCGCGTGCGGATGCGCGTGTAGTCGTGACAGCGGCGATATTAGGCGCGGTGAGGCGGACGGGCAACTGGCTCGCGGGCCAGAATTTAGCGTTCGTGGACCAAATTAAGTCGATATCCCACACCGCGTTCGTTGGCGATGGGATCAAACCCCGGGGCGACCGTCCCGAATTTAGATCGTATTCGCTGCACGTGAACTTTCAGGTAGTCACTCTCACCGACATAGGTCGGTCCCCAGACGCTTCTCAGCAGATTTTCATGCGAGACAACATGTGGATAGCCTTGGACTAACTGTGCAAGTAACTTGTACTCCAGAGGCGTGAGCGGGACTTTTTCACTCCCGTAAGTTACTTCATGTGCGGCGAAATCGAACCGCAAGCCTTCTTCCTCGAAGGTCTCTTGTTCCGATATGTAAGTAACTCGCTGAGTGCGGCGTAATACGGCGCTAAGTCTGGCCAACAACTCCATAGGTGCAAACGGCTTTGTGATGTAGTCGTCGGCGCCGAACTCTAAGCCTTCGACCTTGTCCATGTGTCCGTCACGCGCAGTCAGCATCACGATGGGTACTTCTGACGACTCACGTATCGTACGCATCACATCGAATCCGGACATGTCCGGTAGGCCGACATCCAGAACGATGATGTCCAGATGCTTACGGTGCACGTGCTCGATGGCGGCGTGCCCATCGGCGGCTTCAATGATTTCGGCGTCAGGCCACTTGACACTGACCACCGCTGTTACTGCTTCTGCAATGTCCGGGTCGTCATCGACCACCAGAACCCTCATGATCCCTCCCGGTCGTCTCCGAGGCCACGATAATCCTCGGCGTTCCCGCAGCTTCTATCGCAAAAAGTAACATGATCCAGAAATTCATGCTTTGCCGTGCCAATTATTTCCTAATCACGATTTCGCTTCCCAAACGTGGCACCCCCACACACTGATGATGGCTTGTTCGAGAGATTTCAGGCCTGGACGATCCACCGCTACTTCGATATTCGGCAACCGACTTCGTAATCCGTCGGCGAAGTTACAACGCCTGGCGAATCCCTCCAGCACGTGGCCATCTCCGCCGATCGCGATAGCGTCCAGATCACGCTCAAACGGACCTATCCGGTCCAGTGCGGCCTTGCACAACTTGTCGTATAACCGCGCTATCCAGACCTCACGGTTGCGCTCAAATCTACGTTGGGATTGACCGCCTTTACGATGCCGGCCTTTTACGTAGCGGGTCCCCGTTTTGCTCGAGATCAGTTTTTCATCCTTAGCGACTCCCACCGCAAATGAACCGAGTCTTAACAGGATGAATGCAATTGTGCGGCGCCTGGTGAGGGATTCGACGAGTGGGGCAAAATATGGGCCGTCAGTCATACGATCGCCGTCGTCGATGTCGATCGCGAAAGGAGCGCCGAACGCTGCCTGTCCTGAGGGCCAGCTCACCAAAACTAACCCGTTTGGTGAGCTCAAGGCAGCAGTCGGAAGCCATTCCCACTCTGGAATGATCCCGGGATGGGGCGCTACGTAAAGCGTGTCGGTGACAGAGCCGGTTCTTATATTTAAATCCTCGAGATAGTTGACCAGCCGCGACCTAATCAGGAAGCGCTCACGATAAGACTGATTTGTCTTTGTCATCGCTCACGCATCGTGTATTACAGCGTCCAGTGCCTACCACGAGCTTCTACGGTTGATTGGTCGAGATTCGCGCCAAGTCCTAAGCCGTCAGGTATGTATATTCGGCCGGACTCAATTCGCTCTGCCGGTTCCAGTACCGATGGCCGCCAGTCAACCTCGCCCCATGCGTGCTCCAGCGGCCGTGTTCCGCCAAAAGCCGCCGTGACGTGTGCGCTGGCTAACTGTGACACAGGACCAGATGGCGAGTGCATCGAGACAGACCCTGGGGCGATCGCCTCCAGTACCCGGCCGATCTCGACGGCTTCACCCGCGCCTCCACAGAACTTGATGTCTGGCATAACGACGTCCATCACGTCGCCCTCGATGATTCGCTGGAAAAGACCGACTCCGTACCCAGATTCAGCACCCGCGACATCCATCGTGGCCCTCTCTCGAATCCGCTTCATCACATCTGGCTGCTCGATTCCGTCCACCGCTTCTTCGTACCAGGCGACGTTTGACTCGCGGAGGAAGATTTCGAGAGCAATCCCAGAGCCCAAATCGAACCGGCTGTGGCAGTCAACAAACAGCGACACATCGGGGCCGATGGCCTCTCGAACCGCCACGATGCGGTCGATCCCAGATCTGGCCGCCTCCGGCAGCCCTGGCTCCTCGAACGGGGAGCGCACCTCATCAAACGGCGCGCACTTCACGATCTCATAGCCGCGCCTGATCGCCTCACGTGCTGCCGCGGCAAACGCCTCTGGCGATCTGTCTCTTGGACCGTCGTCATCGGGCAGCATGGACCGATTCATGTTGCCGTAGAGCTGTACAGATTTGGTTCGCTGTCCCCCGAGGAACTCGCCAAGACTGACACCTGATCGCCGAGCCTGCGCGTCAACTATGGCCGTCCGAAGTGCGCTCACTGTGGTGGCCTTGGTGCGGTCAGCTTCCAGTTCTTCGACAGTCAGGCCTAATTGTGCGGTGACATCAGACTCACTAATTGGCGGCGAGAGCCTGAGGCGTTCCGCATATTGGGCAGTCAACCCAGCAATTTCGGTCGTCGCACCGGGGCCGGCCAGTTCCGCCAGACCAGTGTTCCCATCGTCGTCCGTGATCTCGACGAACACCCACTGGTGTGACCCGTGGACGTGGAACGATGTGAACTCAACCCGGGCGATGTTGAATGGTGTATCGCTCTCGGTACTCAACTGTCTTCTGTGCTCCTCAAATTACTTGTTGACCGGGCGCGTACGGTATCTATGGGGGTCATATCATCGGGTCAGCGCCGCAGCCAGCCGCTCAGACTCACGTTCCCGCAATGCAACGTTAATTCGAAGGCGTTCGAGATGCTGAGACAGCGTTAGCGCGCCCTGCGGGACCTCGTGCTCCTCAAAGAACGCCAGCACCTCGTCGGCTATCTCTGGCCTCGATAGAGACCGAACACCGGACAACATTCGGACGATCGAATTCGACGGGAAGACTTTGTTGATTGTGTCCCAGTTGTCCTTGATGAACGCCCATGCCTGTGGTCCGTTCTCACGGTTCACCATGCAACCGGCCAGCAAGTATGGCGCGTCCTGTGTTCGAATCTCTCCGCTCAAAGTCATTGACAGTGTTCGCGACATCTGTTCCGAACTTGGGAACCCCACAAGTGTCCGCAGGTAGCGTTGCTCCTCCTGAGGGTCCAGCGGTGACTTGAAGCGCTGGAAGAAGGTGTCATAATCGGCGTCCGAGCCTCCGTTCGCCACGACGCCGGTGACAGCTGCGGCCACATTTGCGTCTATGCTGCCCGGATCCTCTAGATAACGAGCGTGCAAACCTCGGGCGCGGTCCCGGGCGTTTTGATCGTTCCCAGTAACGGCGAGTGCTCTGATAAGCGTTCCGCGCAGCTCCAGGTCTCTGGAAGTCTGGCCCTCTGAAGGCTCCCATCCGATCCGGTCAAGCGCCGGTCCAACCAGATCCCGGACAACGGAACGCATGGCGCCCCGTCCTTCGCCCTCAAGCAATCGGTCGAGGGCAGCCAGGCAGCCGGTCAGTTGACCCCACACCTCGGCGTCGGTCTCCTCTGAGAAGCCACGAGCGAACGCCACGAATTCACTCGCCGGCGTATCGCCGGCAACCACCGAAGCCCAAGCATCGTCAACGAGCATGTAGCGCTCGATTGCCGAGAGTTCACCCCCTGCAACATCGATTTTCGCCAGCAACTCTGGAGAGTAGCGAACCCGGTAGAATCCGTGGCCCCCTGCGTTCACAATGACGGATTCGACAGGGCTATCCAGCGCGATATCGGTGCTTCCGCCCTCCAGCAGGACGCGTTGCGGCTCACCGTTGATCCGCAACATGATCGGCACCGACCATCGGCTATTCGCGCCTTCGGGATCGTCCACAAATCGGAATCGACGCTGAGACAGCCGTAGTGTCGTCTCGCCGGTCGACTCCACGCCGACGACGGGATAGCCGCCCTGGTAGATCCAAGAATCCATGATCCGGCGTGCCGGCTCGCCTGTGGTCTCCTCGATGGCGTCCCACAGATCGTTTGTCTCAGTGTTGCCGTAGCTGTGCTTGGTCAGGTAGTTCCTGATGCCGTCCCGGTACGGCGTGTCGCCGAGATACTGCTCAAGCATCCTCAGCACCGATCCACCCTTTTCGTACGTCAACAGGTCAAACATGCCCTCGGCGTCCGAAGGTGAGTTCACCTCGATCTCGATGGGGCGCGTCTTCTCCAGGGAGTCCACGTCGAAGGCCATCGAACGCTCAAACCCGAACTGCACCCAGCGCTCCCACTCAGGTCGGAACGCGTCTGTTGAGAGCGTCGCCATGAAGGTTGCGAAGGCCTCGTTTAGCCAAATCCCATTCCACCACCGCATCGTGACGAGGTCACCGAACCACATGTGGGCGATCTCGTGCGCGATGACGTCCGCTACTCGAAGAAGCTCCGGTTGCGTTGCCCTGTCCCTGTCGAGCAGCAGCAGCACCTCTCGGTACGTGATCGCTCCCAGGTTTTCCATCGCTCCGAATGCGAAGTCTGGAACGGCGACCATATCCAGCTTGTCGCCGGGATAGGGGATGCCGTAGTAGTCCTCGAAGAACGAAAGCGCGTGTTTGCCGGCCTCCAGGGAGTACTCAGTCAAGTGGCCCTTGCCGCGCGGGTAGATGATCCTGAGCGGCGTGCCGTTCACATCGATAGGATCTGTTGCTTCAAACGGACCGATGATGAATGCGACCAGGTAAGTGGACATCTTCATAGTGTCGGCAAACTTGACCGTCCGGACCCCGCCCGAGAGCTCGTTAGAGATCTCGGCTCCGTTGGACATGGCGAACTGATCTTCCGGCACGATCAGCGTAATGCCATAAGACGCCTTGAACTCCGGCTCGTCCCAGCAAGGGAACGCGCGGCGGGCGTCAGTGGACTCCATCTGCGTAGTTGCAATCGTGTGCTCCACTCCGGCGTCGTCTTTGAACGTGGAGCGGTAGAACCCGTGAAGCTGGTCGTTCAAGAGGCCCCGGAAGCGAGCGTGAAATGTGTGATCGCCGGGCGCAACAGCGGATGCGAGTGAAAGCGTCGCGCGTTGCAACTCCTCGTCGTACTCAATTCCAGATACCTCGGTGCGTGAACCGTCCGACACCGAGACCCACGCCTCATCGATCTCGATCTCGATCGAGTTGATGACGAACACATCGGTCGTTTCAGAGACCGAAATTCTGATCTCCTCGGTACCGGCGAACGTGAAGTTCACAAGGTCCGGTTCAAGCGTCAGATCGTAGTGCGACGGGGTAACGGTCTTTGGTAGTCGGTACCGGGACTGCGTGTCGTCTGGCATCTGGTCTCCGTGGGCGCGAGCGCCACATCACATAAGGTGTGAATCAAGTGGATTCGTGTTGATTGCGGATAGACGAGGCTACCAGCGATTCCGCCCGTTGCGCGCCTAGTCTCCGCAGCCCGCGCTTTCTGGCTGAGCGACCACACTCTGAGCTTCTCCAGGGTGGTTCAAGAGTCGCCATCCCCTGCTGGTCCCGGGATCGGCCTCGAAAGCGACCGTGACTCCACCGAAGGGATTTTCGCAGGCTCATCAGGGCGATGTGAACGTCTCTGTGCTACTCCTTGGCCGTTGAATGCACGGAAACCTGGCGTCAGCACCAGTACCAGTAGCCCGCCCCCGACGCACACGATACCGAACGCAATCTGTGTGATCTGTACGCCGTATGCTCCCGCTAGGAATCCGCCTGCTGCACCTCCGAATGCCATCATTGACCTGTCCAAGGACACAAATGAGAGGATTCGACCCCGCATCTCGTCAGGCGCCACCTGAACCATCAAGGATCGACTGAGTGACATAAAGGTTGTCTGAAGTGCGCCGATCGCCAGCATCAGGGCCATCGGGATTGCGAGACCCCATGTGCCCGGTAGGTACGTCGATCCGGTGAACAGAATCAAGGCGACCCCGAACGCGGTGACATCAAGTGGGAGGATCAGCCCGAGCCTTGTCGGCTGTTTGTTTGCGACGTAAAGCGCTGCTACAAGCGCGCCGACTCCGGTAATAGACAGCATCATGCCTAGACCGCCACGTCCGATATCCAGCACCTCGACAGCAAACAATGGTGCAAACACCTGCATATACGACATGCCGAACGCGAAGTAGACAAGAGATATCAGCAAAACACCGCGAATCTCCGGTTTCTTGACGGCAAACTTTGCACCTTCGGCAAGCCCGGATGTCATCGCCCGAAGCCCCGATTTGGAGGGCCGAGCGTGATCGGCAATATGGAGCATGTGGATCGCCACGACGCCGGAGGAGTAGATGGCGGCGATAAGAATGAAGGTCCCGGTTAGTCCGACGAACTCGGCGACCAACCCTGCGCCCGCTGCGCCGACGATGCGCATCACGTTCTGGGTGGAGCTAAGCAAGGCCATACCGTTGGTTATCAAGTGACGCGGCAGGATGGTCGGAACCATGGAGAATCGGGCTGGCTGATCGAAGGCCTGTGTTGAACCTCTGGCGACGACCCACGCGTACACCATCCACAACTCCATCCAGCCGCCTATCAGCAAAACGGCGAACAGCACTGCAAGAAGGAACGCGCCCCATTTGGTGGCGATCAGGATCGAGCGACGGTCAAACCAGTCGACGATCACCCCAGCCCAGACGCCCAGGACAAGCGTGGGCAGTGTGCGGGCGGCCATGACGCCGCCAAGTTGGACAGCGCTGTTGTCGGTGATCTCAAGGACCAGCAGCGGGAGGGCGATCATCTGCGCCCATAACGCCAGCGCGTGGCTCGTCTGGCCGAGCCAGATCAAGCGGAAGTCACGGAATCGCAAAGACTCGAACATAGCGAAGCGGATCGGTTGATTTCGGTCCACTCTCGAGTTTGATTCTTGAGACTCGTCTGCCATCCGCCGGTAGGTTCCTCCCTATCGTGCCTGCACTGACGGCAGTCTACTCCCGCATTGGACGAGAGAATGTTATCGAGGATGACTTAATTTTTGTGCCCGTGCGTATTCCGATTCCATCTCGAACTCGATTCAGGATCCGCTTCTGGTTCCTCTTTTGCCAGATCTCGGCACCCACGCAGAATTTAGCGAACGATGTCGCCCACCTGACAGGTTTGCGATCGTAAAAATCGATCCTGAATCAAGTTTAAGATGACCGTCTCGTGCTAATCTCCGGCCTGCAATGAAATCGCTCGGAAACAGTTCTTGATGAGACAGAGGGTCTTCAATCCGCCATGCCTAGCTTCAAAAACACCAATCCACCCATGGACCGAGCGACATTTCGTGCGAACCTTGCCGCCATCCCACGGGTCAAGATCGCCCACCTGCCGACGCCACTCGAGGAGCTGCATCGGCTGACCGCCGAGCTTGGTGGCCCGCGCATTCTGATTAAGCGTGATGATGCCACGGGTTTGGCGATGGGTGGGAACAAAGCTCGGCATTACGAATTTGAGCTGGCGCATCTGGTTGAGCAGGGCTACGACGCCTACGTCAACATGATGGATTACCACTCCAACAACGCCCGGATGACTGCGGCGGCGGCCAACAAGTTCGGCATCAAATACTCTTGCGTCCTGCGATTTGCCGCCGGCCGGGAGATACAGGGCAATCTGCTCATAGACAAGATTCTGGGTGCGGACCTCCATCTGCTGAACGAAGAGGAATCCGAACAGTCGAGGGCTGAAGAGTACGCACGTGAGCTGGGCCGCAAACTGGAGGCTGAGGGCTACAAGCCGTACGTACGGGTCGATCACGAGTTCCCGACCATCGTCGGTACCCTGGGCTACCTGAACGGTGCGCTGGAACTACTTGGCCAACTTGAAGAGATGGGGATCCACACAGTCAAAATCATCGGCGTCGGCGGCCGCTCCACAGGCGGACTAACCCTGGCGGCCAAGAACCTGGGGTTGGACTGGGACATCACCGGCGTGATGGTCAACTACGACATGCCGATCGACTCGTATCTTTACGATGTGATACCCGGCGCAGCCCGTGTGGCAAAGCTCGCCGTGGGGTTTGAACCGGGTGACATGACCATCCTCGACCAGTACATAGGTGAAGGCTACGGAATACCCACCTCCGAGGCGCTCGACGCCATTCACCTGATGGCCAAGACCGAAGCGATTCTGACCGATCCTAACTACACCGGGACCGTCATGGCGGCGCTGATCGACCAGATCAAACAGGGCAATCTCACAAAAGATGACACCGTGGTCATCCTGCATACGGGCGGCCTACCGGCCCTGTTTACCTTCGCAGACGAGCTCTGGAAGCACGAATACACCGGGGTGTAGTACTTCGTCATTCCCACTCAGGCGGGAATCCGGAACTACCAAATACAGGGACAAGATCGATCCGCTCTGCCCTTGCGGGTGAAGGGAGAGGTGAGGGGGTGGACGAAGCCCTTATTACGCGCCTACCCGCGTCCGGCAGCCCGCTCACGAGCATCCAGAGCACGCGCTAGAGCTGTCTCCACGTCCGGTGCGGTGACGTTGATGTGCGCCATCTTCCGACCAATCCGTGCCTCTGACTTGCCGTACAGGTGAAGCACTGCGCCGTGTACTCCGAGCGCAGCGTCCCAGTCCGGAGTGCCACCTGCATCTGCCCAGATATCGCCTAGCAAGTTCACCATCACCACCGGGCTGAGTAGCTCTGTGGAGCCAAGAGGCAAGCTGCAGATCGCCCGAATAAGCTGCTCGAACTGAGACGTAGCGCATGCGTCCTGTGTGTAGTGGCCTGAGTTGTGAGGTCGGGGCGCGATCTCGTTTACGAGAAGCTGTCCGTCCGTCGTCACGAACATCTCCACCGCCACCAGGCCAACAACGTCCAGCGCTTCCGCAATCCCTGACGCCAACTTCACGGCGGCGTCCCGAACCTCGACTGGAATACGTGCCGGGACGATGCTCACATCCAGGATGCCGTTCACATGCTGATTCTCAGACGGCGGAAAGCACACCACTTCGCCGTCTGGGCCACGTGCAGCGATGACCGAAATCTCCAGATCGAAAGGAACGAACGCCTCAAGGATCAGAGCCTCACTCTGGCGCCTGAGATCCGTGTGGGCCTCTCTCATATCCACCGCGGACCGCAACACAATCTGTCCCTTGCCGTCGTATCCGGATGTAGCCGTCTTGAGCACCGCCGGCGTGCCGATTCGTTCGAACGCCTTCACCATGTCCGCCATTGTGTCGACCGCGGCGAACTCGGCGACGGGGAAACCGTTCTCTACAAGGGCACCTTTTTCGATCAAACGGTGCTGTGCAATTCGAAGTACGTGGCTACCCGGTCGCACGTGCCCGGAACCTTCTGCTGTGGCGACAGCATCGGCGTTCACGTTTTCAAATTCGTAGGTGACGACATCGCAGCGTTCAACCAGCTGTCTCATCGCATCGGCGTCGGTATAAGACGTAACTATGCGATCGTCTGCGATCTGTCCGGTGGGCGACTTTGGGTCAGGGTCAAGTACCACCACCGTATATCCCATGCGCCTTGCGTCGAGGGCGAACATGCGCCCGAGCTGGCCTCCGCCGACTACGCCGAGCGTACTTCCGGGAAGAAACGGTCCTGCGCCGGTCACTTTTGCTCCAGTTCGGCCGACTGAGTTTCAACGTCGCGAGTTGTCTGTGCCCGATGAGCCTCTAACCTCGCTCGTAGATCGGGTCGGCTGTTCGCAAGGATCTGCGCCGCCAGCAGCCCAGCATTAGTCGCACCCGCCGTTCCGATGGCGACGGTCGCAACAGGAACCCCGCGTGGCATCTGGACAATGCTGAGCAGGGAGTCCATGCCCTTGAGCGCGCGGCTCTCAACCGGAACACCGATCACGGGAACGACGGTCTTGGCCGCCACCATGCCCGGCAGATGCGCCGCGCCACCCGCTCCCGCGATTATTACCTCGATTCCTCGTCCCGCTGCCTCTTCCGCGAAACGGAACATCCGGTCGGGCGTCCGATGGGCTGACACGATGGCGGTCTCGTTCGGAATATCGAACTGATCGAGCACATCGACGGCGTTTTGCATCGTCTCGAGGTCTGACGTGCTGCCCATGATCACGGCCACGAGGGGATCGGCCATTACTTAGTCTCCCGGTTCACACCCACAGGGTGTCTTCCTGATTTGTGGTTGAGGCAGGGGGTCGTACTGAACGATTCTCCTGTTGATTGCAGGAATTGCGACCAATTATTTTATGATGTTCGCAGCGTCCACCGCCCGTGTCACGCGATTTACCGGGGCGCTGGCCTGGATGCGCTTATGGTGAACATGAGCGGCAGGGCAATCACCTCCGGGGGAAGCCGCCAGAGCCCGTCATCGCCTCGGATCATGCCCTGGCGAGCTTTGTAGGTAACGAACGGGTACTCGTGGAACCTGTCAATCGTCAACCCGGCATTGATCAGTGCCTCGATCACCTCAGAGACTGGGTGGAACCACTCGAACGTAGTCTCTTGGCTGGTGAACGACGCCTCTGCGTAGTCACTATCGTCGCCTTCGGGATCGAACCTCAAGGGAATGCGGTTCCCGAAGTAAGGATATTGAGGGTAGGCGGAGCTGCTGTTGGTGATCGGCACCGACTGTTGCAGGGTGTCCATCACCGGATGGAACTCGGCGATGTAGAACATGCCGCCGGGCTTTAACGCACGGGCGATGGCCTCGCCCCAAGCGGCTAGATCGCCGATCCAGCAAAGTGCGCCGATAGAGGTGAAGACACGGTCGAACTGGCCGTCGAACCGGTCACCCATCTCAAGCACGTTTGCTCGAACAAAGGTCGCCGGGATATCCAGTTCGGACGAAAGCCCATTCGCCCGTTCGATCGAAGCGCCAGATATGTCGATGCCGGTCACTGCCGCGCCCATGCGCGCCCAGTTCAAACTGTCCAATCCGAAATGACACTGGAGGTGGAGCATCGAAAGGCCCGATACGTCTCCAACCTCCGCCACAATGAAGTCGTGTAGAACATCGTCGCCACGTTTGAATTCGGACAGCCTGTAGTAATCAGACGCGGCGTGTACCGGCGTCACCTCATCCCAGAACGCCTCGTTGTGGGCGTATGCGTTGCCCAAGTCATCTGAGAACTCGGCATCGTGAGGTCGTACCGGGGGCATCTACTCGACCTCTATCAGGACCTCGGTGTTGTGAGTCGCCGCGAGGAGGGGATAGATCTGGTCAAACACCTTTGTGATCGCCGAGGTGGCTCGGACACGATCTCGAGATCCATCGTAATCTGCCAGAGAGTTCCAGGGCTGCTCCGTAATCAGCGTGCCGTGGTCCCCGAACGCCGTACGCAGGATGCGCGGCTTGCCGAATCCGGCGTTCGCCATCTCGTCTGACGCCTGTTTGACGAGAGTAATTAACTTGCCCCCGGCGCCGGGATTGGGGATATAAGTGCGGCGTACGACGATCAAGATGCAGCCCTTTTCGTTGCTTAGAGTGTCGCCAGATGTGGGCAGATCGCCCCATCTCTCACAGATTGTCGCGCTAGGGGCGAGATCACTTCCTTACAGGAGACGCCGACGTGCGGTGGAGGCAGAGCAGGCCGGGACATTCGTCTGAAAGGCCATACCGCGTAGCCGACAGGTGTTCTGGTGTCGCGTCTGTCGCAACTGCCCGCCCGGCGCTCGTAGTACACGGGCAGGCGATTCTGGTACCCCGTACGGGATTCGAACCCGTGATCTCCAGCTTGAAAGGCTGGCGTGCTAGGCCGCTGCACCAACGGGGCGCTAGATGCGGTCGTTTGGCCAAAGGCCGTCGTCAATCATATCAAGCGAACCGGATGATTCCGAGAGCGATTGTTGATGAATCGTCTAGTGTTTCAATTGTATGTGCCTCAGACCGGCTGACGGTCTGATGATCGAGATCCTCTAGAGCGTCTGGCCAGCGCGAACGGGTCTTCGATATTTCTCCGCCTGAAACGCCTTCTCAAAAACCGGTTTCGCCGCGCACAAATCGACCATTGGGCATTCCCCGCACAACGGGCGTTGCGCCTTGCAAACCTGCCTCCCGTGTGTGATTAGGAGCGTGTGATACCGAAATATCTCATCCGGCGGGATCTGTATCTCCATGATGTCGTGTGCTTTATCTACGTTCGTTTTCAGACCTATTAGCCCGAGCCTTCGCGCCACACGATAGATGTGTGTGTCCACCGGCATCGCCGGCATCCCGAGGGCAAAGTTGAGCACGATTCCAGTCGTCTTCTTTCCGACTCCGGGCAAAGAGATCAACCACGCCCGGGCCTCTTCCAGCGGCATCGATGCCAGGAATTCGAGCTCGAGCCGACCGGTTCGCTCAAGGATGATGCGTAATATCTCTCGAATTCGGGGCGCCTTCTGATTCGCCAGCCCTCCATGTTTGATCGCCTCTGCGATCTCCGCCGGGCCCGCCTCGATCACATCCATCCAAGTCGGGAAAATCTTTCGCAAAGACTTGTAAGCGACCTCCGCATTGCTGTCCGACGTGTGTTGCGTGAGGACCGTGAAAATCAGCTCTTCGAGTGCGTTAAATCTAGGCGCCCAGACGATAGGCCCGTACATCGGGTCAAGGCGTGTCACCGCTTCGCCTGCGAGCGCGTCGCGGCGTGCGGTACCTCGGAGCGCGGACAGACTGTCAGCGGTTAGTCGGGAAGGTGTCATGTGAGGCCTGTATTCTAGCGACGCCACTTGCATGAATAACTGGCATCGTATAACCCGTGGCTTAGAACATGATCCGGTCGCAACGATGAGCAAACACACTTCGCGCA
This sequence comes from Dehalococcoidia bacterium, assembly GCA_026421215.1. Lineage (GTDB taxonomy): Bacteria > Chloroflexota > Dehalococcoidia > Lucifugimonadales > Lucifugimonadaceae. The sequence goes on from JAPKBN010000016.1 coordinate 33,200, forward strand.
GTACGATCCTCTTCAACGCTAACGTCCTCACACTTGATGGACGTGATGCGGTTGCTACAGCCGTGTTGATCGAGAACGGACGTATCAAACGAGTGCTCTCGGAGTACGAGGACGTTCGGCGTGGCTATCAAGCGATCGACCTGGATGGTGCGACGGTGCTTCCGGGATTTATAGACCCCCACGCACATCCGCTGGCACTGGGCGCTGCGCTGCGTGCTGTCGATTGCTCGCCGATGGTAGTCAAGAGCATCGCTCAGATAGTTGGACAGATAGCCGAGGCGGCTGCTGATTCGCGTGAATCTTCGGCGCCCTGGATCAGGGCGCGCGGGTATGACGAGTTGTTGCTCGCTGAGCGACGTCATCCCAACGCAGTAGATCTCGATAGGGCAGCGCCCGGAAGAATGGTCCGACTCTCTCACGGCAGCGGGCACGGCGAAGTACTGAGTTCGGCCGCTCTCGATGCCGTCGGCATTCACAAGGACAGCACTCCGCCACCGGGTGCAACGATCGAACGGGACCCTAACACCGGAGAGCCTACAGGCGTGTTGTTTGAGATGGGCGGTTGGCTGAGTGATCGGATGCCACGACCGTCCGGGGATGTGTTGAACGACTACGCCGAGACCGCTTCCACCGCATTTATCGCCGCCGGCGTGACCTCTGTTACTGATGCAGGGCGGGACAATACCGTTGATCGTATGCACCTGTACTCGGCCATGATTGCGGAAGGCCGATTTTTGCCTCGTCCGACCGTGATGCTGTCTCCAGACGGGGTCTATCCGAACTTGGAGAGTGGCCATGGAGTGAGGGTGGGTGCAACGAAAATTGCGATCACGTTCTCTAGCGGAGAGATGCATCCGGACTTCGAGACCCTGGTGGAGATCATTTCGTTAGCGCATGGGGCCGGTCACCAGGTTGCGGTGCACGCTGTGGAGATTGAGGCTGTGGTGATGGCTGCCGAGGCGTTCTCCGCCGTAGGAAACCGTTCTCAGATCGCAGATCGAAGGCACCGTATCGAGCACGCGTCAGACTGCCCGCCGGCAATCGCAAAGATGATTGCGTCAGCCGGACTATCAGTGGTGACACAGCCGGCCTTTATTTACGAGCGTGGTGATCGCTATGTGAGTGCCCTGAAATCAGGTACAGGTGGCAGTGATCTAACGCATTTGTACGCCACTAAAAGCCTACTCGACGCCGGAACGACCGTCGCAGGGTCGTCAGATGCTCCATTTGGACCGACCGCGCCACTGACCGGCATCCAGGCTGCTGTAACCAGAAGATCTTTGAGCGGCGAGCGGATAGGACCGGAACAGACTATTTCGATCAGAGAAGCCTTGCGTTTGTACGGCCCGATCGCTGCATGGATCGATCTGCAAGAGGCCGATGTAGGTTCCATTGAGCCAGGTAAGCGGGCCGATTTTGTGGTGCTTGAAAGGGAGCCGGGTGAAGTGGAATCGACTGATATAAGCGCGATACGCGTTCTGGCGACGTTGGTCGATGGCGAGCCTGTTTTCGGCTCACTACCGGGTCTTTAGGACCGACGACCACCGGTTAGATCGGCGAGTGTTTCCAGGGCAACTCGTTCTTCCGTATTCGGGAGCCCGCTTAGCGACTCCTGTGCCTCGTCAATCCAGCCCAACGCGATGTTGCGGCTCTCTTCGATATATCCGGATTCCCGCACGGCCTTGATAGCGGCATCGAGGGTATCGGTGTCGATCTGGGTTGGGCCGTCGTCACGTGCACCACGGGCCGATTTGAACCAGTCAAATACCGGATTTGATTCCGGCTCCGCCTCGATCAACATGATCGCCGGCAACGTCAGGACGCCCTCTTTGAGGTCATTACCTGCCGGCTTCCCGAGTTCCTCAGAGGTGGAGTCGTAGTCGAGCACGTCGTCCAGCACCTGGTACGCCATGCCCAACTTGTAGCCGTAGTTACGGAGTAGCAGAATTTCGGACTCATGTGCACTGCCCATAACGGCGCCGCTCTCGGAAGCCGTGGTGAACAGTGACGCGGTTTTGTCGTAGATACGCTGATAGTAGGAATCTCGTGTGACGTGAGATTCCTGTCCGTCGAGCAGTTCGTTTAGCTCCCCTCGAGCCAACTCCATGATCGTCTCAGAGAAACGGCGGACCAGCCTGACGCTATTCGTATCGCAAACAAATCGAGCGGCGGCGGCAAATACGTAATCGCCAAGCAACACGGCGACGTTTCGGCCCCACAGATTGCTCGCCGTCTCACGACCGCGTCGCGTGTCTGCGGCATCCACCGTGTCGTCGTGTATGAGAGTTGCGATGTGAAGAAGCTCCACCGCAGTCCCCATCATCACATCCAGATCTGACGGATTCCGCCAGAGGCGGGAAGCGAGCAGGGTGATGGCGGGGCGCAATCGCTTTCCGGGAGCGCTTAGAACATGCTCAAGCCGCTCCGCCATGGCGCCTTCATGGGAACCCTGTTCCCCTGCGAGAGATGCAATGTTCACGATCACGGATTGAAGTTCCGGCCGCACGGGGTCATAGATAGCGTCGTAAGGGCTGGTGGAGGTCATCTGTTGCAAGTTTGATCCCGTCATCGGGAGCTGGCCGCCGAGAGGCGTTCTGCTTCTTCTTCTACGATAGATTCGTCCAGTTTCTTAAATATGGGTGTTGGGTCTGGTAGGAATGTGCCTGCGACCGGTGTCTGTCGTTGCCATCCTGAAGACAGCACATCGCCGTCATGTCCAAGCATTTCGTGGAGTTTTTGTGTCGAGAACGGGAGGTACGGGTAAGCGACAGTCCGCAATGTCTCGACGATGTTGAGGGCGGTCCACAGAGTCGTCGCGCCCGCCTCGCGATCTTCTTTCAGCTGTTTCCATGGGGCACGGGCATCGACATACCGGTTGCCATGCTGGGCGAGCACCATCACGGACCGCAGGCCCTCCCTGAAATTTCGTGCGGCGAGGTGATTGGCGACATCTGTCAGCGCCTTGTCACAGGCTTTTAGTGCCGCGTTCTCCTCTGGACCTAGATCGCCTGGTTTTGGAACGGCGTTGTTGAAGTTACGCGTGGTTAACGTGAGCACACGATGGATCAGGTTTCCGAAAGTCGCAACAAGCTCATTGTTGTTGGCCAGTAAGAATCCGTTCCACGTGAAGTCAGAATCAGACGTTTCAGGCATGATCGACGTCAGGTAGTAACGAAGCGGGTCAGGGTCGTAGCGCTCCAGAAAATCGGGGAGCCATACGGCCCACCCGCTACTGGTCGAAAGCGGCCGGCCCTCAAGTGTCAAAAACTCGTTAGCTGCTACATCTTCCGCCAGATTGAGGCCACCATGGCCCATTAACATCGCCGGCCAGATGATGGTGTGGAACGGGATATTATCCTTGCCTTGGAAGTAGATCGCTCGGGCGTCCTCTTCCTCCCACCATGCCTTCCAGGCGTCAGGGTTGCCGGAGTTTGTGGCCCATTCGATCGAGGCTGACAGGTAGCCAATAACGGCTTCGAACCATACGTAAATTCGTTTGTCGTCAAACCCTTCGACCGGGATTTTTATGCCCCAGTCGATATCGCGCGTGATCGCCCGATCCTTAAGGCCCTGTTTGAGAATGCCCATGCTGAAATTACGCACGTTAGGGCGCCAGTCGTTCTTATCGGATATCCACTCGGTGAGCCTGTCTTGGAATGCACTTAGCCGAAGAAAAAAATGGGTTGTATCGCGGAATTCTGGTGTCGATCCGTCTTCTTTACACCGGATGTTTTCTAACTCAGCTGGATCCACGGTGTTACCACAGTTGTCGCACTGATCGCCCCGTGCTCCGTCAAAACTGCAGTGCGGGCAGACACCCTCTACGAAACGGTCGGAAAGGAATCGCTGCTCTTCCAGGCAAAACGGCATGCTCTGCACGCCCTCGACCAGATAACCGTTCTCCAGCAGTCTCGTGAACATCGCCTGTGACACAGCGTGATGGTTATCCGTGTCTGTGTGTGTGTACAGGTCGAACGAGAAACCCATCTGGGTGTTCGTCTCGGAGAATGCTTTGTGATACCGCTGTACCAGCTCCAGGGTCGATATACCTTGCTGACGGGCGGCGAGCATCGTCGGAGTGCCGTGCATGTCACTTCCGGATACCATCAGGACGTCGTTACCTATGAGCCGGTTAAATCGCGCAAAAATATCCGCCGGCAACGAATTGCCAGCGATATGTCCAAGATGAGGTAGTCCGTTGACGTAAGGCCACGCCACAGCCACGAGGACCCGTTCGGCCACGATGCCTCCATTTCCACGTTCGGTGTTTCGCTCACGTAATGAATTACGGTGCGCGACAGTCAATTATATCCAGCGTTTACGAGTCGGCGGCCTTATCCGCCTGCGAACTTGTCACGAGACGGTAGACACGCCTACGTGGTGCTCCTGTCGCTTCAACAACGGCTTCGACAAGTGACCGTCCTGACAGGACGTCGGAAAAATTCGCGATCGATTCTATGATTGTCTCGTCTGATATTTCAGTCGTCTGCTCAGGCGCGCCCTCGATCACAAGGACAAACTCTCCGCGTATACGCCCGCTCGAAAAGTACTGGATCGCCTCGGAAGCCGTGCCCCTGAATACTTCTTCGTGCAGTTTGGTCATCTCACGGCACACGGCGATTCGTCGCCCGCCCAGAACCGATTCAATGTCTTCCAGTGCTGCTAACACCCGCTGGGGTGTTTCAAAAGCGATCAGTGTGCCGGTTTCGTAAGCGGCGCCGGATAAAACCGAGCGCCGCTCGGTGCTTTTCCGTGGCAAGAAGCCTAGGAAGGTGAATCTGTCCCCGGGCATCCCGGATATCGAGATGGCGGTCGTGATCGCCGACGGACCGGGTACTGCGACAACGTCGTGCCCCCTTGAGACGGCTGCCTCTACCAGGGACGCCCCGGGGTCGCTGACTGTCGGAGAGCCAGCGTCTGTGACCTGCGCCACTTTTCCGGATTCAAGTGCGTCGAGCACACGCTCCAGTTGCGCCGGGTTTGAGTGCTCGTGATAGCTGATACACGGGGTTGTCGCATCCAGGTGATTCAGCAACTTGCGGGTGACACGCGTATCTTCCGCGACCAGCAGATCGACTGTTCGCAATAAGTCGGCGGCACGTGGCGACAGGTCGCCCAGGTTACCGATCGGGGTTCCTATGATGAAAAGAGTTCCCATGAATGTGAGGAGCGCGCGAAAGTGATGATTTGGGACAGGTTCGTTATCTTGCGTCTCGGGCCATATGTTTGGCTATACTCAGGCGGTCAAATTTGCCCTTCAGGCGGCGTGCGAGTCGCCAGGCTGTTCTAGAAACGTCAAAAACAACGGGAGAAACGAAGATTAATCTCTCAACCGGACAGCGCCTCATTTCCACATCAGGAGGCGCCGAGTTCGTCGTCACCAAGGGCGGCGAAGTGGACCTGACTTGCAACGGCATACCCCTCGAAGTGAAAACGGACCAGTCGCCTTCAGAGGCTGACGGACCCGACATACAACTCGGCAAGCGCTACCAGGGCGCTGATGAAGGTGTGAGTTTGCTGTGCGTTAAAGCCGGCAAAGGCGATCTCATCTGTGACGGCAACGTCATGGAGCTACAGAACGCCAAAAAACTCCCCTCCTCCGACTAGGACACCCCGACAGTACGTTGGTACGTCAAACGGGCCTGTCGGTCCTGAACTAAGAACGTAACGACCGCCAGGTTCTCCTTAATCCTGCACCTTCTCCCGCTGGGAGAGGGGCGAACGCCATCGGTCACACAATATAAAGCTCGTTCGGCACGTCGTCCGTTAGCGTCTCGCAGCCGTCTTCCGTGACGAGTATCGTGTCGCTGCAACCGATCGCCCCGAGGCCCGGAAGCCGCATCGTCGTAATCACGTGGAACACCATGCCAATATGGAACGGCCTGTGTTCGTTGGCGTTAATGCTGAAAATATTGCCCTCGTCCCAGCCGGGCGGGAACGCCGTTCCGATTCCATAGGCGATCCGACGGCCCTGCACATACGGCACATCCGCGTCGTCAATCCGCTGCCGTGCAGCCTCGAACGCCTCTGAAGCCAACATGCCGGGCTTGATCCGCTCCTTTGCCAGTCGTAGAGCGTCTCGATTCACCTCGCTGCCCTTGAGTAGCAGTTCAGGAGGCTCGCCGACAAATGCCGCACGGGTCAACGCGGAGTGATATCTGTTAACCACGCCAGGCACCTCGAAAAACACCACATCGTCGTTTTCGATCATCCGATCTGACCACGTGGAGTGGACCTGCATGGAGTGCTGCTCTCCGGACGTGATGAATGGCGGCAACCCGCTGTACTCACTACCAGCGCGAATCTGAGCATTGACGACCTCTGCGGCCAGGTCTTGTTCGGTGGCTCCCACGGAGACCGCTTCCAGCCCTGCCCTCACACCGGCCGTCGCGATCTTCGCCGCATCACGCATGTAACCAATCTCACGCTCGGACTTGACCAGCCGACCGCTCTCCACAATCCCGGATGCATCATGAAGTCGGGCATCTGTGAGTACCATGCGCAAGCGCATGTAATCACGAATCTTGAGGAACCATGATTCGTGTTCGACACCGATGTCAGCGCGTGCCAACCCCAGTTCATCCAGAACACCCGCGATACCGATGATCGGGTCTTCTGTATCGCGGAATAATCGGTAGTCGTCGACGACAGAATAGGATGTGACAAGGGACTCCTCGTGCGGTGGAGGCACGAGTACCAGGTCACCCGTTAGCGGCACGATGAGCCCGATAAAGAAATAGTAGCCGGGCGTCTGGTAGCCGGTCAGGTAGTAGATGTTCTCCGGCGTTGTCAATAGCAGTGCATCAAGCCCGCGCTCGTCCATGCGGGCACGCACTTCGTCTAGTCGGGACTGGAACTCTTGGTGCGAGAAAAACTGGTGCTGAGGTGTTCTCATTCGGTGACCCTGTTTGGATATACGCGGGTTGTGACAGTCGATGTCGATATTCCGGTTGGGCGAAAGCATAATGCCGGTCTACTCCGGGAGGTTAGATGAACGACTCAATTTCGAAAATTGAAGCCCGTCGTATTGCCCTCACCGCTCAAGGCTTCGCCAAGCCTAGGCCAACTGAAGCAGGACACGCCGATCTTCGTGGCGTAATTGATCGTCTCGGGTTGATACAGCTCGATTCAGTAAACGTGTGCGTGCGCGCTCACTACATGCCGTTCTTTTCACGACTCGGGAAGTATCCGATTGAGCTGCTCGGCGATGGCTGCCACGAGCGATTTAACCTGTTTGAGTTCTGGGGGCACGTCGCATCGTTGATTCCGGTGGAGCAGTATCCGTTGTTCAGACATCGGATGGATGACGGGATCAAGCGACGATCTCGGACCATAGGTAGCGCCGACGCTGATTACCTTGATTTGATCATTGATGAGATCCGCGAGCGAGGCCCGCTCACGATCGGCGAACTTGAGAACCCGGGGAGGCGGAGCGGCGGCGGCGGTTCT
>JAPKBN010000112.1 GCA_026421215.1 Dehalococcoidia bacterium
CGATGAAGCCACATGTGGCCAACTGTTGGACAGCGGGACGCTCCACGCCGTGGAGTTCATTCCATTCCATCATGTCCAACGTCTTGAGATCGGGGAAGCGCGCCTCACGAATGCGCCGTTGGGCCACGCTATCTTCTCGCGCTAGAAGTTCCGCCTCCAGTAGACGCTGTAAGAACTCTTCGTAGGTCCAGCCGTTGTCGGTAGCGTCTCGCACGAAGCGTGGATACTCCAGGGCGATTCTTGGAGTCCTCAGAGACTTGCAATACTGCTTGATGACGGCTTGCTGGAGTTCCTGACTCATCGCGCCACCGCCAACAGTCTGTCAAAGTCCGCAGCCCTACTGGATTCAACCACATACTGTTCAAGAGCTGGAGGTACGGGAACGAATCGGGGTGGGCCTGAGAGCGAGAGCCCAAGCGCTGGCAAATGAAGCCGCTTGGTAGCTAAGGCGAGAGTCACCGCTTTGGTGACTTGTTCGGCCCCGTTCTTCACAATGGCGCCAAGGATCTTGGCCAAGACTTTGGCCCCTTCTTTGTCGCCGTAAGAACTCACCAGAAGGGCCCACAGTCGACCATAAGGCTCTCCAAGCTCCTCAACCAACTCTGTGGCCACCTGTCGAACAGCTTGTGGTTTAATAGCAAGTTCCTTGAGGTAATCAGTGTAGTGAACGCATCGTTGGCCCTTGCGACCGCGCTGCCGCAGAACTCGACGGTCTTGCCATCGAAACTCCACGGTTTCTAGGCCTACGTACGCCATCACATTCAAGCGCGCCCAGGTGCTTGGCAGCGAGTATTCCACGCCTTTGACCCTCGCTAATGAGCATTTGCTGACGGATATGACACGGATTTCGTGAACGGGGAACGGCGCCATCGGCAATGGTCTCATCAAGGGAAGCTCCTGATTGAACAGGTCTCGCTTCAGCGTCCCGTCCTCAGCCCGAGATAGGGCGAACTTGGATTCAAGTTTGGCCATTAAGTTCTCAGAGATCTGAGTAAGGCTACCACCTGAGGGAATGGGGGTCAGGTCCTGATAACGTATGCCTCCGCCTCTGGCCTCTACACCGCCCTTGTCGTTTCCTCGGCCAACCCGGGCAAAGCAGGGCTCGAACAGATAGTGGCTGGAAATCGACTTCATCGGTTCGGTCAGCACTCGACCGCCCAAAACAACCTTTTTGACCGCGGCTTTTAGATTGTCGTAGATCGCTCGGGCCGGAACCGCTCCAAAATGGTTGAACGCGCGAACGTGACCATCGAGAAAGGCCAGCTGTGTGCAACCATCATAGACCCACGCGAAATCTCGCTTCGAAAACATCAGTCGCATCAAGAACATCCAGGCTTTCCGGCGCTCGCCAGCTACATCAACGGTAACTTCGAAAAAGTCGACTTGAACCTCCTCGCCCGGTCGATGAATCAAAGGGATGAAGGTTTCCGCTTCTTGCCGGCGGCGCTCTTTGAAGATCTTGCGAACTGTCGTGATACCCACTTCGCATCCCCGTCTGACCAGATCAGAATGAAGCCTTTCTCCTGTGATACGTTGCTTGGGAGTCGTTTTATCTTCCCACTCTTTGATGATCGTCTCGATAAGGGCTTCAGCCTTATCACGGACGGGAGACGCGTGCTTCTTTTTCCGACGATAGGCCGGCTCAGCCTGCCCCAAGTATTTCTTGACCGTGTTCCGGCTACAGCCTAACTGCTTAGCAATGTCTCTTTGGCTGATGCCTTCCCGATAAAACTTCCATCTGATAGCATGAACTAGATCCATTTCTAACATCCTTTCCTCCCGCTTTGGACTCTTCGTAAAGCCACAGTAGCGGATTGGGTCTAGAAGTGGATCACTTTTTTTGTGTTGGCCGGCTCACTTTCTGAGCGGCGTAAACAGGCCCGGACTGTACCGAAGATTCGCAGGGAGGGGCATCCCAACGGGTCCCCGCCGTAAGCCCAGAATTTGCCATCTGTTCGGATCGCCCGTTGTGTGGCTCGGGATGTGAGAGACCATAGCGTCTTAGGAGATACTGATTGTAGAAGAAATCAACACAACAGGAGAAA
>JAPKBN010000113.1 GCA_026421215.1 Dehalococcoidia bacterium
GGAACGCATACGGCAGAACGCCCCGGAACCCGCCGACCACGATGACCGTGCCCTGTGATCGCGTAGCGGCGCACGCCGTCTCAAGCGGGGCCATCGAATTGCCGCCAACCGTCTCTATAGTCACATCAGCGCCGAGACCACCGGAGATCGACTGAGCAGCATCTTCCAGTTCGCCCGGCTCACTTCCGACAACTAGGTCCGCACCGCAGGCCTCGGCCATCGCTTTCTGCTGTGGGTACCGTGCAGATGCCACGACCTTTCGCGCTCCAAGCGCCCGGGCGGCTGCGATCGCCGCGAGCCCGATCGTTGCCGATCCGACGACCGCAACGGTGTCGCCACCCTGCATCCCGCCCCAGCGCACCGCATGTACCGAAACGGCTAGCGGCTCGACAAGCGCGCCCTCTTCCCAGGACATGTTGTCAGAGAGTTTGTGCAACCCGAGAGGAGTTCGAGTCATGTACTCGGCAAACGCTCCGCCTGACTCTTCGGCCTTGTCGGTGCAGTGCCGGTACTGGCCGATGCGGCAGAAGTAGCAGGCTTCACAGGCCTTGCCGGAGCCGATCGTCTCGATAGCCACGCGGTCGCCCGGATGAATTCGGACCTCGCCTGGCGGGACTTCAATCACCTCTCCCGCAGGCTCGTGACCGGTGGGAAGCGTTTGTGGATCCGTTCGCTCGTTGTTCATGTGGAGGTCAGACCCACATATGCCGATCTGCTTCATGGCGATCAGGGCCGATCCCGGGAATCGCTCCGGCATAGGACTCTGATGAATGCTTACGATTCCGTTGCCGTCGTCCAGCGCGGCGCGCATCGTGTCAGACATGGGGGCTCCTCATATATGTTTGGCGGACCGGGATGAGTTTACGACGAAGCGTGAGAAAGCCGGATTGTAACCGCCGATTGCAGGTTAGATGCGTAAGGAGCATGGATTGCGCTCATGACGGCCTAATCTCCGTCGGCTGCAACCAAACCCGGTGTGGGAATAGGTAGTGGTTGGGGCGACTGGAATCGGATTGAATATTTGCGCTCACGGATGGAGTAGCTGACTACTCCAGCAAATATCAAGAAACCCGCCGCGACCGCGAACACTGGGTCGTAAGTGTCCCAAATATCGAAAACCCTCCCGGCGATGATCACTGCAAGCCCACCGGCGAGCTGGTGGACCATCATGATCAGTCCGTTCAGAATTCCAACATTTCGCAGGCCATACACATCGGCGGTAAGTGAGTTCGTAAGTGGCACGGACGCCAGCCACGACATTCCGCCGATGACGGCGAACGCCCACAGTGCAGGAACGCCCGGAAACACTATTAACGCCAGAAATCCCAGGCCACGTATCAAGTACACCGTGCCAAGAAGGTTCTTACGTTGCATCCGATCGGAAACTGACCCTACGACCAGCAATCCCACGCCGTTGATAGCCATTAGAAGACCAAACGCCAAAGCCGCCGTGCCAGGGGTGATGCCTTCGGTGGATGCCCATCTTATGAAGTGCACAGCGACGATGGCCGTCGTGATGCCACACACCGAATATCCTAGCGACAACTGCCACATTGGAGCCGATCGGTACGACTCTTTCCAACCGGTTGTTGCGAGTGGTGCTATACGGATCGAGGTTGAACTTTCATTCCCGTCACCCGGCATGCTGATCGGCTCTTCGTCGCCGTCCTGATTGAGACCCATATCTTCTGGGGCGCTTCGGACGATCGCCAAAAGCAGTGGTAACGCGAGGAACAAGATGGCGGCACCCATGACCAGCCATGCCGTCCGCCAGTCGGCAATGACCAGCAGGTATGCAGCAAACGGCACCATGATGAAGCCACCGGCCGATCCACCGAACGCCACCATGCTCATCGCAGTGCCACGTTTTCGCTGGAACCAGCGAACGATGACGGAACTCGCGGGGGTAGGGAACACTCCGCCCGCAGCGGAGGACACGACAAACCCGTACACGGCGATCAGAACGTAAACGTTTGGAGAGGCCGCGACCAGCATGGTTCCGACGAGCAAGAGGCAGGCCGGACGCATCAGTAAAC
>JAPKBN010000114.1 GCA_026421215.1 Dehalococcoidia bacterium
CCGAGAATAATTCTGTGCATGGTGTACGCCCACTACCGATTACGAGCGCTCCTCGCTGACCAGATGGGTCACTCACACCGGCGAATCACCCGTTGCCCTCATGCCAATCAGCACATATGACATTGGTGAACTGGGCGGATTTGTGGCAATGGACATCGATAAAGTCGTTGGGGGGGGCTCACCTACGCGATCGAGCACGAAACTTGCGAGATCGTCACGCTCGATGCCCATATCGTATACAGGGCCGCCGTGGAGTTGGCTCCGCCGCTTTTGGACACAATGAAACCATCGGACGTGCAACTGGCGTGCATCCCTCTCACGCTACTGACTACAAACGACAATCTCAGAGCACAGTGATTCTTTGAGCGCAATGGGGTCTGCATAGGCGCGTTCTACCCGGATGAACTGGACGTCGTGCGACAGGTCAAGTTAAACGTGCCAACCATCGGTGACTACGGGATCCCACTCCGAGACATGATCAAGTTCGATCTGCGCCTCACACAACCCTAAAAATTTGGATATTCGGCACCCATCAGCGCCCGCAACGGCCACAGGCGCGATAAGCTCCCCATGAACTTGACCCAGACCCGACAGGGTCAACCGACAGGAGACCGTTATCACGACAGCAATCAGCCCCGGCCAAAAACTTCGAGAGGCCGTCGCCGCGGAGCGCCCCCTACAGATGCCGGGCGTCATCAATGCCTACCACGCCATAATGGCGGAGGCCTCGGAATATCGAGCCCTCTACCTATCAGGGTCAGGCGTTGCAGGCGCTTCTTACGGACTACCCGACCTCGGCATGACCACGCTCAACGATGTTGTAGAAGACGTGCGCCGGGTTACCGGAGCGAGCAGCTTGCCGCTGCTGGTGGACGCAGACACCGGTTGGGGCAATGCCTTCATGATCAACAAGGCCATCAAGGAACTGGCGCGCGCTGGTGCGGCTGGTGTCCACATAGAAGACCAAGTCCAGGCAAAGCGCTGCGGTCATCGACCCAACAAAGAGGTAGTCACGCAAGAAGAGATGGTAGACCGCATCAAGGCCGCCGTGGACGCGAAGCCCGACCCGGATTTCGTCGTAATGGCGCGTATCGACGCCCTCGCGGTTGAAGGCATGGATTCAGCCCTCGAGCGCGCAAAGGCCGTTGAAGAAGCTGGGGCGGACATGCTGTTCCCGGAGGCAATGCCTGAACTGGACGATTACCGAAAGTTCACGGACGCCGTAGATATTCCGGTACTGGCCAACCTCACGGAGTTCGGTCTGACCCCCGCATTCACCACAGACCAACTTGCCAGCGTGGACGTTGCGATCGCCCTTTACCCGTTGTCAGCCTTCCGGGCGATGAACGCAGCCGCGTTGAACGTGTTCAGGACCATCAGGTCTGAGGGAACACAGGCGTCCACAATCCCGGATATGCAGACCCGTGATGAGTATTACGAATTGCTGAATTACAGGGAATTTGAAGACAAAATAGACGCTCTGTTTGCAGAGTCTCACTCAACTGAAGGGAACGCTCAATGACCAGCGGATCAAGAGCAGGCGGGCTTGCGGGCGTCGTCGTCGGTGAGACACAGGTTTCAACGGTCGGACAGGAAGGGCATGGCCTCACCTATCGAGGCTACTCGATCGAAGATCTATCTTCTCACTCGACGTTTGAGGAGGTTGCGTACCTCCTGATCCACGACCAGTTGCCGAATGCATCCCAGTTGGCGGACTACAAGGCCGAACTGGTGTCGATGCGCGCCCTTCCGCAGGCCCTTAAGATGGTGCTTGAGCAGATACCGACGGACGCTCACCCAATGGATGTCCTACGAACCGGTTGCTCTGCTCTCGGCACTATGGAGCCAGAGGGCGGCGAGCGCAGTCAGACGTGGGTAGCCGACCGCCTGACCTCCAGCATGGCTTCGATGCTTCTCTACTGGTATCACTTCGCACGCGACGGAAAGCGGATCGATGAGACGGTCGGCGGCGACACGATCGCCGAGCATTTCCTGACACTGCTCGCCCAGAACGCACCG
>JAPKBN010000053.1 GCA_026421215.1 Dehalococcoidia bacterium
CGCTAATGACGGACTCAAATGCTGCGACGATCTCGTCAGCCGTGAATGCCTGTGCTAGTTCGCTCTGCTGTGATTCTGAGGGAATATCGCCGATGACCGCGTCGACGGACTCGCCGTTCGACGCGGTTATCGCCTGTCCCGGACTCTCCTTGTCCACTGACGTATTCTCGCCAACACTCGTACATGCAACGGCCACCACAATCATGAGCGCTCCGGCCCAGCCAAGCATCGCCTTACGCCCTACGAACCCGGAGATATATAGGGAGAGATTATTTGTGTGGATGGCTGCGATTAGCGGCATTCCCGAGTCTCCGTTCATGTATCGCTATCGAGTCGGGATTCCTATAGCAGCGAATTCTGTCTGTCCCGATGATGTGCATGTAATTTAAAGGCCAGACATCCGGAAACTGTGAAGATTCCGGCGTCAATGGGACGAGTCGGCGGCTCCAGACGTTGGCAGACGTGAAATCGCGCACAACGTATTCTGCGCACCGGGTATCTCGGGTAAAGGTGGGGGGGGGGCTTTCCCGCGATAACCTGCAAGCGATTCAGCACCTTCCGCTTAAGCCACCAACCGATCTTGAATGGTTATACGAAGAGAACTTGTTTCGCGGTTGGTTTTTTCAACACGGAGATGATCGGCACCCTCACGCGAGCCTCGCTCGTCGCCCTCGGTTGTGGATCTTTCCGTCGGTCACTTGAACATATGACTACGTCTTTCTTCCTTTGAACCGGGCTAATAGCCTCTACCAAAGGCAGTGAGGATCTGAAACAGCATCTCCCGCGGGCGGTGACAATTATTTCGTAGGGCGTCAGGACAATTGAACGCTTGTTGGTCACGCCGAAAAGATTCCGATAAGGCCTGAACAGACGTGGAATCGATCCAGGAACTTATCTGGAGCGCAGTCCCGGTTGATTTCAGACACTCGGAAATAAAAACGGACGCCCCGTCGGCCCTCCTTCTCGGAAGAAGAGGCCGAACGGAGCGCCCGATGTTGTGCATATCCAGCGGCCGGGTTACTCCTCGGACTCTTCGCCCTCTCCGCCCTCTTCGCCCTGTTCACCTTCTTCGACCTCCATGCCCTCGCCGACTTCTACGGCAGCGGTACGGGTCATGGCGATTCGAGCGACCACCTGGTCCGGCGAGCTGATAGCTACGACGCCGTCCGGAAGGATAAGGTCCTCTACACGTATGTTGTCTCCGATATTCTCGAGCCCATCGATGGAGACTTCGATCTCATCGGGAACTTCCAGGGGAAGAACGCTGATCGTCACGGTTCGTATGCCCCGCAGAAACTGACCGCCACCACCACGAGTCGCTGGGGCCTCGCCGACCACGGAGAGCGTCACCTCGGCCGAAACCGGCACGGTGGCGTCGACCCTGATGAAGTCCACGTGCTGGAGTTCACCGGTTACCGGGTGTTTAGCGATCTCGCGTATAAATGTCAGGGCTTTCTCACCCCCCCCGACCTCGATAGCGATCGGCTGACCACGTCCGGCCGTGTTGACGGCGGCACGCAGCGCCTGAGTTTCCGCCTGAAGCGTAAGCGACTCTCCGCCACCGCCGTAAAGGTGGACCGGAGTGATCCCGGAACGACGAAGTGCCCGAACCTTTTTGCCAGTTACTTCGCGTGGGTCGACGGAAAGGGAGACGTTATCGGTTGCCATATCTCAATTACTTCAGCCGCGACCGGGTCGTGCCTGGTATGCGGAGTCTAGATTGCGGAATGTCAGGGGAGCCGATGGCGCAAGACCAACGGGTCATGAATAAAAGCGCGCGCACGGAGGCGCAGCGATAAATCGTAACACGAGGCAGAGTCTATCCACACGCTCCGCTCCGCCAGAATCGGCGCCCACTAGGTCAGATCCTCACGATTTCACGTTTGAGATCCGGGGAGAGGATATCTCATTGGGTGTTTCGCTCCCTCCTGTATACTTGGGTTACGTTTGAACGGGCGTACGGCAGAACGTGTCGATCACCCTAAAGCGCAAGCCGCCGAAACCCGG
Source organism: Dehalococcoidia bacterium (assembly GCA_026421215.1). GTDB lineage: Bacteria > Chloroflexota > Dehalococcoidia > Lucifugimonadales > Lucifugimonadaceae. The sequence goes on from JAPKBN010000053.1 coordinate 2,008, forward strand.
CACGGGACGCTATCGTGCTAGTTCCTATGAAAGTGGATTATGGTCTGCGGGTGTTGATGCACCTCGCTCAGACGCCCACGCCCGTTCCGATTTCAGCCAGTGAGATAGCTGATCGGCAGAAAATTCCTGAAGCCTATCTTCACCATGTACTGAGCGATCTTCAAGCAGGCGGCATGCTTGAGTCACGGCGTGGACCATCCGGGGGGCACATGCTCGCCAGGCCTGCAAAAGAGATAACCGTGGCGGACGTCTTCATCACCTTCGACCGGTCCCTCGCTCCGCTGGACTGTGTCGATTCGCCGGAGGACTGTACGCTCTCCGGAGCTTGCTCGCAGCGTGAGCTCTGGAGTGATGTGGAACGGGTGCTGCTGGAACGCCTGAGTGAGACTCGGGTTTCCGATCTCGTTGCCGAGCAACGGGAAATGGTCTGGGCCGGGTCGCAAACTAAGGCGTAACGGTATCTGACCCGAGCGATACCCTTTCCACCTTCGCTGCCACCGGACTACACTCGCGGACACGGATTTCATCTGGGATGCACTTGAAATGCTTCTGGACGGTCCTTCTCGAATCTAATTTGCGGGGCCGGATAATCACCGGAATAAATCGAAATCGACCGGGATTGAACGAGATGCAACCGGCCGCTCTGATCGCCAGAGAACCTAGAGAATCAAGTAAACAAAACGACGAGGCTGAATAACGGATGAAAGAAATCAAAACAATGACGCCGCGCCAGGTCCAGCGCTACAGCCGGCACATCATCATGCCGGATGTAGGCAGCGTGGGTCAGCGCAAGTTGCTAGGCTCCAGCGTATTGATAGTTGGCGCGGGTGGACTTGGCTCGCCGATCGCTCTCTATCTGGCGATAGCCGGGGTTGGTACGATTGGGATCGTCGATTTCGACACGGTAGATCTGTCCAACCTGCAGCGACAGATCCTGCACCAGGAGAGCGACATTGGTCGGCCCAAGGTTGAGTCAGCAAAAGAGACGTTGCTGTCATACAACCCGGACCTGAACGTCATTCTCCACGATGAGCCCATCACGTCAGACAACGCGATGGACATCATCCCCAACTACGACGTGATCGTGAACGGCGCGGACAACTTCCAGGCTCGATACCTGGTGAACGACGCATCGTTCCTCGCCGGCAAGCCGCTTGTTGATGGCAGCATCCTGTTGTTTGACGGCCAGGCGAGCACCTACATCCCCGGACAGGGTTGCTACCGCTGCATCTTCCCGGAGCCCCCGCCCCCGGGCGAGGTTCCGAGTTGTGCAGAGGCCGGTGTTCTAGGCGCGCTGCCCGGGATGATCGGTACCATCCAGGCCACCGAGGTTATCAAGGTTCTTCTTGGTATCGGTGACCCTCTGGCGGGACGGCTGCTCATCATCGACGCACTGTCGATGGACTTCCGTGTTCTCAAGGTTCGTCGCAACCTGGATTGCCCGCTTTGCGGCGACAACCCGACCGTCACCGAGCTGATCGACTACGACGCCTTCTGCGGGGTGAACATTCCCACGGTTGAGCCTGTCGGAGAACCGGTAACAGCTGACTAGTTAGACGCAGTTAAGGGGGCGGAGTGGAATTATCACTTTGCCCCCTTTTTATCTTTTGACGTCGCTTGATCGGCTGCTCCGTCCTAGAATTGACGGTGACCGATATCCTTTTCACTAACCACTTGACCAAGTAAACGGATGCGCGCGTGACCCTGAGAGTTAAACCTGTCCCAAACATGTTGAAACGGGACATCGTGGACGCCATCGGCGATACGCCGTTGGTAGACGTATCCGTTTTGAGCCCGGTAGAGGGCGTGCGGATCTACGCCAAGCTTGAGGGATCGAACCCGTCCGGATCGGTCAAAGACCGCGTGGCCAAGTTCATGATTGAGGCAGCCGAACGCGACGGCCTGCTCAAGCCGGGCGATACCATCATCGAACCCACCTCGGGCAACACCGGCGTGTCTTTGGCGATGATAGCCCGTGCACGTGGATACAACCTGAAGGTTGTGATGCCCGCAGGTGTGACGCAGGAGCGTATAAACCTCCTCATTGCTTACGGTGCTGAGATCATCTTCTCGGACGCCGACAAAGGCACTAACGAGGCGATCATCGTCGCCAAGCAGATTGCTGCAGATAACCCGGACTACTACTTCCCGTACCAGTACGGCAATGAGGCCAATCCACGGGCGCACTTTGAGACCACCGGCCCCGAGATCATCCGAGACCTGCCGGAGATCGACATCTTCATCGGCGGACTCGGCACCGGCGGCACGCTCATGGGCAACGGCAAGGCGCTGAGGTTGCACAACCCGAACGTCAAGATCGTGGCCGTAGCACCTCCACCGGACGATGTGATTCAGGGCCTACGTTCGATAGAACACGGCTTTATTCCGGAAATCCTGGACCTGGACAAGTTGGACGCCCGAATCCTTGTGGAAAGCGAGGATTCATTCTTCTGGACACAGCAGTTGATGGAGCAGTGCGGTATTTTCGCCGGGATCTCGTCAGGCGCGGCGATCGCATGCGCCCGAAAGATGGCGGACAAGATCGGCGATGGCACGATCGAAATCCCGGGTCGGGCTGCAGGCGAGGCCAACATCGTGGCTTTGCTTCCGGACGGCGGTTGGAAGTACATGTCCACGCAGCTCTGGACCAAGACTTTCAAAGAGATAGAGTCCGAGGTCGGCGGCAAGATCTGGTGGTAGAAGGCCGGTAAGGGCGGGGCTTGCTCTGCCCGAGCCTGACCGCCAGAGCATCTTTCAATATGCGGCAACACTGTACGGGTATAGAGGTATAGGGGCAGCAGCGGCCCGCCCTCGGGCGTGTTGCCATACGCTGCCCATACACTGTTTGCATCCAATCCCTCCCAGGTGTTCTGAGGCTCTCGAGGACGTCGACCGCGACAACATCCGTATTTCTACCCTGACGCGTTCACCGTCGTCCTGAACTTCATTCAGGATCGGCCGATCAAGAGATAACACCGTAGCGGCGGATAGCGATACGCCTCTACAGTGGGATGGGATCTACGAAAAGGAATGACCCAAACCCATGCCGAGTGATGAGTACAAAGCCACAAACATGGCGATGTGGGAAGGGCCGTAGATATCCATTACAGCCCCGACTTATGCGGCGTCGAACGGTTCGAGGCGGGGGAGACAACGCTTGAGGATTTTGAGCGCCGTGAAGGAAACTTGATGACCGTGTCGATGTTTGTAGAGGCGTATGGCGATACGCCCGTGGACGGTCAGGATGGCCGCTGCGCGTGAACCTCAACTCACGCGACGCCCAGAACGACCGCCACGGATTTGCCGTTTACGCGGTATTTGCAGTTGCCGGTTCCGCTCAGGTTGCGGCTATCTCCGAGTTGCGTCGGGCAATGTATTCCAGAGTTGAAGACCCACCGGCATACATCAACGCCCCGGCTCATGTCACAGTAAAGCGCCTCTTCGCCGGGATTCCGAATGTGGAGGAGATCCAGGAAACGATTCACGGGATTTGCGAGTCCGTAAAGCCATTTCGAATCGAACTGGAGGCCGAGCTAGAATCACGCGGTTCCAATAACTCTTCACTGGCCATCCCGGTGAAAAGTACGCCGGAACTGATCACTGTGAATCACGCACTTGAGTCGGCGATCAGCCCACTCGCTGACACCGAATTCGGCAGCCCAGACTTCCACCCCCACATGACCGTGTTCCAGGACGCCTCGCCCGAGGAATCGGAGAAGGGTATGCGACTGGCACGGGGGTTGAGGCTGGGGACTGGATTTTACGTTGAGACTCTTGAGGTGATGGCCCGGCCCGCACCGTTCAGGGGAGGTCGCTGGACATCACTAGCGTCATTCGAAATGGACATCTGGAGCTGACCAGCGCCAATACCGTAGAGGCGAATGATTACTCGCACTAATGCGAATCAAACAACCGGATTATTGAAGCGGCCCAACATCAATCCTGCGATCCAGAGCCGTCGCGCAGGATCTTCCGGCTTTCCAATATCCACGGTCTCCGCAGGTACCACCACGCGCTCACCCACCAACAATCGCCGCCAGCTTGTCGCCATCGATACTGCCGCCGCTCAATATGCACACAGAGCGACCCCGCTGACTCAGCGGCATCGCGAGAGCGGCAGCCACAGATGCAGCGCCCGCACCCTCAACCACTAACTTGTTATCCAGCGCCAGTCGCCGGATTGCGTCCTTCACCTGATCCTCGGACACCGTCACGGTGTCATCCACGACCGATCGCAACAGCGGCCACATCTCGTCCGTAACGAGCGGCACCCCTAACCCGTCGCACAAAGTCGGCTGCGCATCCACCCAGACCGGTGCCCCTGCCGATAGACTCGCTCTAAGCGGCGCGCACGCTTCTGGCTGCACCGCAAGGATCCGTACATTCGGGTTAAGTGCCTTGAGCGCGCTGCCGACTCCGCAGATCAGTCCGCCGCCACCGACAGACACAAAAACCGTGTCCACGTCTGGCAGGTCCTGATGGATCTCCAACCCAATGGTGGCGCTGCCCGCCACCATCAGCGGCTCGACCCAAGGGTGTAGGAACGTGTAAGACTCGTCCTCCCAGCCCGCCGATAACATCCAATCGAACAGTTCATCGGCGGGCATCAAGACCGGCTCCATCCCATACGTATTGATAGCCTCGATCTTCGCCCTCGGCGTTGTGTCTGGAAGTCGGCTGCGCGCCGATGCTCCCACGAGACGGGCTGCGTAAGCGACGGCCTGAGCTGTGTTGCCAGCGCTGACCGTCGATAGGCCCTGTGATCGCTGCTCGTCCGTTAGCGTGGACGCCCAGTTGTAAGCGCCACGAATCTTGAACGAGGTGACAGGCTGGAGCGTCTCGGGCTTCAGTAAGATGTCGGGCTCCGCGCCCAAATAAGAGCGCAACGGGAGTAGCGGTGTCCTGACGGCCACGTCCCGAATACGTTCCGCAGCGGCGCGCACACTGTCCAGCGACGGCGCGCCGATAGGCGTGCCGCCGAATTTGGTTCGACGTGGCTGGTCACCGTTAATCAGCTTGTCGCCTCCACCAGGCGCTTCGACCGAGAAGACATCAAGAGGATGGTGTTCGCTGTGCGCTCCCCGAGGGCGAGAAGCGGCTGATACTCCTCGGCTTTATAGAAACGGTCTGCGTCTTCACGCGTTCGGAACTCAAGGATCACGAGTCGCCTTCCAAATTTTCGACTTGGGCGCCTCGGACAACGTCCCGACCACAGTTCTTTGCAATCTGAGGGGACACCTTTTCCCGATATTCGGCGAACCCCTCAGGATCGGTGATCTTCAGTTCCACAATTACGTAAACGGCCATCGCTCAATCCTTCGGTGATGCCTCTGGTAGTCTGACCCCCTAGGCTCCCTCGCCTGCGGGGTCATCGCCGTAATCGGACATGTGCGTTCGTAGCGCGTCCAGCACGATCGTAGTCGCACGGACCGTCATCATCCGGTCCGACAATAGCCGTTTGCCGTGCGCCCGGACACGCTCGGTGATGTGCCGGTGCGCCTCCGTAACATCGGCGTGTCCCGGTTCGCCTGGGTGGCCCAGCGAAGCCGCCATATCGTTCGGGCCAAATGTGATGCAGTCGATCCCATCAACATCAAGAATCTCATCGATATTTTCAAGGCCAAGACGGGACTCGACCTGTGCGACCACAAGCATGTTGGCGTTCGAATCCGCCAAAAACTCAGTGTTTCCGCCGTGCAGGTCTTTGATAGCGGCGGTATGCCCGTATACATTCCCTCGCGCCGGCCCCCAGGACCGTTCGCCCTCCGGCAGAAACAACGTGGCGTCCACCAGAATTTTTGCCTGCTCCGCCGTCTCCATGTGGGGGCCCTGGATGCCCTGTACGCCCCGTGCTAAGTAGCCGTTGATCACAGACCCATCGATCGCCGGGACGCGCGCTGTGACCGTCATGCCGTATGCGTTTGCCAGGCGGCAAATCGCATCAACCTCGGACAGGGTGAAGTGGCCGTGCTCTCCATCGAGATCGACCCCGTCCAGCCCAGCCATCGCGGCGAGCTCAATTAACTCCGTGGATGGGTGGTGGAATTGGAGCAGGTGCGCAATCTTACCGGCGCGGTTAGCAGCGAAAATTCGGTTCTCCGGCATGCGGACTCCTCGGGTTAGCTGAGGTTTTACTGGGGCCAATAAACGCCCTCTCCCAGTGGGAGAGGGTTGGGGTGAGGGAGCGCGTATTAAGAGTCACACACTCGTCTCACATTCGGACTATCACCTCATATCAGCGCCACACTTACGCCAGCCCGAACTTTCCGTCGCTGGTCTCCACGGGCAATTCGTCCCATGTTGGTGGAGTGTAATCGCTCGTCATGTCGACGCGCTGGCCGCTTTCGGCCGAAACCCACACCTTCTCGATGAACTCGATCACGTGCGCAAGCTGGCGCGGTCCGTTGAGTAGCGGCTTTCCGTCCAAAACCGCGTCGGCGAGTGATAAAAGTGTGGCTGGGTGGAGGGCCCATCGGGTGTCGAGCCCGGGGATGTCCACATCCTGCCAGCCGTCGACGTTAGTCTTCCAGTCGTCTCGGTATAGTCGGATACGTAATACCTGATCCCCGCCGTATACCTCGATCGTCCCGTCATTCCCGAACAGGGACATCATCGGAGATTCGGAACTCATCGCCACATAGCCTGTGTCCATTGTGCCGAGCGTGTCGTTACCCATGTCGAACACGATTACGTTGTTGTCCGGCACATCCGCGGACACCCGTTTCCCGGCCGCAGGCCCGTCCCGCATCACACGTTCCGGGATGGAGGTCGTCGACATCGCAGCCAACGACTTTACTCCGCCGAGTACTCCCGTCAGACGAACCAGTCCGTAACCGGCCATGCTCGACATCCCGCCCGCGCCGGACTGGTAGAACCATGAGAAATCTGTGGGAGCACCTGGCCTTGCGCCGGGCCCCATAGAGTTCTGGCTCATCTTGATCAGGTTGATCTTGCCGATCACGCCCTTGGCCACGATTTCCATCAGCCGTCGCTGCCCGGGGTGGAGCATGTTTGGCGGCGCGCACGAGACGTGAAGTCCATTCATTTCCGCGATTTCGCACACCTGCACAGCGTCCGAAAACCCCTCCGCCATAGGCTTCTCCACAAGCACATGTTTTCCTGCCTGCAACGCCGCTATTACCTGTTCTGTGTGAAATCGGTGCGGTGTTAAAACCGCAACGGCATCGACCTCTGGATCGCCAAGCATTGCCTCGTAGTCGCCGTACGCCGTACCGCCGTACTGGTCAGCGAACTGGCCTGCGCGCGCCTCGTCCACATCGCACACCGCCGTCAATTGCAGGCGATCGTTCCAGTGCTGCGTCGCCGGGAGGTAGTACCACTGAGCCGCAGCGCCAGCGCCCAGCATGCCAATCTTGAGCCGGCCTTTGGACGGTTCTGGCATATCGCCTCTTCTCCCTAGTACTTATTGGCCGACGATAGATCTTACCTGCACGCGATCACTGCCACCACGATTAGACCGTTATTCCCTTCTTCGATGGAATGACGGTCTAACTCAACTACACCGACGAATGGTCTCGCTGGCAATAGTTAACCCTGCTGACCCCAGTCCGCACCAACCTTGTCATATCGGCGTTCCAGATCTGCAATCGCCGCGCTTGAGATCGCCATCCCGTCGCCGATCATTTCCACATTGGATGCTAGATGCGTT
>JAPKBN010000054.1 GCA_026421215.1 Dehalococcoidia bacterium
CCACCACGATGGTGCGGGGCGGAAGCGCTGCTGCGATCTCCGCCAGCGCCCGATCGGGAGACATCGGAACATTGTCCCATTTGGTCTGAGCCGAGGCAGCATACCGCTCACGAGCTTCGTTTCGTACCGCTGCGATCTGCGTCGCCCTTTCGGACGCCGCAGTACGCGCCTTATCAGTCATCGATGCTTCTAAAGCGTCCGCAAGCTCGGCAAGGGCCAGCTTCGGGTTCGCCACGATGCCGATATCGGTCGGCTCCGATTTGCCAACCGCGCCCGGTCGCTGATCAATATGGATAACCGTTGCAGTTTCCGGCATGAGTACGTCCGAGAAATAGAACAGATCTGCAAATACCTCAGCGCCAACGGCTAGTAAGGCGTCTGCGTCGTTAAGAAGCTGTCGGTGCTCATGACGACGGGTCGCCAGAGCGCCCATATACTGCGGGTGATTAGTCGGAAAGCTGACTTCAGAGCCACGGGTTGTGTACACAGGCAGACCCAGTAGCTCGGCTACACGCACCGCTTCAGCCACGCCGTCGGATTTGGCGACCCGATTGCCAAGCAGCATCAACGCCCGCTTGGAACCGGCTAGAAGCTCTGACACACGCGCAAGCGCGGCTGGATCTGGTGCGCTGGAGGTGTACATCGGCCTAGATGGAACGATTTGCATATCCGCGATGCCGTCCAGCGCGTTGCCGGACAGCCCCACGTACACAGGCCCCTTCGGCTCGCTGTTGGCCTCGTTGAATGCACGTCGGATCACACTTGGTATCTGATCCGGGTGAGTCACCTCCACTGACCACTTGGTTACGGGTTTAACCAACGCCGGTAAATCGGCCCTGAACTCGGCCAACTTGCGGGTGTCGTAGTTGCCGGAGACTACCACCATCGGCGTGCCGTCATTCAGGGCATCGATCATCAGGCTGATGCCATTCGCCAACCCGGAATCGATATGGAGTTGCACGAACGCCGCCTTGTTGGTGGCGCGGGCGAATCCATCAGCCATGCCGACGGCGACGCCTTCCTGTAAAGCCAGGATGTATCGGAGATCCGGGTAGTCTTCCAGAGCGTCCAAGAACGGCGATTCACTGGTGCCGGGGTTGCCGAAGATGTGAGTCACGCCCTCCGCACGGAGCATTTCAAGGAGGGCTTTCTTGCCGGTTATTTTTGTGGACATATCCGGGGATGATAACCTCTGGGACCGTATAAATTCGAGGCGCAGGTAAGGCCTCGGCCGAGTATTAGAATCAGTTTTGTAGGAAACGAAACCCGCCCAGAAGTTTAAGCATCCATACGATATGCCGGTATCGAGCGGCCTTCGTTTCCTGGTGGAACTTGCCGCATGGATCACAGTGCCGTGGTGGGCGTGGAGTTCCTACTCCGGCGTTGCCATCGCCGTGATTGGAGTACTCGCCCTACTGACGGGTCGTCGTCGGATTGTGTGGTCGATCAAGGGCGAGCCACTGCCCGTGGATAAATAGCCGGCCCTTACTCGATCGTCGATAGGAATTTATGTAGCAGCGCGTTAAATGTAGTTGGGTCTTCCATGTTGGACATATGCCCGACGTTTGGGATCACGACTTTACGTGCCCCGGCGATGCCCTCTGCCATTACGTCCCCCATCGCATGAAAATCAATCAGATCATGCTCGCCCACGATCACCAGGGTTGGACTTACGATCGCATTGAGGAGTTCACTGGTTTGTGTGTCGCGTGACATGCTTTTTGCACCGCTTGTCCAGTGCCAGCCTGTGTAATCTCGGATGATCTCTTCCAGCGCCGGCGCGCAAGCTGGATTGTTCATCGCTGGTTCTAGTAGTTCATCCGCCAACCACAGGTCGAGCGCACTATGCATGCCGACCTGGTTAGCCAGCCTGGCTATGATGCCCATCCGGGTTCCAAAGTTTGTGAGCCATTCGACTCCGCCCAGTGGCGCATCGACCGGAACAAGGGAAAGTACGCGCTCAGGATGTTCGACTGCGAAATCGACCACGATGGCACCGCCCATGGATAGTCCGACCAGGTGAGCGGCTTCGATGCCTATGTGATCCATCAAGACCATCAGGTCGTCCAGGTATGAATAAGGCTGCACCGGGGCATCTGTGGAGTTGCCAAACCCGCGTACGTCGTATCGGATGACACGGTAATCGGCGGCCAGAAACGCGAATTGGTCGTCCCACATTCGCCGATCCAGCGAAAATCCGTGGACAAGAATCAGTGGTGTCCCGGAACCAGCGATTTCGTAATAGATCTTCGCTTCGTTAATTTCGGCATAGCCGGGCTCAAAATCTGGAAGGGCGGTAGTCATTCGCGAACCGGGCCTTTCATTCAGGCGTGGTTTTGATTGTCGAACTATGCGTCAGAAAGCCGGAACGGTTCTGCCGCGCTGGCACCTTCCGGGAGGCCGGACGGCAGGCGTACGTCCAGCACATATGGCCGCCCCTCATCCTCCACGATGGCCAGTCCACGGGCGATCGCTGCAGCTACTTCAGACTCATCGTCCACACGTTCCCCATCCAGTCCATACGATCGTGCCAAACCAAGCGGATCGATCCCTTCCAGGCCGACGCCGGCGAATTGTCCCGTCTCGCGCATTACACCTCCGGCCGCCGCAAACAGCGTGGCGACGATGCCGTACGCGGCGTTGTTCGGGATGATGTAGAGCACCGGGATGCCGTGGGCGACGGCGGTCCAGAACACCGAGTCTGCGTAGTAGACGGAGCCATCACCGACCAGTCCTATGACCGGCGTGTGCGGAGCAGCCACCTTGGCTCCTGCTGCGGCTGCCATGCCCCAGCCTTCCGACTCACCGGGCCGCCTGAGATGCGTGTTCACCCCGCCACCGTCCACCGCTTCGATGCACTCAAGCTGTATGGCGAACTGCTCGGAAGTGATAATGCCGCCGCCGATCTTCGTAAGTTCGGTCTCGATGGCGTCCAGCAGCACCAGCGGTCGTACGCGTCCGGGGACTATGTGGTCGCCGCCTGGTTGAAGCCCGGCACGACGTCCGGCGCGCAATGCTGCGGCGTGCTCCAGCGCGTTCTTGCGGCGACCATCGAACGCACCGCTGCCGCCTTTGTCCCGCGCGATTTCGAGCAGTCGCGTGATCCCCTTGCCCTCGTCGGCCACGATACCGTTTTCCAGCGCCGGGATGTTCTGCAGGTTTGTGATGTCAGACCCGAGTGCAAAGACACGGCCTGCTGATCTGAACGCGGCGTAATCCCCGGGTAGGCCGGCGCCGGCATGTCTCACGCCGATGGCGACTATGCAGTCAGGCTTCACGGTCGCCGAAGCAGGGCCGAACGGGCCGCAGTGGAGCGGGTGAGCTATGGACACGCCGACGAGATCCGGAGATGCGCAGGCTACCGCTGCACCATAGTGATCGGCGAGCGCGGTAACGGCGTCGCTTGCACCACTCTTGAACACACCGTCGCCCACGTACAACATCGGTCGCTCGGCGGCTTGCAGAGCGGATGCGATCCCGTCCAGGTCAGCGTCGGCGGCATAGCCGGAACGGATCGCGGTGACTTTGGAGTCGATGATATCGACCGTCACTGGGGACGCGTCCAGGAGACGATCGTACACGGCTATATGCACAGGTCCGGTCGGAGCCGCCGTCGCCACCTGGATCGCGCGTTCGATAGCCTCAGGCAAGCCTTCAGGTTCGATCACCGCCCATGCCGCTTTTGTGAACGGGGCAGACAGGTACGTCGGTCCAAAGTCATGGTCGATGTTCAGCATCACAGAGTCGGCGAAGCTTCCGGTGTCGCCGTGGAACGAGATGACGACGACCGGGAGGCCGCCGTTCCATGCGTTGAACAGTTGGCCAAGTGATTGCGCCAGTCCAGCTCCAAGATGGACCACCATCAGGGCTGGGTCGCCCTGGACCTGTGCGTAGCCACCGGCCATCGCCGCGACCGGGCCTTCGTGGAGCGCAAGGATGCCGTTTACATCAGGGTGGGCGTGGAGGGCGTCAAAGAACGTCGCCTCACGGGACCCGGAGTTGTAGAACACGTACTTCACGCCCGACGCAGCAAACTGCTCCACCATCACCTGGGACGGGTTGCCGGTGAATTGACGTGTCGACATGGGTTCGGTTCTCCTGTTGGTCTGAATGTTGTCTGGGTAGCCGGGCATTTGTTGGGTGGTCGAGTTTTACGGAATCGGTTTGGATTCTGGGTTGAATGATGAAACAAGCCTCGCCCCGTTCCATGTGAACGACCCAAGATATATCGTCTCCGGAAAACCGCGATCCCGATCGTCCCACACCCTGCTCCAGATTCCGTGTTGTGGGAATGCCGAAATTTCCAGCGTTTCGGAGCGTTCGACAAATCTTCGTTCAACGAACCATTTTGATTCTTCTGCGGTCATACCGCCGAAATTGTTCAGAGAGCCACCGATCGCCGTCGCTTCAAAGTAGATGTGGGGACGGATGATGTTTCCGTCCACGACGTGACACATGTAACGAAACGGTCCCGGTTGCACGATCAGCCCGGTCTCTTCGCGCAACTCTCGGACAAGGCAATCGCTCAGCGGTTCACTGGGTTCGCTGCCTCCTCCTGGAATCTGCCAGTGATCGCCCTCTTCCGGTGGGTTGAATCGCACCATGAGCATGGAATCGCCATCGAAAACAAGTCCGCGGCAGCGAGGGGCCTCTATTTCAAACAAGGTTTCGCTCAATGTGACCCCTTTGACTTAGCGGACTCGTTTGAGGGTAGCGGGTGCTTCCAGTCCGAGAGCCCAACCGATTGGCACAACGTAACGTCGGGGATGAAGGCGATAAAACCGGGGGAAGTCACTCCGGAGTCAACATCGCCGGCGGCTCAAACGCCCGTACCGGCGGTAACTCCCCATCGAACTTCTCGATCTGCACCAGCGCCGTATGGGCGGTTGGGCCCTGGGCAAGGCTGGACGTTCCTTTATCCAGGGTCAGGACATTGGGGTTGCCGTGCCGTTCCAGTCCCCCGGGTGACTCAGGGTCGTACCAGGCACCTGTGGACAGGTTGATCACACCGGGGCGTATCCCATCGCTGAGACACACTCCGGCCAGGCATTCACCGCGATCGTTGAACACCCGCACCACATCGCCGTCATTGATCCCTCGAGACGCGGCGTCGTCCGGGTGTACCGCCACCGGCTCTCGGCCCTGAATCTTGCTTGCCATGCTCACCACCCCCGGATCGTGCTGACTGTGTAGCCGGGTGGTCGGTTGGTTAGAGATCATATGGATCGGAAATCTCTCCGCGCGGTCTGAACCGAGCCACTCCGACGGTTCCAGCCATGTCGCATGCCCCGGACAGTCGTCATAGCCGAAACTATCAATCGTCTCCGAGAAAATTTCAATTTTGCCTGATGGGGTCTTGAGCGGATGTTTGACCGGGTCGTTCCGGAACTTTGACAGGTGGACCCGATCGTTATCTTCGGTAGGCAGCTCCACCTCACCACGGCTCCAGAAGTCGTCGAACTCCGGAATCTCAATCCCTTCCCGTCGGCCGATTTGTTCCCGGAACTCGCCGTAAAGGTGACGGAGCCAGTCTTCTTCGCTTCGGCCCTCCGTGAACGATTCTCCAACGCCCATTCGTTGAGCGATGCCCGCAAAAATATCGTAATCGCTCCGTGCCTCTCCGACCGGCGCGATCGCCTGCTGCATCGGGAATATGAAAGTGTCTTCCGGGGATCGGCCGATGTCGTTCCGTTCAAGCGATGTCGTAGCCGGTAGGACGATATCTGAGTGCCGGGCCATAGCGTTCCACCACGATTCGTTGACGATTATCGTCTCAGGCTTCTGCCAGGCCCGGATCATACGGTTGAGGTCCTGGTGGTGGTGGAATGGGTTGCCACCGCACCAGTAGATGAGACGCGCGTCCGGGTAGGTGTGGGACTTGCCGTCGTATTCAAACTCCTCGCCTGGGCTCTCCAACATCTCAGTGATCCGGGAGACCGGAATGAAATCGCGTACGGGGTTGGTATGCTGCGGAAAGGTCAGGCCGGAGACGCGTTTGACAGGTCTCCCGGTGCGCCCGAAAGCGCCGTATCCGTAGCCAATCCCGCCGCCGGCTAGGCCTATCTGGCCCAGCATCGATGCCAGTGTTGCGGCCATCCAGTAGGGCTGCTCTCCGTGGTCGGCGCGCTGCAGCGAGTACGCGACCGTGATAAGGGTGCGATTGCCTGCCATTCGGCGTGCCAGCTCTCGTATGTCGTCGGCCGGAACTCCGGTGAGCGCGGCGGCCCAATTGGCGTCCTTTGGCTGACCATCTGAACTGCCGAGCAGATATGGTTCGAACCGCTCGTAACCCTCGCAATGGGTGGCGAGGAAATCACGGTCGGTTAGCGCCTCCACGGCCAGTGTGTGAGCCAACCCCAGCATCAGGGCTGTGTCCGAATTTGGCCTCGGGGCAATCCATTCAGCCTTTAGTCCCTCGGCGGCGTCACCCCGCAAGGGGCCGATGTTGACGAATTTCACTCCGTTGGCTTTGCATTTCAACAGCCAGTTCTGGACGGTGTGTTTCCCCGCGCCCCCTGCGCTGATCTGTGTGTTCTTGGGGGGCATGCCACCAAACATCACGATCAGACGGGTGTGATGTGCAATTATCGGCCACACCGTTTGCTGTTGAGTGAACGGCATATGTCCGATACCGAAAACGTGCGGCACAATGACCTCGCTGGCGGCGGAACTATAAGTGTTTACCGAGCCGGTGTAGCCGCCGATCTGGTTGAGAAAGCGGTGAATCTGGCTCAGCGCGTGGTGGAAACGACCGGCCGACGCCCATCCGTAAGAGCCGCCATAGATGGCTTTGTTGCCGTGAGTGTCTTTGACACGTTGCAGCTCTGTTGCGACCAACTCAAAGGCGCGATCCCAACTGACAGGTACGAACGGCTCGGTACCCCGGCCTCCGGCATTGCTCCGCGGTCCGTGTTCCAACCATCCGCTACGGACCATAGGCTGTGTAATCCGGGATTCATGGTGTATCGCACTTGGAATGGACAGGCCGATGTTGGAAGGATCCGGGTCGTCAACCCACGGATGCGCGGCCACAATGCGTTCATCCTCGACATCGATGTCGTAGACACCCCAGTGTGTCAACGTACGCGTGCGCTTCCTGGTGGGTTCGGTCAAAGTGGCCCCCCTCGTTCTGCGTGTGGTCCCGGCGTCTCAGGCCGTAGCGAGCGTGGCCGACGCTTCGTTATGTTGGTGCCTAACGCGCGCATCATCCGCTCGGTCTTTAGCGTCCGATACAGTGTTGGCAAAGGTCCTCTGGTTACGCGCTGGCTGACCTCGGGAATACGATGATTTTGGGTGCTCTGGCATATTGCAACACGCGCCTAGCACCCGACGGTGTTACCCGCCGACTGCGCTTGCCACCATGTCGCCGAACTGGACGGTGCCGATGCACTTGTCGCCCTCGATCGCGATGTCCGGCGTTCGGAAGCCTTCTGACATTATTGCGGTCACGCCTTTTTCGATGGCGTCAGCTTCCTCGTGGAGGCCGAAGGACCAACGCAACATGATTGCGCTACTCAGTAACGAGGCCACGGGGTTGGCGACGCCGTGGCCTGAGATGTCAGGGGCGCTGCCGTGGATCGGTTCGTATAGGGCCGGCTTTCCGCCGCGCCGCCGCCGTGCACCCTTTTTCGGGGGCGGGCTGGTGATGCTGGCTGACGGAAGCATCCCCATGGAGCCGGAAAGCACCGAAGCTTCATCGGACAGGATGTCGCCGAAGGTGTTCTCCGTGACGATCACGTCAAATCGAGAGGGGTTCGTGATCAACTGCATAGCAGCGTTGTCCACCAGCAGATGGTCCAGTTCCACGTCACGGTATTCTTGATGGAGTTCTGTCGTGACCTCTCGCCACAGGCGACCAGACTCAAGAACGTTCGCCTTGTCGACAGACGTAAGCTTGCCTCTGCGGTTACGCGCCATCTCGAATCCGACGCGGACCACCCGTTCGATCTCTTTTTCGGTATATGAAAGCGTGTCCACAGCTCGACGTCCCCGTGCGTTTTCCCAGCGCTTCTTCGGTCGGCCAAAGTACAGGCCCCCGGTCAGTTCCCGGAGGATGACCATGTCCACATCCTTGAGCCGTTCTTCCCGCAGCGGAGAAGAGTGCACAAGTTCCTGGTAGACCTTGATCGGCCGAATGTTTGCGAACAACCCGAGTTCTTTGCGGATACGTAGTATGCCGTCTTCTGGCCTGGTCTTCGCCCTCGGGTCGTCCCACTTCGGGCCGCCGACGGCGCCGAACAGGATTGCATCGCAACCTAGGATAGTGTCCATTGTTTCGTCGGGGAGGGGCGTGCCGAACTTGTCGATCGCACAGCCTCCCATCTGACCCGTCCTCCACTCGAACTCATGTCCGTAACGTCGTCCGACAGCGTCGAGTACTTTTACGGATTCGGCGGTGACTTCCGGGCCGATTCCGTCCCCACCAATGACAGCTATCTTAAGATCCAAGATTC
The DNA here is from genome assembly GCA_026421215.1 of Dehalococcoidia bacterium. Lineage (GTDB taxonomy): Bacteria > Chloroflexota > Dehalococcoidia > Lucifugimonadales > Lucifugimonadaceae. The sequence goes on from JAPKBN010000054.1 coordinate 8,454, forward strand.
TTTTCTCCGTACAGGGCTAACAACCGCATCGCTACCAGCGTGCCGGGTGCGCTTCTTCAAAATCGGTAATTACGTCGTTGTTTTGTAGTGAGCGCTCGATCTCGTCGAGGCCTTTCACCAGCGATTCCTGCCGGAATGACTCCATCTCGAACGATTCCGAGAAACCGTCCTCGTCATATACACGCTGATCCACGACATCCACGGTCAGACTGTAGCCGGGATTCCGAAGGGCGCGAGCCATGATTGTGTCCACGCCGGCCTGCGAAAGGATGACGGGCGCCATGCCGTTCTGGAAGCAATTATTGCGGAAGATGTCGCCAAAACTTGGGGCGATCACCGCCATGAAGCCGTACTCCTTCAAAGCCCATGGCGCATGTTCGCGCGATGAGCCCGATCCGAAGTTCGGTCCGGCGACTAGGATGGGAGCGTTCTGGTACTCCGCCCTGTTCAAGATGAAGTCCGGGTTGGGCACCCCGTCTTCAAGGTATCGCCAGTTATAGAACGCGAACTCGCCGAATCCGGTCCGCTCTATTCGCTTCAAGAACTGTTTGGGGATCACCTGGTCTGTGTCTACGTTCGCTCGGTCAAGCGGAGCGACGATCCCCGTTACTTTCTTCAAAGGTTTCAATGTTCTGTCCTGTAAATGGGTTGGCTATGTTCGATCGAGAGCACGCCAAGGATGTTATTTTTCTTCGCTTGGTTGAGGTCTTACGAAGTTCTTGTCGACCGGGATCACCGGGCGAGCATCAATTGATGTCGAATTTCCTGTGCACGCTGAAGTCGGAATACAACAATAACGGTCAAAACCAGTGGAAGTACCTGGAAAAGGTCAGACCACACCAACAATCTGCCCGCCGCCGCCCAGTCATCGATGTTCTCACGCCCTACGAAAAGAGAGATTCCTCTAGGACCGAAAAGGATCGCAAGTATGACCAGGGTCCACCATGAACTGATGAACTTTCCCTCTTGTGATTCCGCATTCTGCCACGCTCTGGGATTTTCGGTATCGGTCGATCCTGATGCGGTCGACAATTCTCGCACGATACGGGTGGGTTTGTAGAGGTTCATGAACGGAATGAAGAACCATCCAACGGACCATCCCGGCGTGAAATTCTG
>JAPKBN010000017.1 GCA_026421215.1 Dehalococcoidia bacterium
CGTTGCCTGCGTTGCGAGTAGCGTTCCGCGTTGCGACCCGTTTCGGCGGGCCGAGCCGGACGCTTGGGACCTGTACGCTGTGATTGTGTCTTGTAATCGTGTCCATGCCCATCGGTCTTGGCGACGACGGGATGGGCCAGGGTTGAACACCGCTCGCATACGCCCATTCAGCGTATTGGCGGATCATTGTGGACGCACGATCACGCTCACCTGAGATCAGATCAGTTAGTTCCGTGCGGTCGTCATCGATGTTGTAAAGCTCCCAGGCATCTGTCGAACCGGGATCACGGGGATCTGGGTTTGGCGGCGCTCCGACTTCACTCACCAGTTTCCATGGGCCGATACGCACGGCGCGATTGCCTTCATGCTCCCACATGATGGGCTGTTCCCGATGCCATTTTCGGCCCTTCAAAGCCGGCAGGAACGATTCGCCTGCCATGGGCTGGATATCGTGGCCGCCACGCGTGGTTGGATACTTTGCCCCCGTGGCATCTACAAGCGTCGCCATCACGTCCATGACGTGCGCTGGCTCGTGAACGATCTCGCCGCCGGGTATCTGACCAGGCCAGTGGGCGATGAACGGGGTGGAGATGCCCCCTTCGTGCGTGTAGCGCTTGAACAGTCGAAACGGGGCGTTGCTGGCGTTGGCCCAGCTGATATCGATGCTCGCAAAGGTGTCGGCCGGGCCCGGCTCGATACTCGGCGTATTGCCGACTCGTACCATCCGGCCATCGACGGTCGGGTGGATGTAGCGTGACGGATCCGGGTAGTTCGTGTCTTCCTGGAGGAACTCGGCACAGCCGCCGTTGTCGGACATGAACATGATGATCGTGTCGTCTTCGGCGTCGTGTTCCTTGAGGGTGTCGAGGACCTTGCCAACGCCGCGGTCGAGCTGCTCGATCTGCGCCGCATATGTCGCCATCTGGACGTCCCGCCACTCCTGGTTATCGGCGTCCTCCCAGGCCGGAATGCCTCGTTCGCGTGGAGACATCGCCCACTTCGAGTCCAGAACTCCTAGACCTTTTTGCTGCTCGTGCCGCGAAGTACGAAGGGCATCCCATCCGCCCATGTAACTTCCCCGGTACTTTTCGATGTCGTTTGGGTGCGCGTGCAGGGGCCAGTGCGGCGCGGTGAATGCCATGTACAAGAAAAAGGGATCGTCCCGATGCAGGGCGTCATCCACAAAATCGGCGGCATGCTGGCTGATCGAGTCCGTGAAGTGGTAATCGGTCGTATCCACGCTGATTCGGGTCAGGTCATCCATCAGCATGTTCGGGTTGTAGTAACTCCCGCCGCCCGAGAGGATTCCGTAGAAACGATCAAACCCGCGGCCCATGGGAGTTGGGTAGCCTTGCATGTCCGGGTACCAGTCATCAGGGAGGGTTGCTTGCTCGCCACCGACGTGCCACTTGCCGGCCATTAAGGTCCTGTATCCGGCGTCCTTCAGCACCTCGGCAATGGTGACACAGTTGTCATTCAGGTAGCCCTGGTACGAGGGAACACCCAGATTGACAACCATGTGGCCGATACCGGCCTGTTGCGGGTTGAGGCCCGTCAGGAGTGACGCCCGGGTTGGGCAGCAACGAGCGGAGTTGTACATCTGCGAGAACCGGACCCCTTCCTTCGCAAGGCGGTCCAGGTTAGAAGTCCGAATCTCTGAGCCGTAAGCGCCGATATCGCCCCAGCCAAGGTCGTCCGCGAGGATCAGGACAACGTTGGGGCGTTTGGGGCGGCTAGTACCGGGCATATTTGGTGGCATTTAGTCTCCGGGCAGCAAGAGTAAATCTGAAATCAGAGGCTACAGGTTCCCCGGGTGCATTAAAAAAACAGATACGTCTCTACGCCATGCAGTGGAAAAGAAAAAGCCCCGGCGGACGGTGGGTTCCGCCGGGGCTTTTGCGTTGCGGCTCAGGAGTTTTGGCCTTTTGGGGGGAGCGGATTCTACTGGAGGGCATTCGCTCTCAGGCCTCTAGCACCTGCTGTAGCCGCAGGAGTAGCACTTTGCACAGCCTTCTTCGTGGGCGAGGCTTGCATTGCAATCCGGGCACAACTCAGTCGATAGGGCTTCCACCATGGTCGGGTTCGCGTTACTTGTGATTTCGGTCGCCTTTGCCGACCGGGTCGAGATCAACCCGATGTCGTCCGGTTCTGGTGCGTCGAACATCCCGATTTGTGCTGTTTCGGAGTCGCTGATCGGGCCGGACGGCATAAGACCAGTACTCGAAACACGATCCAAAACCAGAGAGATTGCGTCCGGAACCGAACGAATCAGGTCTCCGTTGTCCCACACTGGCACATCGGTGATACCGCGAAGTTGCTTGATGATCTCGTTCGGGTCCACGCCGGACCGGAGTGCGAGTGACGCTAGGCGTGACATGCCTTCTGACATGGCGGCGTCGTTTCCGCCAGCCTTGCCAAGCGTTGCAAACATCTCGAATGGGCGCCCGTCCGATGCGACATTGACGGTTACGTACAGAGGACCTCGTCCGGTGCGAATCCGGTTGGTTACGCCCTGCAACGACGCTGGCCGGTCACGGGGGACCGAGAACTGCGGAATTACCTTTAGGCTCGATCCGTCTTCGACTTCACCGGGGTTCGCGTTATCGGATGTACCGGTCGCTAGGACTTCCTTGTCACGGCTGCCTGAGCGGTAAACCGTGATGCCCTTGCACTTCAGCTCCCACGCCGTGAGGTAAGTCTCCTCGACATCCTCGATCGTCGCATCGTTCGGGAAGTTGATCGTCTTTGAAATACCGGCGTCAACGCTCTCCTGGAACGCCGCCTGCATCTTGACGTGATATTCCGGACTGATGTCGGTGGCTACGTGGAAAAGACGCTTCACGTCCTCCGGAACGTCCTCCCTGACCTGCAGCGAACCGCCGTCAGACAGGTGCTCCAGCAGTTCCTCGCTGTAGAAGCCTCGCTCCCGGGCGATCCGTTCAAAGTTGCTGTCTACGTAGAAGAGGGTCTTGCCTTCAAGGATGTTCTGCTTCCTGAAGGCAAGGGAGAAGATCGGCTCGATACCGCTTGAGCAACCGGCAATCATCGAGATCGTGCCGGTTGGCGCCACCGTGAGCCGGCAGGCGTTGCGGATGTCGGGGTCGCCGTCTGTCTCATACTTGCTGCCTGCGAAAGCCGGGAACGGTCCGCGCTGCGTTGCCAGATCAATGGATGCTTGGTCTGACTCGTCCCGGATGAACGCCATCAGCGTCCGGCCAATCTCGATCGCTTGGTCGCTGTCGTACGGTACGCCGAGTGTCACCAGCATGTCGGCGAAGCCCATCACTCCGAGGCCGATCTTGCGAGTGAAATTCGCCATCTCTTCGATGGCCGGTACTGCGTACTTGTTGGCGTCGATGACGTTGTCGAGGAAGTGAACGCTCAACCGGGTTACTTTACGCAGGTGGCCGTAGTCGATCGACTTGACGCCGTCTGCGTCCTCGACGATGAACTTGGACACGTCTATAGAGCCGAGGTTGCAGGACTCGTTCGGCAAAAGCGGTTGCTCGCCGCAGGGGTTGGTCGCCGTGATCTCGCCGAGGTGAAGTACCGGGCTGTTCCGGTTCACCTCATCCATAAAGATCATTCCTGGCTCGCCGTTCCTCCATGCGCCGTACACGATCTTCGAGAAGACCTCACGGGCATCTAGACGTCCGACCTCCATCATCTGGCTGTCCGGGTCGGATGCCTTGACCTTGGATCGGAGCGCGTAATCGGTACCGTCCTTGACGGCCTGCATGAACTCATCCGTTGCACCGACAGAGATGTTGAAGTTGTGGATCTCACCCTCGACCGTTTTGCAGTCGATGAACTCGAGGATGTCCGGGTGATGGACGTTCATGACGGCCATGTTTGCGCCGTCACGCTTTCCGCCCTGGGTTACAAGCGTGGATACAGAAGACAGGTGCCGCAGAACGGCGATCGGCCCACAGGCCTTGCCATGGGTTGACTGGATCGGCGTGCCCTTTGACCTGATCTCGGTCAGCGCAAAACCGGTCCCGCCGCCAAATTTCTGGACCATCGCAGCATCGTGTGCTGCGTCCATGATCCCTTCCATGCTGTCCTGGAGAGGAAGCACAAAACATGCAGACAGAGTTCCCGCGCCTGTTCCGGCATTCATCATCGTGGGCGAGTTCGGAAGGAACTCCAGCTTCGCCATCATCCGATAGAATTCTTCGGCCGTTTCGCCTATTTGTTCGTCAGACCGCCCGTACGCACGATCAGGAGCCGCGAGCGCCCTGGCCACCCGCCGGAACATGCCCTGCGGGTCTTCTTTGACCTCGTCGTTCGTGTCCTTGTCCAGATAACGCTTCTCGAGCACGACGAGAGCGTTGTCTGTGATTACCGCAGGAGCGAATTCTTCAGACGAGTCGTCCGCCGGACCGTTATCAGCGCTTCCGCCGATACCGAGCACGGTCGCGGCCTCGGTTATGTCCTGTATGAGGCCGCGCTCTTTGAGAGCCGTCAGCATCTCGGTTGTTGCCTCGGCGTTGCTGTGTCCGTTCCGGGTCGTGTCCGTGCTCATTCGCGAATCCTGTATCTGAACTGGGGTCTGCTAAAAGGTATGGCTTCGGTACGGTCGGGAACTCGGTCAATTTGAAATGGTGGTGCGGAAGGTGTCCTGTAATCCGTCGAGGATTCCAGGTTCACCTGACCGGATTGGCTACCGATACGTCCTATGAGAGCTTAAGAAGCCCTCGTCCGCGCGGCGCATTCGGGAACAATGAGGACCCGATCGCGTCGGCGTGTTAATGAGCCGGGACACCGGCGTAGCACTGTGCGCATCGGATCCTCCTTTCCCCTCACTCCCAACACCGGGAGCGGCCTGTTTGCAGATCAGCCCTCCCTCAGTCGCCTGAGACGGCCCTGCGTGTCCTTCGTCTTCTGCCTCGATCGGCAATTCTCGGTACGTCGTCTTCAATCAATCGGAGCTGTGGCTTGGGGTTGTCTGACGATTCATCACGAAGCGCCTCGACTTCCTGGGCGAAGGTGTCCAGGTCTTCAAAGTCCCTGTACACCGATGCGTAGCGGATGTACGCCACGCGGTCCAGTTCCCGTAACCGTTCCATCACCATCTCGCCGACAACCCGGCTTTCGACCTCGGCCTTGCCGAGACGGTGCAACTCAGAATCGATATCTGTAACTATCTTGCCAATCGCTCCAACCTCTAAGGGGCGCTTGGCGCATGCAATCCGGAGTGACCGCTCAAGTTTGTCCGTTGAGAATGGTTCCCGCCGACCGTCCGACTTCGCGAGAAAGAGTGGGGTGGTATGCACCCGTTCGTAGGTCGTGAACCTTAGCCCACAGCCTGTGCACTCTCTTCGCCGTCGAACTCCGTCGGGAGATTCCCGTGAGTCGATGACCTTTGAGTCGTCATGGCCACAAAACGGGCAATGCACGTTTGAGCCTCCGACCCTCCCGAATTAATATACCAAACCCTTTTTGGAAGGGCCACACACTATCTAGTGGCGTGATATCTCTAACCCCTACATATCGTGCGTGAGACGCAGAGCTTGCACCAACTGTAGTGGGGTGTCAAGTCTAGGATTAAGCCGATTATCGGCCAAATGTAATGCACCCAACGATCAACGTAAGTGGTGACTTCTGGATGTTAGATTGAACCCATGAAGGACCCGTTTCGAACGTATTTCGGGAGTTACCAGCCCTAAATACACGACTCGTAAACGGCACGCGAAAAGGCCCTCCACGTGAATGTGAAGGGCCTTTTCAAATTTGCCTGAGACCTCGGTCGAATGACCGCCGGGATGTTCGCTTAGTCCATCCGTGTCGCGGCGATGTTACCGCGTACCCGGCGTCGTGCTGCCGGGTGATGGCGTAGGAACGGCGGGATGTCGAGATCGCCCACTTCAGCTGTCATGGCCTCTGCGTCCGCCATGTTGATCGAGCCGTCCTCGGCCGAGAATCCGGTGGCGATGATGGTCAGCTTGACCTCGTTCTCCATCTTCATGTCTGTCACCATCCCAAAGATGATGTTTGCCTCCGGGTCGACGACCTGCGAGATCACTTCAGAGGCCTGGTGGACCTCGTTGATTGTCAGGTCGCTTCCGCCGGTGATGTTGAAGATCACGCCGCGTGCGCCTTCAAGAGAAACGTCCAGTAGAGGACTCTGGATTGCCTCTTCTGCAGCTTCGATAGCCCGGTTCTCGCCACTTCCTGAGCCGATTGCCATCCACGCCGGTCCTGCGTTGCTCATCACGGCCTTGATGTCGGCGAAGTCGAGGTTGATTTCGCCGGCTACGGTGACGAGCTCTGCGATGGACTGCACGCCCTGTCGGAGAATGTCGTCGGCCATCCTGAACCCAGCTTCCATCGTCACCTGTTCATCACAGATGATGAGAAGACGATCGTTCGGGATCGTGATCAGCGTGTCTACCTTGTCCTTGAGGCGGGCGATACCTTCCTCGGCGTGCTTCATGCGTCGTCGGCCTTCAAATGCGAAAGGCTGGGTTACGACGCCGACCGTCAGAGCGCCCATCTCGCGGGCGGTCTCGGCAACGATAGGCGCTGCGCCGGTGCCAGTGCCGCCGCCCATGCCGGCGGCGATGAACACCATGTCTGCGCCTTCGAGAACCTCACGGACCTCATCCCGGCTCTCCTCGGCACACGCCTGACCCTTCTCAGGATCGCCGCCTACTCCAAGGCCACGAGCTGTCTCGTCACCAATCCGCAGACGGACGGGCACATCGCTACGCACGAGCGCCTGGGCGTCCGTGTTAACGGTGATGTACTCCACCTCTGCCATTCGATCGCGGTACATACGGGACACAGCGTTTGATCCGCCGCCGCCAACACCCACGACCTTGATCTTCGCTATTCCGATGTTTTCCTGGGTCGCTTCAATTCTTGCGTTCATATCGTTTTAAGTCTCCTGGCACACATCTGCGGGCCGCCGGCTACGGATCACTTCCGTTGCTGCCCGTTGGTCCCTGAATTGGTTGGCCGACTCCTGGGCCGTGGGTTTTGGTAATTCTTTACGCCGCCCGGATCACTCATTGAGACCGGACGGGTTCTGTTTGATCACACCGAGGCCCCTTCACGGGTACTTTTCGAAGAACCACTTGGTTCCCGATTTCGCCACCCGGTAAAGGCGTCGTACCAGCGACCACCGCTACTTACGATTTCAGTTCCGTTGACGGTTGAAACGCCGAGGTGTGAACCACGGGGCATGTTGTGCAACCCCCAGATCAGCATCCCGATTCCGGCGCTGTACACCGGGTCCTGGTACTGCTCATCAAGCCCAACCAGAGGCCTCGGTCCCGAGATGCGAACTCTTCCCTGGAACACATAGCGTGCGAGCGCCTGCATCCCGTCCAGTTTCGCGCCGCCGCCAGTGAGAACGACGCGATCGATCGGGACGTTTGCGAGCTGCGGCGCGGCCAGTTTGCCTTTGACCAGGCGGAAAAGCTCCTGCGCACGTTCTTTAAGTAACTGTCCGAGTTCTCGTTTTGTTATCGAGATCGGACCGTCCACCGAGTCGGCAAGGGAGTTGATGAGCAACTCTTCCTGCATGGTGGCAATTTCGGGAGTAACCGAACCGGACTCCCGTTTCAACTCTTCGGCCTCTTCAAATGACGTCATGAACGAGAGAACGAGGTCATTCGTGAACTGCCAACCACCGACCGGTAGCACGGCGCTATGCACGATCTGACCGCCGACGAACACCGCTATGTCGGTGGTGCCGCCGCCGATGTCTAGGAGGACCACTCCGTCGTCACGCTCAGATGTCGTCAGAGCCGCTTCTGCGGAGGCGATCGGCTCGACGATCAGACCTGCCACGTGAATGCCTGCTGTTTCCGTCGCTGCCTTGAGACGCTCGATGGCGGACTCGTCGCCCTTGACGATGTGAGTGTGTGCGTGGATCTCCCTGGCGTGCATGCCGAGAGGCAGCCGAACGAGGTGCCGGTTGTCCAGGGCGTAGCCCCGGGAGATTACGTGTAGAAGTTGGCCGGGACTATCGGATTCAAGGCCACGAACCGTTGCGAGCGAAGCGTCCAGGACATCCTGGGTGATTACACTCTCGGCCGCGTTTTCCTGTACCTGGTCCCAGCGGTTGTGGGATTCAATGTGGTGGCCGGATAGCCCAACGTAAGCAGATTTGATTGACAGTCCTGCGTTCGCCGAGGCTTCCTGCATGGACGCCCTAATGGCCTGTGACGTCGCTGCGTCGTCCCGAACCATGCCCTTGCTCAGACCGTCGCAGGGCGATACCCCGACGCCGGCGATCTCCACATTCCCGTCGGGACGCTCGCGGCCGATCACGGTCACGACCTTTGTTGTTCCGACATCTATTGCCGCTCTGTAGTCTTCCTGGATCATTTTCCTGTTCCTGCCAGATACCCGTTTTCAGATTTGCCGGTTGCTCGCTTCACCCCTGTGACTTCCCACGTATCAGGTGGTTCCAAGGAGCGGTATCTCGTGAAAGCCTTCATAGCCGTTCTACCGCCCTGAGCCTTGCGCTTCGGCTCCTCGGATTGCCTTCGATCTCCGCCTGAGATGGTTTGATAACCCGTCGGGACACCAACCGCAAAGAGGAGGTATGGCCGCAATCACAGATCGGTCGTTCCGGTGGGCAGATGCATTTGCTTGCTTCCTGCCGGAACAGATTTTTGACGATCCTGTCTTCGAGGGAGTGGTAGGCGATCACGACGAGCCGTCCGCCCGGCTTGAGTAGAGAGATGGCCTGTCGCAGGCCGGTTTCAAGGACACCAAGCTCGTCGTTGACTGCTATCCGTAACGCCTGGAAGGTTTTTGTCGCCGGGTGAATCCGTCGAGAACCTCGGCGGGGCACCGCGCTCGCAATCACGTCTGCGAGCTGAGTCGCCGTCTGCAGGGGTCGCACTGCTACTATCGCCGCCGCAATGCGACGAGAAGCTCGTTCTTCGCCGTACTGGTAGATCACATCGGCCAGCTCGTCACGGCCATAAGTGTTGACGATGTCGCCCGCGGTTAGCGTCTGGCGTACGTCAAAACGCATGTCCAACGGGTCAGGGCGCCGGAAACTGAATCCGCGCTCTTCGGCATCGAGCTGTAGCGACGAAAGGCCGAGGTCGAATAAAACGCCGTCGACTGAACCCTGATTACGGCCGTATTCGGTCGAGAACGATTCGAGGTCTCTGAAATTTGCGTTCGCGGTGATGAGGCGTTCGGCGAGTTCGGGCGAGCCCGAGAGGTGTTCCATCGCCGAACTGATGGCTTCCTTGTCGGCGTCGATTCCCAGTACGGCTCCGTCCGGGGCACTTGCCCTAAGGATCGCCTCTGTGTGGCCGCCCTCGCCAAGATTTGCGTCGATGTAGAAACCGCCAGGCTTCACCTCAAGTGCACTGAGCACCTCGGGGATCATCACAGGGATGTGGCGTCTCTCAGGCATTCGGGCTACTTCCCGGTCGGTCGGAGCAGGAATCTCCGGAGAGCGATGCGAGCGCGATTCCGCCACGGCACTTCGTAGTGTTGAGTCCGGGAGCGTGGGGAGCATGACGGGCATCAATTGGCGGGCCGTTTCCTGATCGCATACCTGAGTGAATGTCGAGTCGTACGCCTGTGCATTTCAGGTCTAAAATGAGCGCCGCCGGGGTCCTGATCTAGGACTTCCGCGTCCGCACTCGTATATAGGTACCAATCCACACCACTTTTCCGCTAGCGAGGCGAATTACGTGTTTGGCCACTTTTCTTGAAACGTCCGGGAATTTCGATCAAAAAACCTGATCAAGCATCTGTTGCATTTTCGGACTGTTCGTCACGCGCTCCGTGCTAGCATCTTTCTCTCGATGACTCACGATGCAGGACAACACAATTCGTCCGAATCTGGGGACTCCAGATCGGAAGACCATCCCCATGACCATGATCATGGGACTGAAGGCCGCCGCCAATTCGCCGTCCTAACCAGCAGCGACGCCGGGGCGGCTGGTGATCGCGCAGACACGAGCGGTGACGCCATTGTCGAGATGCTCACCGTCGCCGGGTTTGAGGCGGCTGACCGTGTCATGGTCCCGGACGAGCGCGACCTGATCGCCGGGCAGTTACGTGCGTGGGCGGAGAGCGGCGATGTCGACTTAATCATGACGACGGGAGGCACGGGTCTGGGGCCGCGCGACGTGACCCCGGAGGCAACCATGGACGTGATCGAACTTACAGTGCCGGGTATCGCCGAAACGATGCGGGCACAATCGTTAGCGTCCACCCATGCGGCTATGTTGAGCCGTGCCGTGGCCGGTGTCCGAGGCCGCACGCTGATCGTCAACCTGCCGGGTAGCCCGCGTGGCGTGAGGGAAACTCTTGAAGTGATTCTGCCGGTGCTAGGCCACGCGATCGACATCCTCTCCGGACGCCGCGGGCCTCACCCGGGTCAAGGATTTTTTCGCTCTGATCACGGCCCACATGTGGCCGATGGATCGCACGAGAGTTAATCGAGCGAATCAGAATCGTGACCCTTTCCCCGAGATGTTCGAAGGACCTTTTGGTGCAAGCATCGTTTCTCGTGCGATCAGAGATGAACTGGTCGAGATTACAATCCACCAGCTACGCGACTACACCAAGGATCGGCACCGTACGGTCGATGACACACCTTACGGCGGTGGAGCGGGGATGGTGATGAAACCAGCCCCGCTGGCGGATGCTGTCCAGGACCTCAAGAAGGACGCGTCTGATTCCGGACAGCTGCAACCTCACGTGATCCTGCTGTCTCCACAGGGACGCCGGCTCGACCAGAACATCGCCAAGGAACTCGCCTCCCGGGACTCTTTGATACTGGTTTGTGGTCGATATGAAGGCGTGGATGAACGATTTATCGAGGCGCTGGTTGATGAAGAGGTATCGATCGGCGATTACGTGATTTCGGGCGGGGAACCTGCGGCGATCGTGCTAGTGGACGCGATTACGCGCCTGATCCCGGGAGCTCTGGGGTCCGTGGACTCGGCACCCTCTGATTCGTTTGCTTCTGGTCTCCGCGGCAAGTTGCAGGGCCCCGTGTACACGCGCCCGGTGGAGTGGGATGGCCGCGAGGTTCCAGAAGTGCTGCTTTCCGGGGATCATGCGCGTTTGGAAAAATGGCGGAACGAGCAATCGGACGCTCGTACTCGCGAACGGCGCCCTGATTTATTGGGAAATGAGGACCATAAAGAGTGAACCGAAATATGTGGGTGCGTGTGCTCTCGTTGCTAATGCCCATCATGTTGATAGGTGCTACCGCCTGCAGCTCCAGCTCTGAAGGCGGTGGCTCTAACGAACCGGATCTCACCGCGGCACAGATCGCACTGGCGACGGACGAGGCGAAACCACAGCCCTCTGCTCCAATTGGAGCCGGTGGCCTAACAGCAGCGGACGTGTTGCAGAGAGCGGGAGCGGCGTCGGCGACCCTGAAATCGTTCCGTTTCAAAACAGAGACGGTCGTTACATCTGGAGATGGACCTCTCATATCCACCGTTACCGGCGAGTGGTCCCTACCTGGCAGATACCGTGCGACGATGGGCGATCCTGATGATCCGATAGAGGACTTCATCGTTGCCGATGGTCGGCTTATACACAGGGAGGGTGGTACGGATGAATGGCGGCTGGAGACCGAGTTTGATCCTGGACTCGGGATAGGATCAGGTCAGATCATCCCGGCCATGGACGTATTTGAGTACTCGGACCCGCTCAACCCCGATGATGGCGAGGTTTACCGGATAACCGGCGCCGAGAAGCTTGATATCCCGGGTATAGCAACGAATATCGTCCAAACGCACGAACTTGTTATCCGGATTTCCGATTTCCATATCGAGAGCGTAGTTTCGTTTATCAACCCAAACCCGGAAATAGGTTTAGAAGGCACATGGCGGACCTTCGTTGTGTACGACCGCAACATGCCTGAGCAAATTGTCATCCCAGAAGTGGTGATTGACCCTGCGGCCGGTGCGGGAGGCTGATTTTCGATGAGCAGATTAGCCTGATTGGTCGTGATTCACCCCCAACCGTTGCCGTCGGACGGGTGGTGGTTCTACAATTAATTACTCACTCAGTTTTATATCGGCCGTCGCGCGCGTCCCTCCTGTCTGGAGTTTCCAGCAAATTGGGACCACCACGGCCCGGTACACGTCTCCGGGAACTGTCCCCGGTCTGCACAGAGGTATAACCGTGATCGAAGCAAGAGCGCTGATCGACGCCACACCGCGCGACTCCATCCAGGAGTTCCAGACCGGCGATACCGTACGGGTCAATGTGATGATTCGTGAAGGCGATCGTCAACGTGTCCAGGCTTTCGAGGGCGTTGTGCTCAAGGGCCGACACCGCAAGGGCGACACGCCCGCTCCCGGAGCCACCTTTACGGTCCGACGGGTTTCCTATGGCGTTGGTGTCGAGAGGACATTCCTCGTCTGCTCCCCGCTCTTGGACTCGCTCGAGGTCACACGCCAGGGTAAAGTCCGCCGGGCCCGCGCCTACTATCTCCGTGGTCTCACCGGCCGCAGTGCCAGGATAAAAGAACGCCGCTAGACCTCAGGTCAGCTATTGTGATAGCTCTCTCCTGTTGCTGGTGTAGCGTCGATTGACACTGTCTGCTCACACGCATACCTCCTTTTCGCGTACCCTCGCCTGATGGAAGCGCGCTCAAAAATAACGCCGGGCTACGATGTTCCCGGTTTCGCTCAAGTAGCCGTTGACGGCGCCGGTCTTCAGGCGCGGACATTTACTTACAGCGTTCCGGACGAGATGCCCGTTCGGCCGGGTCATCTCGTGTGGGTGCCGTTTGGCCCACGGACGGTTCAGGGAATTGTGTTCGGCTTGACCAACGTTTCCGAGATCGAAGAGCCCAGAGACATCGAGCGCGTCGCGTATGAGGACCCGCTTATTTCTGAGCGACAGATCAAAGTGGCGATCTGGATGTCTTCCTACTACCGAGTGGGGCTGTTCATGGCGGCGTCCCAGATGCTCCCGCCCGGCTTTGCTAGTCGGCTTCGCACCTGGGTAAGTGTGGATGCTAAACGGGTCGCAGATACGGCCGACGCTGATGACCTCGGATCGCGAGATGACCGCGCCCTGCGCATGGTTGAGGATGTAGGGGAGATGCGTAGGCCGTCACTAGCGCGACGACTCGGAAGAGGCGGCGGTGTTGTTGTGGACAGGCTGATTCGACGAAAATTGCTCGTTACTAGGTCCGAGTGGGAGCATCAGCGACAGAAGCCAAGATACGTTCGTGTTCTGGCGCTTGGCATGGAGGCGGAAGTGGTGGAAAGGGCGGCGGAAGAGATGGACAGTTCTTCCGGAACCCGCAGCATCGAACGAGCGTCACTACTTCGACGCGTGATCGACTCACCTGGCATCGAGACCCAGGCCGATCTCGCGAGGGAGTTCGGGCGCTCACGCGTTGATTGGGCAAAAAAGGCCGGATTGTTGCGAGTCGATGAGATCCAGGTGCAGCGAGACCCGTTGAGGGAGCATCAGTTCCAGACCACGATGCCGCTTGACCCAACGGCCGCCCAGGCGGGCGCGATCGGCGCCATCACATCTGCGCTGCGCACTACCCGAAAAAAGTCGGGTCCACCCCGTAAGTTCCTGCTCTACGGCGTTACTGGCAGCGGCAAGACAGAGGTGTATCTGAGGGCCACCGAAAAGTGCCTTGAACTGGGCCGATCCGTACTGATTCTCGTGCCGGAGATCGCGCTCACACCGCAAACCCTCGCCCGTTTCGCATCTCGATTCCCCGGGAAAGTAGCGCTGCTCCACTCAGGTCTCCAGCCGGGAGAGCGATTTGATCAATGGTGGCGTATCGCCAAAGGCGACTTCCCGATCGTCCTCGGCTCCCGGAGCGCGGTGTTCGCTCCGATCAAGGATATCGGGCTGGTCGTCATCGACGAAGAACACGAGTGGACCTACAAGCAGCACGACCCCGCGCCGCGCTACCACGCACGGGCGGTCGCCGAGCGTTTCTGCGCTGAGCACGGCACTGTCATGGTCGTTGGCAGCGCCACCCCGGATATTGAAACGTTCAGGCGCGCCGAACGGGCGGAAATTGAGCTGCTTCGCTTGCCCGCACGGGTGGGCATTGAAGACGGATCAATGGGGACTCTGACCGGTTTTAGTGGCCCTGCCCGCACCAGCGCAGGACAGGCCGGAGTCAGAATCGTTGATATGCGAGAGGAACTGAGGGCCGGCAACGCGGGGTTGTTCAGCAGGACACTACTGGCAGGAATCGGCGAGTCTCTTGATGCTGGAGGCCGGGTGATCCTGTTCCTTAACAGGCGAGGAACGGCGGCTTATGTCCAGTGCCGTCGGTGTGGCTCCGTCCGCACATGTCGGCGCTGCGATACGTCCCTGACCATGCACCAATCTGACATGCCGGACGGAATCGATAGCCTCGTTTGTCACTACTGTGGATATCGTGTCCGACCCAGCGTGAAGTGCCGGGCATGCAACGCCGAGGATATGCGGCCGATGGGCAGCGGAACGCAGGCAGTTGTGGCAGAGGTCGAACGCCGCTTTCCGGACGTCGGCGTACTGCGCTGGGACCGTGATGTCGCCCGTACTGCCAGGGCGCACGGGGAAGTGCTAGATAAGTTTCTTAAGGGCGAATCACGGGTGCTTGTAGGAACCCAGATGGTTGCCAAAGGGCTGGATATTCCGGAGGTCACTCTCGTCGGTGTCATCTCAGCGGACACCGGCCTCTCCATCCCGGATTTTCGCGCCGGAGAGCGCGCGTTTCAGATACTGACACAGGTTGCCGGGCGTGTGGGACGCGGCCCGGACGGTGGTTCCGCCATCATCCAGACCTTTCAGCCCGAGCATTACGCCGTTCAGGCCGCTGCCGTCCAAGATTTCGAAGCGTTTTACGAAGTGGAAATAGGTCTACGCGCTGAGCACGCAGACCCACCGTTCACGCGCCTGATTCGACTTGGACACTCGCACTACGATCCTTCGGCGGCACTTGAAGAAGCGAAGCGGATGGCCGCGGCGCTGAGCGATGAGCGGATCGCATCCGGTGATACTGGGACAGAGGTGATTGGCCCAAGCCCCAGCTATCCATTCCGGATGCGTGGAGTGACCCGATGGCACATCGTCCTTAAAGGAGCGCAACCGGAAAGCCTTTTAGATCGTGTCCAGCTGGGCCGCGATTGGACAGTCGACGTCGATCCCGCCTCTGTGTCTTAGTTCGCAAGGTCGCTGGATAGACTCGCGCCTCTGCAACTGAATCTATACTCGTACACAGTCCAGTCCTTTGAGAGCAACGCCTGAGCAAAATGACAATTCTTCAGATCAGAACCGTCCCTGACCCGATCCTGCGCAGGAAGTCGCGCAAAATTCGTGAGGTCGATGACGCCATACGTGAACTGGCCCACGACATGGTGGCGACGATGTACGAGGCTGGCGGAGTAGGACTCGCCGCGCCACAGGTTGGCGAACTCAAACGATTGATCGTCTTACAGTTACCGGAGGAAGAGGAAGCCAGAATCCTGATCAACCCGGAGATCACCCGGCGCGATGGCGAGCGTGAAGTTGAAGAGGGGTGTCTCAGCGTGCCGGGGTATCTGGGGACCATCATGCGGTCCGAGCGCGTAAAGGCCCGTGCAATCAGTGAGTCGGGTGCAAAGCTCAGGCTCGTCGCAGACCAGATCTTCGCCCAGGCACTTGAACACGAGGTCGATCACCTGGACGGCATCCTCTACCTGGATCACCTCAAGAGCCATGAAGATCTAGTCGATCTTAGTAAATTAGAGGAAGCTGAACACCAGCACGATTTTGAGGTCGAGGTAGAGGACGAGGGCTTGATGAAAAGCCGGGGAGAGAAACGGGTATTGATTGCCGGAGATTTGACGGACGGGGTCGCAGATATCAAGGACGAGAAGATTTTAGAGGCCACGGAAAAAGATCTCGAACGGCTTTCCGAAGGCTAATCGACCGTATGTCATCCTCTCAGGATCTTCTTACCCGCGCAGCTGATTTCATGTCGGCGCGCTCAATTACGGGATATGTGGTTGGCGGTGCGGTGCGAGATAGGCTTCTTTCTCGACGGGAACATCCCGGTGCCGGTCCTGGCGATATTGATCTTTTGCTAATTTCCCCGGTAGTTGATCTGGTGGACGAGCTCGCCGAGGAGACCGACGCCAGCGCTGTGGTGATCGACGAAGAGCGCGGCTTCGTCCGCCTTATCGACGATTCTGAAGAACGCAAATGGCTGGACCTCGCGGTGTTCAATGGCGATCTCGAGTCGGACCTCGCACGCCGGGACTTCGCGATCAACTCAATGGCCGTGCCGCTGGACGAGTGGCTCGTGCGTGACCCTGACGCCAATATTGAGGACGCGATCATAGATCCCCACGGCGGGATGGGTGATCTCCATCAACGCGTGGTCAGGGAAACACGCCCAGGGAACCTGCTTGATGATCCTGTCCGCATATTCAGGGCGATTCGTTTCGCTACGCAGCTGGAGTTTGAGATCGAGGCGGATACCGCCGTCATCATCCGGGACAACGGAGATCTGCTGGGCGGCGCCAGCCCGGAGCGGGTCATGGATGAATTCTTCGCCATGATGGGCAGCCACCGGCCGGAATACGGCATTCGCGAGATGGATCGTCTCGGACTCCTCGACGTGCTCATTCCGGAACTGACGCTTGGCCGCGATTGTGATCAGCCGGGTGAACACTACTACTCCGTGATGGAGCACCAGCTACACGCGCTGGGGTTCGCTACCCGACTTGTCGACCCGGAAATTCGCTCTTCCGACCCGCTGCTAAAAGACCTGCCGTGGGGTCCGCAGTTTGATGACTACCTTCTGGAGATCGTCGGAAACGGCCAGACACGCGGGACACTACTGAAGATCGTTGCGATGCTCCACGACATCGGGAAACCCGACACAAAATCTGTCGATCCTCCGACGTCAGACCGCCCCAATGGCCGCATCCGCTTCCTTACCCACGATGAACTTGGCTCCCGGATGGTGTCAGATCTGCTGACGCGATTCTGTTGCAGCAGGCAGACGATCACCCACGCTTCCCTGATGATCGAGAAGCACATGAGGCCGGGTCAGATGAGCGCAAACCATGCCTCGCCGTCCGACAGAGCAATCTTTCGTTTCTTCCGCGACGTTTCACCTGTGGCGGTAGATACCGTCCTGCTTAATCTGTGTGATTACCTGTCGGCACGTGGACCGCGCTTAAATGACTCTGAATTTCAGCGATTTCTGGGACTGCTGAGTGATATACTCTCACGCGGCCTTAAGCCAGAACCGGAGCGATACACAAAGGACCTGCTTGTCGATGGATATCAGGTTCAGGAACGTTACGGTTTGCAACCGGGACCGGAGATCGGTCGGTTGCTGGGTGCGCTACGAGACGCTGAGTCGTCGGGCGTCGTCCAAACAAAAGCAGAAGCCTATGAACTGCTTGCCCGCCTTCTTGGGCGGGCAGCATCGCGTCGCGGGAGACCCTGAGTGAGAAGACCCCGAAGAGGACTGGTTCTACTCGCGATCCTGTTTGCCCTGAGCGTGGCCGTACTTGCAGTGCCAAGGGTGGAGATAAACACGCCAATATGGGGCCTGGATCGCGGAGACGAAGAGAACATTCTCGGATTGTCCCTTGGCCTTGACCTTAAGGGTGGGTCCCACCTTGTCTACAAGGCAACCAAGGAAGATGGCTCAGCGGCAGACGCAGAAGACCTTGAGGGCGTGCGCAAGATTCTGGAGAAGCGCGTCAGTTCATTCGGTCTTGCCGAGCCCACTATCCAGTTGCTTGGTAACCCGGCTGACCGCGTCTTGGTCCAGTTGCCCGGACTAAGTGGCGCAACGATTGCCGTAGATTTTGATGGCAACACGGTTTTCGCTGAAGAACTTGAGGCATTTTTACAGTCCGCCGCGGTCGGGCATCCGGAAACAAAGGTCAGCATCGACGAAAACCAGCTGATAGCGCGGATGGACGAGTTACGTCCGGCACTTCGAGCTACCGATGGCTCGGTGATTACCGAATCTGAGGCTGACGTCATCAGGCGGGCGGTGGAAGATAATTTCCCGGTGACCGCCGTTATTTCATTCGCCGCCATCGACCCCGAAACTGGCGAAATTCCATTAGCGGCCGAGCCGGCCGACGATTCGGAGAACGCGGGAACATCGGACGATGAGGTCTTAGCAACGCCCGTTCCGCAGCCCGCCGCGACGCCATCCGCTGACGGAAGCGACGGCGGCGATCCCACGCCCGTGCAGACGGACGAACCGGCACCTGTATTGGCAGACGACGACACGCCTGTCGATGTTGGCCCCGTAACGATTGTCCCCGAGATTACGATTGAACAGATACAGGGGGCGCTGGTCGGTATCGGACTTACAAATGCCCTTGTAGAGACCGTCAACGACACAGCGGGAGAGGTGATCGATAACTTCTGGTCTATTGAACTCATTGGAGTTCGGGCACAAGAGTTCGGGGAAAACGGTGACTCCATTCCAACGCTTGCCGAAGAAGCGCGCGAAGCACTGGATGCGTTGAGCCCGTTGGGGGTGTTCGTCACCTCCGGTACGATCGAACTATGGGCGGTCGGTGGCGGTGTGCAGGAAGCCAAGCATCTGATCGGCCAGACGGCGCAGCTGGATTTCAGAGAGCGCAAGTGCGGAACCTTGACCCCCCCGACCATCGGTGACGCATGGCCGCCAGACGGACTGTCTGGCGAAGAGTGGCGTACGGTTCGTTGTGTAGATGAGACTTACTGGAACCCGCCTTACGGTGGCGGAGAACAGGATATCGACATCCAGGGTTCTGATCTGACGGATGCCTTTGCTGGTACGCAGCCCGGAGTTGTTGGTCCGGTCGTCAACATCAGTTTCAACGACCACGGTTCGGACGAGTTCTGTGATGTAACCGGGAGGATTTCCCGGGCCACGAACCAGGATGTTCTCGCCATTTATCTTGATGGCGAAGAACTCGTGGCGCCCTCCGCATCCACGGCGATCTGTAATGGCAGCGCCTACATATTTGGCAACTTCACCGCTGAACGAGCACGCACGGTATCCATTCAGCTTCGGTCGGGTTCACTCCCGGTAAACCTCGAGTTGATCCAGGAACGTAACGTGGACGCTACGCTCGGTTCAGACTCGCTCAGGAAAAGCGTGATCGCCGGCATCATCGGCTTGGGACTCGTTCTGGTGTTCATGGTGATGTATTACAAAATTCCGGGTTTCGTGGCCGCCCTGGCGTTGATCCTCTATGCGGTGGTCTTATTGGCGTTGTTCAAGTTGATGCCGGTCACGCTCACACTCTCCGGAGTGGCGGCGTTGATCTTATCGATCGGTCTGGCGGTTGACGCCAATATCCTGATTGCAGAGCGCACCAAGGAAGAACTCCGCATGGGCCGGGCGTTACTGGCCTCGATCACGACCGGTTTCGACCGTGCGTGGCCGTCGATTAGAGACGGAAACATATCGACAATAATTACGTGCATCGTCCTGTTCTGGTTTGGTGACCGACTCGGTACCAGCCTGATTCAAGGATTTGCTCTAACGCTTGGAATAGGTGTCGTCGTATCGATGCTCACGGCGTTCTTTGCCAGCCGAGTGATCATGCGATCCATTGCCGGCACGTCCCTTGGGCGGCGTATTGATTCGTTCGTGCCTGTGGGTTCGATCGGTGTTGATCGAGCGATCGGCTCAGGGGAGTAGAACGATGATTGATTTCATTGGAAAACGAGTCTGGTTCGCTGGCCTGTCCTCCATCTTGGTGATCGCGTCGGCGCTGTTGCTGACGGTTGGTCCCGGCCTGAATGAAGGAATTGATTTCACAGGCGGAACTTCAACCACGCTTCAAATAAACGACGAAAATGTAGGCACGGACGATGTACGTTCGATTTTCGCCGAGGCCGGATTTAGTGATGCCCTCATCCAGAGTACTGGTGATGGCAGTTTCTTCATTAGGACGGAAGTCCAGAATGAAGCGGCTCAGAACGAAATTCTGGCGGCGTTGAACCGTGCCTACCCTGACCAGACCGCGAGCGACATTCGTCCCGAAGTTACGACCGTCGGCAAGAGCGTCGCAGATGACACCGTCTCTAACTCGATCCAGGCGGTCGTGGTGGCGTCGATCTTCATCATCCTGTTCCTGTTCTGGGCCTTCCGGGCGGTCACTGCGGCGTACCGATACGGATTGGCTGCTGTGATCGCCCTGGCACACGACGTTGTATTGACCCTCGGTTTGTTTGTCATTCTTGGAGAAGTGATCGGCGCAGAGGTGAATGCATCGTTTATCGTCGGAACGCTGACCGTGATTGGTTACTCCGTGAACGACACCATTGTGGTGTTTGACCGTATCCGTGAGAACGTCAGACTCGGCACTGGCCGATCGTTTAGGGCGGTAGTCAACCAGTCGCTCAACGAGTCGATTATGCGATCACTCGGCACTAGTTTCACGACTGCGGTCGTGATCGTGGCGATGCTGCTGTTCGGTGGGGAGACCCTGCGTGACTTCTTGCTGGTCCTGCTTGCCGGTGTGGTGATTGGAACCTACAGTTCGGTCTTCATCGCTGCGCAGGTACTGGTCTTCTGGGAAGAACGAGGGTTTCTCGGGCGCCGCCGGCCAGTCGAGGCGACCTAGCCGAAGCTTCGCGGTACGGCTCGGGTCATCCCGAGCCAGTCATAACCTGCGGTCTGAGAATGCAAACCGTCATCCCGAACTAGATTTAGGTTCCGGGTGTGAGACGCGCTCAGACATGTCCGTCCTCACCGGTCTAGGCGGGGCACCTTCAACGTGAGTTTCCCAGGCCAACCATACGGTTAGGCGCTAAACATTCTGGGGCACAACAATCAGCCTGAGCGTTTGATACTGGTGGTTGGCCCCCTCTCACCCTTTATGCGGGTAGGCCTCTCCTTCCGGCAGAGAGGGCATCGTTTTATTGAATGTAAATGGCATAAAGGACTTGGTCATCCAAAGATCAGGGGCAACGCCTTGTATTAACGGGTCACACACCGATGTCGCACCGGCATAATGGCCGGACTCCGTGAATCGCGAAATACACCCCCGTACTACGCTGACCTCGGCGCAGTTCGAACCGAGAGGGAACGAATATGCACATCGGCGCACACGTGTCCGCGGCAGGCGGACTTCCGAAGGCAGTCGGTCGCGCTGTGGACATAGGAGCTGAAGCGATGCAGATATTTGCATCCTCCCCTCGTGCGTGGAGATTCAAGCCGCCAGAGGATGTGCTCGTCGAGAAATTCAAAGAGGCGTCTGAAGAAGCGGGCATGGGACCGACTGTATTTCATGGCATTTACCTGTGTTCGCTGGGGTCACAGGACGAGGCGCTTGTGGAGCGCAGCATAGAGTCGCTGACAAACCACCTGCAGACCGCCGAACGCTGCGCCGCACTGGGGGTCATATTTCATCCGGCCAGCCATCGTGGTGTTGGATTTGAGGCTGTTCTCGATCAGTTCGTCGAAGGCGTGAAGAAAGTCCTTGACGCCGTGCCCGGGGACGCCCTGTTGATGTTGGAGAACAGTGCCGGCGCTGGCGACCACATCGGCTCAAAGTTCTCCGAGCTCGGGGCGATCATCGAGAGGGTCGGTAGTGAGCGCCTTCACGTCTGTCTGGATACACAGCACGCGTGGGCGGCTGGATATGAGTTGAACAACGCCGAGAAGCTAGACGAGATGCTGGGGGAGTTCGACAAAGAGATTGGGCTTGATCGGCTTAGCGCCATCCACGCCAACGATTCGATGCGACCACTTGGATCTGCTGTAGACAGGCATGACAACATCGGTGAGGGCGAGATCGGCACGGCCGGATTCGAGTTGATGATGTCGCGCCCGGCGTTTGCCAACGTCCCAATGTATCTGGAGGTCCCGGGGTTCAAAAAAGACGGCCCGGACAAAAAGAACGTAAACCTTATGAAAAAAGCGCGGAAAACGGTCGGCGCTTCGCGTTGAGTTTACTGAGCCGTAATTAAGAATGCGTGCGATCCCTCAAGAGATATTTGAAGCGCTCGTAGCTGAGGCAATCGAAGGCCTGCCGAGTGAGTTTCTGGATCGGCTGGATAACGTCGGCATCGTCGCTGCGGACTGGCCCACGGAGGAACAGCGCCGATACCACCATCTCTCCCCGCGGGACACCCTGCTGGGATTGTATGAAGGGGTGGCGTTGACCGACCGGGAAAGCTACGGCATGGTGCTCCCGGACAAGATCACCATCTTCCAACGGCCGCTTGAGGGGATCTCTGAAAATGAGGAAGACCTGATTTATCAGGTGCAGGTCACCGTGGTTCACGAGATAGCGCACCACTTCGGGATAAACGACGAACGACTCCACGAACTCGGCTATTAGTTCAGTCAGCGAGGACAAGTGACTCAGATATTCATCATGGTCTTTGACGGCCTGCAGCCGTCTCAAGTCATCCCGGAACTCATGCCACGCCTGTCCGCATTTGCGGACTCGGGTGTGCGATTTCAGAAGCATCATCCAGTGTTCCCAACGGTCACACGCATCAACGCAGCCAGCATGGTTACCGGCCGCTATCCCGGAGGTCACGGCCTCGCCGCAAACACAATGGTGATGCGAGAGTTGGACCCGGGCGAACTGTTTCCCGTTCTGGAACCAGGCCTTAAGCGCCTGTCTGAGCAATCAGACGGGCGAGTGCTGCTGTCGCCGCCCCTTGCAGAGATATTGACGCACTACGGGAAGCAATACGTTGCTGTTGGCGTCGGAACCTCGGGCAACGCATTCGTGCACAACCCGCACCCCGAGCACTCGAACGGTGCGACCATCCATCCCGAGTTCTGTCTCCCGTACGATCTGCATTCAGAGATCATCGGTAAATTCGGCGATTGGCCGGATGAGGCGTACCCAAACTCGGCCCGGGTGCAACATGCGGGCCGGATCGTCACCGACTACGTGATGCCGGAGCGCCAGCCCGACGTCACGCTCTTATGGTCATCGGAGCCAGACAAATCGCAGCACCGTGACGGCGTCAATTCTGATCTAAGCAAACAAGCGTTGCTGATGGCTGATACGGAGTTCGGCCGTATCCTGGACTGGCTGGACGAAAACGAACGACTTGAAGATACCGACGTTATCGTCCTCTCGGACCATGGCTACTCGACCATCACGGAAGTGATCCCGGTAGAGGCGATGGTCCGCGACGCTGGGTTCCCTGGGTCAGGGGACAACGGCGTGGTCGTTGCGCCCAATGGAGGCTCGGTTATCTTCTACACAAACCCGCCGGACCCAACTACGGTCGAGCGTCTGGCACGTTGGTTGATGATCCAGCCCTGGTGTGGTGCGCTACTTTCGTCCGAGGCGGCCGGGAATATCACAGGAACGCTCCCCATGGACCTTGCCGGCGGTGACGGCGCGCGAGCTCCGGATCTGGCGATGTCGTTCGCATGGAATCATGACGTTAATGAGGAAGGCGTTCCTGGTCACGCCTTCTCCGCCGGTGGCGCTCCCGGAGCGGGCCAGCACGGTTCGATGAGCCCACACGAGTTGTGCAACACTATGATTGCGGGCGGCCCCAGTTTTAAATCCGGGTTACTGAACGAGATCCCGTCCGGGAACGTTGACCTCGCCCCGACGGTTCTTGAGTTGCTGGGATTGCCGGGCGGTGAGCACATGGATGGTCGTCCGCTTACAGAGGCGCTTGAGGGAGGGCCAGGGCAGCACGAAGTTGAGGTGCGCGTCGAACACCACACTATGCGTCGCACAGTGTTCAAGAGCGAGTATCACCAGATCGTGCGGACATCCCGAGTAGGGAATACACAGTATCTGGACGAGGGAGACGCGCGGCGGGATCCAATGCGCACTTAGAATTCAGCCACCGGTTGACCTCGCGCAGGAACTTGGACAACGTAAGCCAGTGAAATATTGCCAATGAAGAAAGAGGACATGTCGCCGTGATCGAGATGCGAGACGCAATGCGGGCCGTGAAGAGCGAGGATCCCGAGGCTATCGTCCTCTTGGCGGAGACATCGATCATGGCGTTTGCGGACGTGTCTGAGCCGGACGATCTTTATCTGCCGGTTGGTTCGATGAGCAAAGCGTCATCTGTCGGCCTTGGCGTGGCGCTCGCCCAGCCGGAGAAGAACGTCGTCATTTTTGATGGCGATGGTTCACTACTCATGAACCTCGGCTCGCTTGTCACGGTCGGCAAACAGGCACCAAAAAACCTAGTGCACATCCTGCTGGCAAACGACGTGTACGCTCTGACCGGTGGGCAACCGATTCCAAGCGAGGAACGCGGCGATCTTCCGGGCATGGCAAAGGCCGCTGGGTACGTATCCGTGGTCCAGTTCGACAACATCGAGGAGTTCGCCAGCGAACTACCGGTGATTTTGAACGAAGACGGACCAACCTTTGTCGTGCTGGACACGGTGACTGAGGTCACAAACGCCGCTGACTGGAAGACCTACCCAAAGCCACCAAAAAGCTGGAATGTTCAGGCGCCAGCGGTGCGAGAGTCACTTACCGGGGAGTAGGCGGGAACGTGTAGAGGCGTATATGCAAATACGCCCAAGGGCGTACCAGTCCGCTTACAGTGGCTGCCAGTAACGTTTGTTTTCTATCTCCACCACGTGGCCTATGTTTGAGTCCACGACGAGGTGACTTGATGCCACTGTCAGGTTCTCGGACACGATCCGTTCGATCATCGCTTTACGGGTCGCCACGGCCGTTGGTTTGTCTATGTCTGCGCCGGCGCACCATTCAGGATCCGTGTACTGCGTTCGTGAGTGAATCACGTCGCCCGTGACGATCCCTTTTTCGCCGTCCGATTCGATCAAGAACGACTGATGCCCGGGTGTATGACCCGGCGTCCCGAGCGATTTGATACCGTGCGCGATGTCGTCGCCGTCCGAGGTTAGTTCGAGCAGTCCAAGGCCTTCAAGTGGTTGTGCCTGTGTGGGAATATGCGGCGCGTTTGCCAGTATGCCGTCACTTGTCCAGTGTTCGTAGTCACGGGCCGAAAAGTAGTATCGGGCGTTCGGGAAGGTAGGGTCTCCATTCGTCATGTTCCAACCGACGTGATCTGGATGCAGATGCGTGTTGAGCACTGCCGTTACCTGACTCGGCTGAATCCCGGCTTCTCTGAGGTTGGTCATCAGACGTCCCTCACCGCCGCCGAACATATCCGGCACTGACGGACCTATTCCTGTATCCACCAGCACAATGAAATCGTCCGAGATGAGAGCAAATATGCCAAAGGAGACTCGAAACTTGCCGTTTTTATCCAGCGCATGGTGGGAGCGATGTGGCTCCCATGCATCGATCGGCACGTCCGGGAAGAACATCTGGGGGTCAAAGGGTGGGGGCGCGTAATCCTCGATGTTCAGGATCTCAACGCGACCGATTCTTGCCGATCTCGTCATGCTTTCCTACCCCCATCTGGCCTTTATGCGAACTGGACGTAATCCCATAGACTACTTCGTTCCTGTAATCAGTCTGCCAACACCTGCCAGTACCGACGGCCTTCGATCTCCACAATGTGACCGATGTTCCCATCGTATCGGAGGTGTCCTGCGGCCACTGTGAGTTTATCGGTAATGGCCTTCTCGATAAGCATCTGTCGGGATGCAATCGCCGCTTCTTTGTCCAGGTCAGCCCGGAACGACCATCCGGGCTCCTGAAGTTGTGCGGGTGTATGCAATACGTCGCCAGTGATTATCGCGGCCGCGCCGCCTGACTCGATTAAAATTGACTGATGACCGGGCGTGTGTCCTGGCGTGCCCAGGGTACGTATTCCTGTGAATATCTTTTGATCGTCCTCGACGAGGTCCAGAACCTGGAGGTCTTCCAGTGGAAGTGCGTTATCGCGAACGTGCGGCGCAAGGTTGTCCTGGCTCGTCCAGTGCTCCCAGTCCACACGCGACACGATGTATCGGGCTCGCGAGAAGGTCGGCTTGCCGTCCACGATGTTCCAGCCCACATGGTCCGGATGAATATGCGTGTTTATCACACCGTCGACGTCCGATGGCTGAACGCCGACCCCCGCCAGGTTCTCGAGAAGCTTTCCTTCGACACCGTTCATCGCCGCATGAGGTCCTGGGCCAAGCCCGGTGTCCACTATCGCGGTGAAGTCATCAGATCGCAGCACAAACACGCCGTAGTTGCGCGGGTATAAACCTTCCGCGTTTAGCGAAGACTCCCGGTACGGTTCCCATGCGTCTATCGGGACTTCTGGGAACGGCTCGGTTGTTGGCGCGGGAGGTGGCACGAAGTCACAGATAGCGATGATCTCGATGCTGCCGATCTTGGTCCGTAGAGCCACTCTCTCTCCTAATACTAGTTAAAGCGCGTAAACCCCAAAACGTAATGAGCGTCAGGGTGTAATTTCAACTCCCCCGCGTGTCAGTGAAATCCGCCGCTCGCCAAGCTGCAAAGACACGTCGCCGAGCCGCTCTAGTTCGGCGACCACCTGTTCCATCCGATCGTCCAGTGGAGCGCTTTCGTTGCCCAACCGTCGGGCTGCGTCGCCACGCGGAGGCACGTTGCCCCACAGCGTGCGAATGGGGCTCGATTTGATGTAGGTCGATAGCCCGTCCATGAAGGCGGTAAACGCCAATTGCGAGACTGAGTGCGGTGCATGATCGGCGGATGGCTCTGCGAACCTGAACTCGATCACCATACCGTCGGAGGACGTGTCGATCACCTGGAACACAAGCTGAGGCGCGGGCGAAGAGGTGAATGCCACTGCGCCCTCCGGCGAACTCTGCGCCGCTTCACGTATGGCAGCCTGAGTGGTGCGCAA
Organism: Dehalococcoidia bacterium; assembly: GCA_026421215.1. Lineage (GTDB taxonomy): Bacteria > Chloroflexota > Dehalococcoidia > Lucifugimonadales > Lucifugimonadaceae. The sequence continues at coordinate 26,692 of JAPKBN010000017.1, forward strand.
CAGTGAGTGGAACGCCGAGACGGATTGCGTTACGGAGGGTAGGCCTAGAATCAGGGCATCTTTTCTGCCGGTGCTTTCGGGACTCATCGCAACACCCGTTCGTCACCAACACGACGCGTGATCTGCTGGCGATCAAGGTGCTCAAGCAGGGCGAGCGTGTACTTCCGGCTGGTGCCAAACATTTCACGCACGTCCGTGATGGTGATCTGGCCGCTCTCGGCAGCCTGTTGGCGAACACCATCTAGCATTTGATCGTAGGCTGATTTCAGGAAAACGACATCTTCAGACGCGCGCACAACCTCACCCTGCTCGGCGAGCGCTCCTATCAGCTCGGGGTCTATTGGCCGGTCGGTCGGGGGCGAGTAAGGATTCTCGGCGAGCTCTTTTAGATATCTATCAGCGACCTGCTTCTCCGCATCGCTCAATTCCGGCGCGTGACCCGGGATTCGTACCGTAGATCCGTCGTCGCTTATAGTCGAGTCTATGACCAGTTGATCGATCACCAGATTGAAAACCGCCGCCCGCATTTCAAGTCGGCTCCTCAACTCTTCTCTGGGGATTCCCTGTCGTAACGGGAATGAGGCGTGATATCCGCTGACGGCGCTCGTGGCGGTCGCAGCAACCTGTGCCCAGCCGCTCGATGAGTAGAATATTTGATTGTGGCCATCACCAAGCGGCACGGCAAGACCGTCCCCCACAAGTTCTTCGAGTTGCTCTCCGATAGTTCCATCGTCCAGATTCGCCGCCGTGGCGAGTGCCTTCGCTGTTGCCGGTTCGGTCGATGCGAGGGCGCTTTGGAGGACATCGGCCTCCGATCCTTGACGTAGGGTCTCAAGACGATCAAGTGTCGGTTGATTCTTTCGGCGGTGTCTCTGGGCTTGAGCCTCGATCACGACGCCGCCTCCGAGCGTGTAGTTGGAGTCGCGGATAACAAATGGATCATCCTTCACTACAGGCATTGGATCTTGCAGCTTGATTTGCGCCAAGCTTGTATCACCAGGTGACATCTCATCCACCGCTAGAAGCCTTATCCGGGCTGGCGTCTCAGCTGCGCCGGCGTGGAAAGTTACGGTCGCGTTGTGCTTGATAGACCGGGGCGCATCTGGGATCAACCGAAGTGACACATCGATTGCGTCTCCGGCGGACAGCCATCTCGGCGTCGTCAACACATCGCCGCGGGACACTTCATCGTGAGACACGCCGCCAAGGTTGACGGCGACGCGTGTACCGGGGAATGCGATTTCTTCAGCGGTCTGGTGTGTCTGAAGACCGCGGATTCTGGCCTTCAGGCCCTTGGGCAATAGCTCCACTTCTTGCCCCACACGAAGGGTTCCATCGACCAGAGTCCCGGTCGCGACGGTGCCGAAACCTGAGATGGTGAACGATCGATCGACCGGTAGGCGGGGACGACCCATATCACGTTTGTCCGGCATCTCATCCAGTGCTGCGTCTATCGTCTTGAGCAGTTCTTCGAGCCCGTCGCCTGTAATGGCGGATACAGGCAGAATAGGAGAACTTTCAAGCGACGTGCCGACCAACGTTTCTTCGATATCAAGCGTCACAAGGTCGACCCAGTCCGGTTCTACAAGGTCGCTCTTGGTAAGCGCCACTATGCAGCGCTCAATTCCCAGAAGATCGAGGATGGCCAGATGCTCACGGGTCTGGGGCATGACGCCCTCGTCGGCGGCGACGATCAATAGCGCCAGGTCGACGCCGCCTGCACCCATCAACATCGTCTTGATGAAACGCTCGTGGCCCGGCACATCGACCACGCTGACCTCACGACCGCCGGGCAGCCTAACCCAGGCGAACCCGAGTTCGATGGTCATCCCCCGTACCTTTTCCTCACGTAGACGGTCAGGATCGATCCCGGTCAGGGCTTCGATCAGGGTCGACTTGCCGTGGTCGACGTGGCCAGCGGTACCGATCACGAACATAGGCCGGAAGTTATCCCTGGGGCTTCGTGTGGAAATCAGAGGCGGGCGGGTCGGCGTGTGACATAGCACGCGGGCTACTATCCCCGGGCACCCAAAATCAAGAGGAACCGACGATAACACAGGAGTCGGAGGAATCTGGATCGCGACTTCCCCGGAGCGGACGTACAATCTGCAGGCTCCAATCCATCATAAAAACCAACAGGAAGGCAATCCCGATTGGCATTCACTCACATATTTGCCGGAGATCCCCTTGACCGGGCAGACGTAGAGCGTCGGGATGACCAGTGGATAGCGGAACGCCTCTCAAATTCAAACTCCCGGATTCTTCCGTTCTGGCGGCTGAATCCGCTTGCGACCGTTGGGGATGAGCCGAAGCTGGCCTGGCAGGACAACGACATCATGGCGCACGCGGCTGATAACGCCGTGCCGGTCCTTCTTGGGATCAAGGACGAAATTGCTCATTTCGCCATCGACGTCACCGGCGGAGCAAAGGTCGCTACGGACGTGGATGGTGGGGGCGAGGAGAACCCGGCGGGGCTTCTTGGACTGCCGGACGGGATGACATTCCAGGATGCCCGGGGTGTAGCGACCGAGATATCTGGAGAAGAATCCGGAACAATGGCATACGCCCGGGCCGTTATCGGTTGGCACCAGCGCCACGGGTTTTGCCCGAACTGCGGCGAGGCCACGCACGCCACAAAGGGTGGAAAGGAGCGGATATGTGACGCATGCGGCGCGCACCACTTCCCACGCACAGACCCGGTGGCGATCATGGCGGTCACGGACGGCGAGCGATGCCTGCTAGGGCAGGGCCGCGCACGCCGGACAAGTCGCTTTTACTCTGCTCTGGCCGGGTTTATCGACCAGGGCGAGTCGATCGAAGAAGCGGTACGGCGAGAGGTATTTGAAGAAGGCGGTATTCGTGTCGGAGATGTTCGATACCACTCGTCACAACCGTGGCCCTTCCCGTCGTCCCTCATGATCGGCTGTATCGCTCAGGCAATTACTACGGACATCAAGATAGACCCGAAGGAGATGTCCGACGTCCGATGGGTATCTCGGGACGAGGTGCTAGCCGCGCTCGAAATAGCGTCAGCGCCGGGCTACTCCCTTACAGTCGACCCCGGAGGGGACGGTGTCCGGGTACCGGGACCGATCGCGATAGCGCACCACATCATCAAAGCTTGGGCGAACGGCGAGTAGGGAATCTTTTCTAACCTCCTTCCTTAATAATTCCCGGGCAGATTGGCCTCTGCCGACGCCGTTACGAACCGCTCGAACACTTCGTTGCCGAGCAGATGGCCACTGTCGCTCAGCCGAATCCCAACCTCATCACTTACCAACAGGCCCATTCCTGATAGTTCATCTATCAATGGCCCGAACACATCACTAATGTCGGTTCCAAACCGCGCTAGGAACTCGTCAGTCCGGATACCTCTTGAGAGCCGCATCCCCATCATCATCGTGTCTGCAAGCTCCATCGTCGCAGTAACCGGCTCAACCGATTCCAGGATTCGCAGAGACGAAAGTGCCTCCACTGGATCCCCTTCGGGCAGAACGCCACCAAACAAATCAACGTATCGACGTGGCGATCTCAAAGCAGCGAATCGCCGATTTGGCAGATACGAGTGCGCGCCCGGTCCCACACCCAGATACGGCGCATTCAGCCAGTAAGCCAGGTTGTGCCGACTCTCTCGGTCCGGGAGCGACCAGTTGGAAATCTCGTAGTGATCAAAGCCGGCATCGCCAAGCGCCGATTCCGCGTACAAATACATATCGGCGGCGAGGTCCGGATCCGGGTCTGCGACCTCGCCACTCTTCACCATTGCGTCGAGTGGAGTGCCTGGCTCCAGCGTGAGCGCGTACAACGACAAATGCTCAGGTCGAAGAGCGATTACACAGGCCACAGAGTCTCGCCACTGTTCAATGGTCTGGCCCGAGAGCCCGAACATCAGGTCCAAGTTGATGTTTTCAAAACCGGCTTGCCTTGCTGATTGGTACGCGCCGATAGCCGTTTCCGCGTCGTGACGTCGACTTAGTGATTTCAGCAGTCCATCGTCAAGGCTCTGCACGCCGATGCTCAGCCGGTTAATACCGGCGCCGATGTATCGGGTCAGGTCATGCCGTGAGTAATCGCCTGGATTCGACTCCAACGTTACCTCGGCACCATCATCCACATCGAACGCCTCAAAGATGGCGGCACAGATTGCCTCGATGCCCTCAATCGGGACGTAAGACGGAGTGCCACCCCCGAAGAAGACCGTCGAGACCTTGGGCCTGGAAAGCCCGCGCCCCCAGAAACGGATCTCCGTCTCAAGCGCGCTCAGGTAGCCGGGGATTAATGCCTCGATACCGGCGTAGGTATTGAAATCGCAGTAGTGGCACTTCGTCTCGCAAAACGGAATATGGACGTAAAGCGATAGGCCATTCGAACCGCCCTCAGTGGTTTGTGATTCCGGCGTCCCGGCTGGATTTACGCGGACCCTGGAGTCCATAGCCCAGTTCCGCCGTTCTCCGGCTCGCCTTGTGAATGATCGTGACCCGCATGTGGATCTTCGCCTGCGGCTACGGCTTCCTGTGCCCGTTGCGCCTCGGCCATCGCTTGTTCGCTTGCTTCACGTGTCCAACGCACCAGCTCGTCGAGTTCCGGTGGCATCACGTTGAACTGCTCGGCACCCTCCGGCATCTTTATGCTACGGGCCGAGGAGATGATCACGATGGCGGCCTCGGCGTCACCAATTTTCTCCTCTAGGGCTTTTGACATTCCTTCAAAGCGTGCTTCGGCCGCCGCCGCGTACTTCTCCTGGATAACGTCGGCCACTGCCTGGCTCGAAAGCCCGACCTGCATGCAACGGGACCAATCCACTATCTGGGAGAAAAGGTCGTCGTTGTCGAACGCCTCAAGCGTCGCGCCTGACTCCATCCGATTCTTGACCATTGACCATGCCGGCTGATTCACCTGCGAGACCAGATTCAGGCCAAGATCGCCGGATACAGACACGGCCTCGTGGAATATTCGCTTGACCATCCCCGCCCGCGCCTCTAATTGTGAGACGTTGGCGTTGATGGCATCCCAGTAGTTTTTCAGTCGGCTGGTGAATCCCTCCGGTGCGCCCGGCAAAGGCGAAACCATTGTGACGAGATAAACCTTGCGTTTGCCTATCACAGCCGATGCATCCGGCCTTTCGATCCGTCCAAGTTCTTCAGGCGCCATTTAGTTCCATCTCCCGTATTGGCCTGTTGCTCCACATCTCTGGAATCGCTTGCGGCCGCTTGTGATCGTTATACCGAGAACAGGAAATTGACTGTGTCACCATCCTGCATCAAGTACTCACGTCCCTCAGACCGAAGTAGTCCTCGCGTGCGCGCTTCCGCCTGGCTGCCACATTTGAGAAGGTCATCGTAAGCGACCACCTCGCCGCGGATGAAGCCGCGTTCGATGTCCGAGTGGATTCGCCCCGCAGCAACGGCCGCAGGAGTGTCGCGCTCCACCGTCCATGCGCGCACCTCATCCTCGCCTACGGTCAGGAACGAAATCAGGCCGAGAACTTCGTATGACATATTAATGATGCGGGACAGACCAGATTCCCCTGCTTTCATCGATTCCCGGAAGTCTGCCTCCTCATCTGCGTCCATCCCCGCTAGTTCAGCTTCAAGAGAGGCGCAGACTGCGACGGCGCCCGACTTCTGAGTGCCTACAGCTTCCGAGGCTTCGGACGACATCTGGTCAGCAGTCGGGATCTCGCCCTCGCCAATGTTGACGGCGACAAGGAAGGGCAGGGCGGACAGTAGGAAGGTGTCGCGCACCGCGCCACGCTCCTGCGCCGTGAACTCCCTGGCTCTAAGGGGTGTGCCTTCTTCAAGTTCTGACTGGAGATGCCGCAACGATTCGATGTCGTTATTTATGCGTACCCGATCAGCCTGATTCGCACCCTTTATGTCCTTGGTCAGCCGCTCGATCCGCCGATCCAGCAGGGCGATATCGGCGAATAGCAGGTCGAATGCGATATCGGACACGTCCCGCCGCCAGTCGGTCCCGCCTTTGACGTGCGGCACGGAGGCGTCTTCAAATCCGCGCACGACAACCAGCACGGCGTCCACCGTCTGCAACTGCGTCAGCGCCTCCCCGGCGAACATCCCACCTTTCGGACCGTCGTACTCGGACGGTCCCGGCAAGTCCACGTAGGTGACCTCCGCGGGCACGGTGCGTTGTGGCTTGTATAACTCGGTCAGGGCGTCGAGACGATTGTCTGGAACGTGCGCAACCCCGAGATTCGCTCCCCTGCCGGCGGCGAAACCTGTCGCAGCGCGCCCGCGGGTGAGCGCGTTAAAAAGCGTTGTTTTACCGCTTGCCGGCAAGCCGATGATCCCGATGCGCATTAAGTGTGCAATACCTCGTCGCGACCCATTGGGGCGCCATATTTTTTTGGAGTGTTAATTATGGACGTTCGCGGGCGTGTGACAACGGGAAACTTAAAAGTGACCGGAGTATTGCCTGTCGTCACTATTGAGGAGGATCCTCGTCCGCGTATCGGAACGTGCCATCAACGGTCTGTCCCTTCTCGTCGGGTGGTTCATCTCGATCAGCGTTACCTTCCCCACGGATTCGTTCGAGGACGACATCGTGTGGAGCCAGAATGAAGAACAAGAGCAGCAGGCCGCCTGCCACGATCAGGTCGTCCACCCACCCGACCACCGGTATGATGTCCGGTAACAGGTCCAACGGCGACAGGACGTAGATGATCGCAAGGATCGGCAGTAACTTGATCTTGATGCCAACCCGACGGTCCAGAAACAACCCCCACGTCAGCCGAATGGCCGACAGGATTAATGGAAAGTACCTGATGAGCAGAAGTGTGCGCATGGGGTAAAAGTTGCTCGGTGGTTGAACCTGATCGTAACGAAATCGTCTCCCGCCAGTTTATCTGACCCAGATTCTCTTATCTCACGTGGGGATCCTTCCCATTGATACGCGTATTCCACGGCGACAATGAATTTGGCATCGACGAATCGGTGCGGGAGATTCGCGCGTCGTTGGGGGAGGATGCGGCCGAATCAAACACGATAGAGTTTGAAGGACGTAACTTCAAACCAGGCGAAGTGGAAGCGGCGGCACGTACTGTGCCGTTTCTGGCTGACCGCCGTCTCGTGCTCGTGCGCGGACTACTGCGACGGCTCGATACGACCAACGCCACCCGCGTTAGTGGAGGCGCAGCGGCCGCACAGATGTCCACCTCTGGATGGGACAAGTTCGGCGAACTGTTGGTCGGGCTGCCGGATACTACCGAACTGGTGTTTATCGACACATTCCCAACCGGACCAAATGGAAAACTGAAGGACAACGGCGGCGCGATCCGTGCCCTCAAGTCGTCCGACACGCTAAATATTTCCGTCTACCCCACGCCGCGTGGTCGTGCGGTAGGCGACTGGATCAGGGCGCGGGTAATGTCGGAGGGAGTTCAGGCCTCGCCCTCAGCCATCGCAAGGCTTAACGATCTTGTCGGCCCAAACCTTCGTCTTCTTGACCAGGAGATCCGAAAACTTTCGCTTTATGTCGGCGATCGGGTGATCCAACCGGATGATGTAGAGATGATGGTCGCACCTGCCAGAGAGGCCAACATTTTTGCCGCCGTGGACGCCATCCTTGAGCGCCGCCCGGGTGTGGCGATGAGGGCGCTTTATCAGTTATTGGATGATGGCGCGAGCGTGCAGTACATCCTCTCAATGTTGACCCGCCAGACGCGCATGCTGATCCTCGCCAGTCACCTTCGTGAGCGCGGCGTTGATGAGGGGGAGATAGGCAACCGGATTGGGCTGAGAGCCGCGTTCGCTTTGCGCAAAACGCTGGAACAGGCCGTTCGTTTCAGTCATGAATATCTGGCTGAAGCACATCGCAGCCTTGGCGAGGCAGACCTGAGCTACAAATCGGGCAAGGTCCGAGACAGGGTGGCCCTAGAGATGGTCGTCGCCCGTCTTGCCGGGTTGCGTTAGCCGGGTTTAGTGGTGGGAGTGTTAATGGAATTCATTCCGCTGGCGATCCATCCCGGGGCGGACCAGGGACGGAAACGCCCGGTTTGGAGTTCTACGATCAGGCCGGGGACGTCGTAGACCTCTCGCTCGAACTCGGTTGCGACATGACCGATTCCCTCGACCGTGTGCGTATCGCTGTTGGACAATTTTGGCGTGCCGACGGCATCCAGCAACAGCCGTGCGAACTCGTTCTGGATCTCGGTTGCTCGCCCATTGATCACCTCTGCGCCGTCGACCACCCGAATGAATTCGCCCTTGATTGCACGCTTGAGTGCTTCGTCGTAGCTTTTTGTCCCGGGGTCGACGCCCCATGGAAGTGAGCGGCGGTAAGGGTGCGCCATCAACATTGCGCCGTTTACCCGATCAACCTGTTCCCGTAAAAAAGCCGGCCTGTGCATCCCGAAAATGTACTCCTCCAATCCGAACACCAGCGCATGCCCGCCGTCGGTGTTGATCTCCACACCAGCCAGCACAAGAATTTCGGCCTCGTCCGAGATCCGTTTCACCTCGTCCGCGGGCCAAAAGGTGTCGTGATCGGTCAGGCAGATTCCATCGAGTCCCCTTTCCTGTGCTTTACGAGCCAGATCGAGCGCAGATGCGGTGCTATCGTCGGAGCGCTCGATGGTGTGGCAATGAAGGTCTATTAGCAAATCAAACCCGTACGGGACATGTGTTCGTAAAACCTTTCCAGGGACTACTTCCCATGGTTGATCTCAAGGAACCGTTATCGACGGGATATGTTCAGCGTCATATCGCTGAGAGGCAAGCAACTTTTGGGGACAGGACATATTGAACTCCCCACTACGGCGAGACAACATAACCTTGATTCATGTTCCAGGTACATAATCTCGGTGCGGATTTGCGGACATCACGAAAGGTGACAGTGTCCAGAGAATGAATAGGCGACAGAAAAAACGAATGAAACTCAAGGTCTGCAGATGGCTGATGGTGTGCAGCGCCGTTGGATTGATCGCACTTGTCGCTTGTTCGAACGGGGATGGTTCGGTTTCCGACGAGGCCGATATGACACCGGAACTGCCCGAAGTTACTGCGACGGCCGAGCTTGAAACAGCGACGACAGCGGAACCCACCACAGCTACGCCAGAACCGAGCGCTACGCCGGATCCACCCAGCACAAACGAGAACGTTCGTAATTACGCCAGGGCACACTCATATCTGAATCGTGGCGACTATGTACAGGCGGAACGGCAGTTCTCGGTCGTGATCGAGATCGAACCGCAATTTGCTCGCGGCTGGGAAGGCCGAGCGAGTGCTCTCATGGCCCAGGGAAAATCGGCCGAAGCGATCTCTGATTTGGACAGGGCGATCCAGCTCAAACCTGATCTCGCCAGCGCATATGCCGGACGGGCCGTCGCCAACATGACTGTCGGAGACATCCTCGGCGCAAACCAGGACGCAGTTCAGGCGAAGATTCTTGACCCATCGGACCCGAATTCGGTGATCGTGCTGGGAAGAATCCTGAGTGGAGCCGGACGTGCTGCGGACGCACTGGAGATGTTCAATGAAGGCGTGGAGCTCGCTCCGGATGAAGGCCCGGCTTATTGGTGGCGAGGCCGATTCCTCTTTCAGATCGGCAGCTACGATCTCGCGCTCGGGGACTTCAGCCTCGCTATTGAATACTCGCCTGTCAGCGCGGAGCCATATCTTGATCGCGCAGCTCTCTACATGGACGTGTTTCAGGATTTCGCACTCGCACGGGCCGATATTGAAGAGGCACGCTCGCTCGGAGAAGAGCCGCGTGACCGTGACATTCTGGACGAATCCGACGCTCTTCTGGAGCGATTGGAACAGCTGATAGCGGATGCAGCGTCGAGCTAATTAGTGATAGCAAATCGACGGCTCGCGCAGCCCGCATTGACTTTCGTCGCAGTGTTGTCGATATCGCTATTAGCGGCCTGCGGTTCGGGCGACGGATATCGGTTTGTGGTTGGCCAGGTCACCAACGTCGTGCCTTCGTCTGTCATGGTACTGGCTGAGCTCGAGATGGTAGATGCCGATGGAGTTGTATGGCAGTTCGAGGCGCGTGGGTTTGTTGGACAAACTCCTTCGCATCTTCAAGAGCACGCGACGATGGGTCAATCAATTCGGGTCGAATATTTTGAAGAAGACGGCCATCTGATCATCAGCGCCATTACCGACTGATATCCGAACCGCCCGGTCGAGCTTTAGCCGCCCGTTAGCACCTGGACCAACGCTTCTTCAATCTCGTCCGATGTCGTGAACGCCTCAAACTTGGCTGCGATAAGGCCATTGCCGTCGATGATGAAAGTCCATGGCTCGGATGGCAAGTTCCACGGCTCCACCGCCGGGGTCTCGACACCAAGTAACGGATCGCCGCTCTCACGCATAACGTCCGGGTTGTCAAACAACTCGACGTGGATAAACGCGGCCTCGCCGATGTGGTTCTGGCGGACCTGATCAACCATATTGAGCTGTGGACCGCAGGTCTCCGATGTGCACCAGGCTGGAGTGCTGAAGCTTATGACTACCGGATCGCCAGTTTTGAGTGCGTCATCAAAACTGACCGCGTACATCTCGGAGATGGGGTTGGAGTCGCTCGTGATGAGTGCTAGTTCTTCCGGGGTCGCGCCGATCTTGGTTGTAATCACAGGGGCTGCTGAGCCGATTGCGGGCGTGGCTGACGCCTCTTTTACAAGCGTCGTCGCGTCTGCAGTGTCTCGGGTGCCATCAGGCAGTGTGATGTTCGCGGTGAAATCCCAGATCCCGGCACTGTCATATTCGACCGTTGTGGTGAAGATACCGCCGCCGACGGGCCACTTTCTGAACGTCGGCTCAGGGGCTGTGATTACGGCGCCCGAACCGCGCTTCTCATACGTCATCGTGACAGAGGTCGAAGCCACATCAACCTTCCCTCCGTCTGCGCGGCGGAGTGCGAAGGGCAACCGGTTCTCACCAATGGCTGCGTCGGAAGAGATTACGAACAGGAAAATATCGTTCAGCGGTGCCTGATCGTTGACGACAGATTTCTCGCCACCGTTTGAGCAGGCGACAAAAAGCAGCATCAAAAGTCCCACGCTCGTCGCTGTCGCGGTTGAACGCTGAATTCCTCGCCGTAGGCCCTGCGTCAAACCATTGTCTCCAGTTCATTCATCGATCGCGTGATCCAGATTGAAACGTGCCTGCCGAAATTCTGTCATTGTCAGGCGCCATAAAATTTTAGGTAGTAGCGCTCGGATTGGACGCTTTCCCACCGCCCAATATCACTGGTCAGGCGAACGTCAGCATGCGTTTCGGGTTGTCCACGAGCATCTGGTCAACGTGCTCACGGCTCATCCCTCTCGCCAGCATTTGCGGAACGACGCGGGAGATGATGTGATCCCAGCCGTGGCCTCCATACTGCTTCAGACGATGCTTTGAACAAACATCGTGCGCGAGCAGAATCTGATCCACGTGGCCCTGATCGATCAGAAATTCGATCTGATCCAGACGCTGGGCATCATTCGGCATGTATGAACTGGGTGCCAGCGGGTAGTACGAGGAATCGTGGCCAAACAGGTCAAGGTTCAGGAACGCCCCCGTCTCAGCAACGCGTTTTAGAGCGTCCCGGTTGTAGATAGTTCGTTCGATGTGGCCCATGACGGTATTGGTCATGTCTCCGCCCCA
>JAPKBN010000115.1 GCA_026421215.1 Dehalococcoidia bacterium
ACGACACGACCGAGCGAATTAACGACGCTTCAGGCAATCGACCTTGCGAACGACGAGATCCTCGCCAATTACCTCACCGGCGGAGCCGGACGTATCGTGGCAGAGGGAAAATCGAGCGGAGAGTTAATCGACTGGCTTTACTTATATGCGTTGTCACGTGAGCCTACGGAAGAGGAACGAGCTGTCCTAACAGAGGTTGTCGGCGACGGCAAAACTCCAATAGCAATCGAAGATCTGCTGTGGATGGTATTCATGCAACCTGAATTTCAAATTGTGCGATAGGAGTCCATTATGACTATCCAGGAACAACGAGCACGTCGTGAGTTTTTGAAACAACTGAGTTCCGCTTCGGCCGCTGCTCTGACCTGCGGGGGAACGCGCGCTCTGGGTAATACTCAGGATATGGCACAGCCCACTGCGAAAGCTGATTCCTGCATCTTAATTTGGATGGCCGGAGGCATGGCTGCACCAGATACCTTCGATCCAAAAGCCTACTCTCCATTTGAAAAAGGCCTGGACGTTCAAAACATCCTCAGCACGTTCCCCTCAATCGATACGTCCGTCGACAATATCAAAATTACACAGGGCCTGGAAAACGTTGCCCAGATCATGGATCGCGGCACCTTGATTCGCTCCGCCGTTCAACCGGACCTGGGGAGCATCTTGCATTCACGCCACCAATATCACTGGCACACGGGTTACGTTCCGCCGCTTACCGTAGCGGCCCCGCATCTCGGCGCCTGGATGGCCAAGGTTCTCGGACCCAAAAACCCCGTCGTCCCACCATTTATCAATATTGGACAACGCCTCGAAGGTGTAGGCGAAAAAGAAGAACTCAAAGCGTTCACCACCGCTGGTTTCTTCGGTTCGGAGTTTGGCCCGATGAACCTGCCTTTCCCACAGGATGCCGTCCGTTCTGTTCAACCACCCAAGGGAATGGAACCAGGTCGCTTCGGGAACCGCTATCGACAATATCGCAAGTTGATCGACCAGAATCCCAATCGGGAGTTGATGAGTGACTTTCAACAAGAATCCATGCTTCGTTCGATGGAGGCCGCTCATCGCCTGTTGCAATCGAAAGAGAAACACGCCTTTGATCTGACGCGGGAACCCAAAGAGTCGTTTGAACGTTATGACACCGGTCGCTTTGGCCGCGGTTGTCTACTGGCAAGACGTCTCGTTGAAGAAGGGGCTCGTTTTGTCGAAGTGACCACCGAGTACATTCCTTTTGTCCACTGGGACACCCACGAAAACGGGCACTCCACCGTGGCTCGGGTAAAACAGGAAATCGATCGCCCCATAGCCCAATTGATTCTCGATCTGGAAGCCAGAGGTCTGTTAGACCGTACTCTGGTTGTAATTGCGAGTGAATTCAGTCGCGACATGATGATCGAAGGCGTACCCGGATCGACAGCAAGAGACCAATCTCGGGCCCCGAGCAAGACTCTGGAAGAGCCCAAGCACTATGGACTCCATCGACATTTTACCGGCGGCACCAGCGTCGCAATGTTCGGCGGCGGCACCAAAAAAGGATTTCTCTACGGCAAAACAGCCGACGAACGTCCGCTGCTGGCTGTGGAAAATCCTGTCTCCGTGATGGATCTTCACGCCACCATCTTTACCGCTATGGGAATCAGTCCGCAGACCGCCTTCGAAGTTGAGAAGCGTCCATTTTACGCCACCAGAGACGGCCACGGAAAACCCGTCCTCGATATCTTCGCCTAAACAACGTGCTCTTGCGTCAGACAGTCGACTCGTAGATGGGACTGTTGGCATCCGCCGTCGCCGGTCCGGCCGCCAGTCTAGAGCGAACTCTATCCGGGCGAAAGTGTGAAGCGTGTCGCCGATGGATCCGGCGCATCATCGAGGGGGATGCGATGGTATCCAGCATTTAGCCAGTCGTCCTGCTGATCGTTGTAAT
>JAPKBN010000116.1 GCA_026421215.1 Dehalococcoidia bacterium
AAAGATGAACTGTATGATCTGGTAAACGATCCATGGGAACTCTATAATGTCATTGACGATGCCGATCACCGGGCGATCGTTGCCGATCTACAGTTGAAACTAGCCGATTGGAGCATCCGGTTAGAAGACGCAAAGCCCGTGCCCTTGCCCGAATAGGTTGATCTGGCTTAGGGGATTTTGCCCCTCACAACTATACTATGGACAAATGACAATCCGATCGACAAAACCAAATATCGTCTATTTCTTCGTCGACGATATGGGCTATGGCGATGCCTCGTGCCTGAATCCAGATGGGAAGATCCAGACCCCGAACATCGACCGTTTGGCTCAGGAGGGGATGGTCTTTACCGATGCGCATTCGAGTTCGGCCGTCTGTTCGCCGTCGCGCTACAGCGTGTTGACCGGTCGCTACAATTGGCGCTCCAGGCTCCAGCAGGGCATCGTCGGCAAATACGGTGATCCGCTGATTGCGGAAGATCGGCTGACCGTTCCGGCGTTGCTCAAGCAACACGGCTATCATACGGGTTGCATCGGCAAGTGGCACTTGGGACAGGGTTGGGACTTTGCGGCCGATCAGGAGAATTTTCACCCGGGTGGTTTTCAACGTCATCGGGATACGACACAGGATGCCGATACCGATCGGCAAGCAAGCCCACAACAGCGGGCGCACTGGCAGGAAGCCTTCTCGAAACCGACTACCGGCGGTCCCACCACCCGCGGGTTTGACTATTACTTCGGTGTCGATGTGCCCAACTGGCCGCCGTACTGCTTTATCGAAAATGACCGTACCGTCGGTATCCCTTCGGAATTACTGCCCTCCCGCCTAATCGGTGACAACCTGGCCAGCTTCTCCGGGCCGGCTATGCCCTACTGGCATTTTGAACAGTTGTTGCCGACTTGGGCGCAGAAGGCTGATAGCTATATCGGGGAACGGGCCGCGGCCGATGAGCCGTTCTTCCTCTACTTGCCCATGACCTCGCCGCATACGCCGCTATCGGTCAACAAACCCTGGATTGGCAAGAGTGGTCTGAACAATCTCTACGCCGACCTGATGATGGAGACCGATGATGTATTCGGACGTGTGCTCACGGCGTTGGAGCGACATGGCGTCGCTGATAATACTCTGGTGGTCTTTGCCAGCGACAACGGCTGCGCCCATTATATTGGCGCGGATGCGCTAGAGGCGCAGGGGCATTTTCCTAGCGGTCCTTACCGCGGCTACAAGTCCGACGCCTGGGACGGCGGCCATCGTATCCCATGCATTGCCCGCTGGCCGGGCGTGATTGGATCTGGGAGCCAGTGCGGCGAGCTGGTCTGCCTCTCTGATCTGATGGCCACCTGTGCCGAGATCGTCGGCGACACGTTGCCGGACAGTGCCGGCGAGGACAGCGTCAGCATGTTGCCTTTGTTCTGCAACGCCGGCGCGACGAAACGCAACAGTGTCGTACATCACTCCATTACGGGAAAGTTTGCCATTCGTGCCGATCGCTGGAAACTGGTACTTTGCCCGGGTTCAGGCGGCTGGACTAAAAATGACGCTGAGGCTGCCGATGAAGGCCTGCCGCTCGTTCAGCTTTACGATATGCAGGCCGATCCCGGCGAGAAACATAACCTACATGTCGAACACCCCAACAAGGTCAAAGAGCTGCTCGCGCTGCTAAAACGCGGTGTGGCCGACGGCCGCAGCACGCCCGGTGAACCGCAGCAGAACGACGTACCCGTCGATATCTGGAAACTTGAAACTATGCCCACCGTTGACGCTAGGATGCTTGACGATTATTAACTGTTAAAGAAAGTCAATTACCCTAGTTTCGGGGTCGGCACCTCCTCGGACGCGACCTCCTGCTGGTCGATTCCGATAACCGACCGCGAAGAATCCACTCCGAGCAGCAGTCGATCAGGAGATCGTCGCGGCGG
>JAPKBN010000055.1 GCA_026421215.1 Dehalococcoidia bacterium
GTACAACGCGGCACAGGCGTGGGCAGCGATACAGGGACGTCGATACGTGCTTCCGGACGACATAAAGCATGTGGCTGTCCCGGTCCTTGCCCACAGGGTGATGGTGTCACCACAGGCGGGTTTGCGGGGTCGTGCCGGGGACAACGTGATCCATGAACTGCTTGAGACGACCGAGGTTCCGATAGAGCGATAGGCTCCCCCCGGCCTTCACCAGACAGATTATCGACTAGATGGCCCGGTAGCCAGATGCACCGGGCCAACGTGAGAACGGGCGCCGGTGACCCGAAAAGAGATTCTCTCGGGACTCTGGGAGTTCCTATTTATTGTGCTGATGCTGGTCGGCCTCGGCCTCGTATCGCCGTTCATAATGATCGTCGGTATATTTGGCTTTTTTATCACGATAGGCGCACGAATCTGGAGCCGGTTGTCCCTGGAAGATGTCGTGTACGAACGCGATCTGCCCGATCATGCGGTTTTCGTCGGCGATGTGTTTGATATCGAGGTCCGAGTGACCAACGCGAAACCGATCCCCATGCCGTGGTTGCGCATTGCAGATACCGTTCCCATCGGCCTCGAAGTCATGAACGGGAAAATGGCCCGCTCAAACAGCCGGGCGGCGCTCGAGCTAAGAGAGTCGATCAACCTTGCCTGGTACGAACGGGTCCGTCTGAAATACTCGGTGAAGGCACTCCGAAGGGGGTATCACCAGATGGGCCCGGCCATGCTCGACTCTGGAGACCTGTTCGGGATGTTCCCGAGAAACGACACGGTGGCGCAGCCTGGGAAAGGGGTGGTTGTCTACCCGCAAACGGTTCCGTTGCCGGACTTTGAGATGCCATCGGGTCGGCCCATCGGAGATAACCGTGCCGCGGTGGCGTTGTGGGATGACCCTAACCGACCGCGGGGACTGCGGGATTATGTGCCCGGAGATCCCATAAAGACGATTGACTGGAAGGTTACGGCACGGCTGAGACAGGTACTTGTACGGACGTTTGATCCCTCGGTCACCCAGTACGCCGTGGTCGTGATGGACGTATCAACCACGAGCTACCTTTTCACCGGATACTCGCCCCGATTGCTTGAGAGGGCCATCGTCGGCGCTACATCTATCGCCACGCGAACGATGGAGCTTGGCCACCGCGTGGGACTGGTCACCAACGGCGTCGCACTTCGGCCAGGGGCGCGGATGGTGATACCGCCGTCCGCAAGCCGGAGTCAGCTCGCATCGATCATGGAGGCACTGGCTATGATCCGCCCGGTCTCGCCGGAGCGGATCGACCGCTTGCTTGAGCGTGAAGCAAGCTGGGCCGTGCCATTCGGTGCGACCATCGTGATTGTATCCGCCGTTATGAGCCCTGACCTGCTGGAAGTTGCCGAACGGCTGTCGGTAAAGGGTCATCCGGTGCGCGCCATCTATGTGGGATTGGACGAGCCTCCTGAGGGGACGTCACGTGTGCCGATAGAGAGTATGGGCGACCGATTCGATCTCCCTGTCCCACCCCCACCACGTGCAAGCATCGGCGATACGTTCGCGGACGATTTTCGACAGGATGTCGAACTTGAGCGCGGCGAGGCCAACTTCGAACGGTGGAGGATTTGACGTGATCTTTCACAGATGTTCACACAGCAGGCCCTTTCTATGAGTGACAATCGCGAACGTTTGATCATGTTCTCCCTCTGGGTGTCAGAAAGCGCCCGGATATTTTCGTTTGCGGCCATCGCCGCGTTGCTTGTTGGACTGGAGGCCGCTCCTCTGACGTGGGCTGCCGTGGCAGCGATAATGGGCGTGTCGATGGTCGCCAACTGGGTCATCGGTGGCGCCAGGGGCGATCTCGTGACGCTGGCGCTCGTGCAGGCGCTCGTCGGATTCCCCGTCATATACCTGGCTGCTGCCGCCCGGGGGATAGGCGGCGGATTGGGTTTGGATCTTGACTGGCCCCTGGCGCTTACCGCTGGAGATATGGACCCGGACGGGGTTGTGGGGGTAATCCTGGCGATACCGCTCGCATTCATCGTATGGCTGCGTGGGATAGCACTCTTGAATTCGGAAGAGCCCGAGAGTGTTCAGCGATCTATCTTCTATACGGGTGCGGCTGCGCTCGGCATATTGCTGTTGATGGAACGAATCATTGGCAACGACGTGGACACACGATTCCTGATCCTTCCTTTCTTTGCAGCCGCACTGGCCGGTATGGCGATAAACCACCTTGCCACCGTAGGGGAGGTTAAATCCGGGTCGGCGTTTTGGGGCCGATTCATGACGATGACCGTGGGAGGGGTGCTCCTTTTCGCCATCACGATGACCGTGCTGGCGGTGATGTTCAACGATGCAGTCCATGCACTCGGACGAGGCATCGGAGTGTTGCTGTCGTGGATTTTGATAGCCATAGCGGCACCGTTTGCAGTGGTCGCCATGGGTGGGATATGGCTGTTATCGAAGTTCCGGGGCGAGGGACGAACTGACGTTGTGATCGGAGCTGATTCCAACTTCGAACTAAACACGGACACCGGCTTGGCTGTGGTGGACGATGGGAAGTCCAGCGTGTTCGACCTTGTTGTCGATCTGCTCCGAATCCCGCTGGCGGTCATAATCGTCCTTGCCATCCTCTTCGTTCTTTACATCACCTTCCGCCGATATATGGCGAAACGGCGAATCCACCTGGAGGACGACCGGGAATCGGTACGTGGGGATGCGGATGCCGGTAAGGACCTTGTTGGCCTGCTCGGGAAGTTGTTGCCGGAGTGGATGCGTCGCCGCGGTGGCTCCGAAGTGGAGCGGCGATATCCTGCGGACGAACCGGGCATATCCGAAGTGTTTCAACTTTACTTCCGATACCTGAAGGCGGCGACCCGTCGTGGGATGTCGCCGGAGTCTGGACATACGCCGAACGAGTTACGTGGTGCTATGTCACGGGCGTTGCCGGGGATGCCGGTAGACCTGATGACGGACCGTTTTAACGCGGCCTGCTACGGGCATGAGCCATCGTCTTCTGAAATCGTGGGTAGACTGCGTGCGGGATTGCAGGATTAATACCTGGACTGGCTAATCCACAGCATCCGGTTCTGGCAAGTCGATCACCCTGAGCAGGTTTGTGCTGCCGTGGACGCCGATCGGGACGCCGATCACAGCGACGGCGCGATCTCCGTTTTTCACGAGTCCACTATCGAGCGCTATCTGCGAGCCCTGTCTGAACATCTCGTCGATGCTGTTTGGCCGGGGGGCTGTGATGACCGTGACACCCCAACGAAGGGCGAGCCCACGCCCGACCCTGGCGTCCGGCGTGATGACGATGATCGGGACCCCGGGACGGAATCCGGCGACACGCGCTGCGGTGCTCCCGGATTCGGTGAATGCGAGGATGACCTTCGCTCCTACGCGGTCCGCCGTGGTCACGGCCGCGTCTGCAATGGCGCTGTCCAAACCCTGGATGCCGGTACGACGCCGGCCAGCGATCTCATCCCGGTTGAGAGTTTTTTCAGCCTCTAAAGCGACCTCCGCCATGATGCTCGTTGTGATGACCGGATACTCGCCGACCGAGGTCTCTGCGGACAGCATGATGGCGTCCGTGCCGTCAAGAATGGCGTTGGCGACGTCCGTCACTTCCGCACGCGTCGGCATCGGAGCGTTAATCATCGACTCCAGCATCTGGGTGGCCGTGATGACCGCTTTACCGACGTGGTTGGCGCGCCTGATGATCTTTTTCTGACTTTCGGGCACTAGCGCAATGGGAAGCTCTACACCTAGGTCACCCCGGGCCACCATCACGCCGTCCGAGGCGTCGATGATTGCGTCAAGGTTTTCCATAGATTCGGCGAGTTCGATCTTGGCGATTAATTGCGGGTGAAAACTGCGCGCAGCGAAGAGATCACGCACAAGGCGTACGTCTTCGGCTGACCTGATGTAGGAGATGCCTACGTAGTCAACATGCTGTGAGGCGGCAATATCCAGCGCTGCGCTGGTCTCCTCTGTCAGATAACTGATTCGGGATGCGTGTCCGGGGGCGGATACAGCTTTGTCCGACTGCACGGGCCCGCCGACGGTGACTTCACATTCGATCTCGTTTCGGCTGGCTTTTATGACTTTGAGCTGTATCGCCCCGTCAGCGATCAGCACACTAGCGCCGACGGGTGTACTGGATACGAAACCCGGGGGATGAACGTAGCCGACTTCGGCCGTAGATGTCCCGTTCCCGTCTCTCAGGCTGTACATCTGTCCGGGTTCGAGAATGATGTCTGGTCCGGATTCCGATTCGGGCCCCGGTCCCAGCCGGTGTTTCGGCCCGGGAAGGTCGGCAAGAACGGCGACCGCCACTCCGGCGTGATCAGATCGAGCTCTTACCCGGGCGATGGCATCGGTCTGCTCGATAAGTGATCCATGTGACAGATTGAGTCTGGCGACCGACATCCCGGAATGGATCAACTGGTCAATCATCTCATCCGTTGCTGTCGCCGGTCCCAATGTGCATACAATCCGCGTTCGTGGTCGCATGAGCACATATTCGGGAGTCGTATAGGAAGGCATCAAGAATCTCATAGGAACTATAGAGTTTGGTCCGGGCAAACATAGCAGGGAACAGTAGACGATACGCTCGAGGTAATAACCGTTCAATCAGCAAAACAAACGTAAAAGCTTCATTTTTGTTGACACGTTCCGATGCCGGTTCATACGATGGTATTAGTAGAACGCGCGGAACGATGCGTTCGCTCCAAATTTGACTCACCCTCACCACGGATAATGTATCGGTTTTGATGCAACTTTCAGGAGACCTGCTCCTCACGCTCCAGGAAGTCGATGAACGACTGACAAAGAAGCAGCAGCAACTTGACCAATTGAATGCCGAACTCGAAGGTCAGGCCGAGATACCGGTGCTTACCGAGCGGGCTGAACATGAGCGCGAGACCTCCATCGAACGGCGCGCTCATCTGGCACGACTTGAAGTTGATGCCGACGCTCTGAGGGAACGGGTGGAGGAACTGGAGGAGCGCATCTACGGCGGGACTGTAACGAACCTTCGTGAGCTGACCGCTGTCGAAGAGGAGCAGGCGAACGCCCGACGCGAGTTGATGCAGGCGGAAGAGTCTCTAGGCCCGGCTCGACTTGCCGCCGAGGATTCAGAGCGCGCAAAGGAAGAGCTGACGACGACTCTCGCCGAACGAGAGACGACCTGGGCGGAGTCCGCCCCCAAGCTCAGGCGACAATCACGGGCCGCGGCGAAGGAGGTTGCGGTTCTTGAACAGGAGCGGGCAGAGGTATCGAAGGACGTGCCGGCCGACGAGTTGACGCTTTACAACCAGTTGCTGTTCCGACGGCACGGTGTGGCGATCGCGAGAGTAGAGCGGGGCGTCTGTCTGGCGTGCCACATCACTCTTCCCCTGAAGGAAGCGTCAAGGCTACGACGTTCCGACGCGATCGTGACCTGTGGGAATTGCGGCCGAATCCTCATACCGAGTTAACGAGTGAGAGCTGCCGGATACTACCGGCCTCTTGGTTCTGACGCGCGCTCTGAACAGGCGGCTATCTCCGCGATAGATCGGTATTGTCGCGAGGGTTTTCATACCCTTTCTCGCGTGGTTGGACCGGGAGAACCGACTTCGTGCGAGGCTGACCAGTACGGCGTTCTTGTTTCTTATCTGGAGGGGCTTGGCCGGGGCGAGGCACTTGTGGTCATACCGGGCCCGAGGCATCTTTCGAATACGCTCGACGGCCTTGTCGAGCGACTTGTCGAACTTGATCGGGTTGGCGGCGAGGTTCGCTGTACTGACCCGGATTTGCCGGACCCCCTTCAGAACGGACTGGAATCATTGCCATTTGCCGACCGACCGCCCGTCCAGAACCGACGTGTGCGGGAATCTCTGATGTCCAAAGCTGCCCGGGGTGAGGTCCTTGGACGTACGCCTTACGGTTACGTAGCGGACATTGACGGGACGTTCAAGATCGAGAACTCTGAGGGTGCGGTGGTCCGTCGGCTGTTTGATTTGTATGTCGGTGAGGCTTATTCAGGCGAGGTGGGCGAAACCGGCGAAGATCCTGGCATAGAACTGCTGGCAACTGGCCCGGGTCTAAGGCGCATAGCGGGCATCTTCAACAGGGAAGGACTTCGGACCCGATCTGGCAGGCCGTGGACTCCTGTGACACTGTCAGGAATGCTACGTAACCGCGTCTACGTTGGCAGCTACGTTCGCTACGGTATGCGTATCGCCGGTAATCATGACAGGATCGTTGATCGCGACGCATTCAATCGCGCACAGGTGATCATGGCCTCACGTAGCCCTGTGCGGAAGACGCGTGTTTTGAGCCCCTACATGCTCAGCGGACTCGCCCGGTGCTGGTCGTGCGGGCAGGGTATGCATGGCCTTGAGAGAAAGAGTCGTTGGACGAGGGTAGACGGGAGTACGGCGATGCGATCGTATCGCTACTACGCATGTCCATCGCGTTCCACAGGTGTGATGGAAGAGGAGGTCGGTGAGGAAAAGCCACACCCGGGATGGCGTGAGTCGGATCTGGATCAGGCGACCCTGGACGCGCTGCGGGCCGAACCGATCGAGAGTTTGAGGGCCTCGTTCAGTCCGATTCTGAGCGATACAAGTAACGACAACCTGAGGGCCGCCGAACACCAGTTTATGGAGTCGGTACGTGCCGTGGCGTCGGGTCGTGGCAATGTGTCAGATCTCGCAACACCCCTGGATGAACTACAAACAACGCGGAACATGACTGACTCAAACCGCGCCGATCAGGGCGGTGAAATTACGTTTGAAGATGCGCTTGGCGCATTCGACACGGCTGACCCCGGAGAGCTTCATGTAACGATCGCTTCGTTCGTGGACAGGGTGATCGTGCATGCTGATTGGGTCGAGCCTGTCTATCGTGCTGGCACGTCGGAATAACCGGCTTTAAGCCCTGTAAGGGTCGCGATCAGAGTGGGATCGGGACGGCTGGCGCTGTACCATCGAGGTTGGCAAGTAGGACGGACGGTCGCCGTCCTGGTTCGGATTTTCGGATCGGGAGGGAGGAAAGTCCGGGCACCACCAGGCAGGATGCCCGCTAACGGCGGGGCGGGGAAACCCGACGGACAGTGCCACAGAAACATACCGCCCTTCCGGAAACGGAAGGGTAAGGGTGAAATGGCGAGGTAAGAGCTCACCGCCCGGTCGGTAACGGCCGGGGCAGGGTAAACCCCATCCGGTGCAAGGCCAAATAGGGGGACGTAGGCGTCTGGCCAGTTCCCGGGTTGGCCGCTTGATCCTTTCAGCAATGGGAGGACTAGATGGATGACCGCACAGAGATCGACTGCGGGGAGGAAGGCTAGATCGTAAACCCGCGGCCGGACTTGGACAGAACCCGGCTTACAGTCCGACTTGTCACCATCAGGCCTGCGGATTCAAAGTGACCAGGATCCGCAGGCCTGGCATTTTTTAGTCTTGCTGAAGTCACTACGCTGTATTTGAAACCTGCAAGCACGATAGTTTCGTCATTGGCAAGCGTTGACATTACTACCACTTGACGTGCGAGAGTGGACGCGCCTTGTGGGCCGTGATTAATGACGAGTGTGCGCACTAGCAACCCATATTCTCATATTGATGGCGAGTGGATATGAAACCTTCGGTCGTTGTGATCGGAGGCGGGACGGGGAACTTTAGCGTTCTCTCCGGCCTCAAAGATCATGAGATTGACTTGGATTTGACTGCGGTCGTCGCGATGAGCGATAGCGGTGGCAGTTCAGGGCGTCTTCGTGACGAACTCGGGCAACTGCCCCCAGGCGACATCCGCCAGTGCTTGGTGGCCCTCGCCGGGGATGCCGAGCAGGGTGCGATGCTGCGCCAGTTGTTTACGCACCGTTTCTCAATGGGGGAGGGGCTTGAGGGCCACAGCGTAGGCAATCTCCTACTCGCCGCGCTTACGGAGATCACAGGCGCGCACGATCGGGCGATCGAGGCTGCGTCGAGGATCCTCAACATCCGCGGGCGTGTGTTGCCGGTCACCCTGACGGATACGCATCTGCACGCCGTTTTGTCTGATGGCAGAGAACTGGAAGAAGAGGCCCTGATAGACACACGTGGCAGTGAGGACGGCGCGGAGATAGACCACGTGTTCCTTTCCCCTCTGGCGTACGCATTCCCGCCCGTGCTGGAATCCATCGCGAACGCCGATCTCATCGTGTTGTCTCCTGGCGATCTTTACACGAGCCTCATCCCAAACCTTCTCGCACAGGGCGTTGGCGAGGCGATCAGGTCAAGCCGTGCCCGATTGGTTTACGTCACCAACCTGATGACCAAGCCGGGTGAGACGGACGGATTTACGGCGGAGCGATTTGTTAGCGAGGTCAATCGTTATATTGGCCACAACTCGAGGATCGACGTCGTTGTGGTGAACTCCACCGAGTTCAGCGAACGTGTGCAACAGCGATACCTGCAGTTGGGTGCTCGGATCGTTGAGTACGATCTCTCCCGGATGAAAGAGCTGGTCCCATGGGTGGTTGAAAACGATCTAGTGGCGGAGGGTATCTTCGTGCGACACGATCCAGACAAGCTCGCCGACGCTGTGATGTCTCTGCTCCCCAAAATCGTTCAGAATGAATCTTCCGGCGGAACTCCGGCCGCCGGAGACTAGGGGTCGGGACTCTAATAAAGGTGGCAGGTCTACTTTGGCAGTAGATCGAGCGCCTGATTGGCCATAGACGTGCGTCCGTTGTAGCGCGGGTCCGCTATAGCGATGAACGCGTCCCTGATGGCGTCCATATGCGCGGGGGCCACCTGTGCCACAGAGAAAGTCATGCGGTTGATGAGCCGTGTGACCCGTTGCGCCGTAGGCCCTTTGCTGGCTCGTTTTGCGGCCGTCTTACCGGGCACACCGAGGTCTACGATCGCCGCTAGTGTCCTTAACTCAACATCGGCGCCTTCGCGTGGAAACGCTTGCAGGGTCTTTGCCAGGTTCTTCGTAGAAGTGACGTACACGATCTCGTCATCATCAAATATCGCCAGTAATCCCGGCTTGTCGCCGATCATCCAGACGCCTTCGGGCGTCAATGAGTGGCGTTCGCCCGCGGTCAGAGTGAGGTAAGGGGATTCCCATTTCCCAAGATCAGTCGAAGTAAATTGCATCATGAAGAAAATTCCCGCATGGTTGCAGTCGGACGATAACGTGGGCGAGACCGGATTGTTAAGAGCCCGACGTCGCCCAGTCCACACCGTTCAAGACATGTTTCTGGAATGACGGGTTGCGCATGCTGACGCCTGCGTGCCCGAGCGAGGTGTTGAACACCCTGC
>JAPKBN010000117.1 GCA_026421215.1 Dehalococcoidia bacterium
CACGCGCCCCAGATAGAGCCTCACCGATTGCCATACTCAGCTGACCCGCGGATCTGGAAACAGATCGCGCGCCGCGGCGGCCTGTTCCTGTGTGTTCATATCCAGTCGAGCGATTGGTGAGTCGATAGGAAGTCGATTCACAGACTCCGCGTGCGCCTGGACGACCTGGCGTACTCCCTGAGCCTCTTCCGTAATGGCCTCTAGTTCGCACAGCAGCGAACCATCGAACACAAGCGGGTGACCGCCATGTCCATCGAACACTGGCGAACTGATGAGCGTGCCTATCTGCTTGTGTGACTCCAGCACCTCCCGGATCAACCAAGAGGGCCGGGGTTGATCGACCGCCAGTAGAACGATGGTGTCCACGTCATCCGGCAGCGCAGCAAGTCCAGCCTTGATCGATGTCGTCTTGCCGGACAGAAAATCCGTGTTTCTCACCACGTGGAACCTGTCTCCTGTTGAGATAACGGGTGATACCGCCTCAAGCACGGACTCAACGTCCTCGGCGCGATTTCCGGTGACGGCGAACACTTCATCGACGCCCCCTTCAATCAGCGCCTCGATCTGGCGTTGAATTAGCGGCGCGCCGAACCAGTCAAGCAGCGGTTTTGGCGTGCCCATGCGGCTGGATTCACCCGCGGCCAGCAGGATTGCGCAGATCGACAAATCTAGATTTCGCTCGTTAGTCGGCGGCCGTCGTGGCCTCTAACCGTGCATGGTCGGCTGCGATCTGGAGCAACTTCTCGTCTAGTTTCAACGGGAGGCCAGTACCGCCGAGACGGAACATCAAAATCTCAGCAACGATGCTAATAGCGATCTCTTCCGGTGTGCGGGCAGTGATGTCCAGGCCACTCGGGGCCCTGAGCTCACGCACGCGCTCTATTGGTAATCCGCGCCGAATCAGCTCTTCGTAGATCATGATCGTCTTGCGCTTGCTACCAAGAAGGGCAACATAACGTGCAGGAGTGCGTGCAGCGGCCTCAAGTGCGGTGTCGTCGTATCGGTGCCCGCGAGTTGCGATCACGATGAATGTGTTGGCATTTATCGGGAGATCTGCAATCCCGCTGACGAAGTCCTGCGTCAGGACGATATCGGCTTCCGGGAAGCGTTCTACGTTAGCGAACTCCGGGCGGTCATCCACAACGAATACCCGCATACCAACGGAACGTGCGATCGGGGCCAATGCCTTGGAGACGTGGCCGCCACCGGCAAGGACCATCGTCGGGGGCGTCGTAAACGCCTCGATGAATATCTCTGCGCCGGTCGCCTTGTCGACGACGTACTCCTGCTTGCCAAGCGCCATGAGATTGACGGCCTTGCGAACAGATCGTTCGTTCAGCGCAGAGTCACCGAGAGTGCCCTCGGTTTCGCCGTTTTCACGGATCAACATCTTTGCGCCGACAGAGAATTTGGAAGAGTCCGGAGCCACCATCAGATTTGCAATGGCAACCGGTGCGCCACCTTCATATGCGGCCACGACTTCTTCGGCATGGATCTGGTAGTCGACCGGGCGGCGAATAGGGTCGATCAAGAAATACATCGTCCCGCCGCAGATGAGGCCTTCTTCAGAAGCAAGCTCTTCATTGAGCTCGTAGGAGCGCATCTCCGCGGCACCGCCACTTTTCAGCAACTGTTGGGCCGCAAACCAGATGTCGCCCTCGACACAGCCCCCGCCGAGCGTTCCGACGCCACTGCCATCATCCCGTACGAGCAACTTTGCGCCGGGCTTCTGTGGAGTCGATCCGGAGGTCTTAACTACCGTCGCTACGACTACTTGACGTTCATCGTTTAGCTGAGAAACAGCTTCTCGAAATACGGGTTCCATGTGTGGCCTTCCGAACCGATAACCGGTTCCAATCTAGTCCGATTATTGTTCCGGACCGTTGATCTCACGTTACCACAGGGGAGG
>JAPKBN010000118.1 GCA_026421215.1 Dehalococcoidia bacterium
ATCCTGTCGGTTTTTGTAATCGTGGTCGCGGCAATCATCGGCGTATTCGTTGACTTCAACATCCTTGACAATGAGAAGATCGATGAGCTGAACGACATCGCTCGTACCGCTGGAGTCGACGTTGCAGGGCCGTGGACGGCTATTGCGTACCTCTTGGGCGCCATCGGCTCCGGACTTGCTGGATACATTGGTATGAGCATCGCGGTGCGCGCCAACACACGCACCGCTACTGCTGCTCAGGAGGGCCTTAACCCGGCGCTTCGAGTTGCATTTGGAAGCGGCACCGTGATGGGCCTGACCGTTACAGGTATCGGACTCCTTGGAATTGTGATCCTCTGGATGATTTTCCGTGACCCGAACATCGTCGCCGGCTTCGGCTTCGGCGCATCGTCTATAGCACTGTTTGCACGTGTCGGTGGCGGCATCTACACCAAGGCTGCGGATGTCGGCGCTGACCTCGTAGGTAAGGTAGAGGCTGGCATTCCGGAGGACGACCCCCGCAACCCTGCAACGATTGCCGACAACGTTGGCGACAACGTTGGCGATGTAGCCGGGATGGGCGCTGACCTCTTTGAATCCTATGTCGGAGCGATGATCGCTACCCTGGCGCTAGCAGTCGTCGGGGCCGGATTCTTTTCTCTTGAGGCGGGTGGGTTTGATTCTTCTCTGGTGGTCCTGCCGATGGCAATCGCCGGGATCGGCATCATCGCTTCGATTATCGGGACGTTCCTGGTGCGGACTGGACCGGATGCGTCAATGGGCCGTCTGCTCTGGTCGCTTCGGACCGGTATCTTCGGAGCTGGAATCCTGGCGCTTGCTGCCACGGCATTGGTGATCAGCTACTTGGACCTGAGTTTTAACCTGTTCTGGGTTGTTGTGACCGGGCTTGTCGTTGGACAGGTGATCGGTACCGCCACGGAATACTTCACCTCTTACGAGAACAAACCTACCCAGTGGATAGCGAAGCAGTCGGAGACCGGAGCTGGATCTGTCGTCATAGCAGGAGTGGCGATGGGCCTACTCAGCACTGTAATCCCGGCGTTCGCCATCGTGGCCGGAATCCTCATTTCTTACGAACTTGCGGACTTGTATGGGATCGCTCTTGCGGCTGTGGGGATGCTCTCGACGCTCGGCATTACTCTGGCGACTGACGCCTACGGACCCGTCGCCGACAACGCCGGCGGTATCGCTGAGCAGGGGCACCTTGATCCAGAGGTACGTGAGCGTACTGATGCTCTCGACGCACTGGGCAACACCACGGCCGCAACCGGCAAGGGTTTCGCCATCGGGTCAGCCGTTCTGACGGCGTTGGCGCTGATGGTGGCTTACGCCACGGTGACCGGACTTGCGGTGGTCGAGGAAGGCAGAATCGCCATCTCAGCAGGATTGTCGATCATCGATCCCCAGGTTCTGGTCGGCATGATCATCGGCGGGATGCTGCCGTTTCTGTTTGCCGCACTTACGATGCAGGCGGTAGGCACAGCCGCCAACGCCATGATCGTGGAAGTTCGAAGGCAATTCCGTGAAATCCCCGGATTGCGTGAGGGCAAAGAGGGCGTGAAGCCTGACGCCGCACGCGCGGTGGACATCAGCACGCAGGGTGCGCTCAAGGCGATGTTCCTTCCGGGACTGATAGCGGTCATTTCGCCGATACTGGTGGGAGCTCTGGTCTCGGCCGAGGCACTTGGCGGGCTACTGATTGGCTCGATCATCTCCGGCTTCCTGCTCGCCATTTTCATGGCGAACGCAGGCGGCGCATGGGACAACGCCAAAAAATACGTGGAGCTTGGCCACCACGGTGGCAAAGGGACAGACGCACACGCCGCTGCGGTTGTTGGAGACACGGTCGGCGACCCATTCAAAGACACTTCTGGCCCGGCTATCAACATCCTGT
>JAPKBN010000119.1 GCA_026421215.1 Dehalococcoidia bacterium
TATCGATCAACGGACCGTGGCAATTCATGGCAGAAGCGCTCCGACGCGGTTTCCGGCGGTACCGGTCCTCAGTACTACCAGGAACTCTATGCTTCGCCACACGAGTTTGACCGCATCTACTTGATGGATGTTTATTTCAAGGTTTCGCTGGACGGCGGCAAGACTTTCAGCCGGGTAAACAGCAAGTACCGTTGGGGTGACAGCCACGCATTGGCTTTCAAGCTGAGCGATCCAGACTACATCATGGTGGGCGATGACGGCGGCATATACGAAAGCTTCGATCAGGCCGACAACTGGCGCTGGGTTGAGAATCTTCCGGTAGCGCAATTCTACAAGATCTCCGTTGACGACGACGAGCCTTTCTACAACATCTATGGCGGTACCCAGGACCACGGCTCGCTGGGCGGACCCTCCAGGACCGACAACATTCACGGTATCCAGAATTCGGACTGGCGAACGGTACTGGACTGGGATGGCTACCAGACCGCAACCGAACCCGGAAATCCCGATGTTGTCTACGCCCATCGGCAAGAGGGGCGCCTGGCACGCATCGATGTACCCACCGGCGAGGCGATCTTCATCCAGCCCCAGCCGGAGGCAGGTGAAGAGCCTGAACGCTTCAATCAGGACGCGCCGATTCTGGTAAGCCCGCATGACCCCGCCCGGCTCTATTTCGCCTCCCAGCGCTTGTGGCGTTCTGACAATCGTGGCGATAAGTGGCTTGCGATTTCCGCTGACCTGACCCGAAATCAGGAGCGCATGAACCTGCCTGTCATGGGACGTTTGCAGAGCTGGGACTCTCCCTGGGATCTCGTCTACATGTCGAACTACAATACGATCACTTCGATATCGGAGTCTCCCCAGGTCGAAAGCCTTATCTACGTGGGGACCGATGACGGCTTGTTTCAGGTGACTGAAAACGGCGGCGACAGCTGGCGCACCGTAGAGGTCGACAGCTTGAAAGGCGTCCCGGCCACGGCATTTATCAACGATATCAAGGCCGACTTGTTTGATGCCGACACGGTCTATATGGCTCTCGACAACCACAAGTTTGGAGACTTCTCACCCTATTTGCTCAAGAGTAGCGACCGGGGCGCCAGTTGGTCATCCATTCGCGGTGATCTGCCCGACAGGACGCTGGTGTGGCGGATCGTTCAGGATCACGTAAAACCTGGTCTGCTGTTCGCAGGCACCGAGTTTGGGCTCTTTTTCAGCCCGAATGCAGGCAAGGCCTGGGTGATGCTGGAAGGTGGCGTTCCGACGATCGCATTCAGGGATCTTGCCATTCAGAAACGTGAGAACGACCTGGTCGGCGCCTCGTTTGGCAGGAGCATTTTCGTGCTCGACGACTACTCCTCCTTGAGGAGCGTATCAGAAGAGCAACTCGCCGAGGAGGCAACCCTTTTCCCAACCCGGAAAGCCTGGTGGTACCACCCGCGCTTCTTGCTGGATAGCGGTAAGAGCGGTTCTATGGGGGCCAGTCATTACTTTGCCCCGAACCCCGATTTTGGGGCAGTGTTTACGTATCATTTGCGGGACGGGTTGAAGTCGAAGGAACAGATCCGCCAGGCCAGTGAGAAGACATGGATCGATACCGGCGAGGACATCGCCTTTCCCGGCTGGGACGCGGTTGCCGATGAAATGGCCGAACTCGATCCCAGGATATGGATCATCGTCAAGGATTCCGAAGGGAATACCGTGAGACGGGTCAACGGACCCACTGCGAAGGGATTCAACCGGGTGGCCTGGGACCTGCGTCACCCGGCACCCGAATCGCAGCGCCTCAAACCGCCATCATCTTCCTCCGATGCCGAGCCGTCGGGACTGTTGGCGGCGCCAGGAGATTACACCGCCACCCTCAGTAAAGAAGTGGATGGC
>JAPKBN010000056.1 GCA_026421215.1 Dehalococcoidia bacterium
GGCATGCGCGCCTGGTTCTGAGAGCCTAGTCGCTGTTATCGATGTACCTGTCGATCGCCCAAAATTCATCTGCACCGCGGCGCCAGATGATGGTGTAGCCACCGTTATGGGTTTTGGACTCAGAGCCGTCCAGCGGGGCGATGATCGCGGTGAATGTCGCCTGCTCGACGGCCCAATCGCCAGCGAATCTCACGACCGGGTCCGTGATGCTTAACTGATACTGGTAGGACGTAAAAATCCTCTCCAACCAACCCGATATTGCGGTCCACCCTTCGAGCGTGTGTTCATTATTTGGGATCCACACGGCCCCAGGCATGAACAGCGATCCGAGGCGTGCCACGTTACCCGCGTTCATGAATCGCACCCAGTCCAGTCGCAGGCTCTGAATCTCCGCGAGGTCGTAGTGGTTGAGCACTGGGCCCCTTTCCTGATTGCCTGTCTAGCGATGCACTGTTACGGCAGATTCCGTCCGTAACGTACAGCAATCGGCGAGATTCATCGGTCTATTGAGCAGGACTCAGAATGACTTGCGGTCGGACGTGCGTAAATACGGGAAATGGTCTTATTGATACAGCCCGTATCCGTAAATGTTTCTGGGCTCCGCCTGGAATGGTCCTCATCTTATCGGCGCAGTTGTTCGAAAAATCCGCCCGACGAGGCTACTCTCCGCGAACGGTTTTGAAGAAGTGCTGGCTGTAGTGTGAGACGAAGGTCGGGATGTGTGTGTAGTGGTACAGGACTCCGCGCTCGATATTTGAGCGTGCTAGTTCGGGTCCACCGGGCGTTCCGGAAGCCTTGCCTGCGGCGTGGATCTTTTTGAAGGCGGTATCGACGGCCTCCGCCACCACGGGGTGGGTGCGTTGGCCCGGGTAGCCGAGTGATTGCGACAGGTCTGACGGCCCGACGAAGAAGACGTCCACGCCGGGAACTTCCAGCATCTCGTCAAGGTTGTCTAGTCCTTCTTTGTGCTCGATCTGGACGCAAACCAGGGTCTCCTCGTTGGAGCGTTTGAGGAAGTCTGGCTCGCTGATGCCCATAGCCTTTCGGCCACCTCCAAGCCCTCGCTCGCCTTCCGGGTGGAAGCGGACCGCTTTGACTACTGCCTCAGCCTCAATTGCGGTATTCACGTGCGGCACCTGCACGCCCATTGCGCCGCGATCCATGTATCGGAGGATTACGTCGGCGTCTTTGACCTGGGGCCTGACGATAGGCGTCAGGCCGTGTAATTCACAGGCGAGTACCATCTGGTAGACGTCGGTGATGGTATGAGAGCCATGCTCTGCATCGATCAAGATCCAGTCGTATCCGACCTGGGCCACCATCTCGGCGAGCTCCGGGGCGGGGAAGGTGATCGACACGCCGAATGCCGGCTCGCCGGCTTTGATCTTGGCCTTCATGCGGTTCTCTGTGATCACGGTTGTGGTCCTTTTGGGGTTAGGGATGGTTGGCGTTTGTTAAACGAGTGTTGTTGCGGTTATCAAGTTTGGTCTGGCCGATGTCGTGCTGGTGAAGGTTGTTCAGCTACGCTCGGAATGACTGTAGGGTACTTAAACAACGCGAATACTAGTCAACTTGTTGATCATTCATGCCCTACTGGGGCCGTCCGACCGCGTTCAAGTAGGCCCGACCTGATGTTGCGATCAGGTTCTGGCTGTGGGTGTAGTGGTAGAGGATTCCCTGTTTTACGTGTTCCGCTGCTGCTCCGGCTTCCCCGGGGGTTCCGGACGCCTTGCCTGCGCCGTGGATCTTTGCGAATGCGTCCGCAATGGCGCTCTGTACCTCGGGGTGACTTCGATCTCCGGGGTGTCCTAGCGACTGTGAAAGATCGGATGGGCCGACGAAGAACACGTCGACATCATCGGTCATGAGGATGTCATCGAGGTTATCCAGCGCCTCACGATCCTCGATCTGAACACATATCAGCGTCTCTTCATTGAGCGCCTTCACCATGTCGGGGCCATCGCCGAGGAAGCCGTAGTCCCCGGCTCGGGTGCCGCGCGCGAGCCCTCGCATGCCCTCCGGCGCGAATTTGACCGCTCTGACCGCTCGTTCGGCGTCTTCACGAGTGATGACGTGTGGGATCTGGACGCCCTGACAGCCCCGGTCCAAATATTTTGCGATCAGATCCGGGCGATTTACCTCTGGCCGTACGATGGGCGCCATCCCGTGTCGCTCGGCTGCGAGAGCTAGCATTTCAACGTTCTCCGCCGTCATGGAACCGTGTTCGCAGTCGATCAATACCCAGTCGAAACCGAGCAGGCCGATGATCTCGACCAGGTGTGGAGATGGGAACATGATCGAGATTCCGAACACGGGCTCGCCGGCCTTGATCTTCGCCTTCATCTTGTTTTTGAGCACTTGAAGGGTCCCCCTGTGAGACAGTTCCATAAATCGTTTGACAACGCCACCAAACTACCTGGCGGCGGGATTATCGCACCTGTGGACGATTTGAATCGTTCGAGTATCTCCGAATCGAATTGCAGTTACACGGATGAACTGTTGACACCCGATTGGGCCTCGCCCAAAATCATTTTCTGTTAAATCATTCACAAATAATGGTCGCGGAAGCTAACTAGAGCGATCCGCGCACGAGCTTTCTGGAGTTGGTCGTCGTAATGAAACTAGCCTCACGGATGAGTATCCTCGGCACTGAGACGGCGTTTGAGACGCTGGCAAAGGCCAGGGCACTGGAGGCAGAAGGCCGGACCATCATCCATCTCGAGATCGGCGAGCCGGACTTCGACACGCCAGAGCACATTCGAGAGGCCGGCAAGAAGGCCATCGACGACGGCTTCACGCATTACGGGCCGTCGCCGGGTCTGCCGGAGGCTCGAAAATCGGTTGCCAACTTCGTGTCGAAGCGAATGGGGTACGACGTCAGCCCTGACAACATAGTCGTATCGCCCGGCGGCAAGCCGATTATGTTCTACACGATGCTCGCCCTAGTGGAAGAGGGCGACGAGGTGATTTACCCGAATCCGGGTTTCCCGATCTACGAATCGATGATTAACTTCAGTGGCGGCACGCCTGTTCCGCTGCCGTTGAATGAAGAGTCGGGATTCACGGCGGACATCGACTATCTGGAATCCAAGATCACCGAGCGAACGAAACTGATCGTCGTCAATTCGCCGAACAATCCTTGTGGAAGTGTGATCCCGCACTCAGATCTTGAGCGGATCGCAGAGTTGGCGTTCAAGCACGATCTGATCGTCTTGAGCGACGAGATATACCACGATTTTTACTTCGACGGCGAGCACACTTCGATCACACAGATCCCCGGGATGCGGGAGCGGACGATCATCCTTGACGGCTTTTCTAAAAGCTACGCGATGACCGGTTGGAGGCTCGGATGGGCCGTCCTCCCTGATGCGCTGGTGGAGCCATTCAGTCGGTTGACCACCAACTCTGTGTCGGCGTCCACCACATTTACTCAGATCGCCGGGATAGCGGCGCTTGAAGGTTCGCAACAGCCGGTGATTGACATGGTTGGGGAGTTCAAGAAGCGTCGAAAGGTGATCGTGGACGGCCTGAACTCCATCGACGGCATAGATTGTCGAACGCCGGACGGTGCGTTTTACGTGTTCCCGAACATCCGTGGCACCGGCATGACGAGCGAGGAATTCGCAGAGGCCTGCATGTATAAGGCAAACGTGGCGCTACTAGCGGGTACTGCGTTCGGTAAGTTCGGTCAAGGCTACGCCCGGTTGTCGTTTGCCAACTCTGAGGAGAACCTCCTCAAAGGCATCTCGCAGATCAAGGAAATGCTGGCGGCGCGCTAGTCACCCACGAAACGGGCTTACATGGTCTGGGAACGTTGTTTCTCCCTTTGATCTGGTCACGCCGTACTCGGTCATCATCGTCGTCGAGTTCGATCGCGCTATGTTACGGAGTACGTGTGTTGTCGAGTCTGCGACCTGTTTCACCGGCGCTTCCACAACGACTCGTGGCGTTCCATCAAGAAGACCCCAGAACGGCGGTAGCTCGTCACGCCGCATCAGCCCGGAAGGGGCCATGAGGTAGTGGCAGTGGGCGGTGCGTAGGAAGCCGGGGTCCCGGAACTTGGTGCTGAAGTTGGTCACACGTTTTGCGTAGTCGTCCCGTTTCTTCGTTCGTTCATCAAGATCCGACAGTGCCTGGCGATAGGCGGGATCAGATCCAAGTACTTTGACACCAGACGACACGGCATACTCTGCGGCCGCCTCCAACACCCCGGCCGTGAACTGAACCGCTTTATCCATCACGGGTGCTTGAGACTCAAGGCGTTTCAGATCGTCGGCATCGTGATCGTCGCGTGACTTGTCGGCCCGGGACGCTTTCACCTCAATCGCGTAAACACGATTGCCCGGCCCAACCCCAACGACATCCACAACGCGGCCTCCGGGGCCTTCCAGTCGAACCTCGAAACCAATGGATCGGCATTTTGCCTCGCTGTACAGCCACTCCCATGCGGCCCACTTGAGGTGATAAGTCATGCGGTTGTCGCTGGCGCGGTGGAAGGGTCTTTTTCTGTCTGGCATGAGGTTATTACTCGCCGAAAGGGTTTCGTTATCTCAAAGTCTGGAATTCGCAAATTAGCACAATTGTTCCAAAACTCGTAATAGATGTTGCGGACAGGTATTAGAACAAACGTGCTAGAGTCCAATTAATTCGGTGAGACTCTCTTCACCGGCCCTGTTGGACATCGTTCCAGCGGGGCAGTCCGGCACTACCCATCACTCCCCCATTGATGGCACGGACGTATAACGAGCGATCGGGACCAGCACGCCCCCGTGGCTGACCCGATCGCTCGTCTTTGTTACCGATACCGGCCGCGGCGTTTAGCTCAAACGTCCGTAGCCGAGGTGTCAAATTACGGATTGCCGAACCGAATCTGGGCCGCGTCTGGTCAACTTAGGATTGGGCGCGCCAACGGTACGGGTACAACAATCGTCAAGTGTTCTGTTCTTCTCCGGTTTGGGAGATGGGGAGAAGCTCGTTTATCTCTGAATGGCGACAGCGTTTGAGAGATCTTCGGGCACCTTCTCGGCTGACGGTGGCATCAGGAGATATCCCTTGCCACGGATAGTGCGGATTAAATCTTCGCCCTCGGGCGCCCGGGACAATTTGCGCCTCAATCTATAGAGCGTGGTGTCCACGGCCCGTTGTCCGCCGTCCGGGGCGTCGCCAAACGCCGACTCTATGAGTGACCCCGGATCCATCACCTGTCCCGGGGTTGCTGCGAGCGCATACAGGAGGTCGAACTCCGAACGGGAGAGCGAAACAGGCACGCCAACTACTGAAGATCGGTCTGTCGCAGGATCCAACGTTAGGCCGTCCATTTTGATGATCGGGCGAGACTCGCCTAGTTCGGTTCTTCCGGCGGCGTCTAATTCAAGTGAAAGCCGGTCGCGTGTGGCAGATTGAGTTCCGGAGTTGTGCGCCACCACCAGGCGGGCAGACAGCGAGACGAATCGTTCTATTTGGTCGATCTGCTCCAGTGTCAAAGAGTTTTCGTCCCGGCACAGCCCGAAGACGACACCAGCTGGGATAGGCCCGACGATCATGGGAGCGACAACTCCAGACTTGTATCCCATCCGGGTCGCCCAGCCGGGCATGCCTTCCGAAGCCGGGTTGCCGATTCCTAGAGCAAGCGCGACGCCCTGTGCCGCAGCGCGGGCGGCGGCGGATTCGCCGTCCATCGACTCTTCGAAGTCACCTGACGAATCGTTAGCTGTGTTGTCCTCATTCTCGCGTTTGAGGAGCACGCGTCGTTGTAGTTGCAGCCCATTGCTACGGGTGTAAACCATTATCGCGTCGAAACCGGTGATGGTCAGTATGGAACGGGCAAACGCTTCCAGCGCAGAGGTTTCATCGTTGGCAGAAGAAATCGGCCGGAGTCCGTCGAACAACCGTGCCGCTCGGGCATCAGAATTGTTGCCAAGCTGTGCCTCCCGACGTGCGGAGCGTTCAGAAAATCGGCTTGAAGCAATATATCCGGACAGGGCAGCGGCCCCAGAGATGACCGGTACGGTGGCTGATATTGCGTCTAGAGCAAAACCGCCGGCGATTATCCCGCCGCTGAGCGTGGCGGTAATTCCCAGTACGGCTGAGATGGATGCGCCTCGGTAACCAAGGAACAGGGCGTACTGGGCGGCAAACAGGGCCGGTATTGCGATCACCGGGCCGGGCAGCCCGAGAATGGTCGCCGCACCTCCAGTGAAAAGGAGATCGGCACCCATCATGCCGTAGATCCAGCGGTCCGAATGGAACCGTGAAAGGAGGATGAACTGAAGTACGACCGTGTAGAAAGCAAATGCGACCGCGAGGACCACTACGCCGATCAGGTCGGCCCCGGTCACTAGCCCGAACAAAAGCGCGCCGGCTACAACCGCCAGGCGTATGCCCAGAGTTTCCCGCTCAGAGGTACGAAATTCAGCGTGTGTATCCATCGAGGCGAAAATAACAGGAACGACCGAACGTTCGCCATATGAGCTCGCGACCGATTCTGACCAGTGTTGGGAGGGCCTAACCCGAGTTCCTTTGTGGTGATTAACAATCGCACGCAACTCACTTTGATTGCATCGCCGTTACGCAGTACCTAAACTGGAACGTATTACATGCCAGATTTTAACAAAGACTCAGATACAAATAGTGATAATTCGGGTGGTAGACGCAAACAGGGCATCATCCGTCGCACTCTTTCCTCATTCGTAGCCCGTGAGCGAAACGGCAACTCTGTAGAAACTTTCCGGTCCGATGAACCCGCAGGTAGCCGCACGGATCGGCCAGCGACGGAACCGCAGCAACGACCTCCTCGAAACGAAGTTGACGTGCCAGCGCCAAGCCGGCGCCGATCTCGTACGACATCGGATGAAGGCAACGGGAACGCGCCGGCAAGGCGGAGATCTCGTGGGGGTCGCGGTCGTCGCAACGAAGTTGGTGACGCCGAAGTCGAGGAGCGCGCCAGCTCGTCACAGCAAGGGGTGCGGTCAGGTTCCGAAGACAAGCCGCGCCGGGAACGCCGATCACGGCGGCAGGACTCGCAAGGGGGGGCACGCCTTGAACGGGAGCCACGGAGTCGCCGAGATCAACACGGAGAGGATGCGCCGCAAGGTCGCAGAGGCGGCACAGGCCGGCGTCAAGCACGATCTTCGGATTCAAGGAACACCAGAGGGAACGCCCAGGCACCAACGCCGATGGACGAGCGTGCTCCGCTCGAGAACACCGGAAGCGGTCTTCAAAACTATGACGGTCCGGCGCGCGGCAAATTTGGCGATATAGAACTATCTGGTCCCATCGCGGCTGCACTTGCGGACATGGGCTATGAGACCCCTTCGTCAATTCAACTTGAAGCCGTACCGGGGTGTCTTGAAGGGCGTGACCTTGTGGGGCAGGCCATAACCGGGTCCGGCAAGACCGCGGCGTTCAGCATCCCGATATGTGAACGGGTTGACCCTTATTCCCGGGACGTACAGGCGATAGTTCTTGTGCCGACACGTGAACTTGCGATGCAGGTGGCACGTGAAGTTGAGCGTGTCGGCAAATACCGCGGGATCAGCGTCTGCGCTGTGTACGGCGGGCAGCCAATAAACCGCCAACTTGCGGCGCTTCAGCGCGGCGTGAACGTTGTCGTTGGAACCCCAGGCCGGGTCATGGATCACATGGGGCGGGGAACGCTTGACCTGCAGCACGTCCGGGTCGCGGTGCTGGACGAGGCGGACGAGATGTTGGACATTGGATTCGCCGAAGACATGGAGTTCATTCTTCGACACACGCCGCGCTCAAGGCAGACCCTGCTGTTCTCGGCAACCGTCCCGGGCTTCGTAAAACGTTTGATTCGACGCTACCAGGATGACCCGATGTGGATCCAACTGGGAGCCGAAATCCAGACCGTGGATGAGGTGGACCAGATCTACTTCGAGGTCGCAGAACGAGACAAACAGACAGCGTTGCGCCTGGTTCTAGACGACACGGCCGATAACTATCGAATGCTCGTATTCCGCAGGACCCAGATCGGTGTGGATCGGCTCGCAAACTCGCTCAAGTCGCGTGGATTTGGTGCTATGGGGCTGCACGGTGGGTTGTCGCAGGGAGAACGGAACCAGGCGATGGGAATGTTCCGCGCTGGCGAGTTGCCGATCCTTGTATCGACCAACGTCGCCGCCCGTGGGATCGACATCCCGGAGATCACCCACGTCGTCAACTACGACATGCCAGACAACGTTGAAGAGTATGTCCACCGGATCGGCCGCACGGCGCGCATGGGACGGCAGGGCTACGCAATCACCTTCATGGCGGAGTGGGACTACGAGGGCTGGGAGAAGATCCGGTCGCACATCGGCGACGACAAGCTGATCCAGGGCAAGCTGCCGATATACGACTAGGGCGCGAACCGTGGGTGCCGCACCAGTGTCGGGGCGGCGCCTGCTCCGCCCTTTTGCTCGGCGACGTTCGTCTCTGGAATGAGATCGTAGGGGCGGCTGACTATCCGCCCTTGGGTCGATACCAAGCGACCCCTACGACCGGTAAGCACGAATTCCAATTCCTGCCACGAACGCGTAGGGGTGGGGCTTGCTGCCCCTACGCTATGCCACTCGAACCCGGGAGTTCAGTTCAGGCGTTCTACCGTGATCTCGTCGCCAACGGTTATGCGTGTCAGATCTTCGCCGAGCAATAGCGGACCGTCGTACGTCTCGCGCGTTTGGTTTTCCAACGTCTCTGAATCGGTGCCTCCGAGCAGGATGACGTGCGAGTACACGGCCAGCCGGGGTTGGGTCTTGGAGAAGATGTCGCCAGCCTGCTGGGGTGTTGTGTGGTGGTCGATTATCCGTTGGTACTGGACCGGATCCGGTGAATTTTCTTTATCGCCGCAGATCACTTCATGGATGAGCAGGTCGGCACCCGCTCCATGTTCGACCACCGATTCGGTCGGACGAGTGTCCCCTGAGAGGACGACGCTACGGCCAGCGAATTCAACCTTGAATCCCAGGGCCGGGACGATAGGGCGGTGGTCGACGTAAAACGCGGTTACACGAATGCCGGCCTCGTCAAATATGAGGCCGGGTTCGATGTCATGCGTCTTGTTGGCGTTGTGGTGGAT
>JAPKBN010000057.1 GCA_026421215.1 Dehalococcoidia bacterium
CGGGTGGGTTTGTAGAAGTTCATGAACGGAACGAAGAACCATCCAACCGACCATCCGGGGGTGAACTTCTGGCCTGCGATACGCAAGTGCTGCAGGTTGGAGCTTGCATGATGGATGAAAATCGCGAAAGTCACTACTAGAGCGATCCCGGATATGACTATCAACGCCCAGATTATTGAATGCTCTGATTTGTAGTCGTTGACTGTCCTGGCAACCTCCAGGACATCACCACACGCCCCTGTGCCGGAGAACAGGCCTTCTATCGAAACGCATT
This sequence comes from Dehalococcoidia bacterium, assembly GCA_026421215.1. Taxonomy (GTDB): domain Bacteria; phylum Chloroflexota; class Dehalococcoidia; order Lucifugimonadales; family Lucifugimonadaceae. The sequence goes on from JAPKBN010000057.1 coordinate 275, forward strand.
CGATCCCGACTTTGTTGGCGAACTCCAGTAGCTCTTCAGGATTTGCGTTGTTTGATGGGAGATCGGTCAGGCCGGCTGCCTTGTAGTCGTTGATCTCATTCAGCATTTTGCTGTCTATCCACGCTAGTGCAAACGCCAGCACCACCATCACGGAGACGATCCCCGTGATTATGATGAACATCGTCCGGCCGGAGTTGTAGCCGGACTGGTTGAAACTGGTAGACATGTATTGGCCTGTTGAACGCCCGTTATAGGGTCGAACCTGGAACGAGAACGGAGGCGAGGCGCCTAAGCTTCTGTCTTCTCCCAGTCACGTACGTCCACGAAGTGTCCTTCGATTGCCGCTGCCGCAGCCATCGCCGGGCTGACGAGGTGCGTACGCCCGCCGCGACCCTGCCGCCCCTCGAAGTTCCGGTTAGAGGTGGATGCGCAGCGTTCCCCGGGCGAGAGTATGTCCGGGTTCATACCGAGGCACATGGAACACCCTGCCGTGCGCCACTCGAATCCGGCTTCTATAAATATCTGGTCTAGCCCCTCTTCTTCTGCCTGCATCTTCATGGGTGTTGATCCCGGCACGATCATGGCACGGACGCCCGGCGCGACATTGTGGCCTTTTGCGATCTCGGCTGCGGCGCGCATGTCTTCGATACGTCCGTTCGTGCAAGAGCCGATGAAGACACGGTCAACTTTTAGATCAGTGATCCGCTGGCCTGCCGTAAGCCCCATGTACTCAAGCGCCCTAGCTGCATTCTCCTGCTCATCGGCCGACTCGAAATCCTCTGGATTAGGCACGTTGCCCGTAATCTCGGCTACTTGCCCCGGGTTCGTACCCCAGGTCACGCGGGGCTCGATAGCCTCCGCATCGATCTCGACAATGGCGTCGAACTCGGCGTCCTCGTCCGTGGCGAACTGCTTCCACTCTGCGACTGCTTCGTCGAAAGCGTCGCCCTGTGGAACTTTCTTGCGGCCTCTGAGGTACTCGAACGTCTTGTCATCGGGCGCGATCATCCCGGCGCGCGCTCCGCCCTCTATGGTCATATTACAGACCGTCATCCGCCCTTCCATCGTGAGATCGCGGATGGCCTGGCCTGTGAATTCGATGACATGTCCCACACCACCGGCAACGCCGATCTGGCCGATTATGGACAGGATTAAATCCTTTGCAGTGACGCCCGACTGGAGGTCCCCGTTAACCCGGACCTCCATCGTCTTTGGTCGTGCCTGCATCAGGCACTGGGTCGCAAGGACGTGCTCGACTTCCGACGTACCGATGCCAAACGCCAGCGCGCCGAACGCGCCGTGGGTGGCGGTGTGGCTGTCGCCGCACACGATCGTCATGCCAGGCTGCGTGACGCCCATCTCCGGGCCGATCACGTGGACGATACCCTGGTCCGGGGAGTACATGTCGAAGAGTTCAATGCCGAAGTCGCGTGTGTTCTCGTCCAGCGTTTCGAGCTGCTGCTTTGCGATCGGGTCTTCGATGATGACTTCTGTGTCCCGTGGTGTTGTCGGGACATCATGATCGGCGACCGCGACCACAAGGTCGGGGCGTCGGACTTTGCGATTAGCAAGCCGGAGACCCTCGAACGCCTGCGGCGATGTCACCTCATGGATGAGGTGGAGGTCGATGTATAGGAGGGAGGGCTTGCCCTCTTCATCCTGGACCACGTGTGTCTCCCAGATCTTCTCAAACATCGTTTTTGGCATTGTCTTGGCTATAGCTGGAATCTGTTTCTCCGTTGGTTAATTCGTTCTTGGTTCGACGTAGGTACCCGATGTATTGGGCTACCTCAAAAACTTCAAATATTGTTACGGCCCATCGGGCTGAGCAAAATTGCACCCCATATCCTTCGCCTAGACGAACAGGCCGGGGCGCAATTCTATAGGGCGATCCGTGTTCTGGCGTTAACGGACCGTTTACTCGGTGAATGTGATGTTCGTCTGATCGGGACCGAGAACACCCATCCGGTTGATTGCATTGATGTACGCCTTTGCCGAGGCGACGATGATATCGGTGTCTCCACCACGGCCTGCGTAGATGTGTCCCTCTGTGTCCTCGACGCGGATGGTCACCTCGCCGATGGCGTCGATCCCGTCCGTCACCGACGCGACCGCGAACTCCCGTAGGTTGCATTCCTGTTCAACGATCTGATCGATCGCCTTGCAGACTGCGTCAACTGGACCGGTGCCCTGCGCCGTCACGGTCTTCGACTCGCCGTTAGGGAGCCCCACGGTCACCGTCGCCGCCGGTGTCACCATGTCTCCGGCCTCTACTTTTACGCCTGCAAACCGGTACTGCTGATCCGTCTCAGAGAACCGGTGCTGTTCTGACATTAGCGCCTGCAGATCGAAATCCGTGACCTCACGTTTTGTGTCGGCCAGATCCTTGTACCGCGGGAACAGGTCGGCCAACTCTTCGTTGCTGAGCTCGTAGCCCAGATCGCCGAGCCGTGATCGCAACCCCGCACGTCCGGACAACTTGCCCATAACGATTGCCTCGCCTCGCCAGCCCACGGATTCCGGCTCCATGATTTCGAAGGTCGTTCGCTCTTTCAGGTAGGCGTCCTGGTGGATGCCGGAGCCGTGCCTGAACGCGTTCTGACCGACGATTGCTTTGTTCGGCTGGATTGCAAAACCGAACAGGTCAGCAACCATACGGCTTGATGGGCCGATCTCTTTCGTGTTGACGTTGCTCTTGGCGCCGTAATGATCCTCGCGCGTCTCCAGCGCCATAATCACCTCTTCAAGCGAGGCGTTCCCGGCCCGTTCGCCAAGTCCGTTGATGCAGCCTTCAACCTGGCGTGCGCCGTTCTCCACGGCGGCCAGACTGTTCGCTGCGGCTAGTCCGAGGTCGTTGTGGCAGTGAACGCTGACAGTCGCTTTGTGGATATTCGGGACCTTGTCGAATACTCCCTTGATGAGCGCTCCGAACTCCACCGGGTTGGAGTAACCGACGGTGTCGGGGATGTTGACCGTGGTCGCCCCTGCGTCTATGGCGGCCTCAAGGATCTGATACAGGTACTCGGGGTCGGTTCGCGTGGCGTCCATCGGAGAGAACTCGACGTCCTTGCAGTGGGAGGCCGCAAGTGTGACAGCGTCAACGGCCATACCAAGGATGTCCTCGGCTCCCTTGCGCATCTGGTGCGCCATGTGGATCTCGGAGCTGGAGAGGAATACGTGAATTCGCGGTCGTTTCGCGTCCTTGATAGCTTCCCATGCGGCGTCGATGTCGCCAGGCACTGCACGTGCGAGCGAGCATATGACCGGGCCGTCGATCTCGCGTGCGATCCGCTGAACGGCTTCGAAATCTCCGGGGGAGCTTGCGGCAAACCCGGCCTCGATCACGTCGACGCCAAGTTTCTGGAGTTGCCGGGCAATCCGGAACTTCTCGTCCGGCGTCAGGCCCGCGCCTGCGGACTGCTCACCATCCCTGAGGGTAGTGTCAAAAATTATGACTTTGTCGTTGGTCGCTACGTCCGATTCTGCCATTTTTGAACTCCCGCCCGCCTTGTTGCTTATCGCCGGCTCGTCGAGAACCTCAGAGGGCTGCCTTGAGGATCATTTTTCTCAGAACCCTGAGGCTCTCGAGGAATGCGGCGCAACTTTTGGGGTTTAGGTTGTCGACTCCAGCCAGGGCATCATGCTGCGCAGCTCACGGCCGATCTCTTCAACCGGGTGAGATACGTCTGCTTCCTGCAGCGCCTTGTAACGGTGCAGGCCTTCGTCGTTCTCCGCAATCCATTCCCGGGCGAACTCGCCGGACTGAATTTGCCTGAGAACTTCTTGCATGTTTTTCTTGACCTCTGGGCCGATGATTTCCGGTCCTCGTGTGTAGTCGCCATACTCTGCAGTCGTGCTGATGGAGTCGCGCATTCCTTCAAGGCCGCCGGTGTAGATGAGGTCCACGATCAATTTCAGCTCGTGGAGAACTTCAAAGTAGGCCGACTCCGGCTGGTACCCCGCTTCCGTGAGTACCTCGAAACCAGCCTTGATAAGGGACGTGACTCCGCCGCATAGAACGGCCTGCTCACCGAAGAGGTCGGTCTCGGTCTCCTCTTTGAAGGTCGTCTCAAGGATTCCGGCTCGGCCGCTGCCGATTCCGGCACCATAAGCCAGCGCACGTGCGTGTGCGTTGCCGGTTGCGTCCTGGTGGACGGCGATCAGGGACGGAACGCCCAGGCCACGCTCGTACACCGCACGCACGCGGTGGCCGGGGGCCTTGGGGGCGATCATCGTGATGTCCACGCCCTCTGGCGGCTTGACCTGTTCGTAGTGGATGACGAACCCGTGGGCGAACATCAGCATGTTCCCCTCTTCCAGATTGTCTGCAACCTCGTTCTTGTACACCTCTGCGACGGTCGTGTCCGGCAGGCAGAACATCAACACGTCCGCCGCCTTTGCAGCGTCCGCAACGGTCATGACTTCCAGCCCGTCTTCCTCGGCCTTGGCCTTGGATTTTGAGCCTTCGTATAACCCGACGATCACGTTAAAACCGCTGTCCTTGAGGTTTTGCGCGTGTGCGTGACCCTGGCTGCCGTAGCCGAGGATTGCGATCTTCGATTCCTTCAGAGGGGTTGTGTCGATGTCCTTGTCGTAATAGAGAGTCGCCATCCAGATTCCTTTTGGCGTTGTCACGCCGCTGTGTTTAATTACGTGATGTTCGAATCGTTTTGACTGCGCTAAACGCTGCCGGAGTCAAAGCCCTCTAGGGTGTTGATGTTGCTCGATATCTGATCGCCATACTCGCCGTCCTCACCGCCCTGTGACAGTGCTGACCGCAGCATGGCGACACGGCCGGTGCGCATGACCTGCTCTACGCCGAACTCTTGCATCAGCGTAATCATGGAGTCGATCTTAGATGTGTCTCCGGTGATCTCCATCGTCACGGCCTCTGCGCCGACATCTACGATGCTTACGCGGAAGATATTAGCCAGTTGGATGACGCGCGCTCTGCTTTCCTGCGTCGCACGAACCCGGACCATCGCCAGCTCACGCCATACGACGTTGTTATCGGTTATGTCCGAGACCTCGACGACCTCGATCAACTTGTCCAGGTGCTTTGCGATGTGTCCCACCGTGGACGGATCACCCTCGGCGACGAACGTCATCCGGGACAGGTCGCTGTGCTCGGATGCGCCGACCGCCAGACTGGCGATGTTTATGCCGCGCCGACGGAACAGGCTCGCAATGCGCGCCAAGACGCCGGGTTTGTTCTCGACCAGCGCCACCAACGTGCGGCGCGCCAGTCCGTTGGCCATGATCTCTGCCATTAGAGGCTCTCCTCGATCAACTGCTCCACGGACTGGCCGGACGGGATCATCGGGAAAACGTTCTCCTCTGCCCGTATCACGAAGTCGAGCACGACCGGTCCCGGGTGGTCGCGTGCTTCCTGAATTGCTCCCTCAAGCTCGTTTTCTCTGGTGACGCGTATTCCCTTTATGGCGTACGCCTCGGCAAGCTTCACGAAGTCCGGGTTTCCGGTGTAGCTGTTTGCGTAGAAATTCTTGTTGAACACCATGTCCTGCCACTGGGTGATCATCCCGAGCATGTTGTTGTTCAAGATGGCGATCTTCACCGGCAGCTTGTTTTCGGCGATGGTCGCGAACTCGGACAGCGTCATCTGAATACCGCCGTCTCCGGCAAACGTCCAGACCTCTTTATCCGGGTGTGCGAACTGAGCGCCCATGGCCGCCGGGACCTCGTAACCCATCGTGCCGAGACCACCGGATGTGAACCAGGAGTTGGCGTTCTTGAACTGGTAGTGTTGCGCCGCCCACATCTGATGTTGGCCAACGCCGGTGACCACGAGGGCATCGCCTTTCGTGGCGTCCGATATCGCCTTAACCACCTGCTGGCCGAGCAAATCATCGGACTCGCGAATTCTGAGCGATGGATGTTCCGCTTTCAGGTGCTCGATGTGCTGGACCCACTCGGTGTGTGTCGTCTGGTTGACCATCGGATTCAACTGGTTGAGAACGGCACGCACGTCGCCCAACACCGGCGCTTCAACCTTAATGTTCTTGCCGATTTCCGCGGGGTCGATGTCGATGTGGATTTTTTTCGAGTTAACGGCGAATCGTTTGATGTCGCCCGTGATTCGGTCGTCGAAGCGCGCTCCGATGTTAACGATGAGATCCGCCTGATCCAGCGCGAGGCTTGCGTAAGCCATGCCGTGCATGCCTGGAAAGCCAGTGCTGAGCACATGGTCGTCCGGGAACGAGCTGATCCCTAGCAGTGTTGTGACGACCGGGATCTGGGCGTTCTCCGCCAGCTCACGGAGTTCGTCAAATGCACGCGAGATGATGACGCCGTGTCCAGCTAGGATCACCGGTCGTTCCGCTTCATTGATCAGTTTTGCGGCGGCGGCCACTGCGTCTTCGTCTGCCGTAGTCGGAGGGTTGTAGCCGCGCAGTGAGACTGGCTTGTCGTACTCCGCCTCATCGAACTCGATCTCCGCTGCCTGGACATCGCGCGGGATGTCGATAAGGACCGGACCGGGACGACCGGTACGGGCGATATGGAAGGCTTCTTTGATGGTGGCCGCGAGATCACGCGTGTCCATCACAAGGTAGTTATGTTTGGTGACCGGCAGGGTAGCGCCGGTGATGTCGGTCTCCTGGAAGGCATCGCTGCCGATCGCCCCACGGTTGACCTGCCCGGTGATCGCAACGATCGGGGCGGAGTCCATCATCGCCGTGGCCAGCCCCGTAATGAGGTTGGTCGCGCCAGGACCGGATGTCGCCATGCAGACGCCAACCTTACCGGAGGCGCGCGCGTAACCGTCGGCAGCCAGACTGGCGCCTTCTTCGTGGCGTACGAGTACGTGGCGCAGCTCCGGATAACTTCCGAGCGTTGAATAGAGCGGCAAAATCGCTCCGCCCGGGAGCCCGAATATCACGTCGACGCCCTCGCGAACGAGAGCCTCACAGACTATCTGGCCACCTGTCTTAATCATCATTACCTGTCTTCCGAGCCTTCCGGACCCGGGCTTAATCCCATCTCCCTTGATGAGAGAGGGGGGTCAAACCACTCAAAGCATAGGGGGCAATTGTGAACATCCCGGGATCAGAATTCACACAAAAAAAGCCCCGCCCCTTCAAAGGACGAGACTTACTCCCGCGGTACCACCTTTATTGCCCTGCTGGTGTCAACACCAATCAAGACCACTCAATGCCGTTAACGGAGGCTTCCGTCCGACCCTGTTGGTCTCATAGATGATCGAGACGTTCAGGTCAGAGGCTCAGGGGCGAGTTCCCAATTGTCGGGCACCGATTCACACTACCATCGGCTCAGCCCGCTTGATCGGTACTACTCCCCGTCAAAGCGTGTATTTGTTAAGTCTATCGGCACGCCATAAGTGCCGTCAACGAATTTCGTAATCCGAACCTGCCGGGCAAGCTGGACGCGACGTCCTTTCGGCGAAATCAAGGTTAATGTCCTGAAGCGAACGACAGCGCTCAGGCTCTTGAAGGATGAAATATAGCAACCACGCACGATTCTGGCCGGAGTGTTATCGCCTTGTGACACTTGGCCAGTGGTATCCTGCCGACTCCTCGTAATAACCGTGGGCAACCCATTTTGCCCACATTTGACCAACGTGACAGGAGCCTTTTTGAGCGACGCAGCCGATATCCGGAATTTCAACTGGGGCGACTTTGACGCCGTTTTCGCAACGCGAGCTGCGGTTACCGGCATATCCGATGCGGACGCCGACGAAGAGCGCTCGCATTTCCGGGCGCGGCTTGAGCTACCCGGGGCTGATCCACTCGATAACGTGTTCATCGCCGAGAAATCAGGTGAGATCGTCGGGGGCGCCATCGCCGCGGTAGAGCCGGCTATCGATCGCGTCGTTGGAGAGTTCGGAGTGATTCAAAGCGCCATCGGTCAGGGAATCGGCCGATTGCTGCTGGCCCGCCTTGAGCAACGTGCGTACGACGCTGGTGTGGCGGTCCACCAGGTCAACGTCCATCAAACCAATACTCGGCTGCGGTCATTCATCGACTCTTCGGGCTACCGCCAGATCCGGAGATTTAATGAGTTGAAGTATCGGCCAGCACCAGCGTACCTTGAGGGCGACTACCGGCCACTTCCCGATGGGGTTTCGTTACGTCCGTTCGTGACGGGAGTTGACGAGGCTGCTTTGGCAACCGTACAAAACGCGGCGTTTGAAGGATCGTTTGGCTTCGCCCCGAACACGCCTGAGCAGATAGCCGGGTACGTCGAGATGCGTGGCGCTCCGGGCGACATCCTGATGGCCGAAGATTCTTCCGGCAGAGTAATTGGCTATGTCTGGACCAGTGTCACCAAGAGCAACGACGACTCAGACGAGACCGCAGGGATGATTGAGATGACGGGTGTTCTGCCGAGTCAGCGGGGGAGGGGAGTGGGCTCGGCGGTGATCGCCGCAGGGTTGCGGCATCTTAGAGAACGCGGCGCAAGCGTGATAGACCTCGAGGTCGACGGCGAGAACCTTTCAGCCCGCCGGATCTACAAAGACCTGGGCTTCAAGAAAATGGGTGAGCAGGACTGGTACGAGAAAGATACGGGTGGGTAGAGTCTGACCGCCCTCACAGAGCCACACGCAGTCATTCCTGCCTGCGTCGGATGGATCTTCTTTCACTGGATCTTCCATGATCCTAAAGATTGATGGCTGTCTGATCGCTTATGGAGCGGTATGTCATC
>JAPKBN010000018.1 GCA_026421215.1 Dehalococcoidia bacterium
CCCAGACGGCGAAGATCTACTGTCCGTCGCGGTGCCCGGGAACCACCCATCACCGTGGGCCGTAACCTTTGACGGCGATGCCATCTGGTTGGCCAGTTTGAACCTTCACACGGTCGACAAGATATCGCTTGACGGAGATGTTCTGGGATCGTTCCCGGTTGGAAAACGCAATGTGGATTACGAAGGCATCGGCACAGACACCGGTGGGCAGGGGCCGACCGCACTCGCTTTCGACGGCACCTCGGTATGGGTTGCATCTAACTGGCTCGATCTGGTGACAATACTGAGCACGGGTGGGGAAGTCTTGAAAGAGATCTCCACGGGAGCGTGGCCGTCCGGGTTGGTGTTTGACGGCGAATCGATCTGGGTCAGCAATTTCGTAGACAACACAGTAACCCGGATCGGATTGGACGGCGAAGAGATCGTCACCCTTCCGGTGGGCAAGGGGCCCGTGAGCATGGTCGCGGCCCCGGCGAGTCCTGGTAGGAACGCTTCGCTCTGGGTAGTGAATACCTCAGAGACAACTGTGTCTAAGATCACACTGCCGTAGTATCCCGGAAACCAGATTAGTAAGGCGTCGACAATGATCCCCGACAAGTTCCTGTCCTGGGCCTGACAGGACGAGACGACGAGCGCCCTTGCGGCGCTGGAGTTGAGACGTCGCCGCTCTTGTGGGCGGCATCCTAGGCCGTAGGTACCAGCTTTAGACATACGGGCATTGATACCGACACCTCTGTCCCGGTGGCGATCAATTTGCCGGAATCACTGTCAATCTCAAACACGATTATGTTGTCGGTGTCCTGGTTCGCCGCAAGTAGATAACGGCCCGATGGCTCGATGGCGAAGTTTCGAGGGCTGTTGCCGTGAGTAGTTTCATGGCCGACATACGCCAACCGGCCTGTAGTGGCGTCTATCGAGTAAATTACGATGCTGTCGTGGCCGCGGTTGGATCCGTAGATGAAACGACCGTTCGGCGAGATATGGAGGTCGGCGCAACTGGACCTTCCGGACCAACCCTCTGGCAGCGCTGAAACGGTCTGCAACACCGTGAGTTGCCCCAAGGCGCGTTCGTACTCCATCGTAGTGATCGTGTTATCTAACTCGTTTATGGCGTACGCATGCTTGCCGTCCGGGTGGAAATCGAAATGGCGTGGCCCTGCGCCCGGGTGAAGCACCACATCAAGTCCTGCCGGAGTCAACTTCCCCGTAGACGAATCCAGCTCGTACGACTTGATACGGTCCAACCCGAGATCGTTGATGTAGACGCGGTTGGTCTCCAAGTCCAGATTTGCAGAGTGCGCGTGGGGACCTTGCTGTCGGTCCGGAACCACACCGGCACCGCCCTCATGCTGAACGAAATCGGACGGCGGTTTCAGGCTCCCGTCGGCGTTGATCGGCAAAACCGCGACACTTCCGCCGTTGTAATTGGCAACCACGGCGTTCTGGCCCTTCGCGTCCACCGCGACAAAGCACGGGCCCGGGCCGTTTGTCGGCTGGCGATTGAGGAAGGTCAATTCTCCAGAGGTGCGATCGACCGCAAACGAGCTGAGCGAGCCGCTAAGGTTTGCCTTGTAATCGTCTATCTCGCTGACGGCGTAGAGATGAGATAGCGATGGGTCGAGTGCAACAAAGGACGGATTCGCCAGTTCCGCGGCCAGCTCTGGCGTGGTCAGCGTCCCCGTATCGGCGTCAAAGCGGGCGACCGCGATGCCGAGGCCGTCGCTTAGTGTGTAAGCGCCAATGAATACGAGGAAATCGTTGCCGGCCATGTGTATCTCCATCTAATAACCGCACCCGTGCCGTGTGGACGATCACTGCCTCTGCAGGCGGTACTAGTCTGCTCTTTCTTCCAGCTAGCTAACCTGGCCCAGATGCTCTACGTACACCTTCACAGAGTCTTCAAGCGTCCGCGTGGTGTCGAAGGTCTGTCGGGTTTCGCTAGCGAACGGTGTGCTGTCCAGCAGCAGGAATATGTCGCGAGCAGCCTGGTGGAATTTATCGGTCACGCCAGCCGAAGCAAACGTGGCAGCGATTTCCTCCATCTCGCCAATCCAGCGCCCCGAGTCAAGAGGAAGCCGGGGCACGGCGCGCTTCATGCCGTCGTACGCAGCCGCCTGGCTTGATGCAAGTTCTGCTCCAAGTTCTTCAGTGATCCCAAGCGACTCCGCAGCAATGGCGACCGCGGTCAAGAGTGTAGTCATGCCTTTCGTCATTCCGGCATAGCACATCTTGACGGAGGTAGCACGCCCTATCTCATCGCCAACGGGCATCACCTTGATGCCTTTTCCGTCCAGTTCCAACAGTGGACCAAGGTCCGGGCCACTAGCGTAGAAACGGGGCGGGGAGCCGGGCCGCCCGGGTGCGCTGCCGATGATCCCCGCATCTGTGTAGGGCGCGCCGGCAGCGTGGATGGATGCGCCGATACGGCGTGTGGTATCTGGCGCAATGGCGTTGCACTCAACGAACATGGGGGTCGACCCGGACGCCTTGATGGCGGCTGCGATGTCGTTGCCGAAGCCCTCGGCCGCAGACGGCGGCATGATGGAGAGGATGATGTCGGCCTCCGAGACCATCAACTCGAGGTTGCCGACGTCCCGAATTCCGGCGACTTTGGCCAGGTTGCGGGAGTGCTCGCTCCGCCCGTTGAGGCAGCTGATGACGTCGAACCCGCTCTCACGTAGCGCCTGTCCAACGGCGTGTCCCATGTCCCCAACACCCATGATTGCGATTGTCTTGATCGGCAAGTCTGATTCTCCCGGTGATGTATTGATATCCGGGAGAAGGGTATATGACAGTACGGTCTGTTGGAGGAGTTGTGGCGAGACGCCGAGATACAGTCGGCGCAGAGTTGTACGGGGTGCTCGCAGAGCAGGCGAGGTCGGATACCGATCTCCTCCCTACAGTGTTTCGCAGAAATGTCTTCCGGTGGTGAGGTTCGCTCCTGCCGACCGCGTTTTTGAGCGAATCCGGTCGTTCAAGCGCCTCGGGGCGCTGGCGTGGGCAAGGCAAGCACCGCCCCTAGGTAATGTTTGCGCCCATGTCTTGAAGTTGTCCTCGGTCCGCGTGGGCGATTGCTACCCGTGCGATGTTGTTGCGCTATGAATTTTTCCTTCACCTCTATGAGGTGCCTACCATCGTGTTAGCGTTCGTGCTCTCTCGGACACTGATCTGCAAATCAACAGGAGACCACAAATGCAACTCGGCATGATCGGATTGGGCCGCATGGGCGGAAACATGGCCCAACGACTCCTCCAGTCCGGCCATCAAGTGGTCGCCTACGACCGGGACGATGGCGCGGTACAGGCCACAGTTGGACATGGAGCCACACCAGCAGCGAGTCCGGCCGATCTGGTGTCGCAACTGGACGCGCCGCGCGCCGTGTGGATCATGCTGCCATCCGGCGATGTCACCGAAGGCGGGATCGACGAGTTGTTGGGCCTGCTGTCGCCAGGTGACACGATAATCGACGGCGGAAACTCAAACTACAAAGACTCAATCCGACGATCTGAAAAAGCGGCCGGACATGGCGTCGACATGCTAGACGCCGGGACAAGTGGCGGCATCTGGGGCCTGCAGGAAGGTTACGCCCTCATGGTGGGCGGTAACAAAGCTGCCTACGAGCGGCTCGAACCCATCTTCCAGTCGCTCGCGCCGGCGGCGGATCGCGGCGTCGGGCGCGTAGGCCCGAGCGGTGCAGGTCACTTCACCAAAATGATCCACAACGGCATCGAGTACGGAATGATGCAGGCATACGCAGAGGGTTTTGAGATCTTGGCCGCTAAATCTGAACTTGCGGAAGACCTGGAGCAAATCTCCAAGATCTGGCAGCACGGCTCGGTCGTCCGCTCATGGTTACTCGACCTCGCGGTTGCTGCGCTTGAGGAAGACGGTGACCTGTCTTCATTGACCTCACACGTTGACGACTCAGGTGAGGGTCGCTGGACAGTCCAGGAATCGGTCGATCTCGGCGTGCCGGCTCCGGTCATCACGGCGTCGCTCCAGGCGCGATTTCGTTCCCGGCAGGCCAACCCGTTTGGCGGCCGTATGCTGGCAGCACTCCGCAATCAATTCGGCGGGCACGCCGTTCATAAGTCCGAATGACTGAAACACCGGGCGCCGACCCTACAGATTGCAGTCCTATCCCGTCAACTTGAACGCCCAGATTTGCATCAGCGCGTCGGGTATACCTTTAGGCATCGTCTGGACTGGATCTGTAACTTCGGCGAGCTTCCACAGGCCGGCGCTTTCGAGCTCGGATTCCTTCTCAACGAACCCGGCGGACTCCCGGTAATCCGGTCGCATCGTGTAGATGATGTGGCCTCCGGGCTTTGTGATTCGGACCATCTCGTCAAGTGAAGAGACAGGGGCATGCCCGAGGGTCAGGACACCAACGCATGTCACGGCGTCGAACGAGTTCGATTCGAAGTCCAAAGGCTTGCCAAGCTCCATCTGCAAGAGATCGCCATAGACGTTCTTGAGTCGCGCCTGTGCCAGCATCTCCACTGAGAAATCGAATCCGGTCAAATCGGTGTAACCGGCATCCGACAACAACTGCCCTACCAGCCCAGTACCGACTCCCGCATCAAGGATCCGACCGTCCAGCGGAACATGTTTCTGCACCAAAGTGGCCGTGACGCCCGGGGCGGACCAACCGTAGTTCTCTTCCATTTCGGCGTCGTATGAAACTGACCAGGTGTCATAGCGTTCGACCAGCTGCTCCGAGCTCGTTGAGGAGTACACCCATTCCACGCCACCCTGACCGGGTGCTGGGCCGTTTGTCTCTGAGCTCATACCTTTGCTCCCTCGCCGCTCTGATCTCTATCGTAAGTAAAAGGAGGCGCTCCGATTTCGGTCGGAACGCCTCCTTTTTTAACCTGATTTAACTGCGTCGTTGACGCTTACTTCAGCAGATCCGGATACATGGAAAATTCCATCTGCTGCGTCGTGATCGTCTCGATCAGTACGCAGGTACCTTCACTGTTGAGTTGCTGCGCCTTTTTGATCGCCGGGCCAACGTCTTCAGGTTTCTCGACACGGATGCCGGTTGCACCGAGGCCTTCTGCGATCTTGACGTAGTCACCACCCTGGTTACCTGCGCCAAACTCTTCCATGGCGGTCGGCTGGTGATGGTTGTATCCGCCCATCGTGCTGTTGTTCAACACAACGGTCGTGATCGGGTGGCCCGACCGTACTGCGGTCTCGATGTCCAGGCCGGACATTCCAAAAGCTGCGTCGCCCATGATGTTCATGCAGAACTTGGACGGGTCAGCGATCTTGGCGCCGATCATCAGGGGGATGCCGTACCCGAGGTGGGTAGTCTTGCCCCAGCCGATATAGCCGAACGGAACGGTTGCCGTGTAGAACGGCATAACCTCGTCGCGCGGGTGGCCGGCGTCGTGCGTCGCCACGGTGTTCTTGTGGTCCACGACCGCGTTGATTTCGGCGACGACCCGGTACGGGTTCATCGGGGTGCCTGCGGTCGCCAGTTTCGGCGCCCACTCGGCTTTCCACTCTGCCCACACGGCGGCTACTCGGTCTGCGGTGGCGGTATCGCCCCTGCGGCCGTTGTCGCCTATAGAAGCCTTGACCTCTTCGATCATGGCCTGCAACACCAACTTGGCGTCGCCGACGATGCCGAGGTCGATTGCGTAGTCTTTGTTGATGTCTTCGTCTGAGATCACTGCCTGGATCAGGAACTTACCGTCCGGAATCTCAATACCAAAGTTGGTACGGGTGAGGCCGGAGCCGATGCAGAACAGCGTATCCGAGTCGCCGAGCCACTTCCAAACGGGCTTCGGTGCGGTCCGGTTGGATGATCCCAGTGCCAGCGGGTGGCTGTCCGGGAAGGCACTCTTGGCCTGCATAGTGGTCATAACCGGAATCTGCGTTAGCTCTGCGAGCTCCATCAGTTCTTCGGTCGCACCTGCATAAAGAACGCCTTGCCCTGCCCAGATGGCCGGGTTGGAAGCGGAAAGAAGCTGCTTGACTGCATCCTTGATGTCGGACTGGTTCGGCGCCGTCTTAATGCTCGATGTGGGCTTGTAGCCCATGTACTCTTCCGGCACTTCCTGGCCGAGCACATCGCCGTTCAGTTGAAGCAGGGTCGGGCCTGGTCGGCCGTTGCGGGCGACGTGGAATACACGTCGGACCTGCTGGGAGGTGCGCTCGATGCGGTTCACGTCCAACGCAAGTTTCGTGATGTGCTCGTAGTTCTCCGGTGCGGAGAAACCAGGGAACACGTCCTCACTAAAGGTGCCGTGACCGCCTGGCATGTAGACGAGCGGGACGGCGTCACCGAATGCTTGTGCTATTCCGGCGAACGAGTTCTCAACGCCGGGACCGCCTTGGGATGCGAATACGCCGATCTTGCCTTTTGAGGCGAGCTGGCGGCTGTAGGCGTCAGCCGCCTGAATTCCGCCGCGTTCCTGTCGGAAAACGATCGGCCGGATGCCTGCCTTGGCGACCGCCTCGATAAGCGGGTTGGCCGGGAAGCACGCCATCCATTCGACGCCTTCTTTTTTCATGCATTGGGCTACAAAGTCGAAGCCGTTCATCGTTGGAAGATCCTCCGTCCTCAGACGTGTAGTGCGTTCTAGTCAATTGCATACCGGGAACCGTGTTGCCATGGGCCGGTACGAGATCGTCGATTCTCGTTGCGCCATCTCGGTAATCCCCGGGCTAGTTGGGCTGGCGCATTGTACCGCCGTAGGGTTAACCGCGCCGCTGGCGTTTCTCCCGGTGCGGCAGCATTAACCGAATTTTTCATCCCACGGTAGCGTTAGGATGTGAGTCCGCGCGGAATATCAAACGCTGGCCTGATCATTTGTTTCAGGACATCAACGCCGTCTTGACGGATGCTCAGATGAATGCAGGCAGGGGTGAACGTAATCGAAGCGACGCTGGAACTGGAAGACGGCTCTACTCTGTCCTACGAGGCGTGGGGCGAATCGACTGACCGGCCTGTAGTGTTGCTGAACCCTGCAAACGTTGGGGCCGGACCATTGCGCAAGCTCGCAGAAAAACTCTCTTCAGACTTCTATGTCGAGCTGGTTCCGCTCCCCGGCGACAAACGTGGCGGTGATTGGACAACAGCGGCGCTCGATAAAGCTGGCGCGCCCGCCCTTGTCGTCGGGTACGGTCAGTCATGCCGGGCCGCGTTTGTTTCGACACGTCTTCGGACGGTGAGGGCTCTCGCCGTTATAGACGCCAGCCTGCCACATCCAACTACGGATACTCCCGGCGTCTCCACGCTGATCATCCGCGGGCGGCAGGCGGAGCGGTTCACCCACGAGGACGCGGTGTCCTTGATGAACCGGCTCCCAGATTCAAGGCTGTACGAACTTGAAGACTGCGCCGACGATCCGGCGGTCGAGGCTCCAGACGCGCTTGAGACGACGATCCGGTGGTTTATGGACCATCTCCCGGAAGACGGCCCGGTCGAGTTTCCGGAAGCGAACCCGGCGATTCACTGAACATCTCAGGCGTCTAAGAGACTGGCTACACGGTTTTCGGTCAGATATCGTGGTTGCCGGTAGAGTCGGACTACGCTAACTTTTTGGAGCGACCGACCCGGCGACAGTAACCACTCTACTTAACGATATCGAGGGAGCGACTTGCATGGTCACCTCAGCGGCCATCATAGAGCTAGACGTCGCCATAGAAGTGCGCGACGGCGTGACGCTTTACGCAGACATCTATCGCCCGAGTGACGATAGCGAATGTCCGGTCCTCCTCCAGCGAACTCCCTACAACAAGAGAGCCGCGCCTGCAGTGAACTTGCTCACGGCGGTTGAGCAGGGGTATGCGGTCGTCCTGCAGGACGTCCGCGGGCGGTTCCGCTCAGAAGGCACCTTCGACACCTTCGTCAACGAAGCACACGACGGATACGACACGGTCGAGTGGATCGCTGATCAGTCCTGGTGCAACGGCAAGGTCGGGATGATCGGCGCGTCGTACGTGGGCGCGACCCAGTGGCTCGCTGCCTCCGAAAATCCTCCACACCTGGCTGCAATCTTCCCGCGTATCACCGCTTCCGACTACCATGAAGGCTGGACCTATCAAGGCGGGGTGTTCCAACTTGGATTTAACGTGTCGTGGGGGATCAGGCTCGCGGCGGGTAACGCCGATCACCTCGGCGCGGACCTGGGACTCTCAAACGACCGGATCGCCGAACTGGCACGGACTGTTGACGATGTAGAAAGCGCCTTCTGGACACTTCCCCTGGATCAGCAGGAGTACATGAGCGCCCAGACCTCGCCCTACTTCTTCGACTGGCTGAACCATCCGGCGGACGACGGTTTCTGGTCTCGGATACGTATCGAGGACAAACACGACGACATCCAGGCCCCGGCGTACAACCTAGGCGGCTGGTACGACATCTTCTTGATGGGGACACTGCGCAACTACGTCAACATGAGCGAGAACGACGCGTCCAGTGGCCAGAAGCTAATTATTGGCCCGTGGAGCCACTCGACAATCGGCCAGAACGTGGTCGGAGACGAAGACTTCAAACACCAGGCCACAGTGACCGGCGTAAACCTGGACCAACTGACCTTGCGCTGGTACGACCACTGGCTGAAGGGCGAAGCCAACGGCATAGCAGACGAGCCTCCGGTCAAGATTTTCGTGATGGGCGAGAACGTGTGGCGGGACGAGGATGAGTGGCCGTTGGCACGCGCTCAAAGGACCAGGTACTACCTTCACAGCAACGGCCGCGCCCACTCCCCAAGCGAACACGGTGTTTTGTCAGTTGAAGCCCCTGAAGACGAACGCTCGGACGTGTATCTGTACGATCCCCAGGCGCCGGTGATGACTGTTGGCGGTCCCTTGTGCTGTGGCGGAGGCCCACTCCTGGACGGGCCGAAAAACCACGCAGCGAAAGAGGAACGAGCGGACATCCTTGTCTACTCAACGCCTGAACTGGAGTCGGACGTGGAGGTCACGGGGCCGGTAACGGTCTCGCTCTGGGCGTCCACATCTGCCGCAGACACGGACTTTACAGGAATGCTGCTGGATGTTCGTCCGTGCGGCTGCGCAGTCAACCTCACAGACGGAATTGTGCGTGCACGTTACCAGGACTCTCGCAAGCGCCCGCATCACATAGCACCCAATCTTCCAAAGCGGTTCGATATCGACCTTGTGGCGACGAGTAACCTGTTTAAAAAAGGACACCGCATCCGGCTGGAGATATCGTCGTCCAACTTCCCGCGCTTCGCCCGTAATCTGAATACCGGCCTGTGGGCGGATAGCGACCAGATAACGGTTGCGACGAACACCGTGTTCCACGACTCTAATCACGAGAGCTACGTGGAGTTGGACATCATCCCCAGATAACGACGAGCCAGATAACTCTGGACTTTATCAATAACGGCAGGAATACCTTGTGCCATTCCTGAACAGTCGGCGATCCAGTGCGTCTGGACCGGGATCACACTGGCCTGACAGCAATCACGACGTTTTCTGGATTCTTACCGGCGGACGTTCTCAGCCCGCGTGCGGGTGATGTGTTCCGCGTGCGGGTGATGTGTTTGCACAGAAAAAGCGCCAACGCTCTAATCGTCTTCCAGCGTTGAGATGTCGCCTTCTGGAAGGCCCAGTTCTCTAGCCTTCAATAGCCGGCGCATAATCTTGCCGGAGCGCGTTTTGGGCAACGACTCTATGAACTCCATCTGGCGTGGTGCAACGGCTGCGGACAGTTTGGTTCGGACGAATCGCATGATGTCACGTCGTAGAGCATCTGTCTGTTCAACGCCTGGCCGGGTCGCCACAAATGCCTTCACGACCTCCATAGCGATGTCGTCCGGCACACCAATCACCCCGGCCTCAACGACGTCCGGGTGCTCAATAAGAGCGCTCTCCACCTCAAATGGCCCAACCAGGTGTCCGGCGGTGTTGATCACATCGTCGGATCGACCCTGAAACCAGAAGTAGCCGTCCTCATCCATCTGCGCCTGGTCGCCGGTGATGTACCAGCCTTTCTTGTACTTGGAGTTGTACATCTCTGAGTTGTTCCAGTAAGCATGAAACTGGGAGGGCCAGCCGGGCTTGACTGCGAGGAGGCCGTCTTCTCCGGCCGGTAGCAGGTTGTACTCGGCGTCCAAAATGCCCATCTCGATGCCGGGGATTGGTTTGCCCATCGAGCCGGGGCGTACCTCCATCGACGCGTAGTTGGCGCACATGATTGCGCCGGTCTCGGTCTGCCACCAGTTGTCGTGGATGGCCTGGTTGAACATCTCATTGCCCCAGACGACCGCCTCCGGGTTGAGCGGTTCTCCGACCGATGCGATGAAGCGCAACGACGATAGATCGTGGTTCTTGACCGGTTCCTCTCCGGCACGCATCAGCATGCGGATGGCGGTAGGTGCGGTGTACCAGACGGTGACCTTGTACTTGTCGATAGTGTCGTACCAGTTATTGGCGCTGAACCCGCCTTCATAAATCAAGTTCGTCACGCCGTTCGTCCACGGCGCCATCATCCCGTACGAAGTTCCGGTGACCCAACCAGGGTCTGCGGTGCAGAAGTAGATGTCGTCGAAATGCAGATCAAGCGCCCACTTACCGGTGGCGTACTGCTGTACGGCAGCCAGGTGGCGGTGCACCGCCCCCTTTGGCTTTCCTGTAGTGCCGGAGGTGTAGTGCATGATCGAGTAGTCATACATGGACGTGGAGACGATCCCGAAGTCATCCGATGCGTCCAACATCAACTCTTCATACGATAGGTCGCTGTCGGCCAGGTCGTCGCTCGATCGACGGTCCTTGTTGACGACGATGATGTGTTTGATATCCGGGCACTCCGGGAGGATTCCGGCGACCTTCTCACGCAGTTCCGGTTGGGTCAGGAAGATCGATGCGCCGGAGTCTTGCAGCCGGTCGCGGACGGGCTCGGGGCCAAATGCCGAGAACAGCGGGCCGACGACTCCACCGGCTTTGAGCGTTCCGAAGAACGCGAAGTAGAGTTCCGGAAGCCGGTCCATGAAGATAAAAACTCGGTCGCCACGTCCCAATCCTAGGTCAGTCACGACGTTTGCCCACCGATTTGTCTGGGCCTTCATCTCTGAAAAAGTGTAGATCTCTTCCTCGCCGTTTTTGCCGGCCCAGATCATCGCCACCTTGTCGCCGTGACCGTGCTCTACGTGCCGATCGATCGCCTCGTACGCCTTGTTCAGGCCGCCGTCGGGCAGCCAGTCCAGTTCCGAGTACATGTCGGTCCACTCAAAGCCCTTGGCTGCTTCGTCCCGGTCGACCAAATTCGGCATGACCGACATCTCTGAGATCGGAGCCTTGGAAATGGGGTCGAACGGCACTGTGAGCCTCCGGCTGCGGTGGGGGGCCGAATCAGGCCCCGTGGATTTGAATATTCTGGCGGGCTATGAGGATACCGGACGATGGAGCCCCCGGCAAAAGGATTCCCGCGTTGACCCGCCTCATGCGCCGATACATAATCGGGCCTTCAGCGTCATCACATCGCGCTCCGGCCAATCTACTCGAGCGGCCAAACCGTGCGAAGTGCCAGATTCACCAACCACAGAGGAGCCATTCAGACTTGTCTGACGAGAAACCAATCCTGCTCGAACACGACGGCTCAGTCGCCATCGTAACGCTCAACCGACCGCACGCCATGAACGCCCTTAGTCGCCAGCTTTTCACCGAGCTGTACGCCACAATGGACAAACTTGACGAAGATGACGAGACATCGGTAATCGTCGTCACGGGAGCGGGCGATCGCGCTTTTTCGGCCGGAGCGGACATCAAAGAGATGGCCCGGCTTGCGGAACAGGACGTTCCCCCGCCCTCCAGCAACTTCTCCGAACATTCATGGCGCTTCGCCACCGGCCGAAAGCCGCGTATCGGCGCGCTAAACGGCCTCTGCTACGGCGGCGGCGGCGTGCTTTCGACATCGTTCGACATCCGGGTCGGCTGCGATAAGACCCGTTTCCGATTCCTAGCGGTCACCTACGGACGTATCAACAATAGTTGGCTTCTGCCGACGATCGTTGGGTTGCCGATGGCCCGCGAGTACCTACTCACGGGTCGTGTGGTCGAGCCGGACGAGGCATTGGCTGCCGGACTCTTGAACCATCTTGTCCCACAGGACCAAGTGCTTACAAAAGCCCTGGAGATCGCCCAGGACATCGCAAAGAACGACCAGCGCATGGTGCAGGGTGCCAAACGCCTTATCGACGGCAACATAGGCCGAAGCTGGCGGGCGCAGTTCGAGGAAGAGCTCGACGAACAGAAAGAGAAACTGGCCCCGACCCCGGTGCTTGAAGGCTTTGCATCCTTTATCGACCGCAAGGGAACGGGCTAAGGTTTTGCGCCGAATGTATGAGCGGCGCACTCACGATCTGAATCTAAATGCAGGGCCACGCCGCACCCGAGCGGACGGCCCTCTGGAGGGAAATCGATGACCAACGGCAACGGAACTCAGGCAAAAGGCGCGCTGGACGGCGTTCGAGTACTCGATCTGGGCCGCTACCAGGCGGGCCCACGTTGCGGACTGATGTTCGCCCGACTTGGCGCAGATGTGATCAAAGTAGAAGCCATCAAAGGCGATGAGAGTCGCTCCAACGGCCCGAGAGTCCGCGGCCAGTCCGCCTACTGGGTTCAGTACAACTCCGGTAAACGAAGTCTCTCGATAAACCTCCGGACCGAAGAAGGCAAAGAGGTCCTCCGTGATCTCGTCAAGGTCTCCGATGTCCTGATCCAGAACTTCCGACCCGGAACCATCGCAAAGATGGGGTTCGGGTACGAGGACCTGAAAAAGCTGAACAAACAGATTGTGATGGTCAACGTATCAGCGTACGGCCAGTACGGCCCTTTCAGGGACCGCGTAGGGTTCGACACCATCGGCCAAGCGATGAGCGGGCTGATGTCCCTTACCGGTCCGCCAGAGGGCGACCCGACGGTCCAACCGTTCCCGTTGATCGACCGAATCACGTCTTTGCACGCGACCATCGGTGCACTTGGAGCGCTGTACGAGAGACAATTCTCCGGCGAAGGACAGGCGATAGATGTCTGTCTCGCGGACACCGGGTTCACCACGTGTGAAATCCCGCTCACTGCGTTCCTCGGAGCCGGGATCGTCCCGGAACGCCAGGGCAACGGCGATGGCGTGACGAACTCTTACAAGACCACCGACGGACACGTGTATCTGGCCGGCGCGTCGAGCGATAACATCTTCCCCCGGCTGGCGGACACCGTAGGCCACCCGGAGTGGAAAGAGGACCCCCGCTGGCAAGACCGAACCGGACGCGCTGAGGAAAGTGGAGAAATTGAGGCGGCGCTCATCGCTTGGTTCGGAGAGCGATCCATGGATGAAGCCGAAAAGACACTCAATGCTGCATCCATACCGTGCGCTCCCGTAAACGACATTCCGCGCGCCGCCATGAGCGAGCATCTCAGGGAACGTGAGGTGCTCGTCGAGGTTGACGACCCGGTCGCAGGCAAGATCCACGTCACCGGTAAGATCGTGAAGTTCAGCCGGAGCGACGTGCCGGTCGGCTCAACACCTACCATCGGTCAGCACAACGAAGAGATCATGGGCGACCTGCTTGGCATGAGCGGCGAGAAGATCTCCGAGTTGCGCGCGGCCGGCGTTATCGGCTAACGCTAACCACGGTTGAGATTAATACCGGAGACGGTGGATGCGCCGTCCCGGTATTAATCTCCGGTTCGCTTTGTTGGCGCTCGCTCAGGAAAAGGACGACCGTAGGTCCTACGCTCGTCTCATTCGTTCGACGAATCGGCCTTCTGCCCGTTGTGCCAGAAGCGGCCCCGGGTCTATGATCGTTATTCGTCTCCCGTCGGACAGCCCGTTTAACGAGTTCGTGACCCGACAATTGAGTCGCAGCATCCAGGTGATAGACCGCGCTCCGGACCTTCCGCCGCCGGGTCACACCTGATTCAGCCTTCCTTGAGGACCACGGGTTCAGGAAGCATGGAGGATAATATGAAAGTCATTTTCTTGCAGGATGTCCCGCCGAACGCTCGCGCTGGCGATATCAGAGACGTGAAGAACGGTTACGCCCGGAACTTCCTCCTGCCCCGTGAACTTGCCACGATGGCAACGGCGGGCGAATTGAAAAGGGTCGAGAGCCTGAGACGAGACGCCGAAGTCCGCCGTGTGAAAGAAGCGGAAGAATGGCGAGAAGTCGCTTCGAAGCTCGCAGAAGAACCTGTCGAGATTCTCGTTCGCTCAGGACCCAGAGGCCGACTTTACGGGTCAGTCACTAGCACCATGCTGGCCGAGAAACTGACCGAGATTTCAAATGTGGCCGTCGACCGGCGTGGAATTCGCTTTGAGACCCCGGTCCGTATGCTTGGCGAATACCTCGTTCCGATCCACTATTTTGAAGGCGTAGATGGTCAGGTCGTTTTGAACGTCGTATCCGTTGACGGCGGTGCAGAGGCGGAGGCAATGGAAGCAGCTATGGTTGAGGGTGTGGGCGGCGATGGCACCGGCGAAATGTCGCTGCTTGAAGAATTCGAGTCTCGCCGGCTTGCACGCGAGGCCAAGGAACGCGGCGAAGGCGATGACGATTCCGGAGACGACGCGGAGAGCACCAAAGAGGAATAACGCAAATTGCAGGCGGACAGGCTTCCCCCCCACGACATAGAGTCTGAAGAGGCCGTAATCGGCTCCTTACTAGTAGACAACGAAGCGTTGACGCGAGTGACATCGTTCCTCGACCCGGACGACTTCTACCGGGAACGGAATCGCTGGTGTTACGAAGCCTGTTTTGATCTGTTCCAACGCCAGGAGGCGATCGACCAGATCTCGGTGGCTCACGAACTTGAGCGCACCAACAGGCTGGCCGATGTGGGGGGCACCGCGTACCTCGGCCACCTTGTCGAGATCCTTCCGACCTCGCGACACGTTGAGTACTACGGCCGTATCGTCCAGCGCACGTCCACCATGCGCAAGCTCATCCGCGCCGCGTCAAATATTTCAGAGATCGGTTATGAGGAGGACGCGGACGTCGACGCGGCGTTAAGCCGTGCAGAAGACGCCCTGTTCCAGATCCGGGCCAGCGCCCCGACCCGGGACTTTGTGCCGCTGAGTGAATCGCTTGACCCGTTCCTTGAGCAGACATCGCCGCTAACAGATCTAGATGGCATCGAAGGCCGACCCGTCGGGACTGGCTTTAAAGATCTCGATGGTCTTCTTGGCGGAATGAGCCGGTCTGACATGATCGTGCTCGCCGCCAGGCCCAGTGTTGGTAAGAGCATGCTCGGATTGAACATCGCCCGGAACTCCGCAGCCGGAGTTGGGATTGGTTCAGGCGCAACGGTCGGCATCTTCTCGCTCGAGATGGGCAAGGAACAGATTGCCCTGAGGCTCCTTTCCGCTGAAGCACGCGTAAACATGCATAGCCTGCGTATGCGGCTTCTGAGTGATACGGAACAGGCGCAGGTGGTGGACTCCGTCGGTGTGCTGTCTGACCTTTCGATCTATATAGACGACACCCCCATCCAGTCCGTCGCTGAGATGCGGTCCAAGGCGCGTCGCCTACAGATGGAGCACGGATTGGACTTCGTAGTTATCGACTATATGCAGCTAATCAGGGGCAACAGTCGACGCAGCGAAAACAACCGGGCGCAAGAGGTCAGTGAGATATCTCGATCCATCAAAGGCATGGCGCGTGACCTCCACGTGCCTGTGCTCGCACTGTCCCAGTTGAGTCGTGCGATTGAGCACCGCCAGTCACACCGTCCGATGCTGTCCGACCTGCGTGAAAGTGGGTCTATCGAGCAAGATGCGGACGTCGTGATCTTCATCCACCGCGAAGAAAAGTTCACCACTGAAGATGAATGGGTGCGTGAAAATCCCGGACTTATCTACCCACGGGGTCTGGCGGAACTGGTCATTGCCAAGCATCGCAACGGGCCAACCGGAAGCGTAGAACTTGCAGTAAGGGACGAATGGGGCAGCTTCCAGGACGACTCCCGGCGGCTCGCCGACTCCCGGACGTAGTCCCTGATGAGCGATACCCAACATCGAGCTGGAAGTGGAAATTCTGGTAAGAGAGCGCCAGGATTCCCCGCCGGATACAAGTCCACCCCCGTCCCGAATCCCCTGCTGTCCAGCCTGCTAGAAGATATCAACGATCTCGACGAGTTAAAGGTGACGCTCAGGACCATCTGGTTCCTGCATCAACGCCGGTTATTTCCGGCCTCGATCCGTGCCGAAGACCTGCTCTCAGACCGCACAACGGCGGCAATGCTCCATGCATCTGGAGCGCAACTCGAAGAACGAGTGTTAAAAGGACTGGAAAAAGCGACACGCCGTGGTACGCTGCTCGCAGTCCAGGGTGACGCCGGCGAGACGCTCTTTTTTCTGAATTCGGACGCCGTCGTAAGGGCCGTTGATTCGTCGTTTCCAGAGTGGAATAGGGATGCTCCCTCCGGCACCGGTGAGACGTACCCGGCGCCCGCGGATGCAGGCCCACAGCCATCAGTGTTCGCTGATTACGAGCACAATATCGGAACGTTGACACCGGCGGTGGCCGACACGTTGCGTGACGCCCTGGACACTTACCCGGAACAATGGATCCGTGAAGCCATAACTACGGCTGCGCGGGCCAACGCCAGAAGCTGGAACTATGTGGCCGCCGTCCTCAGAGGATGGGCGGATGAAGGCAGGCAAAATGGAAAGCCTGGATCGGATCCTGACCAGACTCGCTCAGACGAGTACCTCGAACGTTACCTCGCTGCCCAGCGCGCCAGGGGCAACCGCTGACGGACAGCCTCTATGCGATATCTGCGACGACGTGCGCTGGATCCGCGTCGGGGAGCCTATGGGCAGTCCCGGATTCGGCAAGATGGCGCCGTGTGATTGCCAGGAACAAAGCTGGACCGATCGCCAGGGCGAACGGCTGAAACGATACGCGAACCTGGGGCCGCTTGAACGGTTAAGGTTCGACACCGCCCTTCCACAGGGGCGCGACGGTTTTGCTGACCCAGCGACGTACGGCCCCGCGCTAGAGGCTGCAAGGGCTTATTCGGAAACCCCGGAGGGCTGGCTGATCATCCTCGGTCCGTCCGGCTCAGGCAAGACGCACCTCGCCGCCGCCGTCGCAAACCGATGCGTTGAAGACGGAAATCCCGTATTTTTCATATCCGCGCCCCAACTGCTTGACCAATTGCGCCCCTCTAATTTTTCGAGTGGAGAAACAGGCGATTGGTCGGAACACGAAGGGTTATTCCAGCAGGTCATGAACGCACCGTTGCTGATACTTGATGATCTTGGCGCCGGAAACATGACGGCCTGGGCCGAAGAAAAAATGGACCAGATTCTGACGAGCCGGTACAACTCTCGTCGCCCTACCGTCGTGACTTCCGGTATGGAACGCGGATCACTTAGCGACCGTATGCGCACGCGCCTCCTTGACCCAGAACTATCAACGGTGCGCGAAATCACAGCGCCTTCAAGCAGCCTGAAATCCCCCGTAAGCAACATCCCGGCGCGGATGCTTGAATCGATGACCTTTGATTCTTTCGATCCCAAAGGCGGAGCCGGGGCGACACGCACACAACAAGCGGTCTTAAAAGATGCGCTTGGCACGGCAAAGGCTTTCGCTCAACATCCGGACCGCTGGCTGTACCTTGCCGGCCCGACCGGCGCAGGCAAAACACACCTTGCGATCGCCATTGCCGGTTTACGAATATCCCTCAGGCTCCCAGTAACCTTCGCGATCGTGCCCGATCTACTGGACGATTTCAGACAGGCGTTTAACCCGGCCAGCCGCGTCAGTTACGACAAATTATTTGAGCAGATACGAAACTCCGAGCTTCTGATCCTGGACGACCTCGGCGCTCACAGCTCCACGGCGTGGGCAGAGGAAAAGCTGTATCAGATCATCGTTCATCGCTACAACTCGGCTCTTCCCACCGTAATCACTAGTCAGGTAAAACTCACAGACCCGGATCAGGACGATGAAGACCCGAGAGGAGCCTCGTTCTCAACTTCGATCATGTCCCGATTGCGTGACGGTCTTATGGTGAGCGAGCGGTATATAGAGGCCCCGGACTACCGAAACCGTGGCGCAGCGCGGCCTCGGACAACACGCTCTCCCGGAACTCGGGGTCGGGGTCGGGGTCGGGGTTAATTGAGTTCGTGCACGTCTGAACACAAATACCCGTTACGCGACGGGTGTGTGTTCTGCAGGATATCTTCCGGAGATGAACCAGCAAAATACATGGCTCCGGGCGGAATCGAATCAGAAATCCGTTCGGAAATGGATGCCGACGGCCCGCTTGCTTTTCGAAATCGCCTGACCTGGCTGAGAATGATGGCCCTTGTAATTCCGCCGGGACACCCCTCACAGGAACAGTTCTGGGGAGATCGGGAGCTATACATCCCGTTAATCCCATACGCTCTCTCGCTCGGGCGCGAAGTGACGATCGATAACGTCCCAGATGACGTCACGCCTGAAGGTTTCCGTGCCATCTCCAATTTCGGGCGCATCGCTCACCAGAGTCAGGACCACGCACACGTTCATGTGATATCCAGGCCAGACTACGAGCCGATGCCCAACGTCATAGAAGGCGCCGCTCCATTGGAGAGCTCAAGTGGGGACGTCATTGTCGAGCCCGCAGAGGTACTGAGCGCCCCTTGGAGCGTGCGATTGACGCTATCCGATACGGCGACCCAGGAACAGATGTGGGCGGACGAGCGGATGCCTGATCTCGTGGACACCGCAGTGTTGCTTGCGGAAGACCAATCGCCAGAAGGTTTCAGATTTGCGGCGGAGTTCCTGCCAGAACAAAGTATGGGGCCTGCGGGGCTCTACATTCTTGGCGGCGGCCAGCTGGACCTATACGCGTAACACCAGAGGTCCGGAATTGATTATGGATTTCCCCGTGTAAACGACCGCGCATCGGTGACCCACTAGCGTTCCATTATTCGCCGTTCGGGGACGAAACCAACACTCACCTGCGTTCTAAACCACAGATGGGTGTTGACGCACAGGTTGAATACCGTAGTATCGAGCACCAGCCTTATATATCGTTCCAGTAGTGGTCGTTGATCGATTTACGTGGAAACCCACGCGACGACCCCGACTAACGGAACTTGTTTTGGTGAAGTACAACGAACCCTAAGGAGTAGACGTTGGCAAATATTTCGATTAAGAGGCATTGGATCTTCCTTGCCTCGTTAAGCCTGCTCCTTGTAGCAGCCCTTGCTTGTGGAGATGATAGTGGGGGTGGAGCGTCTGGACGGAGTGGTGGCGACCAGGATGCCTTCCGGACATTCAGCGGGGTGAGTGACAACGCCACAGCTACTGCAGAGGCCGCAAGTGGCGCCGCTGCTGCAACTGCTGCTCCCGCAGCAACCGCAGCTGCAACGGCCGCTCCCGCAACGGGCAGCGACAGTGTTGTCCCGTCTGGCGAAGCAACCATCGCCGTCAACCAAGTTAACGCTGGTGTTGGCACCCCAAGGTTCTGCACCGCAGGTTGTGCTGAAGACGTTTACGTCGCCGGCATTATGGAGACTCTCTTCAGGCCTGTTTACGGTGACACCCTTGGAGCAAAAGCCGAGGAAGCTGTCCTCGCGCTGAGCTTTGACCTTGACCCGGACCTTGTGTACCTGGACTTCGAGCTTCGGCCGGGCGTCCAGTTCCACGACGGTTGGGGAGAGTTCACCGCTGCTGACGTTGTGTTCTCGTTTAACGACGCGAACCGCAACACGCAGCCAGAGTCCATTCACGGACAGGCCGGTGACTTTGCACCGCTGATCAAAAACTTCGAAGTAATTGACGACTACAACGTCCGAATGTACTACGAAAACTATGACAGCCGGGGCATCCGCCACCGCTTCAGCACCTTCTGGCAGTCCGCCGGAATCACCTCAGTAGCCCTGTATGACGACAAGGGTGCAGAGGGTATGAGGGACTTCATCGTCGGAACAGGCCCGTACAAGAACATTTCTTGGATTCAGGCCGACTCGATTAAACTCGAGGCAGTTCCGGACCACTACCGCCAGACGGCGAACGTGGCGAAGATCACCCTCCTGGAAGTCCCAGAGGCTTCCTCAAGGCGTGCCATGCTTGAGACCGGACAGGTCATCATGGCCCAGCCGGCTCTTGCTGACTGGAACACGCTTGCCGCTGCTGGTTTCGACATCAACCTCGACTCCGGCCACGGAACCATCCGTAACATCGGCATGACCGGTAACTGGTGGGAAGACAACCGCTACTACGACGATAAAGTCCTGGAGCGAGAGACTTCCGACAAGGCATGGGTATCCGACACCAACTCCGGTGACGACTACGAAGCCGCTCGACTTGTTCGAATCGGCCTCGCACACGCCATCGACCGCCAGGCGCTCGTGGACTCGATCCTCGACGGCTGGGGTGACGGACCGATGTACTTCGCGTACCAGCCCCCGAATGCACACCCGATCACGCAGAGCCACTCAGGTGACTATGTAGACCCCTCCAGGGGTGGTGACGGTGGAGCCGGTGGTTGGGCATACCCCGTTGACTTCGACCTCGCCAAAGAGTTCATCACTGAAGGTGGATTTGCTGACGGGTTCGACATGAGCAACGTCTGGACAGGTCCGCCTGGACTGACGCAGGAACTGATGACCGCCATTGGTGGCATCTGGGCCGTTGAGCTCGGCGTTAACGTAACCCTCAACAACTCCGTGTACTCGACCTACCGGCCGGGTCTCGTAGCACGAACGACTTCCGAGCCGTTCGTGGGTTGTGGTGACGACTCGAACACTTCCATGCCTTACGACTGGGCCCGTGGCTTTGTCATGAGTTCATGGTCTGACGGCGGATACGGCGTCGGCATGGAAATCCCGTTCGCAGCAGACAACTACGCCAAAGTCGCTCTTATGACCGACAAGGATGAGCGTAATGCTGCTAACGAAGCGTTCTCAGAGAAGGGCATTGAGTCCGCACTCTGCATCGGTCTCGTTCACGAGCCCGTGGGAACGCTCCAGAACCCGGACCTTGTGGCTGCTTACGAAAAGCTCCCGCAGGCAAACGGTAACCTCCAGCAGTTCGTAAACCTGGAGTCCCTGAAACTGAAGTAACCTTCAGAATCAGGTCGACGTAAGTCGATATTGAGGGGGCGCTCTTCATCCGAAGGGCGCCCCCTCTTCGCGTCTACAGCCCCTCCCTCTCGATACCGTGCACGTATGAGGCGGAGGCCGTAGACGCATAAAGCGGACATGAGCCGCGTATGCCACAACCGTGTTAACCGCAAGAATTTTGTTGGCCTTTGCGCTAAATCATGCACGGAACCGTGTAATTTCTACGCCATGAGACCGTGCGAAGAGGAAAGCCAGTCACTACTTCTCACGGCAAAATTCAAAGTCAGCTTTTTACGTTTGAAACTAACCCCTTCAAAGCAGGCTCAACAGCCTATAGAAAAAGGTTGACACTCTTAGGAGCATTTGATAGCTTGCCTCCTAATTCGCGCGCTCATGTGTTTGGCGACAGTGTTTTGCTGTGGTCATTTGTTGCGCTCGGATATAAGTCCCGGGTCGAAGCTTCTCAATGCGTTCAGAACTAGCGTTCGCTACGAAAAGAAAGGACCGGGGGCACAAGCATCGAACCGTTTGTCGTGATGCGGGAACGCACAGCGTTTGCATCACCGGTTAGCGGTTCGGCTGACCGGCCCACCTGGGCACTACATTCATGGAGGAGTGTGTATGAATATCGATTGGAAAACCCATAGGCGCCTGTTGTTCGGGTCGCTGTTGGGTGTGGCGCTTGTCGCCGCCGTTGCCTGTGGCAGCGACGACGATGGCGACGCAGCAGCCCCCGCCGCAGCGCCTGCCGCTGCTGCAACAGCAGCGCCTGCCGCTGCGGCCGATGCGGCCGCTTCTGGTGACGCGGCTGGTGCAGCCGATGCCGCAGCTCCGGCAGCCACGGCTGCTCCCGCCGCAAGCGGCGCCGCCGCTGCAACTGCCGCTCCGGCAGCAGCAGCAGCAGCAACGGCCGCTCCCGCAACGGGCAGCGACAGTGTTGTCCCGTCTGGCGAAGCAACCATCGCCGTCAACCAAGTTAACGCTGGTGTTGGCACCCCAAGGTTCTGCACCGCAGGTTGTGCTGAAGACGTTTACGTCGCCGGCATTATGGAGACTCTCTTCAGGCCTGTTTACGGTGACACCCTTGGAGCAAAAGCCGAGGAAGCTGTCCTCGCGCTGAGCTTTGACCTTGACCCGGACCTTGTGTACCTGGACTTCGAGCTTCGGCCGGGCGTCCAGTTCCACGACGGTTGGGGAGAGTTCACCGCTGCTGACGTTGTGTTCTCGTTTAACGACGCGAACCGCAACACGCAGCCAGAGTCCATTCACGGACAGGCCGGTGACTTTGCACCGCTGATCAAAAACTTCGAAGTAATTGACGACTACAACGTCCGAATGTACTACGAAAACTATGACAGCCGGGGCATCCGCCACCGCTTCAGCACCTTCTGGCAGTCCGCCGGAATCACCTCAGTAGCCCTGTATGACGACAAGGGTGCAGAGGGTATGAGGGACTTCATCGTCGGAACAGGCCCGTACAAGAACATTTCTTGGATTCAGGCCGACTCGATTAAACTCGAGGCAGTTCCGGACCACTACCGCCAGACGGCGAACGTGGCGAAGATCACCCTCCTGGAAGTCCCAGAGGCTTCCTCAAGGCGTGCCATGCTTGAGACCGGACAGGTCATCATGGCCCAGCCGGCTCTTGCTGACTGGAACACGCTTGCCGCTGCTGGTTTCGACATCAACCTCGACTCCGGCCACGGAACCATCCGTAACATCGGCATGACCGGTAACTGGTGGGAAGACAACCGCTACTACGACGATAAAGTCCTGGAGCGAGAGACTTCCGACAAGGCATGGGTATCCGACACCAACTCCGGTGACGACTACGAAGCCGCTCGACTTGTTCGAATCGGCCTCGCACACGCCATCGACCGCCAGGCGCTCGTGGACTCGATCCTCGACGGCTGGGGTGACGGACCGATGTACTTCGCGTACCAGCCCCCGAATGCACACCCGATCACGCAGAGCCACTCAGGTGACTATGTAGACCCCTCCAGGGGTGGTGACGGTGGAGCCGGTGGTTGGGCATACCCCGTTGACTTCGACCTCGCCAAAGAGTTCATCACTGAAGGTGGATTTGCTGACGGGTTCGACATGAGCAACGTCTGGACAGGTCCGCCTGGACTGACGCAGGAACTGATGACCGCCATTGGTGGCATCTGGGCCGTTGAGCTCGGCGTTAACGTAACCCTCAACAACTCCGTGTACTCGACCTACCGGCCGGGTCTCGTAGCACGAACGACTTCCGAGCCGTTCGTGGGTTGTGGTGACGACTCGAACACTTCCATGCCTTACGACTGGGCCCGTGGCTTTGTCATGAGTTCATGGTCTGACGGCGGATACGGCGTCGGCATGGAAATCCCGTTCGCAGCAGACAACTACGCCAAAGTCGCTCTTATGACCGACAAGGATGAGCGTAATGCTGCTAACGAAGCGTTCTCAGAGAAGGGCATTGAGTCCGCACTCTGCATCGGTCTCGTTCACGAGCCCGTGGGAACGCTCCAGAACCCGGACCTTGTGGCTGCTTACGAAAAGCTCCCGCAGGCAAACGGTAACCTCCAGCAGTTCGTAAACCTGGAGTCCCTGAAACTGAAGTAACCTTCAGAATCAGGTCGACGTAAGTCGATATTGAGGGGGCGCTCTTCATCCGAAGGGCGCCCCCTCTTCGCGTCTACAGCCCCTCCCTCATACGTGAACATTAGAGGGGGCCATGGCACCGAAACTAAAACCGGGAAATGACTTACGTATCGAAAGCAATATCTCGAGTCCGTAATTGCCGAATCAGGATTTCAATGTGACCTGGCTGATTACCTAGCGGAGCGCCCTTACAAGAACCGATATCAAGACAATTTCGTAGTTCTTCTTCAAATGGGCTTCACGTTTGACGTTCCACCCGTTATCCTTGCGCTCACTACCGATGAGAGCAGCGGCCCTACCCCCTGAATCAAGGGAGCAGTATGTATAAATTCTTATTAAGACGTCTGGTTTTTAGCATCTTCACGTTGATCGGCGCAACGATCATAGTGTTCACCCTTTCCCGTGTTGTTGGAGACCCTCGTCTTCTGTACGCACAGGAGGGTGGCTACGGCCTTTCTGACCAGGCTTGGGACGACCTTGGGGTGATGCTCGGCCTTGATAAACCGCTCGTGGTTCAGTATGCCCTGTGGGTCGGAGATGTCGTCTCCGGTGACCTCGGTCAGTCCCTGCTCGGACGTGTTGACGTAAGCAAACTGATCATCCAGAAAACGCCTAATACGCTCCAGCTGGGATTAGTTTCCTGGGTGATCGCTACGCTCATCGGCGTGCCGTTAGGCGTCTTATCCGCGGTCAGACGCGGATCCTTCTGGGACTACGTTGGACGGGGGTTCGCACTCCTCGGCCAGGCGGCCCCTCCGTTCTGGATTGGCATCATGGCCATCCTCCTCTTCGCCGTTCGCCTTGACCTGTTACCGGCCGGAGGCAAGGGAGAGGGTATAGGCGGGTTAAAGAACTTCATCCTGCCCGCAGGAACCCTGGGGCTGGCGGCCTCCGCCAACTACCTCAGGTTGACGCGCTCCGCCATGCTCGAAATCCTTGACTCGGAGTTCGTGAAGCTGGCGAGGGCGAAGGGTGTCGGTACCCAGATGGTTATCTGGAAACACGCCTTTAAGAACGCACTCATCCCGCCACTTACTCTGTCTGCATTGATCCTGGTTGGTTTCATCACCGGGACAGTTGTTGTGGAGACCGTGTTCACCTGGCCGGGACTTGGCAGGCTCGCCGTTACTTCAACCAACGAAAACGACTTCCCGGTAATGACCGGCGTGGTCCTCGTGTTTGCATTGATGTACGTGGTCATCAACCTGATCACGGACCTCACCTATGCAATCGTGGACCCACGAATCCGGATCGGTTAGAGGGGATCAACTCTTAATGGCAACAGAAGTATCTAGAGGCGACGTAACAGCGTTTGCGGTCGTCGGACGGGCACAGCAAAAGAACCGTGCACAGCGGATCATGTCCTTCATGGGTGACTGGCCCATCCTTCCGCTCCTCATGCTGGGGATCCTCATCGTCATGGCGCTCTTGGCTGGCACCCCGTTTTGGGGCAATGTCACCGGGTTCAACCCGGAACTCCCGTCCCTCTCGGACCGGAACGCGTCGATCAACTCGGACGCAGACCTC
Source organism: Dehalococcoidia bacterium (assembly GCA_026421215.1). Lineage (GTDB taxonomy): Bacteria > Chloroflexota > Dehalococcoidia > Lucifugimonadales > Lucifugimonadaceae. Next base: position 25,214 of record JAPKBN010000018.1, read on the forward strand.
AAATCCTGGGAGCGGGCAGTGGCGAGGGCCGAGAAAAAAGGCGAGCCAATTCCGACTAGGCCGCACTTCTGGCTCGGCGCCGACCAGTTCGGCCGCGACATCCTGACCAGGATCATGAAGGGTGCTCAGATCTCCCTCATCATCCTTACGATCGCCGTTACCGTCGGCATGGTGTTCGGCACCACGTACGGAGTAGCCGCCGGTTATTTCGGTGGTTACTTGGATGAGGCGTTAATGAGAGCGCTGGACGTGTATTTCTCGATACCGTTCATCTTGTTAGCCCTCGTGGCGGTGATCGTCTTCGGGCAAAGCATCACCGTGATGCTTGTACTACTGGCGCTCCTGGCGTGGCCCCCGTTCGTACGAAACGTGCGTGCGGAGGTCCTCAGCCTAAAGGAGCGTGAGTATGTGGCTGCGGCCCGGGCGACCGGTGCCTCAGACGTGTGGATCATGTGGAAGCACATCGTGCCAAACGTAATCAACACCGTGATTGTGATCGCCACCCTTCGCGTGGGTCAACTGATCCTTGCAGAAGCGATTCTCAGCTTCCTCGGAGCCGGCGTGCCGCCACCCACCCCGACATGGGGCGCGATGGTCGCTGAAGGCCGCGACTACCTGGCTTCCGCCTGGTGGATCTCGTTCTTCCCGGGTGTCATGATCTTCTTGCTGGTGATGTCTCTTAACTTCATCGGCGACTGGTTCAGGGACCACTTCGACCCGAGGCTTAGAAACAACGTCTAACCGACCAAGAAACCAGAGAACAAAAAGAGGGCCACGCCATGACGGCGTGGCCCTCTTTTTTGGCAGGCACGCCTGCACCCTTACATGGAGCACCAGCAGCGTAAACTGCGTCGCCATGATCCCGAGAAACGGCAACAGCCATCGCTTGGGTGACCCCAAATCTCAACGGCGTCGATCACGATGAGTCCGGGGTTGTTGTTTATCCTTGTTCCGAGCCCTCCGCATCGCTAACAATGTCATAGCGACCACTAGAGCGCCAAGTAGTCCGAACGTGATGATTTCGTCGGTGTAACCTCCTCCAGCGCCGTGGAGGAGAAGACCCGGAATACCGTTACTCATCACCTAGTTCTTTCTAACGCCAGTAAGGTCGATCATGACAGCGAACATGATCTGGGAATTCCGGATTGGGCTAACACATGAATACCCGTAATTCCGAGTGTGTTCTGACCTATCAACGAGTTGATCTGCGTGTCCCAAACCTTTACTGGCGAGTTCCGTAAAGGCGGCAGCACTGTATCCCAAAAGGTTAGTTGGCTTCTGCACACTCGTACTTAGCGAATCCTTCATCCCTCTCACATTGTGAATCCGATACGAGACCCCACATCCAGACCTCCTGTAAACGATTGGCCTGCGTCAGAAAGGAATTAGGGGGTGGTTATATAAACTATCACCCCATCGTGACGACTATTTTTACGGCTCCGTCCCCCCGTTTCCTCGCGGCATTGAAGGCTTCATCTATGCGAGACAGCGGAAAAGAATGTGTCACGACTTCGGTCATATCTATCGATCCTTCGTTTATCCATTTCAGCGCCTGTCGGAAGCTGGATAGCTCCAGTTCGTCCTGTGCCCCTAACGGGCTGTAAGCGGCGATTCTCTTGCGGAAAAAGGTGTCGAAATCGAACGGTATCGATTCGGCGGACTGCGGCACGCCAAACCAGACGATCTGACCGTCCGGGCGAACCAGGTCCATCGCCTGGCCGTGCGTCTCTTTCGTGCCAATCGCCTCGACAACCACGTCCGCACCCTCGCCTGTCAGATTAAGGACAGCGCGTGTGGCTGCGTCAAATGTCTCGCCAATACGATCATCGGATCCGAAACCGGCTCCAATCTCAAGTCGGTGCGCGATCGGATCGATCGCGATCACACGATCCGCGCCGAGGTGCTTCAAGACAAAATTCCAGAACAACCCTGCAGACCCCTGTCCCATTACGACACATGTCTGCCCGAGCAGGTTCGGCAATCGCTTGGCAGCGAAGATCACCGTCCCTAGTTGCTGGGCCATTAAAAGGTGGTCCGGTTGCTGATCTAAGGCTTCGGGAAGTACGGTCAGAAAGTTTGTGCCAAGCGCCTGGTACTCGGCAAAGCAAAGAGAGCCCCAGATCGCCGGCGTCACCAGCACACGGTCGCCGTTCTTTAGATCAGTGCCGTTGGCCTCTATGACGGTCCCGATGCCCTCATGCCCCGGGTAGCCCGGCCTCAGCGGGTACTCCTCCACTAGCCACCCGTAATCGACGATATGCAAATCGCTGCCGCAGATCGACGCCAGCTCCATCTTCACGAGCACCTGCCCGTCCGTCGGCGTTGGAACAGGAACCTCGGTAAGGCGCACATCCCCTTTGTCGAAGGCTTGCATGGCGAGCATTGATTGGGTCAATTGAGCTCCTTGGTTTATTTACGGTGAAAGGAAGCAAGTTTACGCGGTCAAAGCCGGGAAACGGATCTTATTGATGTCGTCGTGAACTCGATTCAGGACCCGCTGGTCAACAAATACGAAATCAACTCAGGTTCCAGGGGCGATAACCACAAACCGATTGATTGAGACTGTTAGTGACGTAGTGTCGGATCTTAAATCGAGTTCAGGATGACAGTTCGCAGCGGCGAACATATTTTCGCCATCTCCCCGACGCGAGAGGGCGCCAGAGTGAGGGGGGGGTAAAGAGGTGATTTTTCAACGATCAACAACCCCCAACGGACTATACTCGCCGTCATCCTACGCACGTCGTCCAGCACGTAAAAGACAACACGCAACAACGAGGTCCAACGAATGGCTGATTCCAGTCGCGTAATCATCAAAAACAGCCACGTCATCGACGCCACGTCCCAGGAGCCTCGGGAGTTGACGGTAGTGGTCGAGGGCACAAACATAGTTGATCTTGTGCCGCCTGGATCGCCGGTCTCAAGCGGCGACGCCCAAGAGATCGACCTGCGCGGCGGCTGGTTATTGCCTGGGCTGTGGGACGTTCACACGCACATCGGGCGCGGCATCCCGGACCCAGGCTGGCGGGACGAGAGCATCGCCGAGCGCACGACGCGCGCCGGACGTGACTGCATGAACGCTCTCGCACTCGGCATTACCGGAATGCGGGTGGTCGGCGAGCGCGAATACGTCGATGTGGCCTGGAAGCGGGCGTTCGACTCCGGTTTGTTCATCGGCCCATCGCTCTTCACCTGCGGCTGGTTCATCACCACCACTGCGGGCCACTTTCTGCGTTCCGGAACTGCGAAGGAGGTCGACGGTCCGACCGAGTTCCGCCGCGCCATCCGGGAGAACATCAAGAACGGTGTCGACTTCATCAAACTAAACCTGACTGGCGGGATTATGGGTCCGCCGTGGGACGGCATGCAGAGTACTTTCCCGACACCGGACGAAATCGATGCGGCATTCGAGATATGCCACCAGCGCGGCTTCAAGGTGGTAGCGCACGCCGGTGGAACCCACGGCATCAAAATGGCGGTCGCGCACGGTGCATGGACGCTGGAGCACGGCTATGTGCTGGACGATGAGGCGGTTACGATGATGGCGGAAGCGGGAACCTACTTCGTTCCGACACTGGGTTTAAGCCACCTGAATCGGGGACCGGCGTACGCAGAATCTGAAATTGAGCATGCGTGGGCGGAGGCCCACCCTGCCCCACCCGACTACGCCGCCCGTGCGGTTGTTGCAGCGGAGGCTCACGCAGCCGGGTTCAAGAAGGCGCTCGATGCGGGGGTGCCGATCGCCAACGGATCAGACCTCGCACTACCGGACGGGGGATTGCTGGAGCTGGCCCAACTTGTGCGGCGCGGCATGACGGAGTGGCAGGCGATCGTTGCCGCCACAAAAACATCGGCCGAGGTGTGCGAGGCGAGTGACCGTCGTGGAACGGTCGAAATCGGCAAAGCGGCCGATCTGCTGGCGGTTGGCTCGAACCCGCTCGAGAACATCGAGAACGTGCGTGACGTAAAACTAGTGATGAAGGACGGCCAGATCGTGGTGCAGAACTGAGCACTCGCGATTCACGCTGGTCCCAAAGCGTATGGCCCAACGTCACCGCGATCGGCGCATTCAGCCTTTTTGGGGGCGCCGTGGTCGCGACGCGCGTCGTCGCACAAGACATCCCGCCATTCACGCTGGCGGCGGTGCGGATCGGCATCGGAGCCGCTGTTTTGTGGGCGCTCGTACTGCTTTTCCACAGGTATGGGATGCGCGTGGAGCGGCGAGACTGGAAGTTGTTTTTCGTCCTCGCCGCCTTCTACTTCACGGCCTTCCCACTGTCGATGGCGTTCGGTTTTCAGGTGACAGAGGCATCCCGCGGGGCGCTGATATTGGCTACATCGCCTATTTGGAGTGTTGTGCTGGGCCGGATAAGCGGGCACGAATCGCTGATAACCCGCCAGTATCTGGGTGTCGCCATATCGGTGGTAGGCATCGGGCTGGTACTTGGCGAAAGCACCCTATCCCCGGCCGAGAGTGACGGCGAGACGGCCAGCACGCTGGCAGCGATAGGCGGCGCGGTGCTGCTGTTGTTCGCGGCGGCATGCGTGGGAATCTACGGCGTGGCATCTCAACCAGCGTTCGCCCGCTACTCTGCGTTGAACGTGAGCGCATGGACAATGCTGATCGGCGTCGCGATGCTCGCGCCCCTCGCTATCGTCGAGGTTGCCCTTGGTCACACCGGTGGCTTCAGTAGCCAGAATTCGCTTCTGATAGTGTTCCTGGGATCGTTGGGGATCGCCCAGTTGATGTTCGTGTTCTCGCTGACGCGCCTATCTCCGACCCAGGTGGTCATTTACGTGAACTTCAACCCGCTTATCGCGACCGCCATGGGTGCCTCACTTTTGGAGGAGACACTGACGGGAATATTCGTCTTTGGCGCTGCTGCTGTGATCCTCGGTGCAGTACTGGTGAACTGGCCCAAACAGAATCCGTAGGGACGATCGTCAGCTGAGTGCGGGTGCCCTGAAGTCACTCACACCGGAACAATTTCACGGGCCTGCCTCGGCACTCTTTGAGGAATCGCACTTGGATATCTTTCAGAACTACAAGGGATATTCGCCCTGCGCAACCAGGCCGGTGAGACCGTATATACCCACCCAGTTCTAAACATCTACCTGGCTCAGGAATTTGACCGACCCGAAGTGGAAAATCAGCGCGCCCGGTAACGTTCTACGGCGGCACGGGTATCAATAGCAGGCGCTGGCACTTGGAACGAAAGCCCGCCCATGTTGGCGCACGCAAAAACGGTCTGGTCTGGCGTCTGTACCCGTAGTTCAACGCCAAATTCAGTCGTGAGTGGGCTGAAGAAGGAATCGAAGAGTCCATCAGCTATGGCGATGGACTTCGTCCAGCCCAGATCGGGCAGTGATCCGGTGGTTCCAACCGGCTTGATTTCCACGTTTCTGCGCAGGAGAGCGCCCTGAGTCGCTACGCCCACCTGTGTCGCCAGCAACCAGCCCAGGGCCTGGACATCCGCCTGGGTCCTATCGCTGTGCCCGGAGGCCACATTGCCGTTGTACCAGTCGAAGGGCCTCACGTCGTGGGCCGGACCTCGTATGAACATACATCCGGCCCCATCTGAAGCCTGAGAGAGTGCCCAGCAGGCATACCCCGGGTAATCGGAGGTCCAGACTGCCGGTTCGGCGCCAACGACCGAACCCGGGCACCCGAACCCGAACACACGCGCTATAGGCCCGGATGCGCCATCGACGATCATGATCGGTACGGTCTCGTCTATTTCGTACTGCCTGCCGCGTATCGAGGTGGCTAAGTCCGGAAGGAGCGCCGACGTAAAACCAAGCTCGGCGTCCTGCATACGGTCTGCGGCCAGTGCTGCAATTCCACCGATCTGCTGCGGAACGTATGCCGCATATTCGATGTATTCGGCATGATCGCTCTCCCATAGCGGCGGGGACGATGCATTGCCGGACACTCCAATCCATACGAGGGCAGTGTCGATATCGGCCGCCGCCGACACACGACCTATGAGCAACGATGCGAACTCTTCGCTGATGCCCCAAACATCCAACGTCACGATTGCAGCACGGACACCACCTGCCTCCAGTAACAAAACCCGGGCGAGGAGGTCGTCTGCCACGTTAGTCGCCGGTCGCGGCAAGTGTTCTGGGCCGGCGATATTGAAGCCAATGGGCGGCGTAATGACGGTCTCGGAATATCCAGCCCTGAGCAATTGGCGGTCTTGTTTCTGGTCTGAAATCAAGAAGTAGGTTCCTGTTATGGGGTGTCGTGAGTTTCCGCAGGAGTGATTGTATTGTCATCCCGAGCCCAGCCGAGGGATCCAACACGTGTGTGTTGAACGAGAACTGTCATAAGGACGGATAGTCATTCGCCCATGCACTGTTTGGGCGCATAGGTGCGGTAGAACATTCAATGGAATTGTCGCTCTGAGCAGCTTGAGTCGAAGAATATCGTCGGCAGATACATGGAGTCCTTCACCTCAGGCTCAGGATGACATTTGAATGTCACACCATCGGTACATCTAACATTTGCCCCTATGTCATCTCTGACGGCAGCACAACTATCTCCGTCCTCACTGAGTTCGCAATGAAGCACTCCTGATGCGACATATGGTGCATGTGATCGACCTGATCTGGCGTCGGCAATGTCTCGTCGGAGAATGCAATCTCCGGACGTAACTCCACCCGCGTTACGGCCATCCGACCCTCCTCGTTCTCCTTCAGGTATCCGACAGCATTGTCCGAATACGTGTCCACGACGAACCTGCGCTTGGCCGCTATCGCAAGGAAGGTCAGCATGTGACAGGCCGATATCGAGGCGACAAACGCCTCTTCCGGGTCCACACGATCGGCATTCCCAAGAAATTCAGGTGCCGCAGACGCGCGAACCGTCTCACCACCTCGGAACGACCATGTGTGGTCCCGGGTATAGGTCGGGTACTTGAAGTCGTCACTATCCCGATTCCAGTCCAGTGACACTCTGTGCTCTGACATTGTTCAATCCCCGAAGTATTGACTACGAGTCGAGTTTGGACCAACTGGCCCGGTTACCGGCGCGATGTTAGCCTTCCGGCCTCAATCATCTCAGACTTTTATTCTCACATTGGCACTTGAGTGGTTCGGAGAGAGCTATGCCCCCCGAAATACAGGTCATTGACGAAAGATTCCGAGGAATCGTTGATACCGACACCACGATCGAACTCATCGCCGACGGTATGGGGTTCACAGAGGGGCCCGCCTGGATTCATGACGGTGGCTATCTCGTGTGGAGCGATATTCCGAACGACCGCATCATGCGCTGGTCGGAATCGGACGGTGTGAGCGTTTTCCGTCAGCCGAGCCGTAACGCCAACGGAAACACGGTGGACGCGGACGGCAATCTTCTGACGTGCGAGACGAGCGGGCGGCGCGTCTCAATCACTCGACCCGGCGAGCCGGAGACGATGCTGGTAGATAGTTACGGAGGGAAGCCGCTGACCTCCCCCAACGATGTGATCGTCAAGTCAGACGGCAGCATCTGGTTCTCCGACCCCGACTATGGTTCGCTCATGGATGATCAGGGGCATGGGGAGTCGCCGCAGCAAGAGCGCAATCGCGTCTACCGGCTAGATCCTTCCACTGGAGATCTGAAGGCGGTCGCAGAGGATTTCGACAAACCGAATGGGTTGGCGTTCTCGCCGGACGAATCGGTGCTCTACATATCCGACTCCGGTGCCACACACGGCAACGATCGTCCACACCACATACGGGCGTTCGATGTAGTCGACGGCACTCGGTTGACCAGCAGCCGGGTTGTCTGCGAGGTATCGCCGCACGTGCCTGACGGTCTGAGGATCGATACGGACGGCATTCTGTACGTCACGTCTGGAGAAGGAGTGCAGGTATTCACGCCGGAAGGAGAGATGCTCGGCAAGTTCCTCACGCCTGAGGTCGCCGCAAACTGCTGCTTTGGCATGGCGGATCGCCAGACGTTTTTCATTTGCGCCACCAGCTCGGTCTGGATGGTGCGGTTAAAGTCCAGGGGCGCATACCCCTTCTAGAAATCATGCAATACGCTGAACGCAGGAGTCACGCATTTGGAACCGCAATACGAGATCCTTTCCAACGCTTTTAAGACGCTAATCAACCCGAACGCACGCCTGCGCAAACTTGGCGATGGGTACCTCTGGGCCGAGGGCACAACTTGGGTTCCTGATTCGGCCGAAGCAGGCGGCGGATATCTCCTGTGGAGCGACATCCCGAACGACCGAATGCTGCGATGGTCAGAAAGCGACGGGACAACCATCTTCAGGCAACCCTGCGGTTACACCAACGGTCACACGCTGGATCGCGAGAATCGACTAGTATCGGCTGAACATGGCGGCCGCAGGATCAGCCGGACCGAGCTCGATGGCACGGTGGTGAACCTAGTTGACAACTACGAAGGCAAGAAGCTCAATTCGCCTAACGACCTGATTGTGAAGAGCGATGGGAGTATCTGGTTTACCGACCCGCCCTACGGGATTTTGAGCGACCGACAGGGACACAAGGCAGACTCCGAGCTTGGCGCAAACTACGTCTTCAGGCTCTGGCCGGATACCGGAACAATCGAGATCATGATCGACGATTTCGACATGCCAAACGGCATCGCCTTCTCACCCGATGAGTCGATCCTTTACGTCGCAGACACCGGCTACGAACTGGACTCTCCCGAGGCATCGATACACGCCTTCGACGCATCTTCGAGCGGGACTCTCTCCAATCACAGGATCTATGCCAAGCCGACGCCCGGAAAATCCGACGGGTTTCGGGTGGATACGCACGGCAATGTATGGACCTCGGCAGGTGACAGTGTTCAGGTGTTCAACCCCGCCGGGGAGCTGCTGGGCAAGATTCTGACGCCCGACCGGAACGCGAACCTCGATTTCGGTGGCCCGAACGGCACGACGCTTTTCATCGGCGTGAACGCTGAAGCGTACTCGATCGAGGTGAACGCCCAACGTGCGGCGCGACCCTAGGGAACGTGGAAGAGAAGAGTTCCATCGCTATCAGGCGAACACTAGTCTCCTGACACCGTTGTCATAATTACTGCGAAACGAATCAAGGATGTTGGATTAATTGGTGGGCCCTGCCGGATTCGGACCGACGACATACAAATTAAAAGGACCGTCCTCCGGAGACCAGACCAATATCTCCACTTAAAGGGCTCGTCAGCCTAGAGGCATGTCGGGCCGAAAGCGTTGATAGTAGAACTCGAAGCGACCTCGTCCATTTGGCGTCATGCAGGTTTGCCAGAAGCCTCGATCTATCTTCGTCTCAGCTGGCCAGCGTTCCACTAAATACTTGCCAGGCCAAGGCGGATTTCGAAGTCAGGCTGAGGAGGACATAAATTGACTCCCCGAATAGGTAATCTCGCCAGGGGCCAACGCGCTTGTATTGAAGGACCATGTTCACAGCGAAACTATTAAAGAAGATGAAAAGTGAAATGAAGATGCCGTATACGAACACGGGCGGCGATGCAGAAGTAGAAGGACTCCACAGATAAAGGGCGATTACCACCCATGGGAAAATGCCCACTACTACTCCGAACAAGTACGACATCCAATTGACTGCCCCTGGTTCCTCGTAGTGTTCCATTAACAGGCCAAACAAGATCATCGAAGCGTTGACACCAAAAATAGCAAGCAACGCACCGACATCCCCGGAGCCGGTGAGCAACGCGATCAGGACAATCATCAGCGAGGCACTGATCGAGTACTCCACCCAGCGCGCGTAATTGCGATTACGCTTCAGGTTGTGCTGATACCAACGGAACACTCCCGGCGAGGCGATGATCCAGTGTGCGGCTGCGGAGATCAACAGAAATCCAGCGACCCCCCAAGCAAGTCGGAACTGGAACAATTCGTTCAGTGAAGGCGCTGATGCACCCGGTGCATCCTGCAAGAATGTAGCCGTCACCGGTAGCGAGAAGTCGTTCGCCAGTGCTAGAACTGCGATCGCTTGGGCGAAATGAAGCGCCCCCATCAAGCCGTTGAAGATTCTGAGACGTCGGTACCTGCGGTCCGAAGCTGTTTGAGGCGTGTTTGGGTCCGAGGACGATGTCGATGAAGTCACCCTGTAATGTTTAACCCACATCCCATGTCATCTCAACCTTGACTTACGACCGGGTCCATTTTGTGATCAAGTGTTTACGCTTGATACAGAGTTCCACCGTTCTAGAAAGATATCGTCGATCTGAGTGGGGGTACCGTTGATCTACCGCACCGCAGATATCTTGGCGATCGAAAAGTGAGTGAAATCACCACCGTGACTAACAATAAAAGCGCCGTCATAATCGGGGCTACCGGGTATGTTGGTCGGCTACTAATCGAACCCGTTTCCCTTGAGTTCTCCCAGGTCCGGTGTATATCCCGGCATCCCGAACGTATCGCCGGAGAGATCCCTGAGAATGCGACCGCCATATTCGGTGATCTGTTCGATCCGAAATCTCTTGAAGAATGCCTGGCCGGTGCTGATGTCGCGTTCTACCTGGCCCACTCCATGGACGAGCAGGCCAATTATGAGGAACTTGAGCGCCGGGCTGCCAAGAACTTCGTCACCGCTGCTTCACATGCAGGGATCACAAGGATCATATATCTGGGGGCGCTTGCTCAGTCACCTCCGGAGAAAGAATCCCAGCACATAGCGAGCCGCAGGGCGGTTGGTGACGTTCTCCGGTCTAGTGAGATAGACGTTATCGAATTCCGTGCATCGGTGGTGATCGGCGCCGGGAGTATGCCTTTTGAGACGATAAGGGCTCTAGTCGAGCGACTACCGATCATGGTGACGCCTCGATGGGTACGTACACCGGTGCAGCCTATAGCTGCCGCCGATCTTGTCCGGTATCTCGTCAACGCCTCGTCTGACCAGTCAAAGGGTAGTCGGAATTATGAAATCGGCGGTAAGAACGTTATTACTTACGCGCGCTTGATGAAAATCTACGCGCGGGCGCGTGGCCTGCGCCGCCTAATGGTGCCTGTTCCGGTCATCACTCCCAGGCTCTCGAGCCTCTGGTTGAAGTTGGTCACACCCGCGCATTACCGAATCGGGAGAAGAATCGTAGATAGCGCGGCTCATAGCTCGATCGTAAGTAATAACGCGGCCGAAAATGATTTCGGATTTGACCCGATAACTGCCGAAGCGGCGGTCCGGCAAGCGCTTGATACTGAAAACTCAGATCTGGAATTCCTCGACGCCCCAGTTGTGAAAAACTCTCCAGCCATGAAAACACGAATCGGGACAAAGTTCGTCGAACGTCGAACAATACCCGTTAATGTGACCCCGAACGACCTGTATAGAACTATCGGCTCGATAGGAGGGCCAAACGGTTGGTTCTGGGGTGATTGGTTGTGGCGATTTCGTGGGGCGCTAGACAAACTGGTCGGTGGACCAGGATTGCGAAGAGGTAAGGTTGCAGCCAACGACGTCGCCGTTGGGCAGACTCTTGATTTTTGGACTGTGGTCCGAGTGGCCCCGGGCTCGCGAATCACGCTTCGCGCTGACATGCGACTTCCCGGCGAAGCCTGGCTGGACCTACGTGTCAGGAATACCGAACTCGGGGTGGCCATAGATCAAACGGTAGCGTTTGACGCCCGTGGTGTTTTTGGAGTTGTGTACTGGTTTTGCCTTTATCCCTTACACGTTCTTGTGTTTCGAGGAATGCTCCGAGAAATCGGATCCAGAGCCCGTGCTCTGACTAGCGAAGATTAAGCAATACACATTGAACCGTTAGCGGGCACAGTCGGATCAAAAGGACCGAATTAAATATCTACATCATTGTCGGCGGCCGCGAGATAACCGTCTCCCTCACCCTAGCCCTCTCCCGCTGGGAGAGGGGGCAAGATTGACACCCGCAATCGTGAACAAACAGCCACATACTCCGTACGTTCTGGCGATTGATGTCGGCAGTTCGTCTGTGCGCGCTACCGTCTACGACGCAGGTGCGAATGCATTGCCGGGGCTGAGCGTCGCTACTCCACACGTGACTCCCACATCCCCGAACGGCGGTGCGGCTGACGACGCGCTGATTCTGGCAGATGTCGTTGAGCGGACTATCGACAAACTGCTGAATCTGGCGGGGGACGTCAAGTCCAACATCGTCGCCGTCGGGCTGGACACTTTCGTCGGCAATCTGCTCGGGTTGGATGCCGACGGCCAGCCGACCACGCCCGTCTATACATATGCAGATACGCGCTCTCTGGAAGAGGTCGCCCAGATGCGGCGGGATCTCGACGC